>NZ_JBJKFJ010000012.1:0-181489 GCF_050473265.1 Pseudomonas pichavaramensis | reverse complement strand
CTGTGCGGCGCAGGCCGGCAGGAAGTGATCAGTGCCTGACCATTTCCTGCGGGTCGGCATGCACCAGCACTTCGGCACGCGGGTAGCGCGCGTGGATGGCTTTTTCCACTGCCTCGCAATGCTCATGCGCCTGCGACAGGCTCATTTCGCCTGGCAGCTCCAGGTGCAACTGGACGAACCAGCGCGTACCGGAAACGCGGGTGCGCAGGTCATGGGTGCCGAGTACGCCAGGCACGGCGCATGCCAGTTCGTGCATCTGCGCGCTGACGTCGGCGGGCAGCTCCTCGTCCATCAGCACGGCCACCGCACCGCGGACGATGCTGATGGCGCTCCAGAAGATGTAGAGGGCGATACCGATGGCGAAGATTGCATCCATCTGCAGCCAGCCGAAGCGGGTCAGTAGCAGGGCGACGAGGATGCTGCCATTGAGCAGGATGTCGGAGCGGTAGTGCAGCGAATCGGCATGAATCGCCGTAGAGCCGGTTTCACGCACCACCTTGCGCTGGAAGGCCAGCAGGCCGATGGTCAGCGCCAGGGCCAGCAGCATCACGGCGATGCCGGCGCCTTCTGCTTCGAGTGGCTGTGGCGCCTGCAGACGCTCGAAGCCCTGCAAGCCGATGAGGATGGCGCTGATGCCGATGAACAGTGCCTGACCGAGCCCGGCCAATGCCTCGGCCTTGCCATGGCCGTAGCGGTGGTCTTCATCCGCTGGGCGCAGGGCGAAGTGCACGGCCACCAGGTTGATCAGCGAGGCGGCGCTGTCGAGCAGCGAGTCGGTGAGGCCGGCCAGCAGGCTGACCGAACCGCTCAGCCACCAGGCGATGGCCTTGGTCAGCACCAGGGTCAGCGCTACCGCCAGCGCGGCCCGGGTGGCCAGGCGCATCAGCCTGGCATGTTGCGGGTCGTGCATGGGTTCAGGCTGCCGGACGCAGGCCGTAGGCGGCCAGTTGCTCGGTGCTGCCGCTGTGCTGGATCAGACGCGGGTCATCCAGCGGCAACTGGTGACCGGTGCTGGTTTCGATCAGCGCCTTGAGCGCGAGCTGATCGACCTTGCCGTCTTCACCGATCAGTTGCTTGAGTTGTTGCGGGTCGACCTGAGCGGTCTGGCCTTCGGGCAGATAGATCGCGCCGGTGGCGAAGTCCACTGCGAAGGCGATCAGCCCTGGGATCACGTAGAACAGGATACCGACGGCGTTGGCCGCGGCGATTACCGGGTCGATCCGGCCTTCGATCTGGCCACGGCGGTCCGGATAGAAGATCGAGCCGCAGGCGGTCAGTTGAGTCAGCAGGGTCGCAGCGACGACGCCAGCGATGACACGGGATTTCGTGCGCATGAGCACCTCCAGAAAAAGTGGCGCAACTATATCAGTTCGCCATTGCAAAGCCGCTAGTCCGCGGTTGCCCATAAGACCGGTCAGGACGCTGGCGGTTCGCCGCGCGCGGCTGCTCTATAATCGCCGGCTCGTTGTGGAGATATGATGAACGCCCTGCCTATCGATGCCCTGTTGCCCGCCCTGCGCGAGGCCCTGAGCGAGCGCCATGAAGTGGTGCTGGAGGCGCCGCCCGGCGCCGGCAAGACCACCCGCGTGCCACTGGCCTTGCTCGATGCACCATGGCTGGCGGGGCAGACCATTCTCATGCTCGAGCCACGGCGTCTGGCCGCTCGTGCTGCGGCCGAGCGCCTGGCCAGCGAGTTGGGCGAGCGTGTCGGCGAGACGGTCGGTTATCGCATTCGCCTGGACAGCAAGGTCGGGTCGAATACGCGTATCGAGGTGGTCACCGAAGGGGTTCTCGCTCGTCGTCTGCAGGACGACCCGGCGCTGGATGGCGTCGGTTTGGTGATATTTGACGAGTTCCACGAACGGAGCCTGGATGCCGACCTGGCCTTGGCGCTGACGCTCAACGGTCGCGCCATGTTCCGCGCCGAGGATAGCGGTGAGGCGCCGCTCAAGGTGCTGCTGATGTCCGCCACGCTGGAGGGCGAGCGCCTGGCCACCTTGCTGGGTGATGCTCCGGTACTGCGCAGCGAAGGCCGCATGTTCCCAGTGGATATCCGCTGGGGCGCGCCGTTCCAGGCTGGCGAGTGGATCGAGCCGCGCGTGCTGCAGACGGTGCAGCAGGCACTGGCCGACGAGTCCGGCAGTCTGCTGGTGTTTCTGCCGGGGCAGGCGGAGATTCGTCGTGTGGCCGAGCAATTGGGCGAGGTGCTGGCGGGGCGCGAGGATATCCTGCTCTGCCCGCTGCATGGCGAGCTGGAGCTGAGCGCCCAGCGCGCCGCCATCGAGCCCGCACCGGCCGGCCAGCGCAAGGTGGTGCTGGCCACCAACATCGCCGAAACCAGCCTGACCATCGACGGCGTGCGCGTAGTCATCGATGCCGGTCTGGCGCGGGTACCGCGCTTCGATCCGGCCAGCGGCATGACCCGTCTCGATACCCAGCGCATTTCCCGCGCCTCTGCTACCCAGCGAGCCGGTCGTGCCGGGCGCCTGGAACCGGGGGTGTGCTACCGCTTGTGGTCACAGACTCAGCACGAGCAGCTCAGCGCCTATTCCGCTGCGGAAATCCTTGCGGCTGATCTCGCCGGCCTGGCCCTGCAACTGCTGCGCTGGGGGGTGACCCCGGCAGAATTGAGCTGGCTCGACCTGCCGCCAGCGGCCGCCTACGCCCAGGCTCTCGACCTGCTGGGAAGGCTCGGCGCGCTGGATGAGCGGGGTGCCTTGAATGTTCATGGCCAGGCCATGGCCGAACTGCCAAGCCATCCACGCATCGCCCATTTGCTACTACGCGGTCGAGCCTTGGGCCTTGGCGCATTGGCCTGCGACCTGGCGGCGCTGCTGGCCGAGCGCGATATTTTGCGTGGTCAGGGCGGTGCCGATCTGCACAGTCGCCTGGCTCTGCTCAGTGGCGAAAGCCGCGCCGGGCGTGGCGCGCAAGGCGGCGTGCAGCGCGCGCGGCAGCTGGCGAAGCAGTTTCAGGGAATGATCAAGAGCAAGCCGATCACTCAGGCAGTGAGCGACCCCGAGCATTCGCGCTGGCTCGGCTGCCTGCTGGCGTTCGCCTATCCGGATCGCATTGCCCAGCAGCGTCGTGCCGGTGGTGCCGACTACCGCCTGGCCAACGGTCGTGCCGCGCAGTTCGGCGAAGCCGATGCGCTGATGAAGCACGAATGGCTGGTGGTGGCCGACCTTGGCAGCCGCCAGGGCCAGCGCGAGGAGCGCATCTACCTGGCCGCCGAACTTGAGCCGGCGCTGTTTAGCAGCGTGCTGGCCGAGCAGGTGCAGGAACTGAACATCCTCGACTGGGACGAGCGCGAAGGCGTGCTGCGTGCCGAGCGCCAGCGCAAGGTCGGTGAACTGGTGCTGGAGCGCCAGGCGCTGGCGGCACTGGACGAAGAGGCGCGTGGCCGGGCGCTGGTCGGTCTGGTGCGGCGCAAGGGGCTGGAGCTGCTGCCCTGGACGCCTGAGCTGCGGCAGTGGCAGGCGCGGGTGGCGCTGTTGCGTGAGCTGGACCTGCAAGCGCAGGGGCAAAGCGAATGGCCGGACCTGACCGACGCCGCGCTGTTGGCCAGCCTCGAGCAGTGGCTGACGCCGTTCCTGGGCAAGGTCAATCGACTCAGCCATTTCGCCAATCTTGACCTGCCGGCGATCTTGCAAACGCTGCTGCCCTGGCCGCTGCCGCAACGCCTGGACGAGCTGGCGCCGCGTGCGCTCAGCGTGCCGTCCGGTTCGCGCATCGCCATCGACTACACGGAGAACCCGCCGGTGCTCGCTGTACGGCTGCAGGAGCTGTTCGGCCTGGCCAGCACGCCACGCATCGCCGGTGGTCGCCTCGGCCTCAAGCTGCACCTGCTGTCGCCGGCACGCCGCCCGGTGCAGGTGACCCAGGATCTGGCCAGCTTCTGGGCCAACACCTACCTGGACGTGAAGAAAGACCTGAAGGGGCGCTACCCGAAGCACTACTGGCCTGACGACCCCTTGATCGCCGAGCCGACGGCGCGGGCCAAGCCGAGGAAATGAAACGCTGATGCTGACCCTCGATGTCGGGCCCCTGGCCCTTGGTATGACTCATGTGCTGCTGTTCGGCAGTCTGCTTGCGGCGACTCTGGTGGGGTGGCTGATCGGTCGCCGCCACGCGGCCAATCCGGAACGTCAGCTGTTTCGCATGCTGCTGCTGGGGCTGTTGGTGGCGCGGCTGGCCTTCGTGCTGGTTTATGCCGAGTTCTATGGCGATGCGCCGTGGCGCGTGGTGGATATCCGCGATGGCGGTTTCATCGCCTGGCCGGGCATCCTCGCCGCGCTGGCGCTGGGCGCCTGGTATCTCTGGCGTCAGGCCAAACTGCGCCGCTCGCTGGGTGTAGCCATGAGCGTCGGGCTGGCCCTCTGGCTGGGTGGCAACGCGTTGTTGATGGCGCTGGAGCGGGGCACGCGTCTGCCCGACGTGCAGGTGCAGGATAGCGATGGGCGTACGCTGAATCTGCGCGACTACGCCGGGCAGCCGTTGGTGGTGAACCTGTGGGCCACCTGGTGCCCGCCTTGTCGGCGCGAAATGCCAGTGCTGATGCAGGCGCAGCAGCGCGAAACGGCCGTGACCTTTCTGTTCGTCAACCAGGGCGAGCAGGCGGAACAGGTCGCCGAGTTCCTGACCCGTCAGCAGCTACAGCTTAACAATCTGTTGTTCGACAGCCGCACCGAGCTCGGCAGTCTGGTGGGTTCGCGCGCACTGCCGACCACACTGTTCTACGACGCCGAGGGGCGCCAGGTGGGCAGCCATCTCGGCGAGCTGTCGCGGGCCAGCCTGGAACAGGCGCTTGGCGTACTGCGTGCAGATGGACAGTGAGATGCAGGCGCGGCTTGCGCTCAGCCCCACAGCAAGCCGCCCAGTTCACTCGGCACACGGCCGGTCCAGCGCTTGAATGAACGGCGGAAGTTGGTGATGTCGTTGAAGCCCAGGCGCTGGGCGACTTCCTCGTTACTGCAGCCTTTGACCTGATAGAGGTACAGCGCCAGTTCGCAGCGTGCCCGGTCGAGCTGCTCCTGGAAGTGGCTGCCGTGCTTGCCCAGCTTGCGCTTGAGGGTGGCCGGGCTGGTGGTGAAGGCCTCGGCGACGCGATCCAGGCTCAAGGGCTGATGGATATTGGCGCTCAGATAGGCATGCAGTTCGTCGAGCAGGCTGCTCTGCCAGCCCCAGGCCGCCAGCTGTTGCTCGCAGTTGTGGCGGGCGATGTGCGCGCCGGTGGCGCCGGCCTGCGGCCAGGGCTGCAGCAGGTACTCACGGGGCAGGCTCATGACCGTGGAGGGGCGTTTGAAACTCAGGTCGTCGCCGAGGTGCACCCAGTACTGTTCGACATGACGCGGCTCCGCGCAGGCGAACTGGAAACGCCAGGGCAGACGCTCATGTTGCTGACGCCGCGCCAGGGCGACCACAGCGGTCATGCTCGCTTCGAGCAAGAAGGGCAACTGCTCGCCGGCGCCGCAGCTGTCACGCCAGTACAGGTGCAGATAACGCTCATCCAGGTGCAACACCGGCGTCAGCAGCGGCGAGAGCAGCGCGCGGTAGCTGGCGATATCCTGCAGGGCCTGCAACAGGTGATCGGCCTGCTCCAGTAGCTGGCTGGCGGCGCCGAAATGGCCGGGCCACAAGCGTTGGCCGAACAGGAAGCTGCTGTCCGGCGCGTCCAGCAAGCGCCTGGCATTGGTGATCAGACGCAGGAACTGGATGGGGCTGATCAACGTGCTGCCCGTGACGATGTCCTCGTAGAACAGCTCGCAGCCGCGCAGCAGGTGATGGGTGTCGATGCCGCGCGAGCGCGCCAGGTCGATCAACACCGCAGGCAGATGATGCCCGGCGATGAAGCGGCTGTCGCACTCGTAGCCCATGGCGATCACGCGCTGCGCGCCAGGCGTGGTTTGGCCTTCGCCAGCGTCAGGTTGAGGCGCTTGAGCAACTGAGCTTCGTCCTCATCCAGTGCCATCACCGCGGCGACGGTGGCGCGCAGTTGCAGGCGCTCGCCATGACGCTGGCTGCGATGAGCGAGGCTGGCAACGCTCTGGCGCAGTTCGTCGGCCATGATCAGTGCCTGTTGTTCCCCGGTATTGGGCAGCACGGCGACGAAGCGGTCCCCCGCCAGGCGGCAGAGCATGTCCTGCTGGCGCAGGTTGAACAGCAGCAACTGGGCCACGACCTGGAGAACCTGGTCGCCTTCGGCCTGACCATAGCGCTGGTTGATCAGGCTGAAGTCGTCCAGATCGATGGCAATCAGCGAAAGCGGTTGCTGTTGCGCGCGGGCCTCCTGCAGCGCCTGTTGCAGATGCTGACGCAGGTACTGGGCGCCGGACAGCGGCGTGAGTTTGTCGAACAGGCGATGGTCGCGGTGCAGCTGCTCACGTTTGCGCATCTGCTCGCTGATGGCGCGTTGCTCCTGTTGCAGGTGATACATGCCCAGCGTCAGCAGCAACATACCCACCGGCATGGGGGCCGTCTCCAGCCAGTTGTCCCAGATGGCCTCGGCAGGCAAACGAATGAACTCGTCGAGGCTGTCCATCCACATCGAGAAGGCGGTGCAGCACAGGCCCAGCGACAGCAGGCGGGTGACGCGCCCTGCCGGGCGCCCGCGCAGCAGCATGATCAGCCAGCCGCAGAGAATCAGGCAGGTGCCGCCTTCGCCAGCGACATCCATCCAGTTGATCTCGGCCCAGGGCTTGATGTTGCCGGTCGCCAGGTAGATGAGCAGCCCTGCGTTGGCTGCCAGGAGCAGCCCCGCCAGGGTCAGCCCGTGCAGTTTCAGCAGTGCTTTCATGGTCGACTCTCCTTGCCGCCGTGGTCTGCGGCCCAGCATGGCAGAGGCAGGTATCATTTCGATGACAGTCATTTGTCCTTGGCCGTGCAGGGCAGGCCATCAGGGCCGCTGGTCTGGCTGCAGAAGCGCTCGGCCGGTTTCTCCAGGCGCGGCTCGTGCAAGTAGTTGTTGCCCTTGCTGTCACGCTGGATGTCGAAGGCGTCGTAGAGATGGTCATCGGCGCTGTAGGTGCGCACGCTCAGGCGGCTGCGCTCGACGCTGATGGTCTGGTACAGCTGGGTGTCTTCGGCGCTGCGGTCCGGCTGGCTGTGGGCGCGGTCGTTCAGGCCGTACATCTTCGAGCCAGTCACCGAGACCATATACACCGGGCCGATAGCCTGGTTGGCCTGTTGCGCCTGGTGTGTGGCATCGCGGCCGGCGGCGTGGGTCAGGCGGCTGTAGCAATGGTCGTGGCCCTGCAGCACCAGGTCGACCTTGTAGCGTTCGAACAGCGGCTGCCAGGTGCTCTTGAGTGGTTCGGTGTCTTCGGGGCGGGCGCAGGTGTAGATCGGCTGATGCATGACCACGATATTCCAGGTCGCCTGGCTTCGCTTGAGTGCGTTTTCCAGCCAACGCGTCTGCGTTTCCAGGGTGCCGAGGTCGAGGGCCGAAGTGCCGTCCAGCACCACGAAGCGTACGCCCTGGTAATCACTGACGTAACTGGTATGCGGCAGGCTATCGGCGCCGTTGCGCGGCACGGCGAACTGCGCGGGGAAGTGTTCGCCGAGCGTGCGGCTCTCACTGCCATCAGGCAGCAGGCTGTCGAGGTATTCGTGGTTACCAGCGGCCACCAGCTGCGGAATGGCTGCGTAGGCCCAGCCGCCGGCCTGGTTCCACTCACCCCACTCGTCGTCGTGGGCCAGGTCGTCGCGTGAGGCCACCAGGTCGCCTGCATGCACCATCAGCGCCGGACGGGCAACGCTGCGCAGCGCCTGGCGGATGGTGCGCGAGGCGACGTTGAGGATGTCGTTCTGCGCATCGCCCAGGTACAGGAAGGTGAAGGGGGCGAAAGCCTGTTTGGCGGTGCGGAACTGATGCCACTCGCTCCAGCCGGCACTGCCTTTGACCCGATAGACATAGGCCGTATCGGGGCTAAGCCCCTCCAGGCGCACCTGATGGTAGTTGGACGGGCCGTTCTCGGCGTCCAGGCGCTGGGTTTCACCGCTGCGCTGCTGAGCGTTGGCGACCACATGTGGGCCGGCCAGTGCCGGGCCGTATTCGAGCGTGGCGCTGTTCTGTTGCAGGTCGGTGCGGAAACTCACGGCCATTTGCGTGGCGGCGTCGGCGCCTGGCGTCAGCACGATGCGGTCCGCCAGATTGCCGGCGGCATAGGGCTGGCCGGGCGAACGGGGTACCGCTTGCTCGGCGTGGCTCAGGGAGGTGGTCAGTGCGGTGGCCAGCAGCGTGGCCAGCAGCAGGGGGCGAGACATGTGCGGTTTCCTTGGTTGAACGAAGTGCTTGGGGCGCCAAGGAAACAAAGGCGTATGACGGTTCGGTTACCGGGTAGGGGGTCGATTTGGCTCAGGGGATTTGTGCCGATAGAGGCGATTTTTTCAGGCTGGGTTAAGCAATAGCTGTTTTGCAGGCGTTGGCTCACCAGCGTTGTGTTGGCGGTTCTGGCGACACTTTTGACAGAGCTACCGCTATCGCCCGCAAGCGGGCTCCTACACAGGTTGCAGGCAGGTCGCGATCCTGTAGGAGCCGGCTTGCCGGCGATGCATTGGCGGCCTTGAGCGCATATTTAGTTGAGGGACTCTGGGCATCCTCACCGCGCACAGCGGGGGTCAATTCAGCTCAAAATTCACTGAAAAGCCGCGAAAAATGCTGCTTTCGAGGGGTATTGCGCAGGTGCTGTCACGCAAGTGCCACAAAGGATTTCTAGCTTTCGCAGCCATTGCCTGGTGTCGCCAGGGGCCATCGAAACGAGGGATTCAACGTGGCAAAGCCATTTCGTCATAGTCGTACAACCGGGTTCAGGGTCAGTCTGCTGGCGCTGGCCATCGCCGCGGTACCTGCCTGGGCGGAAGAGGCCGTCGAGCGTGTCGAGGTCATCGGCCAGGCCGCCAGCATCGACAAGGCGCTGCAGGAGCAGAAGCTCTCCGACAATATCGAGAGCGTGGTGCACGCCGATGCGGTCGGCCAGCTACCGGATGACAACGCCGCCGAAGCGTTGCAACGCATTCCCGGTCTGTCGGTGGAGCGCGATCAGGGCGAGGGGCGTTTCGTCAGCGTGCGCGGCATCGCCCCGGATCTGAACAGCGTATCGATCAACGGCACCCTGGTGCCGGCGCCCGAGGGCGACCGCCGTGCCGTGGCGCTCGACGTGTTGCCGTCGGAGCTGGTGCAGTCGCTGTCGGTGGTCAAGAGCCTGACCCCGGACATGGACGCCAACTCGCTGGGTGGCACCATCGAAGTGGAGAGCCTCTCGGCCTTCGATCACGATGGCCTGTTCTACACCTTCTCCGGCGAAGGCAGCCACGACACCAATGTCGACAAGACCAGCCCGAAATTCTCCGGCGCCATCAGCGACCGCTTCAGCTTTGGCGACGGCGTCGACAACTTCGGTGTGGCGGCGGCATTCAGCTGGCAGAAGCGCAAGTTCGGCTCGGAGAACGTCGAGACTGGTGGCGCCTGGGACTTCGATGATGGCGCGCGGCTCGAGGAGGTCGAACAGCGCGACTACGAGATTACCCGCGAGCGCACCGGCTTCGGTCTGAACTTCGACTACCAGCCGGACGACTATTCCAACTATTACCTGCGCACCCTGTACAGCAAGTTCAAGGACACCGAGACGCGCAACGCCGCCGGTGTCGAATTCGCGGATGCCCAGGGCTCGGGCGAGCGCGGCGACGCTGAAGGCTGGCGCGACCTGAAATCACGCCAGGACACTCAGGAAATCCAGTCTTACGTATTCGGCGGCGAGCGCATGATCGACCTGTGGACCATCAGTGGTCAGGCCGGTTACAGCCAGGCCACCGAGAAGGACCCCGGCGGCATCGCCGGTGCCGAGTTCGTCGGCGATTTCACCGACGTCGGCTTCGACGGCACCCACAAACCCCATCTCAGCGTCGGTGGTGCGTTCTACGACCCGGCATCCTTCGAGCTCGACGAGGTGGAGTGGGAAAAGGTCAGCGGCAAGGACAAGGAGAAGAACATCCGCCTGGATCTGGCCCGCGATTACGACCTGGCGGGCAATGCCGCTCAGGTGAAGTTCGGCGGCAAGCTCAGCCGTCGTGACAAGACCAGCGACACCGAGGTCTGGGTCTTTGATGACTTCACCGGGGTGGGGCTCGACGGCTTCCAGAGCGGTAATGTCGACTACTCGCTGGGCCGCTTTGGTAACGGCATCAGTGCCGGCGCTATCAAAGACCTGATCGGCGGCCTGGATCGCAATCAGTTCTATGACGAGGAAAATTCGCGCATCAATGACTTCGACATGCGTGAGGACATCAACGCCGCCTACCTGATGAACACCCTGGACGTGGACGACTGGCGCTTCATCGCCGGTGTGCGCTACGAGGGCACCGAGTTCGAGGCCAAGGGTACCGGCCTGCGCGACGGCGTGTACGAAGACAGTCACAGCAAGAACCGCTATGACCACTGGCTGCCGGGCCTGCATGCGCGTTATCAGCTGTCGCCGTCCACTGCGATTCGCGCCGCCTGGACCAACACCGTGGTGCGTCCGACCTTCGGTCAGCTGGCGCCGGGCTTTGCCATCGACGGCGCCGATGCGTCGTTCGGCAACCCCGATCTCAAACCGCTGGAATCGATGAACATCGACCTCGGTATCGAGCACTACATGGGTCGCGCTGGTGTGGTCTCGGGCTTCCTGTTCTACAAGGACATCGACAACTTCATCTACAACACCGACCTGGCCGGCACGGGGGACTGGGTTGGCTTCGACGAGGCCCTGAGTTTCGACAACGGTAGCGGCGCCAAGCTGTACGGTGTCGAGCTGGCCTACTCGCAGCAGTTCGATTGGCTGCCGGCGCCCTGGAACGGCCTGCTGCTGGGCGCCAACCTGACGCTCAGCCAGTCCGACGCGAGCATCGAAGGGCAGGGCGCCAAGCGCTCCATCGATCTGCCCAACCAGTCCGACACCGTGGGCAACTTCATGGTCGGCTGGGCGAACGATCGCTTCAACCTGCGCGTGGCCGCCAACTACAAGTCCAGCTACCTGTACGAAATCGGTTCGGTGCAAGACAAGCGCCACGATCTGTATGTCGATGACCAACTGTTCGTCGACATCAAGGCCGGCTACTTCCTCACACCCGAACTGCAGCTGACGGTCGAGGCGGCGAACATCACCGACGAGTCCTACTACGTCTATACCGGCAACCGCAGCTACAACGCCCAGTACGAGGAGTACGGCCCGACCTACAAGATCGGCCTGACCCTGACCCATTTCTGATGGCCCGGGTTTGAACTCCCGCTCCATAGGCGCCAGGGATTGGCGATTGAAAGGTAGATGCTGCCGGTTGGCTGAATGATGGTTGTAGGAGGGGCTTTAGCCGCGAGTTTTTGGCATCAGGATAAAAGCTCGCGGCTAAGGCCCCTCCCACATGATCGCCGCCATACCGCAGACAGTTTTTGAAAGAACGCAAACCTGTATACGGCGACCCGGAAAGAACTTCAGGTCACTGCAACCAGGCAATTGATCCAGGAAATTCTCAATCTATGCGACTGTTCAACCTGTCCCTGCTGGGGCTCTGTATCACCCTGGCCGCTTGCCAAAGCCATGATCGACAAGAGGCCGTCTTGGCGGTGCCGAGCGTCGTGCTGAGCGAAACGCTGATCGCCAGCGAAAACATCCAGTGGCTGGCGCCGCTGCCCTTTCTGCCAGGGGCCGAGCGCCTGCAGGTTAGCGGCAAGAGTTTGCAGGTCAGCGGCGCTGACGGGCGGGTGCTGAGCGAATTGCCGGGGCGCTTCGAAACCCTAGACCAGCGTGCCGATGCGAGCGGGCTGCTGGTCGCCACCCTCGACAAGAAGCGTCAGCAGGCGTTGCTGACAAGGCTCGAAGCCGATCGGCAATGGAGCGCGCCGCTGTACCTACCCAAGACCCGATTCGCCATCGAGGGCCTGTGCTTGTATCGCGATAGCGCACGCAACGACTTCCTGTTCCTGGTCGGTGAGGAGGGCATCGGTGAGCAATGGCTGGTGGCCGATAACGGTCGACCACTGGCTCAGCCGAGCCGGGTGCGCGCCCTCAGCCTGCCGCCGGAAAGCAGCTTCTGCCAGGTCGACGATCGCAGCGACAGTCTCTATGTGAACGAAGAAAACGTCGGCGTCTGGCGTTATGACGCCGCCGCTGAAGCTGCGCTCGTGCGCGAGCCTGTGGAGCTGGTGGCGCCCTTCGGTCAACTGCAGGCCTCGGCCGCCGGCATGGCGGTGCTGCCCGATGGCCTGTTGCTGCTGGATTCGGCTGCGGCCAATTTGCACCTGTTGCAGCGCCGCGCAGAACACTGGCAACGCGCTGGCGTGTTGCGTCTCGCCGGGCTCGATGAGCCGGAGCAGGTCAGTGCGAAGGCCACGGCCAAGGGCCTGGATCTGTTGCTGGTCGATGATGCCGGTGCACGCCGCGCGACGTTGAACTGGCAGCCCGAGGCGCAGGCGTCGCAGCCGGCGCTCGCGGTGCTCAAGCCGCTGGTACAGACCGATGGCGTACCCAGCCTGGGCGATGCCGCGGACGACCCGGCGATCTGGATCGACCGCGCGCACCCCGAGCGCAGCCGTGTGCTGGGCACCGACAAAAAGGGCGGGCTGCTGGCCTACGACCTGACCGGCAAACAACTGCAGGATCTGCGTGTCGGCCGCCTCAACAATGTCGACGTGCGCCCCGGCTTCCAGTTGGGCGAACGCCAGGTCGATCTGGCGGTGGCCAGCAACCGCGATCACAACAGTCTGCATCTGTTCAGCATCGACCCGGCCAGCGGCGTGCTCGCCGATATCGGCCAGATCGCCACGCCGCTCGCGGAAATCTACGGCCTGTGCATGTTCAAGGATCGCCAGGGCGCTATCCACGCCATCGTCAACGACAAGGACGGCACCTTCCTGCAGTACCTTCTGGGCAGCACCGATGGCAAGGCCAGCGGCCAACTGGTGCGCCGCTTCAGAACCGAGACGCAGCCGGAGGGCTGCGTCGCCGATGACCGCAACGAGCGCCTGTATATCGGCGAAGAGGATGTGGCGGTGTGGGCGCTGGATGCCCGCGCCGATGCATCGACCGCGCTGGAGCAGGTCATCGCCATCGGTGGTCCGCTCAAGGATGACATCGAGGGCCTGGCCCTCTACCACGGCAAGCAGCGCGATTACCTGATGATCTCCAGCCAGGGCAATGACAGCTACGTGGTGGTCGAGGCGCAGGCACCTTACCGGCTGCGCGGCAGTTTCCGCATCGGCCTGAACGCTGCGCGCGGCATCGACGGTGCTTCGGAAACCGACGGTCTGGAAGTGACCTCGGTCAATCTCGGTGGGCCCTGGAGCAGCGGTTTGCTGGTGGTGCAGGACGGCCGCAAGCGCATGCCCGAAGGCAACCAGAACTACAAGTACGTGCCCTGGACGGCGGTCGCCGCAGCCTTGGGCCTGGAGTGAGACGGACGGTATTGCGTCTGTCATCCAGGCGTAACGCCAGTGTCTTGAAATGTGAGCCATGCGGCTCGAGCCATTGAAGGAAATTCCGATGCAAAACCAAGCCCACCTCGAACACATGACCGTCTGGGGGCTGATCAGCGAAGCCAGCATCGTCGTGCAGGCGGTGATGCTCTGCCTGGTACTGGCCTCCCTGATCAGCTGGTATCTGATCGTTCAGCGCGGTGGCGTGTTGCGCCGCACCGAGCAGTCGGCGAAGCACTTTCTCAAGCGCTTTCGCACTGACGAGGTCGGTGCCCTGTATCGCGAAGGCATGCAGCAGGAGCTGCCCGCCGATGCCGCCCTGCAACGTATCTTCCTGGCCGGTTACCAGAGCTTCAACCAGCTGCAACCGCATGCCCCGGGCAATACGGATACGGTGCTCGATGGCGTCGAGCGCAGCCTGGCGGTGGCCATCGCCGAGCAGGAGGAGCGTCTGGAGAAAGGCCTGCCATTCCTCGCCACCGTCGGTTCGGTAAGCCCCTATATCGGCCTGTTCGGCACCGTGTGGGGCATCATGAACTCCTTCCTGGGGCTGTCGCAGGTGCAGCAGGCCACGCTGTCCACCGTCGCACCGGGCATCGCCGAAGCGTTGATCGCCACGGCCATCGGTCTGTTCGCGGCGATCCCGGCGGTGATGGCCTACAACCGTTTTTCGGCGCGCAGCCAGACCCTGATCGCCCGTTACTACGCCTTCGCCAACGAGCTGCAGGGGCGTTTGCATCGGCGTTTGAACGGCGCAGCGCCGAGCATGGCCGCAGCGGCTTGAGGAGGATTGAGCAATGCTGGTTCGACCGACGCACAAGCACGGCCTGAAGGCCGAAATGAACGTGGTGCCCTACATCGACGTGATGCTGGTACTGCTGGTGATCTTCATGGTCACCGCGCCGATGCTGGTGCAGGGGGTGCAGATCGAGCTGCCCAAGGTAGCCGCAGAAGCCCTGCCGACGCCCGGCGAGCAGCGCATCGTCACGCTCTCGGTGAAGGACGATGGCAGCTTCTACTGGAACCTTGGCAGCGAAGTGGACATCGAGACGCAGACCGACAGCGCAGTGAACAAGGAAGAGATGCGCGAAAAGATCGCCGCACTCGTCGCTGCCAGCCCGGACACTCAGGTTTACGTGCGCGCTGATCAGAACGCCGACTATGCCTCGGTGGTGGCGGGTATCGCGGAGCTGCAGCGTGGTGGCGTCAGCCGCCTGGGCCTGATCACCGAGGCGCCCTGAGATGAGCAGCCTGACCCTGGATATGCCCGCCCCACGCATCGTTTGGCCGGCCTGGCGTGAACATGGCCTGGCGCTGGCCAGCGCCGTTGCGCTGCATGCCGGCCTGGCTTACGTGCTGCTCAATCTGGCTCATCAGGCGCCGATGCCGACACCACTGGCCTCGGTGATCACCACTGAACTGATCACCCTGCCTGCGCCAGTGGTGGCGCCGCCTGCGCCCGTGGAGCCTGAGCCCCCTGCGCCCGAGCCGGTGCCACAACCGGTGGTCGAAACGCCGCAGGTGGAACAAGCCGATCTGGCCTTCAAACGGGTGGAGCAGGAGCGTCTCGAGCTGGCGCAGAAGCGTGAACGCGAACGTCAGCAGCGGCGTGAACAGGCGTTGCGTGAGGAGCGCCAGGCACGTGAAGAACAACAGCGCCAGGCGCAACTCGAAGAGCAGCGGCTGGCCGCGGCGCGTCAGGCCGAAGCCGAGCGCGTGGCTGCCGCGAATGCTGCCGCAGCGGCGCGCGCCGAAGCGCAGGCGGCGAGCCGCCAGTACCTGCCCATCGCCAAGCAGGCGCCGGACTATCCACCGCGTGCGCTGCAACGCAAGATCGAGGGCGAATGCACGGTGGCTTACACGGTGAATGCCGCCGGGCGCGTGGAAGATCCGCAGGTGGTCGGTGACTGCCACCCGTTCTTCGTCAAACCGTCGCTGGCGGCGGCCAAGACCTTTCGCTATCAGCCGCGCGTGGTCAACGGCCAGGCCGTGGCGGTGGCCAATGTGAAGAACACCTTCAGCTATCGCATTGAGTAGCTGTTGGCCATGCCTGTGCTTCAGGGCAACTGCAGGTCTGCGCCTTCGTCCTGCAACTGCTGGTAGGCCTCGTCGAGTGCGTCGCGCAGCGCTTCTGCATGCTCGGCGTGACGTGAAACGATCAGCTTGAGCGGCACGCGCTGCACCTCGACCGACGGCAGGCTGCTGATGCCCAGTTCACGTCTGGCCTGGTCCACCGGTGCCTGGTAGTCCAGCAGGTAGTCGGCGCGCTGGCGCAGCAGCATTTGCAGCGCCGAGGCATGGCTGGATGTGCGGTGCTGGGTGATGTTGCGGGCCGGATCTTGCAGCCAGTGGTTGATGTCCTGCCAGTAGCTGTAGCCGGTGATCAGGATGACTCCGCTGTCATGCAGGTCATCCGGTAAGTGGGGCCTGGGCGTGTCCTGGCGGTAGTACAGGTTAAGGATGATATCGCCTGGTGAGTGACGGCTCTCGAACGTGTGCCCTGCCAACTCGGCTTTGCCCGCTGCGCCGAACCAGAGCTGTATGCTGCCGTCGAGCAGGCCGTTGTACAGGCGCGCGCCGGGATAGGCGCGAAACTCTGCCTGGTAGCCCGCTTTTTCGAGCAGACGCGCGGTGAGGCGAACTCCGGAACCACTGGGATGACCCTGATCGTCGGTGTAGGAATAGGGTGGGAACTCGTAGTAGCCGACATGGATGCGTCGCTGGAAATCGACGGCATGGCTGGCAGGCAACCAGAGCAGAGTGAGCAGTAGCAGGTAGAAGCGTCTTGGCATGCGGATATCGCGGCTGTTTACCGTCTTGTCGTTCGGGAGCGCGTGCCCGCCGAGAATGGACAAGTCGTGGCGCTGTTGTCCAGCCCCGTCACGACTATTGCGAGGTAGGCAGAAAGAAACGCCCGATGACCGGCAGGTGGTCAGAAATCTGCAACGTGTCGTCCTGCCGTACCTGACTGGCCAGCGGCGTCAGGCGTGGGCTGTAGAACAGATAGTCGAGGGTGCGATCCGGGCCGCTGGCGGCGGGGTCGTTGGGGAAATGCGTATACCACCTGGCTTGGTCCACTCCGCTGGCCTGTAACAGGCTGGGGATCATCGGGTAGCGCCTGGCCATGTCCTGCAGCTCGCTGTTGGCGGCATACCAGCCGCGCTGGTCGACCGGCAGGCGTTCGAACTGGCCCGGCGGCAACAGATTCAGGTCGCCTCCCAAAATCCAGGGTTGCCCCGCCTGCTGCAGTTGTTGCAGCAGTTTGTCGGTCATCTGTACCTGGCGCTGCATGGTGTCCTCGCCCTGGGCGAAGGCATCGAAATGGGTGTTGATCGCCACCAGCTCGCCGCCACCACGCAGCGGCAGGTAGCTGACCAGCAGCGCGCGCTTGAGCTGGAACGGGCGAGTCAGCAGGTTGCTGGCCAGCATCGGCAACTGCAGGCGCTCGGCCCGGCTGATCTGAAAGCGGCTGAGGGTGCCCAGTTTCATGCCGACGCTGCCGAGAATCTGTGGGTGCGGTACGAAAGCGGACTTCCAGTAGAAGGCCTGACTGCTGCAGGGGTAGATATCGGCCAGGCGTTCGTGCAGCAGCGCCAACTGGTCCTGGTAATCGCTGGCCTTGGCGTTGTCGTGCAGTTCCTGCAGCAGCACGATATCCGGTTGTTCGTCCCGCAGGATGCGCTCCACTTCGTCCAGTGTTCGCGCCAGATCTTCGCTGCTCGGCCGCTCATCCGGACCGTCGCCGTTCGGCAGGTCGTACCAGAACACGTGCTCCTTGCCGGCGAGATATTGCACGTTCCAGGTCATCACCTTCAGTGCCTGGCCGGGCTGCAGCTGCGCGACCTGCCCGCTGCAGGACACGGGCGCGGTCTCTTGCGCTGCCGGACTCCAGGCCAGGAGATGGACCAGGAGTAGTAGAAGGCCGAGCAGCAAGGCAGCGAACAGGGGCAGGCGAATAAAGCGAGGCAGAGACATGGCAACGCGGGCGGCTATGCTGGAAGGAGGCGAGGATACCCGAGTGTGTCGGATCGGCCCAGGCATCTGCGGTCGATTGCCGAGCACTCGCCCGAGGATGGCGGTCGTCCGGGACGAGGAACGCCAGGCGTGAGCTGCAGTAACATGCTTCGAGCTTCGAAAGACGGTCTTATTGGTCGCCCTGAAGAAGGATGACGGGTGGCATCGGTCACACTGGGTTCCGGGAGCTGTACATGTATCGCAAGGTATTCGCCAACAAGGTATTCGACCGCAAGGTGGTGTTGATCAGCGGCGGCTGCGCGGGCATCGGCCGGGCGCTGGCCGTGCGACTGGCGCAGGCCGGAGCGCGTCTGGTGATTCTCGATCTGCAGCAGGCGGCGCTGGACAGCCTGGTGCAGCACCTGGCCGACCACCACAATGCCGAGGCACTGGGCCTGCTCTGCGATGTCGCCGACGCCGAGGCGGTGCAGCGTGCCGTGGCGCTGGCATGCGAGCGTTTCGGGGGTATCGATGTGCTGGTCAACAATGCCGGCATCACCCACCGCAGCACCTTCGCCGAGACGCGCCTGGACGTGTTCCAGCGGGTCATGGCCGTCAATTACTTCGGCGCGTTGCACTGCACCCAGGCGGCCTTGCCCAGCCTGATCGCCCGGCGCGGGCAGATCATCGTGCTGAGTTCTCTGTCGGGCATCGCGCCACTGCTCTATCGCAGTGCCTACAACGCCAGCAAGCATGCGCTGCACGGGCTGTTCGAGACCTTGCGTTTCGAACTCAAGGGTTCGGGTGTGAACGTGATGCTGGTGTGTCCCGGGTTCACCGCGACCGATCTGCGCAAGAACGCGCTGGTCGGTGACGGCTCGGTCGCTGCCCAGCCACCCTTGGCAATGGGCAAGGTCGCGTCGCCGCAGGACGTCGCCGATGCCATCTATCAAGGCGCGCTCAAGCGCAGGCGGTTGCTGGTGCTGTCGAATGTCGACTGGCGGGCGCGGGTGCTGGCGCGCTTCTTCCCACGGTTGTTCGAGCGTGTGCTGCTACCGCGCCTGTCCGGCCTGAAACCGCGGGATTCAGGGAGTCTCTGATGCGCATCTGGCTGCTGGCCCTGCTCCTGCTGGCGCCTCTTTGCCGGGCCGAAGAAGCGCAATCGCTGCGCGTGATGACCGATCTCTGGCCGCCGTTTCGCATGATCAGGGACGATGGCCAGTTGCAGGGGCTGGATATCGATTTGCTCGAGGAACTGTCGCGTCGAACCGGCCTGCGTTTCGACGTGCAGCGTGCGCCGTGGGCGAGAGGCCTGGCTGCGTTGGAGCAAGGCACTGCGGACATGATGACCGGTCTGGCCAGGACGCCGGAGCGTGAGCGTTACATCCAGTATCTCGATGTCCCTTACTACGCCTGTTCACCCCGTCTCTACGCCAGTCCGGTGCAGGCCATGCGCCTCAGGGACTATTCGGCCTTGCGTGGGTTGCGTATCGGTTATGTGCTGGAGTCCGTCTATTTTCAGCCATTCGACGACGATCAGTCGCTGGACAAGGTCGGCGTGAGCAATGAAAGCCAACTGCTGGGCATGCTGGTGCGTGGTCGTATCGACGCGCTGGTAGGGACCGATTGTCAGGTCGACTATGCACTGCTCGACCCCCGGTTCGCCGGCCGTATCGTCAAGGCGGCCTATGACCCCGAGACGCGTACCGACCTGTACATCGGTTTTTCGCGCAAGCGTCTGGAGCGCATGCCGCAGTTGGCGGCTGCACTGCAAAGCCTGCTGCGTGAGGGGTGGGTCGCCAATGCCGCCCTGCGCTATCAGCCCAGGGTCGCACATCAGTGACAGCCCGTTGCCTCAGTCCTGTTCGGGCTGCGGCAGCAACGCCATGTCCCAGAAGGCGGCTTCGATCTTGTGGCCATCCAGATCCCTGACGAAGCATCCGTAGTACGGCTCGCCATAGTCCGGGCGTGGACCTGGCAGGCCTTCGTCGCGGCCACCGGCTGCCAGCGCGGCCTGGTGAAAGGCATGCACCGAGGCTTTGTCCGGGGCGACGAAACCGAAGTGAGTGCCATTGCCGAGTGTGGCGGCCTGGCCGTTGACCGGTGTCTGCACCCAGAACTCCGGGAATTCGCGACCGAAAGCCACCGCCCCAGGGTGACGCATGATCTCCCGGCAGCCCAGGGTTGCCAGCACCTTGGCGTAGAAGGCGCTGGCGGCGGCGAAGTCGTTCGTACCGATGGAAACGTGGGACAGGATGCTCGGGTTGCTGTCGCTCATGGCGCGCTCCGCGTGGGGCAAAACAGCAAGACTAGCAGGTGGTTTTTCAACGACCTGTCAGTCGTTGTTCTCCGGCGCTGCCGGTCGCTCGGGTTCGAGCAGCATGAACAGGCGGAACAGCACCACGATGGCGAACAGCTGGAGGAAGCCATTGCCGGCCTGGTGCAGCACCCAGAGCAGGGTGTCGCTGTGGTTCGGCTGCGTCCACCAGTCGAGCAGCCACAGCGGCACCAGTACGTTGGCCAGGCAGGCGAAGACTGGCCAGAAGCGGCCCTCGGTCAACGCGAAGCTGGCCTGCAGGGCGCGCAGCGGCGGCTCCTGGCGCAGCACCAGGATCAGTTCGGAGAAGGCCAGGCGCATCATGATCCAGATACCCGGTACGATGAACAGCGACAGACCGAGCATGATCGCCAGGGTGCTCAGGCCTGTCATCAGCGCAAAACTCGGCCATAGCTGCAGGCCGGCGGCGAACAGTTTGCCGCCATCTGGCGTTTGTCCGTTGCTGCGCGCATGCAGAAAGAGGATCAAGGGCGCGGCATACAGCGGGTAGAAGAGCACGCCAAGCAGTACGCCGTAGGCCGGGTTGGCCTCTGCGCCGAGCTGGGCTGCGAGGATCGTCTGGGCGATGGCCTCGAGCAGTAACAGGGGCAGGGTGAGGCGGGCGATTGCTGCCAGGTTGTGGCTGGAGAAAAACCAGGCGTCGCGCAGGATGGAAAGCGGGTTCATCGACAGGCTACCGAATGACTGGGCATCAGCACTCTGGCTGGTTGCCGGGAGAGGTTCAAGGATACTCCAGTTGCGCGTTGGGCTGCGCGGCCAGCAGGCGTGGCAGCTCGCTGCCCGGTACCTCTAAGGTCAGCTCGGGCGGGCCGGGCGAGTAGAGCAGATAGTCGCAGGCGAGCACCGCGCGGTCGATCAGCAGGGTGATGCTGGCGTCATGGCCGAACGGGCAGGCGCACATTGGCACGCAGCCAGTGAGTGCGGTCAGTTCTTCGTCGCTGGCAATGCGCGGCCGGCTGCCGAGCAGCGCCTTGAGTCTGCCCCAGTCGGCCCGGGCGCCTTCGACGGTGACCAACATGGCATGACGTTGTGCGCCTATACGCAGGAACAGACTCTTGCTCTCCACCCCACGCAGGCCAAAACGCTGGCGCACGGCGTGGGCGGTGGGATAGTCGAGTACGGCTTCGTGTTCGACCAGGCGATGCTGGATATCCAGGCGTTGAAGCAGGTCGAGATTGCGTTGGCAGAGGCTGGCTAAAGGTGTCATGCGTCAAGGATAGGGGCTGCAGCGCACCCAGGCCAGTCTCGGACGCGTCCGCTGGCCGGCTCTGGCATACTGGCGCCTTCGTTGCCCGTACGAGGACTCCCGGTGAAGAAGATCGCCGTATTCGCCGATGTGCAGAACCTCTATTACACGGTGCGCCAGGTGTATGGCTGCCACTTCGATTACAGCGTGCTGTGGGCCGAGGTCAGCCGCCGTGGCGTGATCGTCGAGGCCTACGCTTACGCCATCGACCGCGGCGATGCCAAGCAGCAGCAGTTCCAGCAGATCCTGCGCAAGCTCGGTTTCACCGTGAAGCTCAAGCCCTATATTCAGCGCAGCGACGGCTCGGCCAAAGGCGACTGGGACGTGGGCATCACCATCGACGTGCTGGATGCCGCCGAACGGGTCGACGAAATCGTCCTGGCCTCCGGCGACGGTGACTTCGATCTGTTGCTCGAACGCGTGCGCAGTCGGGGCGTCGAAGCCATCGCCTTCGGCGCGCCGGGGCTGACGGCGCAGTCGCTGATCCGCGCGGCCAGTCTGTACGTGCCCATTGAGGGCGACCTGCTGTTGCGCAATCACTGAGGTTTTACGTGGAATCCATTGCCGTCATCGACTTCGAAACCACCGGCGTGTCGCCGAATCAGGCGCGCGCCACCGAGATCGGTGTGGCGATCATCGAAGACGGGCGCATCGTCGACCGTTACCAGAGCCTGATGCACAGCGGCGCCTGGGTATCGCCCTTTATCGAGCAACTGACAGGCATCAGCAATGCCATGTTGCGTGATGCGCCGCCGTCCGCGCAGGTGATGAACGAGGTGGCCGACTTTATCGGCGAGCGGCCGCTGCTGGCGCACAATGCCTCATTCGACCAGAAGTTCTGGGATGCCGAGCTGGCGCGTGTGCGACGTCGTCGTTCGCAACCTTTTGCCTGCTCGCTGCTGCTCTCGCGCCGTCTGTTGCCGGAAGCGCCAAGTCACAAACTGGGCAACCTCAACGCCTGGGCCGGGTTGCCCGACACAGGGCGTGCCCACCGCGCCCTGGCCGATGCCGAAATGGCCGCCAATCTGACCCTGCACCTGTTTGGCCTGCTGCGCGAGCGGCATGGGCGGCAGGCCGATCATGCCTTCCTCTGCCAACTGCAGAGCCTCTCGGCGGCCAAGGTACGGGCGCTGCTGGCGGCGGGCTAGCGCTGCGCGGTTTGTAGGAGCGGCTTCAGCCGCGAGCGTTTATCGCGGCTAAAGCCGCTCCTGCAGGTGGGGAAAGGGTAAACTGCGCGCCTGTTCCCATTGCCTCGCCGGTTGCCCCATGACTTTCGCCTCCCTCGGTTTGATCGAGCCCCTGCTGCGCACGCTCACCGAACTCGACTACCAGACCCCGACCCCGGTGCAGAGTCAGGCCATCCCGGCCGTGCTCAAGGGCCGCGACCTGATGGCGGCGGCGCAGACCGGCACCGGCAAAACCGCCGGCTTTGCCCTGCCACTGCTGCAGCGCCTGACTCTGGAAGGTCCGCAGGTGGCGAGCAACTCGGTGCGCGCGCTGGTGCTGACGCCGACCCGCGAGCTGGCCGAGCAGGTGCTGCAGAGCTTCCAGGTCTACGGCCAGCACCTGCCTTTGAGCAGCTACGCGGTGTACGGCGGGGTCAGCATCAACCCGCAGATGATGAAGCTGCGCAAGGGCGTCGATGTACTGGTGGCCACCCCGGGGCGCCTGCTCGATCTGTACCGGCAGAACGCGGTGAAGTTCGCCCAGCTGCAAACCCTGGTGCTGGACGAGGCCGACCGCATGCTCGACCTCGGCTTCGCCCGCGAGCTGGACGAGCTGTTCAGCGCGCTGCCGAAAAAGCGCCAGACTCTGCTGTTCTCCGCGACCTTCTCCGATGTGATCCGGCAGATGGCCGGCGAGCTGCTGCGCGACCCGCTGTCGGTGGAAGTCAGCCCGCGCAACGCCGCGGCCAAGAGCGTCAAGCAGTGGCTGATCCCGGTGGACAAGAAGCGCAAGAGCGAGCTGTTCCTGCATCTGCTGCAGCAGAAGCGCTGGGGCCAGGTGCTGGTGTTCGCCAAGACGCGCAAGGGTGTCGATCAGCTGGAGCAGGAGCTGCTGGCCATGGGCGTGGCCGCCGACTCGATCCACGGCGACAAGCCGCAACCCAGCCGCCTGCGCGCGCTGGAGCGGTTCAAGGCCGGCGAGGTGCAGATTCTGGTGGCCACCGACGTGGCCGCGCGCGGGTTGGATATCGACGACCTGCCGTTGGTGGTCAACCTCGACCTGCCGATCAACGCCGAGGATTACGTGCACCGCATCGGTCGTACCGGCCGCGCCGGCAGCACGGGCGAGGCGGTGTCGCTGGTGTGCGCCGATGAAGTGGAGCTGCTCGCCGCCATCGAACGGCTGATCCGCCAGGTGCTGCAGCGCCGCGAAGAGCCGGACTTCATCCCCGATCACCGCGTCCCGCAGACCACCATCGACGGCCAGGTGCTGAAGAAACCGAAGAAGCCCAAGCAGAAGCTGATCCCCGGTGCCGGCGCGGCGAAAAGCGCCGGCAAGGGCAATATCCACCTCGGCCGCTGGTTCGAGGAAGAGGACAGCAAGCCCAAGGCCAAGGCCGTGCGCAAGGTGCCGAGCTTCGGCAGCAAGCCCAAAGGCGGCAAGAAGTAGCGTTGGCGGGTTGCACCCGCCCTACGGGGACACAAACTGTAGGGAGGGGGAACCCCGCCAGTCACGTAGCCTGGATGAAATCCGGGGGAGCGCTCGCGGCTAAAGCGGAATGCCGCCCAGCCGCTCCCACATGACAGTGCACGGCCCGTGGGAGGGGCTTTAGCCGCGATAGAACCTAGGGCGCTCAGATGTTCTGCCCGATCCGCCAGAGTACGCCGCTGGGATCGAACACGATGAACTCACGGATGCCCCATGGCTGGTCCTGCGGCGCTATCAGGCGCGTGCCGAAACGTTCGTCCAGGCGCGCCGCCCTGATCTGTTGCCACCAGTCGTCGACGGCTTCCACCAGCAGATGCATGACGAAATTCTCCGCCTGTTCCTTCACGTAGAAGTTTTGCAGCAGGAAGGCGCAATTCTCGCCATGGCTGAAGTAGGCCATCTGTTCGTCCGACCAGCCTGGCCGAAAGCCCATGGCCTGGTAGAAATCCTTGCTCAGGCTGAAGTCCCGCGCCGGGACGAAGGTTTTCAGTTCGACGCTTCGCAGCATGTAAATTCCTTTTTCTTTTGAATCTGGCCCGGATTGTACGCGGGCTACGATGATTCAACCCGTGGATTGTGCCTGCGCCGCCACGGCTGCTGCAGTCATGTCGTAGATCACCAGGCAGACATGTTCCACGGGCTGCCCGGCCAGCGGCAGCAGAGTGACGTTCTGGTACATGAAGTCGGCCTGGCCGGTGATCGGCTGGTAACTCTTGAAACGCATCAGGTAAGGGCGTTGCTGCCACAGGCTGAAGGCACGGGTGCCCAGCTGCACCACACTCTCCACCTTGCGCTCCAGCCAGGGGCGGTCGATGTCAGGGAACAGCTCGAACAACGAGCGTCCCTGCACCTGGTCCGGCCCCAGTCCGGAGTGGTTTTCCATGAAGGCGTTCCACACCTCGACCCGGTACTGGCGGTCCAGCACCACCACGCCGACATCGATGCACTGCACGATGTCGAGTAGCCAGTGAACTTCCTTGATATCGATCTGCGCGGGCATCGTCTCACTCCATCAGGTAATCGATCTTGCTGGTGAGGCGTTTGATCGAGTCTTCGGTGAATAACAGCAGCAGGTCGAAATGGATGGCGTGGCCCTCCAGGCTGTAGCTGATCTCCACGGCCAGGGTCTTGCGCCAACGTTGGCGGTTGACCTGGATGAGCTGGTCGAGGCTGGCGTGCTGGCCGAGCAACTGTGGATGGCCCTGGGAGAAACGCAGATCGAGCTGCTCGGCGACGCCGGCGAGGCAGGCGCCGATCAGGATGCTGGCCAGGTCCAGCAGCATCTCCGAGGTTTGCGCCTGGTTCTCCGGTTGCCAGCCGAGCAGGCGCGCCATGTCGTCCACTTCCGAATCATGGAACAGCAGCAGCGCCTCGCCGGCGATGGCCTCGCCGATGAAACCCTGGCAGATGGCGCTGAAGCGCTCGCCGCGCTGGGCGTCGAGCAGGGTCATGTGCAGTTCGCTGACCTCGAAGATATTCACCTGCGGCACCGGCAACTGCACGAACACGCCAAGCACCTTGGCCAGCAACGCGGCAGCGCGGCCCATGGCGACGTTACTCACCTCGCGCAGGGCATCGCGGAAGCTGACTTTCAGCTCCGCCAGCGGCACCGCCGGGGGCGGCGCGGCTTGTGTGGCCTGCGGGTCGAACAGGCCCAGCTCGATCAACGTCTGACGCAGAACCTCCGGATCAGCAGGCTTCTTGATGAAGGCCAGGGCGCCGAGTTCGCGCACGCGGCGCAGCGCTTCGTCTTGCACATCGCCGGAGACCACGATGACCTTGCTGCTCAGGCCTTCGGCACGCAGAGCAGCCAGCGTCTGATAGCCATCGAGCACCGGCATGGTCAGGTCGAGCAGCATGACCTGCCCCAGGCCCTGGCGCAGCAGAGCCAGGGCCTCCTCGCCATTGGCGGCCTGGCTGAGGGTGACCGGCCATTGTGCCGGCAGGGCGCGGATCAGTTGCTTGCGCGCCATATTGGAGTCGTCGCAGACCAGCAGCGGGATCACGTTGGGGGATTACCTGTGTAAGGAAACGCTGCAACTGAGCATAGACGGAGCCACGCGGCGTAGTAGCCCGGATGCAATCCGGGGAATGTTTCGAGGATGCCCCGGATTGCATCCGGGCTACGAGCTGACTATCGCGCGAGCCAGTCCAGTACGCCCTGCGCCGCCACCCGGCCACTGGCGAAGCAGGCGGTGAGCAGGTAGCCACCGGTGGGGGCTTCCCAGTCGAGCATTTCGCCGGCGCAGAACACGCCGGGCAGGGACTTGAGCATCAGACCTGCATCCAGTGCTTCGAACGGCACCCCGCCGGCACTGCTGATCGCCTCGTCCAGCGGTCGGGTGCGCAGCAGGGTGATGGGCAGCGCCTTGATCCGCGATGCCAGCTCAGCTGGATCAGCGAAGGCCTCGGCCGGCGCCAGCTCGCGCAGCAGAGCGGCCTTGACGCCATCCAGCCCGGCCTGGCGGTGCAGGTGCTTGGCCATCGAGTTTTTACCACGCGGTTTACTCAGCGCCTGCTGCAGTTTGGCCAGCGGCATCTGCGGCAACAGGTCGAGATGGATCAGCGCCTGGCCGTCGCTCTCGATGGCGCGGCGGATGGCGGCGGAGAAGGCATACACCAGGCTGCCCTCGATGCCGCCAGCGGTGAGTACGAACTCGCCGATGCGGGCTGCTTGGCCGGGTAGCGCAAGGGCGACGTTCTTCAGCGGTGCGCCGGCGAATTTTTCCTTGAGGTGAGCGCTCCAGCCCGAGACCTCGAAACCGCAGTTACTCGGTTTCAGGGCCGCCACCTCGATACCTCGGGTTTGCAACAGCGGCACCCAGGCACCGTCGGAGCCCAGGCGTGCCCAGCTGCCGCCGCCGAGGGCCAGCAGGCAGGCGTCGCTCGCCAATGCGCGTTCACCGTCTGCGTCGGCGATGCGCAAGCTGCCGTCAGCGTTCCAGCCCAGCCAGCGGTTGCGCGTGTGGATGACCACGCCCAGTTCACGCAGCCGGCGCAGCCAGGCGCGTAGCAGCGGTGCGGCTTTCATGTCGGTCGGGAATACGCGGCCGGAGGTGCCGATAAAGGTGTCGATACCCAGGCCGTGAATCCACGCGCACAGGGCATCGGCATCGAAGTCGCTGAGCAGAGCCGCGACCTCAGCCTGGCGCTCGCCGTAACGCCCGATAAAGGCGTCCTTGGGCTCGGAATGGGTGATGTTCATGCCACCGACCCCGGCCAGCAGGAACTTGCGCCCCACCGAAGGCATGGCGTCGAACAGTTCCACGCGCAGTCCACCCTGAGCCAGTACTTCGGCGGCCATCAGTCCGGCAGGGCCTCCGCCGATGATGGCGACGAGAGGAGCGGTGGATTGCGGGGAGCGGGTCATGACGGCGGGCGTTTGGCAAATGGCAGCGCATTCTACCCGAGTGCCCCGCAGCCTTGTCATTTGCTCAGGCTTAGGGCAGGTTCTGCTCGAACCTTTTCGGCTGGAGTCCGTTATGTCCCATATCTGCCCTGACATCGATCCCGATGGCCTGATTGAATATTCGGTGGTTTACACCGATCGCTCGCTGAACCATATGTCGCAGTCGTTTCAGGGCGTGATGCGCGATATCTCTAGCACCCTGAAGCAGGTCTACAACGCGTATGCGGTGGCTGTGGTGCCCGGCAGCGGCACCTACGGTATGGAGGCGGTGGCACGCCAGTTGGCGACCGGGCAGAAGTGCCTGGTGCTGCGCAATGGCTGGTTCAGTTACCGCTGGACGCAGATCTTCGACATGGGCGGCATTCCCGCCGAGTCCCAGGTGCTCAAGGCGCGCCCGGTTGTCGATGGCCCGCAGGCCGCTTTCGCCCCGGCGCCGCTGGACGAGGTGCTGGCCACCATCGCCGCGGAGAAGCCGCAGCTGGTGTTCGCCCCGCACGTGGAGACTTCCTCGGGGATGATCCTGCCGGACGACTACCTGCGCGCGGTGAGCGACGCCGTGCATGCGGTCGGTGGCCTGTTCGTGCTTGACTGCATCGCCTCCGGCACCCTCTGGGTGGACATGCAGGCCTGTGGCATCGACGTGCTGATCAGTGCCCCGCAGAAGGGCTGGAGCGCTTCGCCGTGCTGCGCGCTGGTGATGCTCAGCGAGGCGGCCCAGGCGCGCGTCGAAACGACGCAGAGCACGAGCTTCGCCTGCGACCTGAAGAAGTGGCTGCAAATCATGCAGGCTTACGAGCAGGGCGGTCATGCCTATCACGCCACCATGCCCAGCGACGCCCTGGCGCGCTTCCGTGACGCCATGCTCGAGGCCAAGGCCATTGGCTTCGCCAAGGTGCGCCAGCAACAGCAGGAGCTTGGTGATCGCGTGCGCGCGCTCCTGGCGACGCGCGGCTTCAAGAGCGTCGCGGCCAACGGCTTCGAGGCCCCGGGTGTGGTGGTCTGCTACACCGACGATGCGCAGATCAGGACCGGTGCCAAGTTCGCCGCCGTCGGCCTGCAGATCGCCGCTGGCGTGCCGCTGCAATGCGACGAACCGGCGGACTTCCAGACTTTCCGCCTGGGCCTGTTCGGGTTGGACAAGCTGGGCAATGTCGAGCGCAGCGTGGCGACTCTGGAACAGGCGCTGGACAAGGTGCTGGCCGGCTGAGCAGCACCTGTTGCGTCAGCGATTCTTCACGGCCTGCAGCGTGTAGCTCAGCGGCAGGCGCTCGGGCCGCGTGCGCAGGCGCCATTCGCCGTCTGCGCCCTGTTGCATCTGTCCGGGCAGGGCTTCCCACGGCACGCAGTCGTGTTCTTCCAGCGCGGTAAGCGTCATGCTGTGATGCAGCAGAGCTGTGATGATCTCGCCGAGGCCATGATTCCATTCGTGGGTGACGGTGGCGGTGAGTGTCGCGTCGGTCTGCACATAAGTCTGTTCGTCGTCCCAGATCATCGGCTCGCGCTGTTCGAAGTACGGATGGGCAATACGCAACTCATGCTCGCAGCTCTCATCCAGGCTCAATAGAACGGGATGCGCCTCGCGCAGGAAGAGCCGCCCGCCGGGTTTGAGCAATGCCGCGACATTCCGCGCCCACTCATCGATACGTGGCAGCCAGTTGAGGGCACCAATACTTGTGTAGACCAGGTCATAGCGCTGCTCGCCAAGCACCCGTGCCGCATCGTAGACCGACGCCTCGACGAAGCGGATCTTCTGCTGGCATGCGTCAGCGAGGTGGCGCGCCTGCTCCAGCGAGGCGCTGGAGAAGTCCAGGCCGGTAAGCCGCGCACCCCGGCGAGCAAGGGACAGGGTGTCAGTACCGATATGGCATTGCAGATGCAGAGCTTCTAATCCTCGTATATCGCCGAGGCGGGGCAGATCGAAGCGCACGACATCGGACAGATGTGCGGCCGACTCGATGAGTGTTTGCACCTGATAGTCGGGGGAGGCCGCATGTAGCGCAGCGCGTTCGTTCCAGTTGGCCTTGTTCAGCTCGAATGAATCGTCCATGACCTTGCTTCCTTAAGGGGACAGAGTGAGATTATGCCGACGTGTCGTCAGACCTTGCGCGTCAACGCAGCCCTCGCGCGGCCCAGACCCGGGCTGCGCTGTGATGCAGGATGCCGTGGCGGCGGGCGAGGGCGGCGTGGTCCTTGGAGTAGCCGCCGCCAATCACCCCCAATACCGGGATGTCGCGGCCCAGGCAGTGTTCGAGCACGGCTTCGTCACGGGCGGCGATGCCGGCGTCGGTCAGTTGCAGATAACCCAGGGCGTCATCCTTGTGCACGTCGACTCCGGCGTCGTAGAGCACCAGGTCCGGCTGGTAGAGCGGCAGCAGGTAGTTGAGCGTATCGTCGACCACCTTGAGGTAATCGGCGTCGCCCATGCCGCGCGGCAGGGGAATGTCCCAGTCGCTCTGCGCCTTGCGTACCGGGAAGTTCTGCTCGCAATGCAGCGATACGGTAATGGCATCTGGTTCGTTTTCCAGCAGGCGTGCGGTGCCGTCGCCCTGGTGCACGTCGCAGTCGAAGATCAGCACACGCTGCACCCGGCCGGCTGCCAGCAGATAGCGGGCAATTACCGCCAGGTCGTTGAAGATGCAGAAGCCCGAGGGGCAGTCATAGTGCGCGTGGTGCGTGCCGCCGGCCAGGTGGCAGGCCAGGCCGTGCTGCAGCGCCAGTTCGGCGGTCAGCAGCGAGCCTCCCACGGCGCGCACGGTACGTTGCGCCAGGGCGTCGCTCCAGGGCAGACCGAGGCGTCGCTGATCTTCCGGCGCCAGCTCGCCGGCCATGTAGCGGGCAATGTAGTCCGGGCAATGCACCAGGGCCAGAACCTCCGCCGGGCACGGCTCGGGACGTTGCAGCGCGGCATCCGTGGTCAGCCCGCTGGCAACCAGGTGATCGCGCAGCAGGCGGAATTTCTCCATGGGGAAACGATGCCCGGCCGGGAAGGGCGGACTGTAATCCTCGTGGTAGACCAGCGGTAGCGGCATACAATGGGTGCTCGTTCAGACGGCTCACTATGGTCGCAGCCTTGAGGAACAATCGCCATGACCCCGATCGAAACCTCCACCGAGCGGCTGTTGCTGCGCGCCTGGCGTGACAGCGACCTGCCTGCGTTGAGCGCGCTGAATGCCGATGCCGAGGTGATGCGCCATTTTCCTTCGCCGCTGGATGCCGAGCAGAGCGCACAGTTGCTGGCGCGCATGCGTGCGCACTTTGCCGAGCACGGTTTCGGCTTCTGGGCGCTGGAGAAACGTGACGGTGGCGAGTTGATCGGTGTTACCGGTCTGGCGCGGGTCAGTTTCGCTGCGCCCTTCGTGCCGGCCGTGGAGATCGGCTGGCGCCTGGCGCGGGCGCACTGGCGCCAGGGTTATGCGAGTGAGGCCGCGCGGGCGGCGCTGGACGTGGCCTTCGAGCAGTTGGCGCTGGATCAGGTGGTGAGTTTTACCGTACCGGCCAATCTGCCGTCGCAGGCGGTGATGCGCGCCATTGGCATGCAGCGTGACGAGGCGGGCGACTTCCGCCATCCGAAGCTGCCGGGTGGTCATCCGTTGCAACCCCATGTGCTCTATCGCATCCGCCGCGCGCAGTGGGAGGCACGGCGATGAAGGACGTGCTCGCCTACCATCAGCTCAGCAAGCATGCCCCACAGCGCTTTGCACCTGGGCCGGGGCAACTGGACTGGGCCACCCAGCCAGCGCCGTTTCGCCGTTATGAAGGTGCACGGCTGATCGAGCTGTATCACCGCCCTCTGGAGGAGGGGCCAGCGTATGACACGGTATTCGCCGGGCCGCAAACGTCGCCAGCGCCGTTGGACCGTGCCAGCGTCTCGCAACTGCTCTACGACAGCCTGGCGATTTCTGCGTGGAAGGAGGCGGGCGGCAATCGCTGGGCGCTGCGGGTCAATCCCTCGTCCGGCAATCTGCACCCGACCGAGGCCTACCTGCTGCTGCTGCCTGGCACGGTCGACGAGCTGGGTGTGCTGGCGCATTACGCGCCGGATGTGCACGCGCTGGAAGTGCGCAGTGAGTTACCGCTGCCGCTCGGCCGACACGTTGCCGACAGCCTGCCGCCGGGCGGTTTTCTTCTGGGGCTGAGCAGCATCGCCTGGCGTGAGGCCTGGAAGTATGGCGAGCGTGCCTATCGCTACTGCCAGCATGATCTCGGTCATGCCCTGGCGGCGCTGGCCATCGCCGCCAGTGTGCAGGGCTGGCAGGTGCGCATGCTGCATGGTGTGGCCGAGAAACGTGTGGATGGCCTGTTGGGGCTGGATAGCGAGGGTTTTCACGAGGCCGAGTACGGTGATTGCCTGTTGTGGGTCGGGTCGGCGCAGCCGCGGGAGTTCGCATTGCCCGGGTCGGTGCTGACCGCGCTGGCGCAACTGCCGCGTTGCGGCAGGCCCAATCGCCTGTCGCGTGACTATCGGCATTGGCCCGAGCTACTGCGAGTGCACGGGCTGTGTCGGGCACCGGCTCGCTCCGTTGGCGACTGGAGTCGTGATGTGGTCAGTGTGCGGGCCGAGAATCCTGGCTTGCCGCTGCGGCCGCTTCTGCACCGCCGACGCAGTGCGCAAAGCATGGATGGGCGCAGCGGTATCCAGGCTGATCTGCTGCTGGCCTGGTTGCGCCGCCTGATGCCGGCGCAATCGCCGGTGCCGTTCGCCGTGAGTGGTGAGCCGAGCGAGGTCGATCTGCTGCTGTTCGTTCATCGTGTGCAGGGTCTGGCACCTGGCTTGTACTGGTTGGATCGTACTGGCCGCGGTATGCAACCGCTGCGCGCGGACTTCCTGTGGCAACGAGTGGACGAGGAGCTCCCGCTCTATCGTCTGCTCGAAGGCGATGCCCGTGGGCTGGCGGGCTTTCTCAGTTGCGGCCAGGACATCGCTGCCGACGGCTGCGTTGCCTTGGCCATGCTGGCTCGGGTCGAGCAGGTCGTGAGCAATGGCGCCTGGCGCTATCCCAGGCTGTACTGGGAGTGTGGGCAGATCGGCCAGTTGCTCTATCTGGAGGCTGAAGCAGCGGGACTTTCCGGCACGGGGATTGGCTGCTATTTCGACGACGCTCTGCGGGAATTGCTCGGAGATGCCGACAACGGTTGGCAAAGTCTTTACCATTTCACTCTTGGCCGCGCCGTATGGGACGAACGCCTGACGTCTTTGCCGGCCTATTCTCAATCGCGATTACCCCCTGCACGAGGAGAGACTCCATGACCCAGGTGCTCGACGATCTGGTCGCGCTGCTCAGCCTGGAGCAGATCGAAGAAAACCTGTTCCGTGGCCGCAGCCAGGATCTGGGCTTTCGCCAGCTATTCGGTGGCCAGGTGCTGGGCCAGTGCATTTCCGCTGCCAGCCAGACCGTCGAGGAGGCGCGGCACGTGCACTCCATGCACGGTTATTTCCTGCGTCCGGGCGACGCCACCTTGCCGGTGGTCTACCAGGTCGAACGTACCCGTGACGGCGGCAGCTTCAGCACCCGGCGCGTAGTGGCCGTGCAGAAGGGCCAGCCGATCTTCTTCTGCAGCGCGTCCTTCCAGTACGACGAAGAAGGCTTTCATCATCAGAGCCAGATGCCCGATGTGCCTGGCCCGGAAAACCTGAAATCGGAGACGGACCTGGCACGCATGGTGGCGGCGATGATTCCTGAGCGTCTGCGCGAGCGGGCGATCAGCGACAAGCCCATCGAGATTCGCCCGGTCACCCTGATCAATCCCTTCGCGCCGCAACCCTGCGAGCCGGTCAAGCATGTGTGGTTCCGCGCCGCTGGCGAGCTGCCGGACGACCCGCAGCTGCACAAGTACCTGCTGGCCTATGCCAGCGACTTCAACCTGCTCACGACCTCGATGCAGCCGCATGGCGTGTCGGTGTTCCAGAAATTCATGCAGGTCGCCAGCCTCGATCACTCGCTGTGGTTCCACCGTGATCTGCGCATGGACGACTGGTTGCTGTATGCCATGGACAGCCCGTGGGCCGGTAATGCGCGTGGTTTCTCCCGTGCCAGCATCTACAACCGTCAGGGCGAGTTGGTGGCCTCGGTGGCGCAGGAAGGCCTGACCCGCGTGCGCGAGGACTGGAAGTGAAGGCATTGCGCGAGGCCCGCCACTGGGTATTCGACATGGACGGCACTCTGACCCTGGCCGTGCACGACTTTCCGGCGATCAAGCGGGCGCTGGGCATCCCCCTGGAAGATGACATCCTCCATCATCTGGCCGCGCTGCCGGCGGACGAGGCGGCAGCCAAACATGCCTGGCTGCTGGAACACGAACGGGAGCTGGCGGTAGCGTCGCGCCCGGCGCCGGGGGCTGTCGAGCTGGTGCGTGCCTTGTGCGAACGCGGCTGCCAGCTGGGCATCCTCACGCGCAATGCGCACGAGTTGGCGTTGCTGACGTTGCAGGCCATCGGCCTGGATGATTGCTTCGCCACAGCCGACATCCTCGGTCGCGACGAAGCGCCGCCCAAGCCGCATCCGGGCGGTCTGTTGCAGTTGGCCGAGCGCTGGGCTGTCAAACCGCAGGCGCTGGTGATGGTCGGAGACTACCGCTTCGACCTGGAATGTGCCCAGGCTGCGGGTGCGCGCAGTGTGCTGGTCAACCTGCCGGACAATCCCTGGCCGGAACTGACCGAACTGCATGCACAGGATTGTGCGCAGCTGCTGGCCGCGTTGGGCTGAGGTTTACGGTTTTCCACGACGTTCGACCGCAGGAAGGTGTTTTGTATTGTCGCGGCGAGGATACGTTTGATACCGGACTGGCAAAGAAGTGCCTGCTGTCGATGAGTGGCACTCTCCATTAGCACGCCGCCTGGCCTGATGGGTTTCGCCCCTCACGGGCGACTCACTTTCTTTGCTTGTGCAAAGAAAGTAAGCAAAGAAACACACCCCTACATACGGCCCCGGCTGCGCCGGGGTTCCCTCGTTCCATCACCACTTCAGGGGCACGCTGCGAAGGGCCGTCCCTGGCCCATCGCAGCTCTCGCGACATCCATGTCGCTCAACCCCTTACGTGGCGATTTCACTCGGCCTCCTGAAGGGGACTTGTGCGTCGTCTGCGTGATCGCTGCCTGAGAGCAAAAGCCAGACACCGACGAGTTTAATTACGTGAAAGTTATGCAAGCTCGCGCCCGTAAGGGGAGCAACCCAAACGCTTAGCGCGCGGTAATGGATACTGCTAAGTCAGTAAGCGATACGCACACAAACTTGCCAGTACGTTGGCACCCCGTACTTCCCCAAGCTGTGCGAAGAACCAAAAAAACGCCCCCGCAAAAACTGCGGGGGCGGCGCGTTGGATAAGGTCTTCCTTGATGCGGGTTACGCGCGATCAATCTTGTGCGGCGGCGTTCTCCGTATTCGTCCAGCCACCACCCAGAGCCTTGTACAGCTCCACTTCGCTGCTCAGCTGTGCCAGGCGGTCGCCGATCAGTTGCTGGCGCACGCTGAACAGCTGGCGTTGGGCATCGAGCAGGGTCAGGTAGCTGTCCACACCGGTGCGGTAACGACGTTCGGCCAACTCGTAGTAGGTCTCGGTGGTTTCCAGCAGGGCGCGCTGGGCGTCCAGCTGCTGACGGTAGGTGGTACGTGCCGCCAGGCGGTCGGCGACTTCCTGGAAGGCTACCTGGATGGCTTGCTCGTACTGCGCGACGCTGATGTCGCTTTGCAGCTCGGCATAGTCGAGGTTGGCGCGCAGGCGGCCGGCGTTGAAGATCGGCAGGCTGATCTGCGGTTGGAACAACCAGGTACCGGAGCCGCTGTCGAACAGGCCGGACAACTGGCTGCTGGCCGTGCCGGCGTTGGCGGTCAGGCTGACGCTGGGAAAGAACGCTGCACGGGCGGCGCCGATGTTGGCATTGGCGGCCTTGAGCTGATACTCGGCCTGCAGCAGGTCAGGACGGCGCTGCAGCAGGTCGGCAGGCAAACCAGCCGGCACCTGTTCCAGCAGTTCGGCGTTCAGGGCCAGCCCTTGTGGCAGCTCGTCCGGCAAGCCGGTGCCGAGCAGTTGGGTCAGGGCATTGCGGTCCTGGGCCACCAGGCGCTGGTACTGCGCCAGGCTGACGCGGGCGCTGTCCACGGCACTGCGAGCCTGGCTCAGGGACAGGGCATCGGCCACACCGACATCGAAGCTACGCTGGGTCAGGCGGTAGCTGTCTTCGTAGGTTTTCAGGGTGTCCTGGGTCAGTTGCAGCAGGGCGAGATCCGCTTGCCACTGCAGATAGGCGTTGGCCACGCTGGCGACCAGGCTGATCTGCGTGCTGCGGGCCGCCTGTTCGGTGGCCAGGTACTGTTGCAGCGCCTGCTCGCTGAGGCTGCGGATACGGCCGAAGAAGTCCAGCTCCCAGGCATTGACGCCCAAGGTCGCGCTGTACTGGCTGGTGGTGGTGCGGTTGCCTGTCTGGCTGAGGTCAGCAGGCAGACGCTGACGGGTGCCGCCACCGTCGGCAGAAACCGACGGCAGCAGGTCTGCACGCTGAATGCGATAAAGCGCGCGATAGGCCTCGACATTCAGGGCCGCGACACGCAGGTCACGGTTGTTCTCCAGTGCCAGCTGCACCAGCTGTTGCAGGGCCGGATCGCGGAAGAACTCGCGCCACTGCAGGTCGGCCGCCGCGCGGCTGCCTTCGCTGGCCGCGTTGCCGTAGGCCTCGCCTTGCGGCCAGTCGGCAGCGATCGGTGCATCGGGACGCTCATAGTCGGGAATCAGGCTGCAGCCACTGAGCAGGGCAGCGGCTACGGCCAGGGACAACAGGGACTGCCTCATTGCAGTACCTCCTTCTCGTTGTTATCGGCCGGCTGCTTTTTCCTCTCGAACAGCGAGCAGACCACCACGTAGAACAGTGGAATCCAGAAGATCGCCAGAACCAGTGCGCTGAGCATGCCGCCGATCACACCGGTGCCGATGGCGTGCTTGCTGCCGGCGCCAGCGCCGGAGGCGATGGCCAGCGGCAGACAGCCGAGGATGAATGCCAGCGAGGTCATCACGATCGGACGCAGACGCATGCGGCAAGCCTCGATGGCCGCTTCGGCGAACGTCATACCTTGTTCGTACTGCGCCTTGGCGAACTCGACGATCAGAATGGCGTTACGTGCCGACAGACCAATGGTGGTCAGCAGGCCGACCTTGAAGAACACGTCGTTGGACAGGTCGCGCAGCTCGGTGAACAGCAGCGCACCGATGATCCCCAGCGGCACCACCAGCATCACCGAGAACGGAATCGACCAGCTCTCGTACAGCGCAGCCAGGCAGAGGAACACCACAATCGCCGAAATCACGAACAGTGCGGTGGTCTGCGAGCCTGCCAGACGTTCCTCGTAGGACAGGCCGGTCCAGGCGAAGCCGACACCTTCCGGCAGCTGCGAGGCAATTTCCTCGACTGCGGCCATGGCGTCACCGGTACTGTAGCCAGGGGCCGGGGCGCCGAGGATTTCCACCGCCGAGACGCCGTTGTAGCGCGACAGCTTGGGTGGGCCGTAGGTCCATTCGCCGCTGGCGAAGGCGCTGAACGGCACCATCTGGCCCTGATCGTTGCGGATGTACCACTTGTTCAGGTCCTCAGGGCTCATGCGCGATTCCGGCGTACCTTGCAGGTACACACGCTTGACCCGGCCCCGGTCGATGAAGTCGTTGACATAACTGGCACCCCAGGCAATCGACAGGGTGTTGTTGATGTCCGACAGCGACAGGCCGAGGGCGCGGGCACGTTCATCGTCGATCAGCAGTTGGTATTGCGGCTCGTCACGCAGGCCGTTGGCTCGCACGCTGTCGAGTACCGGGTTGGCGTTGGCCAGCTGAAGGAACTTGTCACGGGCTTCGTTGAGCACTTCGTGGCCGACGCCAGCCTGATCCTGCAGGAACAGGTTGAAGCCGGTGGCGTTACCCATTTCCATAACCGCCGGCGGGGCGAAGGCGAACACCATCGCATCACGGAAGCTGAAGAAATGCCCCTGTGCACGCTGAGCCAATGCCGCGACGCCGTTTTCTGCGCCGGGACGGTCGCCCCAGGGCTTGAGCATGATGAACGCCATACCCGAGCTCTGACCGCGGCCGGCGAAGTTGAAGCCGGTCACGGTGAACACCGATTGGACCGCATCGCTTTCGTCGTCGAGCAGGTATTTGCGCATGTCGTCGACGACCACCTGGGTACGCTCGGCACTGGAGCCTGCCGGGGTCTGGACCTGGGCGAAGAGTACGCCCTGATCTTCTTCCGGAAGGAAGGCGGTGGGGATACGCGAGAACATCCAGGCCATGATGGCGACGATGACCAGATACAGCAGCAGGAACGGGATCTTGCGCTTGATCATCGCCGATACACCGCGCTGGTAGCGCTCGGTGCCGCGTTCGAAGGTGCGGTTGAACCAGCCGAAGAAGCCGCGTTTGGCCTCGTGGTGCTCACCGTCGATGGGTTTCAGCAGGGTGGCGCACAGCGCCGGGGTGAAGACCAGTGCAACCAGTACCGAAAGGGTCATGGCCGAGACGATGGTGATCGAGAACTGCCGGTAGATCACCCCGGTGGAGCCACCGAAGAAGGCCATTGGCAGGAACACCGCCGACAGTACCAGGGCGATACCGACCAGCGCGCCCTGGATCTGGCCCATGGATTTGCGCGTGGCTTCCTTGGGTGACAGGCCGTCTTCGCGCATCACCCGCTCGACGTTTTCCACCACCACGATAGCGTCGTCCACCAGCAGGCCGATCGCCAGCACCATGGCGAACATGGTCAGGGTGTTGATGGAGAAACCGAACGCCGCCAGTACACCGAAGGTGCCCAGCAGTACCACTGGAACCGCCATGGTCGGGATGATCGTTGCCCGCAGGTTCTGCAGGAACAGGAACATCACCAGGAACACCAGTACGATCGCCTCGAACAGGGTGTGCACCACGCCTTCGATCGAGGAGGAGATCACCGGAGTGGTGTCATACGGGAACACCACTTCCATGCCTGCCGGGAAGAACGGCGTGAGGTTGTCGATGGTCTCGCGTACCGCCTTGGCAGTGTCCAGGGCGTTGGCGCCGGTGGCCAGACGGATCGCCAGACCGGACGCCGGCTTGCCATTGAACTGGGCGTTGATCGAGTAGTTCTCGCCGCCCAGTTCGACCTTGGCCACGTCGCCCAGACGAACCTGGGAGCCATCGCGCGCAACCTTGAGCAGGATGTTCCGGAACTCTTCCGGGGTCTGCAGGCGGGTCTTGCCGATGATGGTGGCGTTGAGCTGGGTGCCCGGGGCCGCTGGCAGACCGCCGAGCTGACCGGAGGAGATCTGTACGTTCTGCGCCTGGATGGCGGTGCGTACGTCAACCGGAGTCAGCTGGAAGCTGTTGAGCTTGGCCGGGTCGAGCCAGATACGCATGGCGTACTGGGCACCGAACACCTGGAAGTCACCCACGCCCTTGGTCCGCGAGATCGGGTCCTGCAGGTTGGAGACGATGTAGTTCGACAGGTCTTCACGGGTCATGCTGCCGTCATTGGAGACGACACCGATGACCATCAGGAAGTTACGCACCGACTTGGTCACCCGGATACCTTGCTGCTGCACTTCCTGCGGCAGCATCGGCGCGGCCAGCTGCAGTTTGTTCTGCACCTGAACCTGGGCGATGTCGGGGTTAACCCCCTGTTCGAAGGTCACGATGATTTCCATGCTGCCGTCGGAGTTGCTCGACGAGCTGACATAGCGCAAACCATCAAGGCCATTGAGTTGCTGCTCGATCACCTGCACCACGGTGTCCTGCACCGTCTGCGCCGAGGCGCCCGGGTAGCTCACCGCGATGGAAACTGCAGGCGGAGCGATGCTCGGGTACTGGTTGATCGGTAGCTTGAGGATGGACAGGCCGCCAGCGAGCATGATCACCAGGGCGATCACCCAGGCGAAGATGGGCCGGTCGATAAAGAACTTGGACATTCAGTATTTCTCCGTTCAGCCCTGGCCGTTGCCTGGCTCGGCATCATCTGCCTTCTGCTCGGTCTTGACGTTACCTGCCGGTACCGCCTTGACCTCGACGCCAGGCTGCACGAATTGCAGACCTTCGGTGATCAGGCGGTCGCCTTCGTTGAGGCCGTCCTCGATCAGCCAGGCATTGCCGACGGTTCGCGAGGCCTTCAGCTGACGCATCTCCACCTTGTTCTCGGCGTTGACCACCAGGGCAGTCGGCTCGCCACGCAAGTTGCGGGTCACGCCCTGCTGCGGGGCCAGAATGGCCTGTTGCTTGACGCCGGCCAGCAGCTCGGCGTGCACGAACATGCCGGGCAGCAGCAGGTGATCGGGGTTGGGGAACACGGCGCGCAGGGTCACCGAGCCGGTGCCTTCGTCGACCGATACTTCGGAGAACTCCAGGGTGCCTTCATGGCTGTAGTGGCTGCCGTCTTCCAGTACCAGCTGGACTTTCGCGGAGTTGTCACCGGCTTTCTGCAGGCGACCTTCGGCGAGGTCGGCACGCAGGCTGAGCAATTCCTTGCTCGACTGGGTGACGTCTACATAGATCGGGTCGAGCTGCTGGATGGTGGCCATCGCAGTAGCCTGGCCGTTGCTCACCAGAGCGCCCTCGGTGACACCGGAACGACCGATGCGACCGTTGATCGGCGCCAGTACCTTGGTGTAACGCAGGTCGATGCGCGCCTGTTCCAGCGCGGCGTCGGCCTGCAGGCCGGCAGCGCGGGCTTCGTCGTAGGCCTGCTGGCTGACGGCCTTGTCGGCGACCAGCAACTTGTAGCGATCGGCCAGGGCCTTGGCAGAAATCTGTGTGGCCTGAGCGCTCTTGAATGCGGCTTCGTAGGTTGCCGGGTCGATCTGATACAGCTGTTGCCCGGCCTTGACTTCACTGCCTTCAGTGAACAGACGTTTCTGGATGATGCCGTTGACCTGCGGACGCACTTCAGCGATGCGGTAAGCGGCGGTGCGACCAGGTACTTCGGTGGTCAACGCGTAAGGCTGGGGTTGCAGAGTAACCACACCGACCTGGGGGGCTTGTTGAGCTTGCGGGGCGCTGTCTTCCTGGCAGCCAGTGAGGCTGAGCAGAGCCAAAGCGACGGCGGAAACCAAGGCGGCGAAGGCTGGCTTCGTGTGCATCTGAAGAAACCTCGTTCTAATTGAAATCTGTACCCGGAGGGCAAAGAGGGGCGAAGGCAGGGAAGTAGCCGGGAAATATACTTACATGCGTGAATGTTTGTAAATGCCTAAAGCTGCCTGCATACTCTCGCTCGTTCTCCTTTACCGGAGGGTGACGGCAATACGCACGCAGGTAGACAGATGGCCAGAAAAACCAAAGAGGAAGCGCAGGCGACACGCGTCCATATACTCGACGCGGCCGAGCGGGTATTTCATGCCCAGGGCGTTTCCCGTGCCTCTCTGGCTGAGGTGGCCAAGGAGGCCGGCGTCAGTCGCGGTGCGATCTACTGGCACTTCGAGAACAAGATAGACCTGTTTCAGGCCATGCTCGAGCGCTTGCGGCTACCGTTGGAGGAATTGGCGCGTGCCAGCGAGAGCGAGCATGAGCCGGACCCGCTGGGTTGCATGCGCGAATTGCTGGTAAAGGCACTGACGCGCCTGGCTCGGGATGCGCAAACCCGCCGTACTCATGACATCCTGCGTTACAAATGCGAGTACACTGGCGAGCTGCTCGGTCTGCGTGAGCGCATGCAGGCGCTCAGCCTCGAGTGTGACCAGCGTATCGCCAAGGCATTGGGCAATGCGGTCAGCAAAGGCCAGCTTCCGCACGACCTGGATTGCCCGCGCGCTGCCGTTTGTCTGCACGCCTATATGGAAGGCATCGAGACCAACTGGTTGCTGATGCCCAACTTCGACTTGGCCGCGCAGGCGCCCGCACTGGTCGATACAGCGCTGGATATGTTGTGCAGCCCGGCCTTGCGCCAGGGCTGACGCTCAGCTCGCCTGGCGATAGGCGGGCAGATCCGGCAGGCGGTGCGGGGCACGCAGCCGGGCTTCCAGCGTGTTGACGAACTGGCGAGCCTCCTCTTCGCTACGAAAACTCACGCAGTGCTGATCCAGACGTACCTGCCAAAGGTACTCGCCGCCTTGATTGTGCTGCTGGACGACAATGTTCATGCTGACCACCCCCTGAGCTGTGACGATCTATCGAGGTCTGTTGCAGGAGCGATCAGCATAGTCCTGGCGCATGACTGTTTTCTGACCTGGATCAAACCGGTGATCGGAGCAGGGGCGGTCTGGCGATGAACGGCAGCCCGGGCACGTCTGTCGCGCCCGAACTTTCGCTTATCAGAAGCCTTCGAGCACGATTTTGCCCTTGGCCTTGCCACTCTCCAGCAGAGCATGCGCGCGGCGCAGGTTGGCGGCGTCGATGCGACCGAAGTGCTCTCCCAGCGTCGTTTTCAGCACGCCGCTGTCGACCAGCTGCGACACACGTTGCAGCAGGCGGTGCTGCTCGATCATGTCGTCGGTCTGGTACAGCGAGCGGGTGAACATCAGCTCCCAGTGCAGTGACAGGCTCTTGCGCTTGAGTTTCATCACGTCCAGCGGCTGCACCGGGTCGTCGATCAGTGCCAGGCGCCCTTGCGGCTCCAGCGCTTCGATCAGTTGCTCATAATGCTGCTCGGTCTGGGTCAGGCTGGCGATGTGAGTGACCTGGCCGATGCCGATGCGGGCCAGCTCTTCGCTCAGTGGCTTGCTGTGGTCGATCACGTGATGGGCGCCCAGTTCACGTACCCAGGCCTGGGTTTGTGGTCGCGAGGCAGTGCCTATAACGGTCAGCCCGGTCAGGCGGCGTGCCAGCTGCGTGAGGATCGAGCCGACACCACCGGCTGCTCCGACGATCAGCAGGCTCTGGCCCTGATCGTTCGGACTTTCGCTGATCTCTAGGCGCTCGAACAACAACTCCCAGGCGGTGATGGCGGTCAGCGGCAACGCTGCGGCTTCAGCGAAGGAGAGGCTTTCGGGCATCGCGCCGACAATCCGCTCGTCGACCACGTGCAGTTCGCTATTGGCGCCGGCACGGTCGATGGCGCCGGCATAGAACACCCGGTCGCCAGGCTGGAACAGGCTGACCTGGCTGCCGACAGCCTTGACCACGCCGCTGGCGTCCCAGCCCAGTACCTTGGCCGCGCCATCCTGTGGGGCCACACCCTGGCGGATCTTGGTATCCACCGGGTTGACGGAAATGGCGCGGACCTCGACCAACAGATCATGTGGGCCGGGCTGTGGCTCGGCCAGTTGGACATTCTGCAGCGCTTCAGGGTGCTCGGCGGGCAGGGACTGATAGTAGGCGACGGCTTTCATTGATTGGTTCCTCATGGAAAGGTCAGGCAAGGCGATGCAAGGGCAGCAGCTCGATGCCAGAGAGCCGCTCGCCGAAGGTGCTGGTGAAATGCTGGAAGTGAGGCGCGTTACGATGCAGCTCCAGGGCTTGCTCATCGCGCCACTGCTCGATCATCACGAACTGCTCGGGATTACCCGGGTTGCCATGCAGTTCGTAGCGCAGGCAACCCGGCTCGGCATTGCTGGCCGTAACCAGTTCTCGTAGACCGGCAGCAACTGCCTCGGTATGGCCTGGCAGGACGTTGATCGTGGCGATGAGACTCAGTGGAATGTGCATCGGAGCGCTCCGTTAGCGGTGTGGGAGCATGCTCGTTTGTTTAACTGGCTATAAAAAGGACCGGCGAGTAGAGTCTCTTTCATTATTTTTTTGAAAGTGGCGTGCATGCTGCGACTCGATGATCTGCAACTGTTCGTACGGACTGCCGAATCCGGCAGCCTTTCTGCGGCTGCGCGCTTGCTGGATGTATCGCCGGCGGTGGCCAGTGCCGCCCTCAAGCGTCTGGAACAGCAACTGCAGGTACGTCTGCTGGCGCGCTCGACGCGCAGCTTGCGCCTGACGCCTGAGGGCGAGCTGTATCTGGTGCACGCGCGCCTGGCGTTGCAGAGCCTGGAAGAAGGCCGCCAGCAACTGGCCGGCAGTCAGGAAGGCATACGCGGCCTGTTGCAGTTGTCGGCGCCGTCGGATTTCGGCCGCAATACGCTGCTGCCCTGGCTGGACGAATTTCAGGACGAGCATCCACAGTTGCAGTTACGCCTGCTGCTGGCTGATCGGGTGGCCGATCTGTTTCGCGAGCCGGTGGATATCGCCCTGCGCTATGGCGCGCCGGAAGACTCCAGCCTGGTCGCGCTGCCGGTGGCACTGGATAACCGCCGTGTGCTCTGCGCCTCACCGGCCTATCTCGCCCGGCACGGCACGCCGCAGGCCGTGGAAGAACTGCACCAGCACAATTGCCTGCTCTACATGCTGCATGGCCGCGTGCATGACCGCTGGCGCTTTCAGGATGGTAAGCGCGACGTCGTCCTGAGCGTGAAGGGTGACCGGGTTTGCGATGACGCCGATGTCACCCGGCGCTGGGCCATTGCAGGGCAGGGCGTGGTGTACAAGTCCTGGCTTGATGTGGCCCAGGATGTGCGCGAAGGCCGTCTGCAAGTGCTGTTGCCGGATTGGCGTGGCGAGTCCACGCCGCTGTACCTCGTCTGCGCCCACCGTGCTCAGCTGAGCAAGGCGGTGCATCTGCTGCGCGAGTTCGTGCAACTGCGCTGCCAGCGTTTGCTGGATGCTGCACCGTGGCAATCGTATTGATGCGTTTCGCGATATGGCTTTCAGCCTCTGCTAGACTCCAGCCGCGAACACCTGCGGCAACGCACCGCAGTGTCGCACCGCCATCCTCTGTTTAGAGTCGCGCCCCATGAAACTGGCTCGCAAAGACCGCTCACTGACTGCCTGGGTGCTGTACTTCAGCATTCTGTTCAGTGCGTTCGTCTGCGCAATCAGTCATGGCCAGATGGCCGGTATGCAGCTCAGTGGTCTCGATGGCCAGTACTGCTCGTTCGATGGCAACTTCGGCGCGGGGGCAGATCTGGACGGCTCCGGCATCGTCCCGCCGAACCCGGCCACCGGCTCCAACTGCGCCCTGGCCAGCCTGTTCAGCGCCAGCATTCTCGCTGCCTTCTTCGGCCTGCTCGGGCTGCTGACTGTCGAGCGCAGCTGGTCGGCGTCCGCGCTGCATCTGCCGCGCATCACCCGTTATCGCTGGCCTCCGGCCAATCCCCGCGCTTCTCCTTTGTTCGCCTGATCCGTCCGCCCGCTCCGGGCGTCCCTATCATGCGAATGCCTGACCGCGCGTCCCTGACCGCGGTGGGCTGGAGAGAGCTTCATGGCGTCTTCCCCCGATAGCTCCGCACCTGTTCGTGCGGCCCCGTCTTTCTACAACCTGGCCTGGCGCTGGCATTTCTATGCCGGCTTGTTCGTCATCCCGTTCATGATCCTGTTGTCGGTCACCGGGATGATCTATCTGTTCAAGCCGCAGCTCGACACCTGGCTGTACCCACATCTGATGCTGGCGCCAGCGGCCGAGCAGCGCGTCAGCGCCGACCAGCAGCTGGCACTGGTCGAGCAGCTGTACCCCGGTGCCTCGGTGAGCAAGTACCTGCCCCCTGTTGGCGAAGGGCGCAGCGCGCAGTTCGTCATCGAGCAGGATGGTCGTCTGCTCAACCTGTTCGTCGATCCCTACCGCGGCACGCTGCTCGGCGAGCAGGACGGGCAATGGAACCTGCAAGTCGTGGCGCGCACCCTGCACGGCGACCTGATGATCGGCACACTGGGCGACCGGCTGATCGAGCTGGCCGCCGGCTGGGGCATCGTGCTGGTGGTATCCGGCCTGTACCTGTGGTGGCCGCGCGGCAACAACCTGGCCGGCGTACTCTGGCCGCGCCTGCATGCGCGAGGGCGCCTGCTGTGGCGCGATCTGCACGCGGTGACCGGGTTCTGGGGCTCTCTGCTGCTGTTGTTCATGCTGCTCACCGGGATGACCTGGACCGGCTTCTGGGGCGCCCAGTTCGCCGGTGCCTGGAATCAGTTTCCCGCGGCGATGTGGGATGACGTGCCGAAGTCCGGGCAGCTTGCCGGCAGCCTCAACAGCAGCCGCGAGCAGACCGTGTCCTGGGCGGCGGAGGTCACACCGCTGCCGGCATCCGATCCGCATGCGGCGCACCGCGGCCATGCCCGTCAGGATCACGGCCCTGCTGCGCCGCGCATCAGCCTGCAGCAGGTGGTCGACACCGCCGATGCGCGTGGCGTGCAGCGCGGCTACAGCATCAGCTTCCCGCAGGGCGCCACGGGCGTTTACAGCATCGGACTGTTCGCCGACGACCCACGCAACGACGCCACCCTGCACCTGGATCAATACAGCGGTGCGGTACTGGCCGATGTGCGCTGGGCGGACTACGGCATGGTGGCGCGGGCCGTGGAGAGCGGGGTGAAGCTGCACGAAGGCAAGATGTTCGGCCTGGCCAACCAGGTACTGATGGCGCTGGTCTGCCTGCTGATCATTTTCAGTGCGCTCAGCGGCCTGGTGATCTGGTGGAAGCGCCGCCCGGCCGGTCGTCTCGGCGTACCGCCGCTGCGCCACGACCTGCCGCGCTGGAAGATCGCCATCTGCGTGATGATCGTGCTGGGCATGATCTTTCCGCTGGTGGGCGTCTCGCTGTTGTTGATGTGGGGGCTCGACCGCTCGCTGTGTCTGCTGCCCGGAACCCGATTCGCCAACTGAAGAAGTGTCATGTTTTCAACCTTACCCACCCGGAGACAATCCCTATGAACCTGCGCAAAATCCTGCTGGGCCTCGCTCTGATCCTGCCCGCGATGCTGGCCCAGGCCCACGAGTACGATGTCGGCCAGCTGCATATCGATCACCCCTGGTCGCGCGAGATGCCGCCAGTGGCGCCGACTGCCTCGGCCTACTTCGTCATCCACAACAACGGCAGCGAATCCGACCGCCTGCTCGGCGTCAGCACGCCGGTGGCCGGCAAGGCCGAACTGCACGAGCACGTGCACGCCGATGGTGTGATGAAGATGCAGAAGGTGCAGGACGTGACCATCCCCGCCGGCGGTGAGGTGAAGTTCGCGCCCATGGGCTACCACGTGATGCTGTTCAACCTGAAACAGCAGGCCAAGGATGGCGAGCGCTTCCCGCTGACCTTGAACTTCGAAAAAGCCGGTCAGGTCGAGGTCGAAGTGGCGGTGCAGAAAGACGCGCCGGCCGAGCATGACCATGCTGCTGGGCATGATGCGGACAAGCATCAGCATTGATCATGCTCACGGCGCGCAGACGTACGTTCGCAGCCCGCCTCGGGCTGCTGGCGTTCGTGTTGATCATTTTTGCGCCACTGGCGTCGCAACTGCGTGCCGCGCCCGCTGACTGGCGTTGGCTGAACGAACTCAGCTGCCACGACGGGGCGACCCTCAGTACTGTTGCGCTCAAGGACAGCAAGCCGGTGTCGCAGGTTGACCCCTGCGGCTACTGTTCGCTGTTTTCCCACTGTCCGGTGTTGGCCGAAAGTTACTGCGCCCTGCCAGGACGCCTGTCACTGGCGCAGAGCAGCAGCCTGCAATGGCCGCCGCCACTGCTGGCCAGTGTTCACTATCCGCATGCGCTGTCACGCGCGCCGCCGTTACTGACCTGAAGCATTCTCTGGTTACCGAGGCCCTTATCTGGCCTCTTCACACACCGATCTTTCAGGTACTCGCATGTCCGTTTCTTATGTTCCGGGCGCCGCTTTCGTGCGCCCAAGTTTTGCTCTGTCTGCCCTGGCCATGGTCTGTGGCCTGTCGACAATCACTGCTCTGCACGCTGCCGAAGAGCCTGTGCATGAGTTGCCGCCGACAGTAATCACCGCAGTGCAGCAGGTGTCGCCGCTGACCGTGTTGGCCAATCCCAAGGATGCCCGGCAGCCGGTGCCGGCCAGCGACGCGGCGGATTATCTGAAGACCATTCCCGGTTTCTCCGCCATCCGCAGTGGCGGCAGCAACAGCGACCCGGTGCTGCGCGGCCTGTTCGGCTCGCGCCTGCTGCTGCTCACCGATGGCGGGCAGATGCTCGGCGCCTGCCCGGCGCGGATGGACTCGCCCAGCTCCTACATCTCGCCGGAAACCTATGACCAGCTGACCGTGACCAAGGGCCCGCAGACAGTGATCTGGGGCCCGGGCGCCTCCGCCGGGGTGGTGCGTTTCGACCGCGCGCCGGAGCAGTTCGGCGAGCTCGGTGCGCGTCTGCACGCCAGTGTGCTGGCCGGCTCCAACGGCCGCTTCGATCAGGTGCTGGATGGTGCCGTGGGCGGCGCGCAGGGCTACCTGCGTTTCACCGGCAACCGCTCGCATTCCGATGACTACGAAAACGGTGACGGCGACACCATCGGCTCGCGCTGGGACAAGTGGAACGGCGACGTGGCCATCGGCTGGACGCCCGACGCCGATACCCTGCTGGAGCTCACCGCCGGCCGTGGCGATGGCGAGGCGCGTTACGCCGGGCGCGGCATGGACGGCACCCAGTTCAAGCGCGAAAGCCTCGGCTTGCGCTTCGAACGCAGCAACCTCGGCGGCGTGCTGGATAAGGTCGAGGCCAAGCTCTACTACAACTACGCCGACCACATCATGGACAACTTCCGCCTGCGCCGGCCTGATCCGAGTAGCATGATGGCCGGGCCGATGGCGGCGCAGGTCGACCGCCGCACCCTCGGCGCGCGGCTGGCGGCAACCTGGAAATGGCAGGACGTGGAGTTGATCACCGGCCTCGACGCGCAGCGCAGCGAACACCGTCAGCGCAGCTCCAGCGGCGGCATGATGGGCATGCCCTATGTCGATGCCGACCGCTACGCCTGGGACAAGGACGCGCTGATGCACAACTACGGTCTGTTCGCCGAAGCCACCTGGAATGTCAGCCAGCAGGACCGGCTGATCAGCGGCGCCCGGCTCGACCGGGCCAAGGCCAAGGATTACCGGCCCAGCTTCGACAGCATGATGGGCATGTCGACGCCCAACCCGACCGCCGGCAGCACCCGCGCCGATATCCTGCCGAGCGGCTTCGTGCGTTACGAGCATGACCTCAGCGGCTCGCCGACCACCGTCTACGCCGGCCTCGGCCATGTGCAGCGCTTCCCCGATTACTGGGAGCTGTTCTCCGCCGGGGAGAACGGCCCGGCCGGCTCGCTCAATGCCTTCGACGGCATCAGGCCGGAGAAGACCACCCAGCTCGATGTCGGCATCCAGTACCAGGGCGAGGCGCTGCAGGCCTGGGCCTCGGCCTATGCCGGGCAGGTGCGCGATTACATCCTGTTCGACTACCGCGGCGCCGGCATGATGGGCGGTAGCCGCGCCGACAACGTCGATGCGCGGATCATGGGCGGTGAACTGGGCCTGGCCTACGCCTTCGACTCCAACTGGAAGGCCGACGCCACCCTGGCCTACGCCTGGGGCAAGAACAGCTCCGACGGCGAAGCGCTGCCGCAGATGCCACCGCTGGAAGCGCGCCTGGGGCTGACCTATCAGCAGGACAACTGGAGCGTCGGCGGCCTGTGGCGGTTGGCCGACGGGCAGGGCCGGGTGGCCGAGGCGCGCGGCAACGTGGTCGGCCAGGATCTGGGCGAGAGCGCCGGCTTCGCCGTGTTCTCGCTCAACGGCGCCTACCGGGTGACCTCAGAGGTCAAGCTCAGTGCCGGGGTCGACAACCTGTTCGACAAGAACTACTCCGAGCACCTCAACCTGGCCGGCGACGCCGGTTTCGGCTTCCCCGCCGACACCCGCATCGACGAGCCGGGGCGCACCTTCTGGGCCAAGGTCGACTACGACTTCTGAGTGGCTGTGCTGTTGTTCCCCTCTCTTGTTTATGGGAGAGGGGGCGAATCGTCGCTTATGACGTCGTAGCCCGGATGCAATCCGGGGGCATCGAACAGGCCCCGGATTGCATCCGGGCTACGTTTTTCGGCGCGCTAATAGAGCCTTAAGGTTCGCACGCGATAGTGCTTCCCGCAGTCACTCACCTCCCACTGCTTTGAGGACGACACGATGAACCAGATGTTTCTGCTTTCCCTGCTGCTGGCTGCTCCGGCCAGTTTTGCGGCCACCCAGTGCACCAACGTCGATCAGGCTCAGTGGCAGGATCAGGACAAGTTCCAGAGCGAGCTGAAAGCCCAGGGCTACCAGATCAAGAAATTCAAGGTCACCAGCGGTGATTGCTACGAGATCTACGGCTTCGACAAGGACGGCAAGAAAGTCGAAATCTACTTCGACCCGGTCAGCGGCAAGCCGGTCAAGAGCAACGTGGAAGACTGATGAGCAGCGCAACCGTGCGTCTGTGGGACCCGGTTGTACGGTTGTTCCACTGGTCGCTGGCGGGTGCCTTCCTGGCCAACTACTTATTCACAGAAGAGGGCGAGAGCTGGCACCGCTGGTTCGGTTACTACGCCGTAGCCTGGCTGGCGATTCGCCTGGTGTGGGGCTTCGTCGGCAGCCGGTCGGCGCGCTGGAGCGACTTCTGGCCGACCCGAGCACGGCTCGGCGCGCACATTCGCGCGCTGCTCAGCGGCCAGCCGCACCATCGCCTTGGGCATTCGCCGCTGGGCGCGCTGGTGATGATCCTGATGATGACGTTGATGCTCGGCCTGGGCGTGACCGGCTTTCTGATGGAGGAGGTCGACTACTTCTGGGGCGCCGATCTGCCGCTGCAGATTCACGAATTTTGCGCCAACGCGCTGATGGCGCTGGTCGGCCTGCATATCGCCGCAGCGCTGTTCGAGAGCTATCGGTTGCGTGAGAACTTGCCGCTGTCGATGGTGACCGGCAAGCGGCGCAAGCTGGACCGTCATTGAGTGCCTGGTCGCGGCTGAAGCCCCTCCCACAGTAGCTGGCAAACAATGTGGGAGCAGCCTTGGCAAACGCATCGCCCGCAAGCGGGCTCTTACGGCAGGAGCCTGCTTGCGGGCGATGGTGTTGGGCGTAGCCCGGATGAAATCCGGGGCGGCCCTGGTGGCTGAAGCACCTCCCACGGAGCATGGGTATTGTGGGAGGCGCTTCAGCGGCGATGCGATGGCTCAGACCAGGCGTGCGTCCAGGCTGTTCTGCGCCAGACGCTTGGCCTGCGCTTCGGTCATGCCCAGGTGCTCGTGCAGCGCTTCGAAGTTCTCGCCGACATAGCCGCCGAAGTAGGCCGGGTCATCCGAGTTCACCGTCACCTTCACGCCGCGCTCGAGCATGTCGAGGATGTTGTGCTGGCCCATGTGCTCGAACACGCACAGCTTGATGTTGGACAGCGGGCAGACGGTGAGCGGAATCTGCTCGTCGATGATGCGCTGCATCAGCCGCTCGTCTTCGCTGGCGCGCACGCCGTGGTCGATACGCTTGACCTTGAGCAGGTCCAGCGCTTCCCAGATGTACTCGGGCGGGCCTTCCTCACCGGCGTGGGCCACTGCGTGCAGGCCTTCGCTGCGCGCCTTGGCGAACACGCGCTCGAACAGGCGCGGCGGGAAGCCTTTTTCCGAGCTGTCGAGGCCGACGCCGATGAAGGCGTCGCGGAACGGCATGGCCTGTTCCAGGGTCTTGAACGCCTCTTCTTCGGACAGGTGACGCAGGAAGCTGAGGATCAGGCCGTGGCTGATGCCCAGCTGCTTCTCGCCGTCGACCAGTGCCTGCTGAATGCCGCGCAGCACCACCTCGAAGGGAATGCCACGGTCGGTGTGGGTCTGCGGGTCGAAGAAGGGTTCGACGTGGATGACGTTCTGCGCCTTGCAGCGCTGCAGGTAGGCCCAGGTCAGGTCATAGAAGTCCTGCTCGGTGCGCAGCACGTCGGCGCCCTGGTAGTACAGGTCGAGGAACTCCTGCAGGTTGTTGAAGGCATAGGCCGCGCGCAGGCTGTCGACGTCGGACCAGGGCAGGGCGATGCGGTTGCGTTCGGCCAGGGCGAACAGCAGCTCGGGCTCCAGCGAGCCTTCCAGGTGCAGGTGCAGTTCGGCCTTGGGCAGGGCGTTGAGCCATTCGGGCATGGTCGTTTCTCGTGGTCAGGCTTGAGGTAGCCGTAAAGTTTAACCGCTGGGACAGGATTTTGCTGGGCGGGAGGCCGGACGGCGATCCGCTTTTTACACGCCGCGGTGTTCGAATGAAGGGCGGACATCGCTCTTCATGTCCACCGATGTGCAGGCTCGGATGCTGAAGCGGTGGATGAAAAAAGCGTCATCCACCCTAGGGTGTTGTACGTTCTGTAGGAGCGGATTCATCCGCGAATTTCGCGACTGAAGTCGCTCCTACAGTTGGGGCTATTCAGCCCTATGCCTCCTCCCGCCGATAGGCATAGGTATCGGCGAAGCGCGACAGCAGGTATGCGGCGCTGGTCACGGGCGAGTACTTGGGTGGATTGTCGGCGCTGGAGCAGTTCGGCAGGCAGTCGATCACGGTGTCCGGGTGCGGTTCGGCGAAGAACGGCATGGAGTAGCGATCCACCCCCAGCGGGCTGAGTACCCGATGCGGCGTGGAGGTGTAACGGTCGTTGCTCCAGCGCGCCATCATATCGCCGATATTGACCACGAAACTGCCGGCGATGGGCGGTGCATCGATCCAGTCACCGCCGCGTGCGCGTACCTGCAGGCCGCCGGCTTGGTCCTGATAGAGCAGGGTGACGCAGCCGTAGTCGGTGTGCGCCCCGGCGCCTTGTTGTTCGGCGCTGGTCGCATTCTGCCGCGGCGGGTAGTGAATCATGCGCAGCACGCTGATCGGTTGTTCGAAGCGCTTGTCGAAGAAGTCGCGTTCGATATCCAGCGCCAGGGCCATGGCCCGTAGCAGGGTCTTGGCCAGCTCTTGCATGTCGGCGTAATGCTGCTCCATCAGCTCGGCCCAGCCTGCCTGATCCGGGTGACGATTCGGCCCGCGCAATGGCTTGCCGGCCAGCACTTCGGGATGATCCGCCGGCATATGGAAACCCATGTCGAAGGTTTCCTTGAGATCGCTCGGCTTGCTCGGATCGAGCTGCTCGGTGGCAATTGCCCCATAACCGCGATGGTGAGTGCTCTGGGTGATATCGATCCTGAGTTTTTCTTCGGCGGGCTGGGCGAAGAAGTGCTTCGCGGCGCTCAGCAGTGCGTCGATGCGTTCGGCGCTGATCGGGTGTCCGGTGATGTAGAAGAAACCCCATTCGCGGCAGGCGCGGTCGATCTGTTCTGCAACGTCCGGCCAGGCGGAGGCGTCGTCGCGGTACAGAGGGGCGATGTTGATGATGGGTAGGCTGTTCATAAAAGCTCCGGGGTGTTGCTGCGAGTCTTCTCGTACCCAGGGCAGCGAAAAAGGACGTTTCTGCTGAAACGTCCCCTTGATGCGGTTCTGCAGAGCAGGGACGGCATCGGTGATTTTCAAATTATCGCGGCTGAAGCCGCTCCTACAGGTGTGGAAGTAGGAGCAGCTGGGCGGCATCCCGCTTCAGCCGCGATGCTTTGTGTTGTTACTTCGGCAGTTCGGCCTTCACGTTTTCCACGTAGTAGTTCATCGAGGCCAGCTCGGCATTGGTTGCGCTGACGCCTTCGGCGATACGTACTTCGCCGCTCTGATCCTTGATCGGACCGGTGAAGGGGTGGAACTTGCCGCTGCGAATGTCGGCGATGATCTGCTCGGCCTCGCTCTTCACATCAGCCGGTACCAGGTCGCTGATCGGCAGTGAGAGGGTGTCCTCGGCCAGGCCGCCCCAGAAGTCCTGCGGCTGCCAGTTGCCGTCGATCACCGCCTGGGCGGATTTGACGTAGTGCGGGCCCCAGTCGTTGACGATGGAGGTGAGCACGGCTTTTGGGCCGAAGTGGGCCATGTCCGAGGCGTAGCCGACGGAGTAGATGCCGCGACGCTCGGCGGTCTGGATCGGGGCCGGGCTGTCGGTGTGCTGGAACATCACGTCCACGCCCTGATCGATCAGCGCGTTGGCGGCGTCGGACTCCTTGCCCGGATCGAACCAGGTGTTGACCCACACCACCTTGATCTCGGTGCCCGGGTTGTACTTGTCCAGCGCCAGCTGGATGGCGTTGATGTCGCGGATCACCTCGGGGATGGGGAAGGAGGCGATGTAACCGACCTTCTTGGTCTTGGTCATCTTCGCGGCGAGGAAACCGCCCACGTAACGGCCTTCATAGGAGCGCGACAGGTAGGTGCCGACGTTCTTGTCCTGCTTGTAGCCGGTGGCGTGTTCGAAGGTCACCTTGGGGAATTGTTTGGCCACCTTGATGGTCGGGTTCATGTAACCGAAGGAGGTGGTGAAGATCAGGTCGAAGCCACCCTTGGCCATGTTGCGGATCACGCGCTCGGCATCGGCACCTTCCGGCACGTTCTCGACGAAGCTGGTGGTGACCTTGTCACCCATTTCCTTGATCAGCATCTGCCGGCCTTGTTCATGCTGGTAGGTCCAGCCGTGATCGCCGATGGGGCCGATGTAGACGAAGCCGACCTTGAGGGGATCGGCGGCAGAGGCGCTGAGCATGGCGCCAAAGCCCAGGGCGGCGACGAGGGTGCGCAGCAGCGGTTTCTTGCTCTTCTTGTGCATGGTAGGTGCAGCTCCAGTCTTGGTGTTGGGGTGGCCGTTGGTTGGCTGATCCCATGACTGCAAAAAGCTGACCAATAGGACAGATAGGCGTGGTGAAAGCCTCTGCGGACAAGGGCTGGCAATGCGGCGGAGCGCTATTGGTGCGCCGCGCCTGCATATGCTGCGTTGTGGTGCGAGTGTCCTGCTGCAAACCGTAGGGTGCGCCGTGCGCACCAGCAGTCTCTCGGTGCGCATGGCGCACCCTACGGTTCGGGGTCAGCCGTTCACCAGTTGCTTCGCCGCCTGGCGGTGATCGGCGATCAGTTGGGCCACATCTAGCCCCTCGATCTGCCCGTCGATAACGCGCCAGTTGCCGCCGATCATCATCCGGTCGGCGCGGTCGGCGCCGCACAGCAGCAGGGCGGAGAGCGGGTCGTGACTGCCGGAGAAGCGCAGTTCATCGAGCTTGAACAGCGCCAGATCGGCCTGCTTGCCCACTGCCAGTTCACCGATATCGCTGCGACCGAGCAGGCGTGCCGAACCACGGGTTGCCCAACCCAGCGCACGCTCGGGGGTGATCGCCTCGGCGCCATAGCGCAGGCGTTGGATATACAGCGCCTGACGCGCTTCGAGGATCATGTTCGAGGCGTCGTTGGAGGCCGAACCGTCGACGCCCAGGCCTACCGGTACACCTGCTGCCTCCAGGTCATGTACCGGGCAGATGCCTGACGCCAGGCGCATGTTTGAGCAGGGGCAATGGCAGACGCCGGTACCTGCTGCGCCGAGGCGGGCGATCTCCTCGGGGTTGAAGTGGATGCCGTGGGCGAGCCAGGTGCGCGGGCCAAGCCAGCCGACGCTCTCCAGATAATCCACGGTGCGCAGACCGAACTGGCGTAGGCAGTAGTCTTCTTCGTCGAGAGTCTCGGCAAGGTGGGTGTGCAGACGCACATCGAGCTGTTCGGCCAGTTCGGCGCTGGCGCGCATGATGTCGCGGGTGACCGAGAAGGGCGAGCAGGGTGCCAGGGCGATCTGGATCTGCGCGCCATCGCCCCGTTCATGGTACTCGCCGATCAGGCGCTGGCTGTCGTCCAGGATTGTCTCGCCGCTCTGCACCGTATGCTGCGGTGGCAGGCCGCCGTCGGCTTCGCCCAGGCTCATTGAACCGCGGCTGAGCATCGCGCGCATGCCCAGTTCACGAACGGCTTCGACCTGCACGTCGATGGCATTCTCCAGGCCGCCGGGGAACAGGTAGTGGTGATCGGCAGCGGTGCTGCAGCCGGACAGCAGCAGCTCGGCCAGGGCCACTTTGCTGGCCAGTGCCAGCTTTTCCGGGGTGAGGCGTGCCCACACTGGGTAGAGCGTCTTCAGCCAGGGGAACAGCGGCTGGTTGACCACCGGCGCCCAGGCACGCGTGAGGGTCTGGTAGAAGTGATGGTGGGTGTTGATCAGGCCTGGCAGCACCACGTGCTCGCCGGCATCGAACACTTGCTGGCAAGGCGTGGCGGGCTGCCGGCCTTTGCTGAGCACTTCGCAGATGCGGCCATCCTCGATCACCAGGCCGCCGGAGGCGTCCAGGTCATTGGCGGTGAAGATGGCGAGGGGGTTCTTGATCCAGATACGGGTAGCAGCCATTGAGTGGCTCCTCTGAGGTTGATGTCAGGTAAGCCAGCTCAGTGTTGACCCTGTCTGCTGATCCAGGTTCGTCGCAAATGACGTGCGGCGAAGATACCTGACTTCCAGGTCAGCATGCAATCGCCGTCAGCTGCGCAACGGGCAGGTGGTAGCAAGACGTTGCTGCAGTTCGCGGCGCAATTGCGGCAGTTCGTCGATGCGGCTCTCGATCAGCGCCAGTTTGTCCTGCAGCAGTTGGGTCACCGCCTGATCCGGGTCGCTGGCTTGCCACAGGTTACCGACATGGTCACCAATTTCGCTGAGACTGAAACCCAGGCGCTGTGCGGTCTTGATATAGGCGACCAGCTGCACCGTCTCTGTGGGATAGTCGCGATAGCCATTGGCGCTGCGCCGTGCGGCGATCAGCCCGCGCTGTTCATAGAAACGCAGGGTGTCACGGCTGACCTCGCAGGCTTCGGCCAGTTCTCCAATACGCATTGTCATCGCTCGTTGGGTATTGACCTTGGAGCATACTCCAGGCCTTAGCCTGGGTGCTCCTTGAATGATTGGAGAAATACCCATGTGGAGCCCTCGACAGTATCGCCGCCTGGTGCGCGCCAGCGGTTGGTACGACCTGCTGGTAACCGCCGCTTTCGTTACGCCCTGGAGTTTCCTGGCCTTGCACTGCTTGCTGCAGAGTGTGCATCAGAGTCTTGGTCTGCCCGGCGCGCTGCCCGCGTTCGAGCCGATGCATATGCTGCTGGCCAACCTCATGGGTTCGATCGTCTGCGTCTGGTCGGTGCTGCGTATTCGTGATCCGCAGCTGATATTCGGCCGCTACGACGCCGCCGGCCGTTTGCTGTTCTCTACCTGGCAGATCTACGCGCTGATGCAAGGGGCGACGCCACTGATCGCGGTGTTTCTGGCCTTCGAGCTGGCCTGGGGCGTGGCGCAGTTGTGGCCGGTAAGGGAGCCGCAACAAGCTTTTCGCGGCTGAAGCCGCTTCTATGGGAGGTGCTGTTTTTGTAGGAGCGGCTTCAGCCGCGATAAACGCTAGAGCCAGACCGCATCCCATAGCGGGTAGTCCGCCACCCGCTTCACCAGACCTGCCCGCACAGGATTGGCAATCACGTAACGCGCGACAGCTCGTAAATCCTCTTCCTGACGCAAAGCCCGATCATGGAAGCCGTGCTGCCATAATGGGCCTGTTCGCGACGAACGCTGGTTGATCTGCCGTGCGCTACGGCCTTTTACCCGGCGCATCAGCTCATTCAACGTAGTGCTCTCCAGTTGCACCAGCCAATGCAGATGATCAGGCATCACAACCCATGCTAATGAGTTCACTAGACCGGTCTCGTGGGCATTGCGTAGTTCGGCGACCAGCAGCCGTCCGAGGGCAAACTCTTCGAACAGTACTTCACGCTCATTCAGCACAGCCGTTAGCAAATAGGCGTGGCCAGGCTCGGAAAAACGCCCCCTGCGTAATGCACCTGCATGCGGTTTGTCTGGACGAAGCATTCCTTTGCCTCCTGATCGTGATCCGTTCTGTATAGCAGTTGATCGCGGCTGAAGCCGCTCCTACGGGCGTGCGCTGCTTGTGTAGGAGTGGCCGGGCGGCATTCCGCCTCAGCCGCGATTCACGGGGATCTCAATGCCCCGGCTGCCAAGGTTGCCCCAGCGACACCGGTGCATACAGCCGGGTCTTGATCGCATCGCGCGAGAGCAGCACCAGTACCACGATGGTGGCCACATAAGGCAGCATGGCCAGCAGGTTGGAGGGGATCGACAGGCCGATGCCCTGGGCGACCAGATGGAGGATGCTGGCCAGGCCGAACAGGTAGGCACCGAGCAGCACGCGCAAGACGCGCCAACTGGCGAACACCACCAGCGCCAGGGCAATCCAGCCGCGCCCGGCGGTCATGTTCTCCGCCCACATCGGCGTGTAGGCCAGCGACAGGTAGCCACCGGCCAAACCGGCCATGGCACCGCCGAACAGCACCGCCAGGGTGCGCACGCGCAGCACCTGCATGCCCATGGCGCTGGCTGCGTCCGGGTTTTCGCCGACGGCCTGGATAATCAGACCGATACGGCTTTTCAGCAGCACCCAGGCCACCAGGGCGAAGAGGGCGAAGGACAGGTAGATCAGCACGTCCTGGGCGAACAGCATGCGCCCGATCAGCGGGATGTCGGACAGCAGCGGAATGACGATGGGCTCGAAGCCGCTCAGCGGTTTGCCGACCCAGGCCGCGCCAACGAAAGTCGACAGGCCGACGCCGAAGATGGTCAGGGCCAGGCCGGTGGCCACCTGGTTGGCGTTGAAGCCCAGCGCCACGGCGGCGAACAGCAGCGACAGCAGCATGCCAGCAGCCATCGCCAGCAGCACGCCAAGCCACAGGCTGCCGGTGCTGAAGGCGACGATGAAGCCGATCACCGCGCCGAACAGCATCATGCCTTCCTGGCCGAGGTTGAGCACGCCGCTCTTCTCGCACACCAGCTCACCCAGCGCCACCAGCAGCAGCGGCGTGCCGGTACGCACCATGGCGTAGAAGATATTGGTCAACAGATCGAGATCCATGGGGATTCCTATGCGTATGCCTTGTGTAGGAGCCGGGGGACGCCTAGTCCTTGCGGGCGATGACCGGGTGATCGCCCGCAAGCGGGCTCCTACGGGTTCGTTTCAGGCCAGTGCTTCGGCGCCGTTATCGCGCTTCGCCCATTTCCACTTCAGCCGTGGCCGGTAAAGGATCAACACGTCACACGCCAGCAGGTAGAACAGCATCATTCCCTGGAACAGCTGGGTGATCGCCTGCGGCAGGTTGAGGTTCATCTGCGCGTTCTCGCCACCGAGATACAGCAGTGCCATCAGCAGGCTGGCGGCGACGATGCCGAGCGGGTTGAGGCGGCCGAGAAAGGCCACGGTGATGGCCGCATAGCCGTAGCCGGGCGATACCTGCGGCACCAGTTGGCCGATCGGCCCGGCCACTTCACCGACCCCGGCCATACCGGCCAGCGCACCGCTGACCAGCAGGGCGAACCACACCAGGCGCTTCTCGCGAAAGCCGACGAAGCCGGCGGCGCGGCTGTCCAGGCCGAGCACCTTGATCTGGAAACCGAGAAAGCTCCTGTGCAGCAGCACCCACACCGCCACCAGAGCCAGCAGCGCCAGGTACAGCCCACCGTGCAGGCGGCCGTCCTCGCTGACCAGCGGCAGGCGGCTGGCATCGCCGAACATGGCCGACTCGGGGAAGTTGAAGCCGGCCGGGTCCTTCAGCGGGCCATGCACGAAGAACAGCAGCAGGTTCAGCGCGATGTAGTTGAGCATGATGCTGGTGAGGATCTCGTTGGCGTTGAATTGCGTGCGCAGCCAGGCGGTGAGCCCGGCCCAGGCCGCGCCGGCGCAGGTGCCGGCCAGTACCACCCAGGCCAGCGCCCAACGGCTGTCCCAGTCGATAAGTTGCAAAGCCATGGCGCTGCCGGCCAGGGCGCCGAGCAGCAACTGGCCTTCGGCGCCGATATTCCAAATGCGCGCCTGATAGGCCACGGCCAGACCGAGGGCGCAGAGCAGAATCGGCAGCGCCTTGACCAGCAGTTCGGACACGCCATACCAGTCGCTGAGCGGGTCGATCAGCAAGGTGTGCAGGGTTTGCAGCGGGTCATGGCCAAGCAGGGTGAATAGCAGCATGCCGCTGAGCAGCGTGAGTACGGCAGCCAGCAGCGGTGACAGCCAAAGCATCGGGCGCGATTGCTGGCCGCGCGGTTCCAGGGATAACAGCATGACGGCTCCGTCAGCAGGCCGCGGTAGCGGCGGGTTGATCGAATTCACCGGCCATCCAGCGGCCGACTTCCACGGTGTTGACCTGCGCCGTCGCACTCAGCGGCGACAGGCGCCCGCTGCACAGCGCGCCGATGCGATCGCTGATCTGGAACAGTTCGTCGAGGTCTTCGGAGATCACCAGAATCGCCGCGCCGGCATCGCGCAGGGCGATCAGCGCACGGTGGATGGCCGCAGCCGCGCCGACATCCACGCCCCAGGTCGGGTGCGCGGCCACCAGCAGTTTCGGGTTTTGCAGGATTTCCCGGCCGAGGATGAATTTCTGCAGGTTACCGCCAGACAGGCTGCGCGCGGCCGTGTCGGCATCCGGCGTTTTCACCGCGAAGCGCTGGATGATCTGCTCGGCCAGCGCACGCGCCTTGCCGCGCTGCACCAGGCCACCCTTGATCAGGCCCTGGCCGAAAGCGGTGAGCAGCGCATTGTCGACCAGGCTCATTTCCGGCACCGCGCCGTGGCCGAGGCGTTCGGCGGGGACGAAGGCCTGCCCCAGTCGGCGCCGTGCATCCGGGTGCAGGTTGGCCACCGGCGCAGCATCCAGGCTGATGCGTTCGCGCTCGCCACGGGGTAAGCGGATTTCACCGCTGAGCAGGGCAAGCAGTTCATCCTGGCCATTGCCGGCCACCCCGGCGATACCGACGATCTCGCCGCTGCGCACCTCCAGGCGAATGTTCTGCAGCGAACAGCCGAACGGGTCAGGGTTATGCCAGCTGAGATCATCCACGCGCAGCCGTGGCAGGCCGCCGCTGACTTTCGGGTAGCTGCTTTCCAGCCCTTCGGCATCGCCGACCATCAGCCGCGCCAGTTGCAGATCGCTGCATTCGGCCGGCACGCAATGGCCGGATACGCGCCCACCGCGTAGCACCGTGGCGCTCTGGCACAGCGCGCGTACCTCGCCGAGCTTGTGGCTGATGAACAGGATGCTGCAGCCTTCGGCTGCCAGGCGGTGCAGGGTAACGAACAGCTCGTCGGCCTCCTGCGGAGTCAGTACCGAAGTGGGCTCGTCGAGAATCAGCAGTTTGATGTCCTGCATCAGGCAACGCACGATTTCCACCCGCTGGCGCTCGCCGATGGACAGGCTGTGCACCAGGCGAGTCGGCTCCAGCGCCATGCCATAGCGCTGAGACACCTCGCGAATCCTCGGCTCCAGCTGCTTCGGTGTACCGGCGTCGGCGCCCATCGCCAGGGCAATGTTCTCGGCCACGGTGAGGGTCTCGAACAGCGAAAAGTGCTGGAACACCATGCCGATGCCCAGGCTGCGGGCCATGGCCGGGTCTCGCATGGTCAACGCCTCGCCCTGCCAGCGAATCTCGCCGCTGCTGGGTTGGTTGACGCCATAGATGATCTTCATCAGCGTGCTCTTGCCGGCGCCGTTCTCGCCGAGCAGGGCGCGAATCTCGCCAGGGGCAATCGCCAGGTCGACACGGTCATTGGCCAGGCAGCCGGGGTATTGCTTGCTGATGGACGTCAGCTGCAGACGCGGGGAGTCGGGTGAGGCAGACATGGAAATCGCTCGTGGAAGTAACTGAGCGGGGCTAAAGCAAAAACTTGGCCAGGGAGTCAGAAAATGCGTGGTTGAGGGATTGCCAATTCAGAGGAGATATTTTTGTGCGTGATGTTGGTGCGCGTAGATCGAAGCTGGGCGCCGCGCGCACCGTATTTGCACGCTTGCCGCGACCTCGTTCGTAGCTAGGTGCAACCCATGAGCACTGGCTCATCATGCTTGGCTTTCAGTTGCCCAAACGACGGACTCTCGATGGCTGCTTCCTACCGTGAGGGCGTATGCTCTCTCGCCATATCGCCTTCTCCGCTATTGGGTCAGTGCAGAACAGCATCTGCCTGCGCTCGGCGTTCACTTGCATGGAGCCATGAGTTGGAAGAGATCAGTTATTTCCTCATCGTATTTTCAGCGATAGCGGCGATTGCCAGCCCAGGACCGGCGACACTGGCTATCGCTGGCGCATCCATGGCGAAAGGTCGGTTGTTTGGTCTGCACTTGGCCCTGGGGGTGCTGACGGGGTCTCTGATCTGGTCGATGCTGGCAGCTTTTGGTTTGGCTGCGGTACTGAAGTCGACCGTCTGGTTGTTTGAAGTCCTCAGGTACTTTGGTGCTCTCTATCTGCTGTACCTTGCCTGCCAGTCGCTGAAGGCTGCGCTGAGCGCGACGTCACCAGCCATCCCGACACTGCAGCTCGACTCGAAGGCAAGCAGCTACGTCAGAGGTTTGCTTATCCATCTGACTAACCCAAAAGCCATTCTCTTCTTTGCCGCTTTGTACTCGATGGGCGTCCCTGCAACGGCAACGCCACAGGAGCTTTTCTCCGTCGTGGCGGTGGTCGGTGTGACCAGCGCCACGATCTTCTTGGGCTATGCGCTTGTCTTTTCCCACGCAGGGGTAAGACGTCTGTACATGAAGTCAAAGACCCTGTTCGAGGGGGTGTTTGCCGCGTTCTTTGGTGTCGCCGCTTTTAAACTTCTTTTCAGCGAGGTCAGGACTTAGGGTGGATAAGGCGAAAAACCGGGCACAGACCACGATTAATCTGTCCGTAAATCGTATTACTCGACGCTTCGGGTTAGTGTGCGCACGCTAGTAAGGCCACTTGTTCAGGGAATGATATGAAACGCAGAACACAGCGATCCGTCGGGCTACGGCTGCTTAGGGCGACTTCATCACTGGCGCTGATCGGGGCGGGCACCTACGTTGCGGTCGCAGGTTTCAATATGCTCGCCACCTTGGTGCTGGTTTCATCCTTTGGCAGCATCCTGGCGCCGGCAGTGATTAGCGCCGAGTCGACGCTGGAGTGTGTCGCCGGCTTCTTCGAAATCCTGCTCGATGGCGTGCTGTCCATTTTTGAAATGATCGGCAATGTCGTCAGTTCGATTTTTGGCTAGGGTGCGCAGGAAAATCACCGAGCGCAGGCACTTTTCGTACAGCGCTTAGGGCTGGGGTGGATTCATTGTCCGGCGTTGTCGCCGGTCGATGAAGCCGCCCCTTTTTCGTTGTGGCGTTACAGAAAGACGCCAACCAGTACGAGTAACCAGAGCAGTGCTCCTGGGGTGACGAGCAGCAGGTTGTAAGCGCTGAAGCGGGCGTTGCCCTGCCCGCTATCGTCGCCGCTGGCCTGGTTGGCCTGCTGCTGGATTTGCGCCAGGGGAATGGCGGGCAGCATCACGCAGCCGATCAACAGCAGCAGGTCAAGGATGTCGTTCTGCAAATCAATGCGTGCCAGGCCATTGCTGGCCAAGCTCAGTCCGATATAGAGCCAGGCAGTGCTCGAGTAGTCCCAGGGTTCCTGGCCTTGGCGCTGCTTGTGCTCGCTGATCCGGCGGCACAGTGAGTGGGTGAAAAATACCTGGAAGAACGAGCGGGCCGCGGGCGTGATCTTTTGCGGCAGCATCGCGCTGCGCTGGCTGTCCCACTGCTTGTAGAACCAGTAGATGGCGTACAGGCCGAAGGTGGCGAAATACAGCAGATAGAGCTTGTTTTCCGAGGTAACGAAGAAGGCGCTACGGGAAGGGGATTGTTCGTCCAGCAGTTCGGCTTTCGGGGGCTGATAGAGGTTGTCCATTTCCTAGATCCAGATAACGGTGGTGGGAGGCTCGCATCCTGCGAGGGTGTTCAGCGCCGGTAAGGATACTGCGATCATGTGGTTTGGATTGTGCGCTCTGGCGCGAAATGCTTCGCGCCAGGTAGAAGAGCTGGGCGGGCTGGCGTTGCCCGCCGCTGATCTCGAGCCGGCGCTGGGCGTTTACCAGGGCAGCGGCGTGCCCTGGTAGTCCTGGTAGTGCAGGCCTGCTTGGCCGACCTTGGCGCTGACCTGTTCGACCATGCCCTTGCAGCTGCTGGCGATGTCCAGCGGGGCGTCGGCGCCGCCCATGTCGGTGCGCACCCAGCCCGGGTGCATCAGCAGTACGCCGAGCTTGGGGTTGTCCTGCGTGCGTACGAAGCACTGCGCCAGGTGGTTGAGCGCGGCCTTGCTGGCGCCGTACAGCGGCATGCCCAGGCCGGCGCCGGCCTCGATGCTGCCGAGGATCGAACTCATCAGGACGATCAGCCCGTGCTCGCTGGCCAGGTTCGGCAGCAAGCGTTCGGCCACGCGCAGCGGGGCGACGGCGTTGGTCAGGAATAGCTGGCCCATTTCCTCGGCCGTGGCTTGTGCGTTGCTGTGGTGCGCCGGGCCGGAAACCCCGGCATTGACGAAGATGACGTCGAAGCGTTGCCCTCCGAGGCGCTCGGCCAGTTGTTCGAGGCTGGCCGGGTCGGTCATTTCCAGCTGCTGCACGTGCACGCCGGGCAGTGCCTGCAGCGGCGCTTGCTGAGTGGCGCTACGCACGGTGGCGGTGACGTTCCAGCCCTGGGCGACGAACTCGCTGGCCAGGCCAAGGCCAAGGCCGCGTGAGGCGCCGATGATGAGAATGGATCGGGGCGCAGTCATATCAGGCTCCATGACGGGTGATAAAGGCCGCCAGCATAGCGCACTTACTCGGCCAGCCAGGCGCCCTGTGTACGACCATGCCCGGTGTCGCGGTCGAAGCTGCGCTCGCGCTCGACATGCTGTTGCAGCACGGCATTGGCGCGCTGGTTGGCCTGCGCCTGCATTTCCGTGCAGCTGGGATATTCAGGCGTCGCCAGCAGTGTGGCGTCGATTGCGGCGGCGGCTGCCTGGCCGATGCGGTAATGGCCCAGTTCGTGTTCACGCAGCGCCTGCAGGTACTGGGCGAAGCGCTGGCGTTGCACCGCGTCGCCGCCGCCGAGGCGTGGCAGGGTCATTTGGGCGCTCAGCTCGGTACGTGTCAGGGGCAGGCGGCAGCGCCCGTCACGCTCCTCCTGCCACCAGTAGTTCCATTTCACGCGCCAGCGGGTGTAGGCGTGGTAGACCTGTCCGTCCTGGCGAATGGTCGAGGCCTGGTTGACCGCCTGACGCAGCGACTCTCCGGAAGCGACCAGCACGTCGTAGTACTGGTACTGCAAGCGTTCCTCCACCTGCGCCTGCGCGCTCAGGCTGAAACCCAGCAGAAGCAGCAGGCGTTTCATAAGCTGTGCAACTGTTCGCGGCCGCGGCTGATGTCGGCCAGCAGGCGGGCCAGGGCTTCCTGGCGTTCGGCCGGGACGGCCAGTTGCAGGCGTGCGCCGCTGGCATCGTACTCCTCGCCGGCGAGCAGGGTGTCGAATTCGTTGAGGCGCGCCTTGAACAACGGCAGCTCGGCGAATTGCAGATGGCAGCTGAGGTTCAGGCGCGTCACCAGTTCCTGGCGTTCGCCCAGTTGCAGGCATTTGGCCGCGCTGCCGCCGTAGGCGCGGGCCAGGCCGCCGGTGCCGAGCTGGATGCCGCCGTACCAGCGGATCACCAGCACCACCACCTGATCGCAGTCCTGCCCTTCGATGGCGGCGAGAATCGGCCGGCCGGCAGTGCCGCCGGGTTCACCATCGTCGTTGAAGCGGTATTGGTTGCCGACCTTCCATGCCCAGCAGTTGTGCGAGGCGGTGAGGTCGCTGTGCTGATCGATAAAGGCCTGCGCCTCGGCGGCGCTGCTGACCGGCGCGGCGAGGGCGAGGAAGCGACTCTTGCGGATCTCCTCACGGTAGTCGCAAGGGCCAAGCAGGGTACTGGGCATGGAGACGGCAGCTCAATGAAAAACGCCCGCCAGTATAGGGGCGGGCGTCGTGCCGTGCATGGCTGTTGGCTGTCAGGCGCCGATCACGCCACCGTCTTCACGGCGGATCACCACCACAGTGGAGCGCGGGCGCATGCCGTCGCGATGCTCGGGGAAGCTCGACTTGCCGTCTTCGCCGGGGTGCTGCACGCCGACGAACATGGCGCGCTGGTCCGGGGCGAAGGCCACGCCGGTGATCTCGCAACCTCGCGGACCGACCAGGAAGCGACGGATTTCACCGCTGACGGGGTCGGCGCAGAGCATCTGGTTATTGCCCATGCCGGCGAAGTCGCCGCTGTCGCTGTAGTTGCCGTCGGTCTGGATCCACAGCCGGCCGTCCTTGTCGAAGGCCAGGCCGTCGGGGCTGTTAAACATGTTGTCGGCGTTGACGTTGGCCGAACCAGCGTTGGCGGTGCCGGCATGCGCCACCGGGTTGCCGGCGACCACGAACAGGTCCCATTCGAAACGCTCGGCGGCGGCATCGTCACCGACCTCACGCCAGCGCAGGATCTGCCCGTAGACGTTGTTGGCGCGCGGGTTGGCGGCGTCCACCGGTTGGCCTTCGGTGCCGCGCTGGACGTTGTTGGTCAGGGTGCAGTAGACCTGGCCGTCCTTCGGGCTGACGGCGATCCACTCCGGGCGGTCCATGCGCGTGGCACCGACATGGCTGCCGGCGGCGCGGGCGCGGATCAGTACGTCGCCGTGGTCGCTGAAGCCGTTCTCGGCGTTCAGGCCGTTATGCCCGTATGCCAGTTTGAGCCACTGACCGGTGCCGCGCTGCTCGCCTTGCTGGCCGCCGAGACGGGCGACGTAGAGGTCGCCGTTATCCAGCAGGTGGCGGTTGGCGGCCGGGTCATTGGCCTTGAAGCGGTCACGGCTGACGAACTTGTAGATGAATTCGCCGCGTTCGTCGTCGCCCATGTACACCACCACGTGACCGTTGCGGCTGATGGTGATGGCGGCGTTCTCGTGTTTGAAGCGGCCCAGTGCCGTGCGCTTGATCGGTTTGGACTGCGGGTCGAACGGATCGATCTCGGTGACCCAGCCGTGGCGGTTCACTTCGTTGGGGTGGCGGCTGATGTCGAAGCGCTCGTCATACAGATGCCAGCGATTGTCGCTGGCACCTTCGTGCTTGACGCTATAGCGCTTCTGCGCCGCGCTCAGCTTGAGGTTGGCATCGCTGCTGCCGAAGCAATCGGTGAAGTTTTCCTCGCAGGTCAGGTAAGTGCCCCACGGGGTCATGCCGTTGGCGCAGTTCTGGAAGGTGCCATGCGGGGCGATGCCGGCCGGGTCTGCGGCGGTTTTCAGCAGCTCGTGGCCGCGCGCCGGGCCGCCGAACTCCATCGGCAGGTTGGCGTGGATGCGGCGGTTGTACGGCGAGCCCTGGACGAACTGCCAGTTGCCTTCGGCATTGCGGCGCACTTCGATGATGGTGACGCCAACGGCGGCCTGCGCCTTGCGCACGTCTTCCAGCGACTGCGGCGGTTTGCCGTGCTGCAGCAGGTACTGGTAGTTGCAGTATTCGTTGTTGATCGCCATCAGTGCACGGCTGTCGTCGCCGGGCCAGGGGAACAGGCTCATGCCGTCGTTGTTCTCTCCGAACTGGCCGAGCTGCTCGGCGGCGCTGTGGCTGCCGTCGCCGCGGTAGGCGGTGGAGTCGTCATGCAGCGGCTGGCCCCAACTGATCAGCGGGTCGAAGCGATAGCCTTTCGGCAGAGTGATGGTGTCGGCAGTGCTGGCAGCCAGGTTGGCGAAGCCAAGCGTCGGCCCGGTACCGGAGATGCTGGCAGCCAAAGCGCTGCGGCCCAGTGGGCTGCCGGCGAGAAACAGGGCGGCGCCAGCCAGGGCGCCAGTGCCGATGAAGCGGCGACGGCTCATTACCAGGCGCTGCAGGTCAGTCAGTTCGTTGTCGTGCATGTGCGGCCACTCTCGTACGTTGGTGGCCGGCAGACTAGAACGGGTTTATGACGATGAGGTTACCGTGACGTGGCTGGGCGCAGGCCGCAGCCCTTGAGGATGATCTGCACCAACTGCTCGGACGCCTCCTCGAAGTCCTGTTTGGTCAGGCGGCTGCACTCCTTGACCCGGCAGATCTGCGAGGCGAAGTCGGCGTAGTGCTGGGTGCTGCTCCACAGCAGGAAGATCAGATGGATCGGGTCGACCGGGTCCATCTTGCCGGCGGCGATCCAGGCTTCGAACACCGCCGCGCGCCCACGGAACCACTCCAGGTAGTTCTGGTTGAAGTACTGCGACAGGCAGTCGCCGCCGCTGATCACTTCCATGGCGAAGATGCGCGAGGCTTTCGGATGGCGGCGGGAGAACTCCATCTTGGCGCGGATGTAGTTGTCCAGTGCCTCGGCCGGGTCATCGTCGACGGTCAGGTTGTTGAAGGTGCTGTCCCACAACTCGAGGATGTTGCTCAGTACGGCCAGATACAGGCCCAGCTTGTTGTTGAAGTAATAGTGCAGGTTGGCCTTGGGCAGGCCGACATTCTGCGCGATGGTATTCATGCTGGTGCCCTTGAAGCCATGGCGGGCGAACTCTTCCTCGGCGGCTTTGATGATGGCTTCTTCGTTCTGCTGGCGGATGCGCCCGGCGGGCTTGCCGTTGCTGCTATGGGCGGGGACTTCGAAGGTCATGGGCAATTCCGAACTCGATCAGGGGGCGGAGCGACTGCACTGATACCCCAGCGCCGGCTGGGTGACAAGCTCCGTGGTCAGAAAAAATGGCTCCAGTTCCCTGCTGCACGCATTCCTGCACAGTGAGGGTGCATTGCGCACCATGCTGGCGCGAGTTTGGACTGGAGCCTCGACCGTGTTTCACACCTTGAAGTTGGCGATCAGCCCGTGCAAATCGCGCGTCATCCCGGTCAGCTCACTGCTGACCTGCACGGTACTCTGGGCCTCCTGCGCATTGCTCTCGCTGAGCGTCTTGATCTCCAGGGTGTTCTGTTCGACGCCTTGAACCACGGCGGCCTGCTGCTCGGCAGCCGAGGCGATCTGCACGTTGTGATCGATGATCTGATCCATGCTGTCGGTGATAGCCTCGAAGATGTTCGCCGTCAGGGTCACCTGCTCGACGCTCTGCGCGGCACTCTGATGGCTGCCACGAATGATCTTCACCGCACTGCCGACCTGCTGGCGCAGGCGCTCGATGGTCTGGTCGATTTCGCCAGTCAGCTCGTGGGAGCGAATGGCCAGGCTGCGCACTTCGTCAGCCACTACCGCGAAGCCACGGCCTTGCTCGCCGGCGCGGGCCGCTTCGATGGCGGCGTTGAGTGCCAGCAGATTGGTCTGTTCGGCCACGCTCTTGATCAGGTCGACGGCCTTGGCGATTTCGCCGCTTTCCTTCTCGACGGCGGTGATGGCGTCGATGGAGTCGTCCATTTCGCTGAACAGCTGGTTGATGCGTGATACGGCGTGATCCACCTGCACGCGGCCCTCGCGGCACTTGTCGCCGGCAGTGTTGGCTTTCTCTGCGGTGACATGGGAGTTCTGGCTGACCTCCTGGACGTTGCTCACCAGCTCGCTCATCGAGGTGGCGATCAGCTCCAGTTCGCCGGCCTGGCGCTCGACGCTGCGTTGGCTGGTGGAGGCGCTGTCGCTGACGTTCTGCGCCTTGCCCAGCGTGGTTTCGGAGAACTGCGAGACCTGCGCGATCAACTGACTCATGCGCGCCTGCATGTCGTTGAAGTCCTGGGCCAGATCGCCCAGTTCGTCACGGGCGGCGGTCTCGACGCGGGTACGCAGATCGCCCTCGGCCATGCGCCGCGTTGCACTGGTCAGCTTGGCGATGGCGCCGTGAACCGAGAGGTAGAAACCGACGAACAGATAGACCAGCACTGCCACTGCCAGGGACAGCGCGCCCGCCCAGAGGATCAGGGCATTGAGATTGGCATCGGCACGTGCCTGCAGCAGTGTCGCGGTTTCTTCCAGTAATAGCTCTGCCGCCTGGTCCAGCGTCGCGGCATAGGGCGCGTAGGAGTCGTAGCGTTGCAGCCACTGACTCACCGCGTTCTGGTCGAAGTAACCGCTCTGGGTGTAGGTGTCGACGATCTCGCGCTTGTACAGCTCGGCGGCATCGCGGGCTGCAGTGCTCATCAGTTGCTGCGCCTCGGCATTGCCCTTGCCCTCGATACCTCCGGCGTAACGCTGCAAGGTACCGAGTTGGTTGGTGATGGCTGCGCGTGACGAGGATTCGAGAAAGCCGTAAGCGGTCATGTAGCCGGCGTAAGTGCGTGTCTGGTTAAGCGCTTCGTAAAGCGGCAGCAGCTGATTGAGCAGCAGGTCGACGTTGCGGTAGATGCGCGGATTGCTGTCCTGGCTGAGCTTCGACAGCGCGGCGATTTCCCGCATATTGGCGCTTAGCGTATGCACCGGGCTGACATGCTCGATCATCTGCGAGCTCAGCCCTTGTACCGTCACTTTCTTGTCCACGTCGTAGCCGGGGTCGCTCTCGGCGACTTTCATTTCGGCGAACAGACCGCCATCCAGCCAGGTGTTGAGTTCGCTGCTGGCACTGATCAGCAACTGGCTGCGACGCTCGATTTCCTGCTTGGCGTCATCCCTGTTACGTGCGTAGCCGATCACGTGCATACCGGCTTGATCAAGCGCCTGGCGGTACAGCGGCAGGTAGTGCTCCAGGGTCAGCAAACCCTGCAGCTCATGGCGGGATTGCTCCAGCGTGGTGTTCACGTCCAGCAGCTTGCTTACCGAAAGCCAGCAGTAGGGCAGCATGAATACAGCGAAGATCAGCAGGAATTTGTGGGCGTAGCGGGCGCGGTTCATCAACGCCAGAACCGGTTTGAAGAAAAACATCATGACCCCTTGAGGTGGAAGCGTGGCGACATCCGCATGAGCCAACCAGGGTAGTCGGCTCATGCGCTGCTATCTGGCTAATTGCCAGCAAGAATCGGGCCGTCATCTAAATGGCGGTGGAGGCTTGACGCCGCCTTCTTTCGGCAAGATGTCTGCTGACCGGTCAGCCAGGTCTTTCAGTCCTCTGCGCTCTGCCGCTCCAGTGGTAGCAGAAGGTTCAGCAGGATTGCCGTCAGCCCGCCGCTGGTGATGGCTGAACCGAATACGTTCTGCACCAGTTTGGGCATCTGGCTCAGCAGTTCCGGTTGGCTGGACACGCCCAGGCCAATACCGAAGCTGGTGGCCATGATCAGCAGGCTGCGACGGTCAAGCGGGGCTTGCGCGAGAATGCGGATACCGGCTGCTGCGACGGTGCCGAACATCACCAGGGTGGCGCCGCCCAGTACCGGCTTGGGAATCTGCTGGAGGATGGCGCCGAGTATGGGGAACAGGCCAAGCACGACCAGCAGTGCGCCGATGTAGTAGCCGACATGACGACTGGCGACGCCGGAGAGTTGAATGACCCCGTTGTTCTGGCTGAAGGTGGTGTTGGGGAAGGTGTTGAACACGGCGGCGATCAGCGAGCTGATGCCATCGCCGAAGACGCCGCCCTTGATCCGTTGCAGGTACTGCGGGCCTTTGATCGGCTGGCGCGAGATCATGCAGTTGGCGGTCAGGTCGCCGGTGGTTTCGATGGCGGTGATCAGGTAGATCAGCGCTACCGGGACGAAGGCCATCCAGTCGAAGTCGAAGCCGTAGCGAAATGGCATTGGCAGGCTGATCAGCGGCAAGTCTGGCAGCGGCTTGGGCACCAGCACGCCGGTGAACCAGGCCACCAGCGAGCCGAGCAGCAGGCCGATGATGATCGCCGAAAGGCGCAGCCAGGGATTGCTCAGGCGGTTGAGAACGATGATGGTCAGCAGCACCAGGGCGCCGAGCGCCAGATTGATCGGCGCACCGAAGTTTTCCGCCTTCACGCCGCCGCCGACATCGGTGATACCGACCTTGATCAGGCTGATGCCGATGATGGTGATGACGATGCCAGTGACCAGCGGCGTAACGATGCGTTGCAGGCGACCGATGAAGCGGCTCAGCACCATCTCGATGAAGGCACCGAAGAAGCACACACCGAAAATCATCGCCAGGATTTCGTCCGGGCTGCCGCCGCGTGCCTTGACCATCAGGCCGGCGGCCAGCACGGCGCTGAGGAAGGCGAAGCTGGTGCCCTGCACGCAGATCATTCCGGCGCCGATGCCGAATGGCCGGCGCGCCTGGATCAGGGTGCCGACGCCGGAGACCATCAGGCCCATGCTGATCAGATAGGGCAGTTGCTCGTGCAGGCCGAGCACGCCGCCGATGATCAGCGTCGGCGTGACGATGCCGACGAAGCAGGCCAGTACATGCTGCAGTGCGGCGAAGAACGCCGGCAGCGGTGCGGGGCGGTCGTCCAGACCGTAGATCAGGTCGGACGAGGAGGGCGATTCAGTGGTCATGAGCGTTCTCGTGAGAAGTCGGGATCAGGCTGCAAGAACCGACCCGCAATGGCGGATCGGCAGCGCCAGTCAGAAGTGAACCTTCAGCAGCAGGCTGGCGGTGTTCTGCGTGGTGGTGAACGACGAGCTGTCCTGGATGCCGAACTTGTCCTTCCAGTAGCTGTATTCCACGCCGACGTAGACCTGCTTGTCGCCCCAGTCCATCGCCTTGCCCAGGTCGTACTTGATCTGCGGGTTGATGTGGTAGTTGCTGTGGTAGCTGGCGTCGTTGTCCACCACCCAGTCGATGTAACCGTCGATCAGTACGTCCGATTTGCCCACCGGCAGGGTGTAGGACCAGGTCGGGGTCACCTGCCAGACGCCGCTGCCGTCCGGCTTGCCGTCACCGTCGCGGTCCACGCGGTCACCATCGGGTTGACGGTAGTAGAAGTTGAGCTTGAAGAAGTTGAAGCCTGGAATGTCCAGATCGAAGCCGGGGCCGAGCAGATAGGCTTCGGTCTCGTCCTCGCCGAACTCGTAGGTGGCGGCCAGCAGCACGTCTTTGACCGGGCCGAACGACAGGTCCTTGCCCAGCAGTTTGCCGAACGACAGGCGCGGGCTGAACTCGCCATAGAAGGTGCGGGTGTCACCAACGCCGTTTTCCTCGCCATTGAAGAACTTCTGGTCGACGAACAGGAACATGTCGCCCCAACTCCAGCCGCTGGCATGCTCAAAGGTGATGGTCTGCTGGATGGCGGGCTCTACCTTGAAGTTCTTGCCATACAGGTAGGTAAGGCTGTTGTTCTGCCACAACAGCGGGCTATCGGCGTATGCCTGGCTGGTCAGCAGCAGGCCGCAGGCGGCGAGCATCATTTTGCGACTGGCGTTCATCTTGGCTCCTGAAGATCATCATTTTTCTTTTTTCCTGTCCAAGTGGTCAGGTGATCGCCGTATTGCAAAAAGCTGTCCAACTGATCAGCTTGTCGAAGGGTTGTGTGCAACGTTGCTGAAACTGTTGTTCCATCAAGTGCATACGAATATTCCTGACTTGGTATTCAGTTTCTGGTTCTGCGGCCGAGCGAATCCGCGCCCTGCAATGGGGCGTATTGCACTCAAGTGGAGCTTCGGTAGTGAGTGAAAGCGAAGCGGCTCAACTGCTGGCAAGTGCTTCGAGAAAGCTCTCCAGCACCAGGTGGGCGCGGCGGCCCTTGCGCGTTACCGCTGCCAGGTTGGTGTCGTAGTAGCGGCTGTCGGCCTTGAGCGCACGCAGGCGGCCCTGCTGCACCCAGGCCTGGGCATAGTGGTCGGGCAGGTAGCCGATATAGCGCCCGGTAAGGATGAGAAAGGCCATGCCTTCGCGGTCCGAGGCGCTGGCCGTGCAGTTGAGCGCCTGATAGTGGCTCTGCACTTCGGGCTGCACGCGGAATGTCGGGGCGATGGCTTCCTGGGTATTGAGGCGCGCGTCTTCCAGCAACTGATCATCGACATAGAACAGCGGATGACCCACAGCGCAATAAAGCAGCGAGCGTTCGTCGTACAGCGGCTGGTACTCCAGGCCGGAGAGGGCCGTTACCTGCGGCACCACACCGATGTGCAGGCGGCCATCGAGCACGCCTTGTTCGACTTCCGAGGGCGGTGTCATGCGGATGTTGATGCGCACGTCCGGTCCTTGCACCTTGAGCTGCGCCAGGGCGTTGGTGATGCGCATATGTGGGATGGTGACCAGATTGTCGGTGAGGCCGATGTTCAGTTCGCCGCGCAGATGGCGATGCAGGCCGTTGACCTCGGTGCGAAAGCTCTCCAGGGCGGCCAACAGTTGTAGGGTGCTCTGGTACACCTCGCGACCTTCCTCGGTCAGGGCGAAACCTGCACGGCCGCGTTGGCACAGGCGCAGGCCGAGGCGTTGTTCGAGGTCGCTCATCTGCTGGCTGATGGCTGAGCGGCCAATCCCCAATGCGCTCTCCGCCGCGGAGAAACCGCCGCATTCCACCACGCTGCGAAACAATTTGAGTAGGCGAATTTCAAAGTCGCTGACCTGCGCCAGCGGATCGGGACGACGGCTGCTCATATGTTTAGTGGTTCCTGAACTGAAGTTGCGAAGAGTTTTGTTTTACTGACTCTATGCCCGTGGCACCTTTGCTGACAACTACCCTGTAGGAGCCGGCTTGCCGGCGATCATCGCCCGCAAGCGGGCTCCTACATCCGATTGCCTGCCCAAGTGAGGCTCCTCCGATGAACATGCCGCAGACCGAAACCCCGTCCATGGCCAGCCAGCTCAAGCTGGATGCGCACTGGATGCCGTTCTCCGCCAACCGCAATTTCCAGCGTGACCCGCGCCTGATCGTCGGTGCCGAGGGCAGTTGGCTGGTCGATGACCAGGGGCGCAAGATCTACGACAGCCTGTCCGGCCTGTGGACCTGCGGTGCTGGTCACTCGCGCAAGGAAATCCAGGAGGCCGTGGCCAAGCAGCTCGGCACCCTCGACTACTCCCCGGGTTTCCAGTACGGCCACCCACTGTCGTTCAAGCTGGCTGAGCAGGTCGCCGACCTGATGCCGGGCGAGCTCAATCACGTGTTCTTCACCGGCTCGGGCTCCGAGTGTGCCGACACCGCGGTGAAGATGGCCAAGGCTTACTGGCGTCTGAAAGGGCAGGCGAGCAAGACTCGTTTCATCGGCCGCGCCCGTGGCTACCACGGCGTCAATATTGCCGGCACCTCGCTGGGCGGCATCGGCGGCAACCGCAAGATGTACGGCCAACTGATGGACGCCGACCACCTGCCGCACACCTTGCAGCCGGGCATGACCTTCACCAAAGGCATGGCCGAAACCGGTGGCGTGGAGCTGGCCAACGAGCTGCTCAAGCTGATCGAACTGCACGATGCCTCCAACATCGCCGCAGTAATCGTCGAGCCGATGTCCGGCTCGGCCGGCGCCATCGTGCCGCCTGTTGGCTACCTGCAGCGTCTGCGCGAGATCTGCACCCAGCACAACATCCTGTTGATCTTCGATGAGGTGATCACTGGCTTCGGCCGTATGGGCAAGTGGAGTGGCGCGGAGTACTTCGGTGTAACGCCGGACCTGATGAACGTCGCCAAGCAGATCACCAACGGTGCGGTGCCGCTGGGTGCAGTGATCGCTTCCAGCGAGATCTACAACACCTTCATGCAGCAGCCCTCGCCGGAGCACATGATCGAGTTCACCCACGGCTACACCTACTCGGCGCACCCGGTGGCTTGCGCCGCCGGCCTGGCCACGCTGGAGCTGCTCAAGCGCGAGAACCTGATCCAGCAGGCTGCCGAGCTGGCGCCGAAGTTCGAAGCGGCCCTGCATGGCCTGAAGGGTGCCAAGCACATCGTCGATATCCGCAACTGCGGCCTGGCCGGCGCCCTGCAGATCGCTCCGCGCGATGGCGACGCGGTAATCCGCCCATTCGAGGCTGGCATGGCGTTGTGGAAGGCCGGTTTCTATGTCCGCTTCGGTGGCGATACCCTGCAGTTTGGCCCAACCTTCAATGCCAAGATCGAAGATCTCGACCGCGTGTTCAACGCCGTCGGTGACGTGCTGAACACGCTTGACTGATGCCTTGCTCCCCTCTCCCGCTTGCGGGCGAGGGGCCGGGGGAGAGGGCGCCTCTCCCCAGTACCCGATTTCTTGATGGAGAACCCCATGAGCCATATCCCCCACCTGATCAACGGCGAACGCGTTGCTGGCAACGGTCGCAGCGCCCCGGTGTTCAACCCGTCCACCGGTGATTCCACCGCAGCCGTCGGCCTGGCCGACCGCGCCACCATGCAACTGGCCATCGACGCGGCCAAGGCGGCCTTCCCGGCCTGGCGCAACACGCCGCCGGCCAAGCGTGCGCAGATCATGTTCCGCTTCAAGCAACTGCTGGAGCAGAACGAGAACGAGATCGCCGCGCTGATCAGCGCCGAACACGGCAAGACCCTCGAGGACGCCGTCGGCGAACTCAAGCGCGGCATCGAGAACGTCGAGTTCGCCTGCGCCGCTCCTGAAATCCTCAAGGGCGAATACAGCCGCAACGTCGGCCCGAATATCGACGCCTGGACCGATCTGCAGCCGATCGGCGTGGTTGCCGGCATTACCCCGTTCAACTTCCCGGCCATGGTGCCGCTGTGGATGTACCCGCTGGCCATCGTCTGCGGTAACTGCTTCATCCTCAAGCCGTCCGAGCGCGACCCGAGCTCCACCCTGTTCATCGCCGAACTGCTGAACCAGGCGGGTCTGCCCAAGGGCGTGCTGAACGTGGTCAACGGCGACAAGGACGCGGTTGACGCGCTGATCGAAGCGCCAGAGGTCAAGGCGCTGAGCTTCGTCGGCTCGACGCCGATCGCCGAATACATCTACAGCGAAGGCACCAAGCGCGGCAAACGCGTACAGGCCCTCGGCGGCGCCAAGAACCACGCGGTGCTGATGCCTGATGCCGACCTGGACAACGCCGTCAGCGCGCTGATGGGCGCCGCCTACGGCTCCTGCGGCGAGCGTTGCATGGCCATCTCCGTGGCCGTGTGCGTGGGCGACCAGATCGCCGATGCGCTGGTGGAGAAGATCGTCCCGCAGATCCAGGCACTGAAGATCGGGGCCGGCACGTCCTGCGGCCTGGACATGGGCCCGCTGGTTACCGCCGCTGCGCGCGACAAGGTCAAGGGTTACATCGATGCCGGTGTCGAGCAGGGCGCCAAGCTGGTGGTCGATGGTCGTGATCTGGTGGTTGCGGGTAACGAAAATGGTTACTTCGTTGGCGGCACGCTGTTCGACAACGTCAGCAAGGACATGAGCATCTACACCGACGAAATCTTCGGCCCGGTGCTGTGCATCGTCCGCGTCGGCAGCCTGGAAGACGCCATGCAACTGATCAACGATCACGAGTACGGCAACGGCACCTGCATCTTCACCCGTGACGGTGAAGCCGCGCGTCTGTTCTGCGACGAGATCGAAGTGGGCATGGTTGGCGTCAACGTGCCGCTGCCGGTACCGGTGAGCTACCACAGCTTCGGCGGCTGGAAGCGCTCGTTGTTCGGCGACCTGCACGCCTATGGCCCGGACGGCGTGCGCTTCTATACGCGCAAGAAGGCCATCACCCAACGCTGGCCGGCGCGCAAGAGCCACGAGGCCGCGCAGTTCGCCTTCCCCAGCAATGGTTGAGTGAGCTCAAGCGGTAAACGAAAGGCCGGTCATGAGACCGGCCTTTTTTGCATCAACGCGACAGGCGATGGTTACGGCGCAGGTCGACCAGATCCTGATAGGTGCAGGTCTGTGGCTGCGGACCGGTCAGGTCGTAGCAGCGCTGGCCGAAGCCCATCGGCCAGTAGGCAATACCTACCGGGGGCCAGAAGATCGAGGCAACGCGGAAGCGTGTTCTCAGACGTCCGTCTTGCAGAACATGGGATTGCTTGTCTTCCAGTCGGTACGGCACACCGCCGGCAGCGCCCCAGGAGAACGGGCGCGTCTTGACCAGACCCTGGTTATAGCGGGCCGGGCGCTCGTTGACGATGAGCGTGCTGTCTTCGGGAAGCTTGACCCAGGTAGCAGTGGAGCAGCCGCTGACGATAAGCGCGGCTACGAGCATGGCGGCTGATTTGCGGGAGAACATCCGGAGTACATCCTTGTCGTGCTGCAGAAATGGCCGCGTACTATAAAGGGTTCTGCTCATCAGGAAAGTGTTGAGTTGCCACTCCATTGACTACCGCACAGCTGAAACGCGAATGCCGGTCACAAGACCGGCCTTCTGGTTTCAGCGCGTAGCTGGCTGGCAGCTCGCAGCCATTGCCCCAGACATCCCTGTTCACTGCGCCTGATCGATGGCCTGTTCAAGGCGCTGATTGTTCAGTGCGTTGGCCTGGTCGATCTGCTGCTTGAGCTGCTCCATCTGCTGCTGCGCCTGTTTGGCCTGCTCTGCCTGCAAGGTGGCCGTCGCCGCCGTCTCTCCTGCACCACAACCGCTGAGGCCGAGCAGCAAAGCGAAGGAGTAGCAAAGGGTCAGGCGCATGATCGAGTCCTCGGACGAGCAGATGGAATGGCAATAGCTTGGCGCATTTCGGCCATTTTGTATGTGCCAATCGCCGCAAACCCATGCCAACCGCCCCGTCGAGGATTCCCGTAGGAGCGGCTTTAGCCGCGAAGGTCTCGGAGTACGACTGAGGTTACTGACGGATCGCGAGCAGTTCCCCTCCCGCTTGCGTGGCGTAAGCGGACGGGGCAGGGGAGGGGGCTGCTTAAGTGGTAGCCCGGATGCAATCCGGGGAAGTGCTGGCAATGGCCCCGGATTTCATCCGGGCTACGGCTGGGCAGAGTTGAATGATCGACGCGAGGAGGGCGAAGCTTTTCCTCCGTCTGATCAACCTGACTCACCCACGCGCCCTGCGTGAGTGAGCCAGGCTGCGTTCAGGCCAGTGCCGTGCGCTGCCCGCCCTCCACCCGGCGTTTCAACGCCGCACCTTCGACGATTTCCAGGCCACCGCCCTGGGCGCGGGCGGAGCGGTCCCAGTCTTCCAGCAGTTCCATACAGGCGTGGTCGATGTAGCTGACCCGCGCCAGGCTCAGGTGCAGGCGAGTGCCGGGCTCGACTTCGGCCAGGCGCTTGGCCAGTTGCGGCACGCGCAGGAAGGTGGCCGAGCCGCTCATGCGCAGTTCGGCGCTGTCCGGGCCGGTGGGCACCAGCTTGATGCGCAGCTGCGAGGCGTTCCAGATCAGCTTCAGCAGGGTCAGGGCGAAGCCCACCAGCACGCCGGTCAGCAGGTCGGTAAAGACGATGCACAGCGCCGTGGCGATGTAGATGATCACCGGTAGGCGGCCGTACTGGCCGAGGTTGCGCATGGCCTTGGGGTCGACCAGTTTGCAGCCGGTGTACACCAGTACCGCACCGAGGCTGGCCACCGGGATGCTTTGCAGCACGCTGGGCAGCAGGGCGACCAGAGCCAGCAGCCAGGCGCCGTGGAGGATGGTCGAGGCTCGGCCACGGGCGCCGGCTTGCACGTTGGCCGAGCTACGCACGATCACGCCGGTCATCGGCAGCGCACCGACCGCGCCGCAGAGCATGTTGCCGATGCCCTGGGCGGAGAGTTCGCGGTTGAAGCGGGCGCGCGGGCCGTCGTGCATGCGGTCCACCGCGGCGGCGGAGAGCAGGGTCTCGGCGCTGGCGATAAAGGCCATGGCCAGGGCGGCGACCAGCAACTGCGGGTCTGCCAGGCTGGTCAACGCTTGCGGGGTGATCCAGTCGATGGCATCGCCGAGGTTGGCCGGCAGCTCCACGCGTTTGACCGGCAGTGTCAGCCACAAACTGGTGAGGGTCGCGAGTGTCACGCCAACCAGGGCGCCGGGCAGAAAGCGCAGTGGCGCTGGGCGGTAACGTTCCCACAGCCACATGCAGGCGATGGTGCCGAGTCCCAGTGTACCGGCGATCATCGCGTTGCCACCGAGCATGCTCAGGGCTTCGCCGACGGCGCCGGGGAAGGCCAGCAGGTTGTCCAGGCCGGAGGCCTTGGGCGAGGCGTCGATCATCACGTGCACCTGCGATAGCACGATAAGGATGCCGATGCCGGCGAGCATGCCGTAGACCACGGCGGGTGCGGTCACGCGGAACCAGCCGCCCAGACGCAGGGAGCCGGCGACCAGCTGGATAAGGCCGGCGAGCAACAGTACCGGGCCGAGCGCCGCCATGCCGTGGCTGCGGACCAGCTCGAACACCAGTACGGCGAGGCCGGCCGCCGGGCCGCTGACCTGCAGTGGCGCTCCAGCGATAAAACCGACCACCAGACCGCCGATGATGCCGGTAATCAGGCCCTTGGCCGGCGGCATGCCGGAGGCGATGGCGATGCCCATGCACAGCGGCAGGGCGACGAGAAAGACCACCACGGACGCCAGCGCGTCCCGTGGCAGCGTGCGAAATACATTCATGCTGAGGTTCTCCTTACCTAAGGTGCAGGCAAATGCTGGCCGTGCCCGCGTCATCGTTGAGGCGGGAGGCGAGTGCGTGTGGGTCAGGCGCTGGCGTAGCGCGGTGCGGGGGTGGCCGAGGGCGTTTCGTCGCCATCCAGCGGCTGGAAGCTGCCGCTGACGGCGTCGTAGGCGCGGATGGTGCCGGCGTCGATGTCGTAGACCCAGCCATGGATGCACAGTTGGCCGCTGGCCAGACGTGCGGCGACGGAAGGGTGGGTGCGCAGGTGATCGAGCTGGGCCACCACGTTTTCCTCGGTCAGCACGCCGAGGGTCTCGTGGGCGCTGCCGCAACTGCAGTTGTTGGCGACCACGCTGCGCGCGACTTCGGCGTGGCGCAGCCAGGCACGCACCGTGGGCATTCCGTCGAGGCTGGGCGGGTTGAGCACGGCTTTCATCGCGCCACAGTCGGAGTGGCCGCAGACGATGATGTGCTGCACGCCGAGGGCGAGCACGGCGTATTCGATGGCGGTAGAGACGCCACCGTTCATCTGGCCGTAGGGCGGCACCACGTTACCGACATTGCGGGTCACGAACAGCGTGCCGGGATCACTCTGGGTGATCAGCTCGGGGACGATGCGTGAGTCGGCGCAGGTGATGAACATGGCGCTCGGTGCCTGCGCTGTGGCCAGGCGACGGAACAGTGCCTGCTGTTGCGGGTAGACCCCCTGGCGAAAACGCTGGAAGCCGCGAACGAGGGTGTTGAGCGCAGCTTGCGACTCGGTGGATCGGATGGTTTTTCCTGTGCGGGTAGCGGTTGAGCTCATCGTGCTTTCTCCTGATAGTGCCGTGAACGACGTTCTCGACTGCTGGCCAAACGCCAGTGAGCGGCTGGTCACTTTCAGGCTCGACGATAAGGATTCTTACTTAAACAAAACTGAACGCGCTGCTCTAAAACGCCACTATCAGCCTGTACTCCAGACTTGCGAGAACGCCTGCTCGTCTTGCGCGATGCTGGCTTGTCAGCAACTGGCCCGACCCGGATGATGACGGCTTCGAGTTCTCTACCAAGGAAGGTCATCCATGCGTGCTGCTGCGTCGTTCGTGTTGTGTCTGTTGCCGTTGACTGCGTTGGCCGAAGCCACGCTCACCGCGACCATCGTGCAGGCCGATTTCACCCAGGCGCCTGAGGTGCGTCTGCTGGTGCGGGTGCTCGACGAAGCCTTTGGCAGCGATCAGGAATCCATCGTCAACGATTGTCCGTTGGCCTCCTCCCCGGCCGAGCAACTGGCGGCAGACAGTTGCCTGGAGTTGACCCTGGATGAAGGCAATGGTCCGGTTACGTTGCTGCGCCAGACTTTGTTGGCCAAGCCTGCGCGGGCCAGCGACCCAATTTATCTGGAACTGGTTTACCGCACTGGGTTACAGCCGCATCACGGCGACTTTTATAGCCGCCCCACCGCGCGTCTGCGGGTGGAGACCAATGGTTTCTATAACTGGAACGCAGAGATGCCGCAGGCGCTGCCGCAGAACGTTGTGCTGCAGGGTGGGATGACGGCGCTGGTGCTGGGCGAGGCCGATGCCTTGCTCAATACGACTTATCGCGAGCGTTTGCGCCAGCTATCGGATGAGGCCGGGCAGGGCCTGCGTCAGGCGCAGCGGCAGTGGCTGGCGATGCGCGATGCCGAGTGCAAGCCTTATGGCGATGCACGGCCGTACTCGGTATTCGGTGAGTTCAGCTATGACTGCCTGGTGCGCATGACACTCGACCGCGCTCGCCAGTTGGCGGTAGTGCGCGGTGATCAGAGCTGATCAGTGCTCGCCTTTCATTGCGCCACTGAGGCCGAACATCAATACCAGCAGGTTGGCGTCCGGCTTGACGGCGAGCTGCACCTGCTTGCGCAACGGGGCGCTGGGGCATACCTGCTCACTGCGGCAGTCGTGCGCGTCGAGCACGCGCGGGCCGGGTTCCTGCCAGGCAGCGGCGGCGAGTGCCGTTACGCTGAGGGCGAGGCCGAGGAACAAACCTCGTGCTATTTCTAATTTCATTTTGCTAACCCCTTGAAAGCGCTGCCAAACGCTGTTCGCTAAACCTAGATCACCCACTGCTGTATCGCCTATCTGTGCGACGAGCGGTCATTACGCATGGCTGGCACCCTTCAGGGCTGAGCTCAGACATGCGTCGCCATGAATGGTTCAACACTGTGTTGGGTAACGCTTGGACGTAACCTTTGGTGCCCGTACTGGACACCTGTAACAGCCAGCCCTGGCAGTTGGCGTCCTGACGACGCCCGTCGCTACCTGGCGCAAAAGGTGCGCGGTAGAGCCACATCCTGGTGGGGGAGTTTGCAGATGAAGCGGGTTGTGGCCAAAGCAAGACCGCCGGCCCGGGCCGGCGGTCAAAATTCAGGCAAGAGGTGTGCCGAGACCTCGTGCGCCCTCTGCGAATATCTCGCGATAGCCGCAAAGTACCTGCTGCCAATCTGCATCGGACCAGGGGCTGTGGCGGCGTAGCTGCGGCAGGTCGTGCTGGGCGGCCTGCACACGTGTCAGGCGGCGGCGGCTTTTTTCCAGGTCCAGCAAGGCAACCTGTGGCGTGTCACCGTCGATGCGTACGAACACATGCTTGGCATACAGGCAGCCGTGCTGCCAGCGTCCCAGGTGCATGCGCGCCAGGGTTGCACCAACAAGTTGCAGCAATTGGGCGTGCACGGCCTCGCCGCAAGCTTCGCGGCCTCCATTCTCGTACCAGACTTCGATGTTCTCGAAGCCTTCGAGCTCTTCGGTTACCAGCAGGCCACGCCAGCCCTGCTGGGCATCGTAGTCGATACCGCAGTAGATCATCTTCGGCACCAGCACTCCCAGGGCGGGAAGTGCCTGCAGGGCTCTGCGCTCGCGCAGTACGGTGGGGCGCCCCTGTGGATACAGCAGGCTACGGTAGATGTGGCCGACCTGCTTCTTGGCGTAGAGCACGCCGCTCTGATCGAGCAGGCGTTGTACGCCGCTTTCTCCGCCGCGTCGAACGTTGGGTTCTTCGACCCAATCGCCTTGTTGCTGCCACCAGTCTTGGAATGCTTGTTGAGGAATGTTGCTCGTAGTGCATAAGGCCATGTTGTTCTTCTTCTATTGGGTTTGCACAGCTTCCGCCTCATGAACGGTTACTGCGTCGTTCAGGGTTGTAACGAAACATAAGCAAACAGCGTTCCCAGGTCCACGATAAATGACTCGATGTCGCATTTTCGTCTCAGAACGACGGGGTGGCTTTCTTCAGGCAATAAAAAACCCCGCGACTGGCGCGGGGTTCTTGGTACAGCGAGGGGCCGGTTGGCTTACATCATGCCGCCCATGCCACCCATACCGCCCATGCCACCCATGTCAGGCATGGCCGGGGCCTTGTCGTCAGCCGATTCGGCGACCATGGCTTCGGTGGTGATCATCAGACCACCGATGGAAGCTGCAGCCTGCAGAGCCGAACGGGTTACTTTGGCCGGGTCGAGAATACCCATCTCGATCATGTCGCCGTAGGTATCGGTAGCGGCGTTGAAGCCGAAGTTGCCCGAACCCTGCTTGACCTTGTCGACCACGACGCTCGGCTCGCCACCGGCGTTGGAAACGATCTGACGCAGCGGCGCTTCAACAGCGCGACGCAGCAGAGCGATACCGACGTTCTGGTCTTCGTTGTCGCCTTTCAGGCCGTCGATGGCCTGCAGAGCACGAACCAGGGCCACGCCGCCGCCAGGTACCACGCCTTCTTCAACAGCAGCACGGGTAGCGTGCAGGGCGTCTTCGACGCGGGCTTTCTTCTCTTTCATCTCGACTTCGGTGGCAGCGCCAACCTTGATCACGGCAACACCGCCAGCCAGCTTGGCCAGACGCTCTTGCAGCTTCTCTTTGTCGTAGTCGGAAGAGGTTTCTTCGACCTGCTTGCGGATCTGCGCAACGCGGGCTTCGATGTCGACCTGAGCACCAGCACCGTCGATGATGGTGGTGTTGTCCTTGTTCAGGACGACGCGCTTGGCGTTACCCAGGTGCTCCAGAGTGGTGCTTTCCAGGGACAGGCCAACTTCTTCGGAGATCACGGTGCCGCCGGTCAGGATGGCGATGTCCTGCAGCATGGCCTTGCGGCGGTCGCCGAAGCCCGGAGCCTTGACGGCTGCAACTTTGACGATGCCACGCATGTTGTTGACCACCAGAGTGGCCAGGGCTTCGCCTTCGACGTCTTCAGCAACGATCAGCAGCGGACGGCCAGCTTTGGCAACGGCTTCGAGAACCGGCAGCAGTTCGCGGATGTTGCTGATCTTCTTGTCGACCAGCAGCAGCAGCGGGCTTTCCAGCTCGGCAACCATGGTGTCCGGCTTGTTGATGAAGTAGGGGGACAGGTAGCCACGGTCGAACTGCATGCCTTCTACGACGGACAGTTCGTTTTCCAGGCCCGAGCCTTCTTCAACGGTGATGACGCCTTCTTTGCCGACCTTGTCCATGGCTTCGGCGATGATGTCACCGATAGAGCTGTCGGAGTTGGCGGAGATGGTGCCAACCTGAGCAATAGCCTTGGAGTCGGCGCACGGCTTGGCCAGATCTTTCAGCTGAGCAACGATGGCTGTGGTGGCCTTGTCGATGCCGCGCTTCAGGTCCATCGGGTTCATGCCGGCAGCGACGGACTTCAGGCCTTCGTTGACGATGGCTTGAGCCAGAACGGTAGCGGTGGTGGTGCCGTCACCGGCAGCGTCGTTGGCCTTGGAAGCAACGTCCTTGACCAACTGGGCGCCCATGTTTTCGAAGGCGTCTTTCAGTTCGATTTCCTTGGCAACCGAAACACCGTCTTTGGTGATGGTCGGGGCGCCGAAGGATTTGGCCAGAACCACGTTACGACCTTTCGGGCCGAGGGTGGCTTTGACGGCGTCGGCCAGTACGTTGACGCCTACGAGCATTTTCTTGCGGGCGGAATCGCCAAACTTGACTTCTTTAGCAGCCATGTTGATCAGTCCTCAAATTCTTGAAGGTTAAACGGAGATTCGTCGGAATCAGGCTTCGATGACAGCGAGGATTTCGTTCTCGCCCATTACCAGCAGGTCTTCGCCGTCGACTTTGACGGTGTTGCTGCCGGAGTAAGGGCCGAATACCACCTTGTCACCGACCTTGACGGCCAGGGCACGGACTTCGCCGTTATCCAGAACCTTGCCGGTACCGACGGCAACGACTTCACCTTGGTTCGGCTTCTCGGCGGCCGAGCCCGGCAGCACGATGCCGCCTGCGGTTTTGGTCTCTTCTTCGCTGCGACGGATCACGACGCGGTCATGCAGAGGACGAAGCTTCATTGTCGATCTCTCCTAACAATTGAATGGCCAACTTGCCGACTCTTGCGTGGTCGGCGGGTTTGTAAAATCCGGCGGGGCCGGGTGCGGCACGCTATGCGTACCGCGAAAGTCGGACTGCCTCGTAGGGCAGGCACCTTGCGGTGACTGCATACATGTGGGCGGGCAAAGGCATTTCAAGGGGGCAGGTGAAAATTTTTACGCTGCAGAGGTGGAAGGGTGCTGGCGGCAAGCAGCGGAGTCTGACGCTCGTGCGCAGGGGCCGGCTTGCCGGCGATCTCCCTGGCTGATCGCCGGCAAGCCGGCCCTGCAGATGCTGTATGGATCAGTCGCGGCGCTCGTACTCGCCCTCGAGAACGTTTGGACGGGTTTGTCCAGAGCGGGCCGCCTGGTCATCGAAGAAAGCGCGTTGGCGCAGCGCTTGTTCCTCGGCGCGACGGCGGATCTTGCCGACCAGCAGGCGACGGGTGAAGGGGATCAGGCAGAGTACGCCGAAGATGTCGCTGATGAAGCCGGGCAGCAGCAGCAGGCCGCCACCGACCGCGATCAGCAAGCCTTCGAGCATCTCCTGCTCGGGCAGTTCGCCGCGCGAGAGCTTTTCCCGGGCGCGCCAGGCGGTGGCAACACCTGCCACGCGCAGCAGGACGCTGCCGAGAATGGCGGTGCCGATCACCAGCATCACCGTCGGCAGCACGCCGATGGCGCCGCCGACCTTGATCAGTACGGCCAGCTCGATGATCGGGAACAGCAGAAACAGAAACAGAAACGCACGCATGGTCGGAGAATCCTTGGCGGAAGCGAGCTTCCAGTAGGAAGTAAGTATGGGGTCTTGCCCTGAATTCAAGCTTAAGCGCTGTCGACTTCAGGCCATTGGTCGGCGCGGGCCAGCGCCACCAGGGCTGCGCGCACCTGTCCGGGGTTGTTGCAGGGTGTCGGGAAGGGCAGCCAGTGCAGGCTCTGGCCGATGCGCAGGTGGAAGCCTTCGCTGTCGACACCGGCCATTTGCGCTGGTTCATGCTGTGGTAGCGCAGCCAGTTCGACATAGTGGGCAATGGCGCTGGCGTGGTCTGCGTTCATGTGTTCGACCATGCTCGTTTCGCTGCCGTCCGTCGTGAAGGGATTGGCCAGGGTCACCTGGTCGAGCCAGTGGATGGCACCAAAACCGCCGATAAAGCGCCAGCGTACCGGCTCCAGCCGCCAGAAATCGAAATCATGCGCCCGATGGTAGTCGCGCGACTGGGGGAAAAAGCGGTAATAACGTTGGGCGGCTGCCTCTATTTCGTCTTCGTCATGCAACTGTCGTGCTTCGGCGAGCAAAGTGAGGCGACCGACCGCTTGCACATCCTCTGCGCCACGTTCGCCGACCAGTAGCGAGCACTTGGCGTCCTGCCCGAGGTTATGGGTGTGCTGGGCGATACGGCTGATCAGGATCAGTGGCCGGCCCTCGGCGTCCAGGCAGTAGGGCACGACCGATCCGAAAGGGAAGCCCGGCATGGCCTTGGAGTGGGTGCTGAGCACGCCACGGTATTCCTTGAGCAGCAATTCTCGTGCATGCTTGCCGGCTTTCACGCTCACCTTATGACTCCTCGCAAAGAATCCGTCATAAACGGACAGACGCCCTAGCATAGCGCTTCACGGGCATCAGCGGGGTCTGTAAATGCTGCACCTTGAGGGGATAAAGCGATGCAACTGAAAGACAAAGTCATCATCGTCACTGGCGGTTGTCAGGGACTGGGCCGCGCCATGGGTGAGTACCTGGCGGCCAAGGGTGCCAAGCTGGCGCTTGTGGATCTGAACCAGGAAAAACTCGACGAAGCCGTGGCTGCCTGCAAGGCCGCTGGTGGCGATGCGCGTGCCTACCTGTGCAACGTCGCCGATGAAGATCAGGTTACCCATATGGTCGCCCAGGTCGCTGACGACTTCGGCGCGATCAATGGCTTGGTCAACAATGCCGGCATCCTGCGCGATGGTCTGACCATCCGGGTGAAGGACGGCGAAATGACCAAGATGAGCCTGGCGCAGTGGCAGGCGGTGATCGATGTCAACTTGACCGGCGTGTTCCTCTGCACCCGCGAAGTGGCGGCGAAGATGATCGAGCTGAAGAACGAGGGGGCGATCGTCAACATCTCCTCGATCTCCCGTGCCGGCAACATTGGGCAGGCCAACTACTCCGCCGCCAAGGCTGGTGTGGCAGCCGATACCGTGGTCTGGGCCAAGGAGCTGGCACGCTACGGCATTCGTGTCGCTGGCGTAGCACCGGGCTTCATCGAAACCGAGATGACCGGCAGCATGAAGCCGGAAGCGCTGGAGAAGATGACCGCGGGCATCCCGCTCAAGCGCATGGGCAAACCGGCTGAGATCGCCCATTCGGTGGCCTACATCCTGGAGAACGACTACTACACCGGTCGTATCCTGGAACTGGACGGCGGCCTGCGCCTGTAAACCGCACCCCTAAAACAAAAAACGCCCCGACTGGTTCGGGGCGTTTTTGTTTCTGTCAGCTGGTGGGCACAGCGCACCCTACGGGCGGTGTTCTGGCTTGGACTGTAGGGTGCGCCGTGCGCACCGCTGCTTCAATGAGTGCGCGCTACGGCGAAGCGGCTCAACTCGACCAGTGCATCGCGGTGCTCGCCCGCCGGCAGCACTTCCAGGCAGGCGATGGCGCGTTCGGCGTAGTCACGCGCGAGCTGGGCGGTGTAGTCCAGGGCGCCGGCGGCTTCCACGGCGGCGCGGATGCTTTCCAGGTCTTCGATGCCGCCTTTCTGAATTGCGCGGCGCACCAGGGCAGCCTGTTCCTCGGTGCCTTCACGCATGGTGTAGATCAGCGGCAGGGTCGGCTTGCCCTCGGCCAGGTCGTCACCGACGTTCTTGCCCAGGCTGGCGGCGTCGCCCTTGTAGTCGAGCAGGTCATCGACCAGTTGGAAGGCGATACCCAGGTGGTCACCGAACGTACGCAGGGCTTCGCGCTGCGCCTCGCTGGCGTTGGCCAGGGCGGCGGCGGCGTGGGTGGAGGCTTCGAAAAGCATCGCGGTCTTGCCGCGAATGACTTCCATATAAGTCTCTTCCGTGGTGCTGGCGTCGCGTACCTTGGACAGCTGCAGCACTTCGCCCTCGGCGATCACGCGCGTGGCGTTGGAGAGGATCTTCATCACCGGCATGGAGCCGAGCTCGACCATCATTTCGAAGGAGCGGGAATAAAGGAAGTCGCCCACCAGCACGCTTGGTGCGTTGCCCCACTGAGCGTTGGCGGTGCTGCGGCCACGGCGCATGTCGGACATGTCGACCACGTCGTCATGCAGCAAGGTTGCAGTGTGCAGGAACTCGATGGTGGCAGCGAGCAGGCGCAGGTCATCGGCCTGATAGCCCAGCGCACGACCGCTCAGCAAAACCAGCAGCGGGCGTAGACGTTTGCCGCCGGCGGAGATGATATAGTCACCGATCTTTTCCACCAGCGGAACGCGAGAGACCACCTGTTGGCGGATGATGCCGTCGACGGCGGTGAAATCGTCCGCCACCACGCGGTAGAAAGCCTGGGGTTGCATCGACAAAGGGCGCTCCTTCTAAACTGCGCGGCATGCTAGGTGGCAGGGTAGGGGCTGTCAAGGCAAGCACTAGCGGGCCTTGCGCAGCGTTCGGTGCTTGCGTACAATCGCGCACCCTGAACTTCCCCCTGGGTATTTCCCTGCCTTACGCAATTGCAAGGGTGTCAATTCCGGCCCCGAGCAGCCATGCCAGCCAATAACGACTTTTCTAAAGCGCTGGGTGAGCAGGATCAACGGAGATTTACCATGTACGCAGTAATTGTTACTGGTGGCAAGCAATACAAAGTCACCGAAGGCGAATTCCTCAAGATCGAGAAACTCGAGCTCGCCACTGGCGACGCCGTGACTTTCGATCGCGTTCTGCTGGTCGGCAATGGCGACGACGTTAAAATCGGCGCCCCGGTCGTAGACGGTGCCAAAGTGGTTGCCGAAGTCGTTTCGCAAGGTCGTCACGACAAAGTGCGCATCATCAAGTTCCGCCGTCGTAAGCACCACATGAAGCGTCAGGGCCACCGCCAGTGGTTCACTGAGATCAAAATCACCGGTATCCAGGCCTGATTCGTCGGCCCGATCCCTTTATAGGAGTATTGACTCATGGCACACAAAAAAGCTGGCGGTTCTACCCGTAACGGCCGCGATTCCGAAAGTAAACGCCTTGGCGTGAAAATGTACGGTGGCCAGGTCATCAAGGCCGGCAACATCATCGTGCGTCAGCGCGGCACCCAGTTCCATGCCGGTTTCGGCGTGGGCATCGGCAAAGATCACACCCTCTTCGCTAAAGTCGAAGGCGTGGTCAAGTTCGAAGTGAAGGGCGCTTTCGGCCGTCGCTACGTGAGCGTTGTTCAGGCCTAATCGCCTGCACGCTGGAAAAGCCCTGTCCGTAGGACGGGGCTTTTTTGTTTGTGTATCTTTGGTGCGCTTGCCCAATCCGCTAGTTCTGGATGATTCGGCAAGCGTTCCCCCAGCCCGCCTGTGACGCGGGAGGCAGACTGATGAAATTCGTCGACGAAGTATCGATTTTTGTAAAAGCTGGTGACGGCGGTAACGGCATGATGAGCTTCCGCCGTGAGAAGTTCATCGAGAAGGGTGGCCCCAACGGCGGCGACGGTGGTGATGGCGGCTCGGTATTCCTCGAGGCCGACGAGAACCTCAATACCCTGATCGATTACCGCTACACGCGCAAATTCCACGCCCAGAATGGCGAGAAGGGTGGTAGCACCGACTGCACCGGCGCCAAGGGTGAAGACCTAATACTGCCGGTGCCGGTCGGTACCACAGTCATTGACGTGGCCACCCAGGAAGTCATCGGCGACTTGGTCAAGGCCGGTCAGCGTCTGATGGTCGCTCAGGGCGGCTGGCACGGTCTGGGCAATACGCGCTTCAAGTCCAGCACCAACCGTGCGCCGCGGCAGACCACGCCGGGCAAGCCGGGCGACTCGCGCGATCTCAAGCTGGAGCTGAAGGTCCTCGCGGACGTCGGCCTGCTGGGCCTGCCCAACGCCGGCAAGAGCACGTTCATTCGCGCCGTTTCCGCGGCCAAGCCGAAGGTTGCCGATTATCCCTTTACCACCCTGGTGCCGAACCTGGGCGTGGTCAGCGTCGACCGCTTCAAGAGCTTCGTGGTCGCCGACATTCCGGGGCTTATCGAAGGCGCCTCCGAAGGTGCTGGCCTGGGCATTCGCTTCCTCAAGCACCTGGCGCGTACTCGCCTGCTATTGCACCTGGTGGACATGGCGCCGCTGGACGAGAGTGATCCGGCCGAGGCCGCGCAGATCATCATCGATGAACTGGGCCGCTTCAGCCCGGCGCTGGCCGAGCGTGACCGCTGGCTGGTGCTGAACAAGATGGACCAGATTCCGGAGGACGAGCGCGAGGCGCGCAAGGCCGATATCGTTGCCCGTCTCAACTGGCAGGGCCCGGTTTATGTGGTGTCCGCCATCAGTCGCGACGGCACCGAGCGCATCAGTCGCGACATCATGCATTACCTGGAGGTGCGTGGTGAGCGCATCGCCGAGGATCCGGTTTTCGCCGAGGAGCTGGCCGAGCTGGATCAGCGCATCGAAGATGAGGCGCGTGCCCGTCTGCAGGCCCTGGACGACCAGCGTGCACTGCGCAAGTCGGGGGTGCGCAGCGTCGAGGATATCGACGAGGACGACGACTTCTTCGACGATGAAGATGACGACGGCCCGGAAATCATTTACGTCCGGGATTAAGCAAATTTTCCAACGCCGCTTAATTGCGGCGTTTTTGTAGGTGGGTTGGAACCCGCCGTGTCTGACTAAGGCAGGAAGATCATGCGTGACAAGGTGACCGGCGCCAAGCGCTGGGTGGTAAAGATCGGCAGTGCGTTGTTGACAGCCGACGGGCGCGGACTGGACCGTGCGGCCATGGCGGTTTGGGTCAAGCAGATGGTGGCGCTGCGTGAGCAGGGTGTGGAGCTGGTACTGGTGTCGTCCGGCGCGGTGGCCGCCGGCATGAGTCGCCTGGGCTGGACCGCGCGACCGAGTGCGATGCATGAACTGCAGGCCGCTGCCTCTATCGGTCAGATGGCCCTGGTGCAGGCCTGGGAGTCGAGCTTCGCCGAGCACAACCGGCGCACCGCGCAGATTCTGCTGACCCATGACGATCTGTCCGACCGCAAGCGCTACCTCAACGCCCGCAGCACCCTGCGCACGCTGGTTGGGCTCGACGTGGTGCCGGTGATCAACGAAAACGACACGGTGGTCACCGACGAGATCCGCTTCGGTGACAACGACACGCTGGCCGCGTTGGTGGCCAACCTGGTGGAAGCCGACCTGTTGGTGATCCTCACCGACCGCGACGGTATGTACAACGCCGACCCGCGGCACAACCCCGATGCCGAGCTGATTTCCGAGGCACGTGCCGATGACCCGGCGCTGGATGCCGTGGCCGGTGGCGTAGGCGGGGCGCTGGGGCGTGGTGGCATGCAGACCAAGCTGCGTGCGTCGCGCCTGGCTGCGCGCTCTGGTGCGCATACGGTGATCGTTGGCGGCGCCATCGAGCAGGTGCTGGCGCGTCTGCACGCCGGCGAGCGACTGGGTACCTTGCTGGCGCCTGAGCGCGGTTTGCTGGCAGCGCGCAAGCAGTGGCTGGCTGGGCATCTGCAAACGCGTGGCACCCTGGTGCTCGATGCCGGTGCGGTCAAGGCGCTCAAACAGGATCACAAGAGCCTGTTGCCTGTGGGGGTCAAGGCCGTACAGGGTAGTTTCCGCCGCGGTGAGATGGTGGTTTGCGTGGCGCCTGACGGGCGGGAGATTGCCCGTGGTCTGGTCAATTACAGTGCGCTGGAAGCGCAGAAGATCATTGGCCAGTCCACCGATGCCATCGAAAAGTTGCTGGGTTACGTCGATGAGCCCGAGTTGGTGCACCGGGATAACCTGATTCTGGTCTAGATAGGGAGCAAGGTATGCGTCTGTTCAAGGGCATTGCGCTGGGTGTCATGCTACTGCCGGGGCTGGTACTGGCCGAGACCATCGGCGAGGTATCCACGGTGTTCAAGTGGCTTGGGCCGAACGACAAGATCGTCGTCGAAGCCTTCGATGATCCCAAGGTCGAGGGTGTGACCTGCTACCTGTCGCGAGCCAAGACCGGCGGTGTGAAGGGCGGACTGGGTCTGGCCGAGGACCGTGCCGAGGCGTCTCTGGCCTGCCGTCAGGTCGGGCCTGTGTCGTTCAAGGGCAAGCTCAAGGACGGCGAGGAAGTGTTCAAGGAGCGTACGTCGCTGGTGTTCAAGACCATGCAGGTGGTGCGTTTCTTCGACGAGAAGCGCAACACGCTGGTGTATCTGGTCTACAGCGACCGGGTGATCGAGGGCAGCCCGCAGAATGCGGTGACAGCCATTCCGATTCTGCCTTGGGGCAAGCCGTAGGGTGCGCTGTGCGCACCGACATCCGATGCCTGGACTGGTGCACGGCGCACCCTGCATCTAAAAGAAAACCGCCCCGAGGGGCGGTTTTTTGTCGAGTGGATCAGGCGCTGGGCTGGTCCAGCTGCAGGCGCTGATTCGACTGCGCCTGCACTTCGCGGTAGCGCTCGGCGTCCTTGGCCAGAACGTCGGCCATGGCCGGGAAGATCTCGTCCAGCTTGCTGCGCCATTCTTCGCTCTTGGCCTGTTCGGGGAAGCAGCGGCGGATCAGGTCGAGCATGATCGACACGGTCACCGACGCACCCGGCGAGGCGCCGAGCAGGGCGGCGATAGTGCCGTCTGCAGCAGCCACCAGTTCGGTGCCGAACTGCAGGATGCCGCCGTTCTTGGCGTCCTTCTTGATAATCTGCACGCGCTGACCGGCCACTTCCACACGCCAGTCCTCGGCTTTGGCTTCCGGGTAGAAGCCGCGCAGGGTTTCCAGGCGCTGCGCCTCGGACTGCATCACTTCCTTGATCAGGTAGCGGGTCAGGTCCATGTTGTCGCGCGCCACCGCCAGCATCGGGCCGAGGTTGTTGGGGCGTACCGACAGTGGCAGGTCGAGGAACGAGCCATGCTTGAGGAACTTGGTGGTGAAGCCGGCGTAAGGGCCGAACAGCAGGGATTTCTTGCCATCCACCACGCGGGTGTCCAAGTGCGGCACGGACATCGGCGGCGAACCTACGGCAGCCTGGCTGTAGACCTTGGCCTGGTGCTGCTTGACGATTTCCGGGTTGTCGCAGCGCAGCCACTGGCCGCTGACCGGGAAGCCACCGAAGCCTTTGCCTTCCGGAATGCCGGACAGTTGCAGTAGCGGCAGCGCGCCGCCACCGGCGCCGAGGAAGACGAACTTGCTCTTGAGCTTGCGCGTGGCACCGGAGCGGGTGTCCTTGATGTCCACCAGCCAGCCTTCGCTGTCACGTGTGAGGTCGGTGACCTTCTGGTTGCAGGTGACCTTGGCGTTGGGCTGGGTGGTCAGGTAAGCGAGCATCTGCTCGGTGACCGCACCGAAGTTGACGTCGGTGCCGGCCTGCACGCGGGTCATTGCCAGCGGCTCGTTGCTGTCACGGCCGGGGATCAGCAGCGGCGCCCAATCGGCGATGGTGGCGCGATCCTCGGTGTACTCCATGTCGGCGAAGGCATGGTGCTGGCGCAGCGCCTCGAAGCGCTTCTTGAGGAAGGCCTTGCCGCTATCGCCGCGCACGAAGCTCATGTGTGGGACGGGGTTGATGAACGTCTTTGGCGAATCGATCGCGCCTTTTGCGATCAGGTAGGCCCAGAACTGCTTGGACTCTTCGAATTGGGCGTTGATGGTCACCGACTTCTTGATGTCGATGCTGCCGTCAGCGCCCTCCGGTGTGTAGTTCAGCTCGCACAGGGCGGCGTGGCCGGTCCCGGCGTTGTTCCAGGGATTGGAGCTTTCCACTGCACCGGATTCGCGCAGCTCTACCACTTCCAGCGTGATACCAGGGTTGAGTTCCTTGAGCAGTACGCCCAGGGTCGCGCTCATGATGCCGGCGCCAACCAGCACTACATCCACGCTTTGGTAATCGTTATGCGCCATTAACCTCTCTCCAAGAAAATCTGCACCAGATGGGTGGCCGTTCGGCCTTTCAGGGCAATGCCGACGGACTCAGGTGTGAGGCCGGGCCGTTCGGCGGGGAGGCTCAAGGCTGGGAATTGCGGACGCAAAGTTGTTCATCTGTTCGCCACACTCTTGTGAAGTTGTAAAAACCGTTTTTTCACGCTCTTTTGGAGCGGTGAACCTCAAAAGCTCGACTGCCTTGGCGCGCTTTTGCCCGCGCATGTCATGCATTGCATGGCTGCTATCGGTTCTGCATATGGGCTAAAGCGGCTGGCCGGATACGGCAGCTCGAAGTGGGCGACTCTCTGGGGCGGGGCGATGACATTGCATCGGCGAGGTCGTGCGGCCCGATCAGGAGACGTCCTTATAATCGGGGCGTGAGTATAACGGTGAAAGAGGGGAAATTGATCGCTCTTGCGTGACTTTTCTTCTTCCGCCGGTCAGGCCGCCAACGGGCGAGCGGCTGGTGCGTGCGTGACGACCGGTGTCATGCGGGCTCCGGCAGGCAGGGGAGCGCCCAGCCAGGATGCATTTGGCTCACTGACTTCCACCCAGCCAGGCTGAGCCGGATGCTCCTGCATCTGCCGCAGGGCACGGCAATGCCCCTGGGCATCGAGCAGGGCGAAATGGCGCATCGGACGAGAGCGGCTGAACAGGCGGCGCAATAGCATGACTGAGCTCCAGCGTTTAGGGCTGCAGTCTTTATGCCCTGAATGAGTGACAGGGTGATGACAGGAACCACGTCGCTGCCAGCGCAGTCCTACCACTGTTGGCGCCAGGCAGCGCTGGGTATACTGCCGGCCACTTTTACCTCACTCGGAGAGATGAGCATGCTGCACCGTGCGTTGATCGCCCTGCTTGCTGCCACCAGCCTGACTCTGGCTGGTTGCGCCCTCAGCCCTCAGCAACTCACCCCGCAACCCAAGCTGACCAGTTCGCTGACCCCGGTCGGGCAGGGACAGCCGGTGGTGGTGCGCGTGGTCGATGGTCGTTCGTCGCCTGTGTTGGGGACGCGTGGCGGCCTGTACCCGGAAACCAGTTCCATCAGCGTCAGTGGTGAGAACCTGCTGCCCAAACTTCAGGCCGAGGCCGAAGCGGCAGTGCGTCTGCTGGGGTTCACTCCTTCGGCCAATGCCTACAATGCGCCGCAGCTGACCATCACTCTGGCGGAGCTGAAGTACCAGTCGCCGAAAGAGGGCATGTACGTCACCGAGGCTGACATCTCTGCCTCCATTCGTGCCGATGTGCAGGGTGGCAGCCGCCGCTATACCGGCCGCTATGGTGCCTCGCTGAATCAGCGCTTCGGTACTGCGCCGAACCAGCAGACCAACAGCAAACTTGTTGGCGATGTGATCAGTGACGCGCTGACTCGCGCGTTCAAGGACCCGACCATCGGCCAGGTGTTGCTGCAGTAAAGCTGCTGCCGTAACGAACAACGCCCCGCATTGCGGGGCGTTTTCGTTTGTTCGGAGGCTCAGGCGGCCTGATCGTACAGCTCCGGCAGGCTCATGCCGGTGCGGTTGTCGATGTCCGGCAGGTCGTAATGCTCATGCCCGCCGAGGGCGCAGTACACCAGCCAGTGCTGGTCTTGGACGTTGAAGGAAAGTTCGTCGACCACGGCATCCACTTCATCCAGCGAGTCGATCAGGTAGTCGCGATCCAGCGGTTGGGGATTGAGCATGGCAAGTCCTCCTAGGACGTGGGGTAGTCTCCAAGAACAGTCGTGACTGTTTGGTCACCTTGAGAGATACAAACCCTAGGCCAGGCTTATGACAGTTTTCAGACGATTTCGGGATAGCGGCCTACGTTCGTCGGAAACGAACCTTATAAAAGTGGTCTTTCAGTACACTGCGCGACGTCTTTCGGTGGCTGAAATACTGCTGATTTCAGCCTGAAATCCCTATCCTGGTGCGCTTTCCCTATTGTTGCACCAAGCTGATCACGAGGTGTCAGATGTCGCTTCAGGTCGTGTGGTCGCTGTACCTGGCTCATCCCGCGGGAGCCGTGAATGCTCTGGCGTTGTTCTTCGCCCTGGCGGGCGCCTGGCTGTGCCTGGCCACTCGTGTGCGTGAGCAGCGCGGCCTGGCGCGGGTGTTCGCGCAGGGCGCGATGGATGAGGCGCTGTTGCTGGATGAGCGCACTCAGCGCATCAATCGCTTCTTCTATCGCTTTGGTGCGATCTGTCTGGGCTCGGCGTTGCTGCTGTCTTGGTTCAGCACTCGCCTGTAGGTGACGCGATAAACGAAAACGGCAGCCATCAGGCTGCCGTTTCTCATTGCGGTCCGCCTTAGAGTGGCAGGCCAGCCTTGACCCGATACTGATTTCGCACCGGGTTGGCGTATTGCAGGACAAGGAAGGGTTTTTCCGCTTCGCTGCAGGCGCCAAGGCGCTTGTTCCATTCGGCTTCGGCCTTGCTCAGATCTGCCTTGCTGAACAGCTCGCTGGCTGCCGGCACCTGCAGCTCTGGATCACGGCCTTCCCACATGGCGTAGGCCAGGTAGTGCACCGGGAACAGGCGGTACTGACCGAGGATCTGCCGATCCAGCGCCTGCGCCAGTTGTTTGGTGTCTTCCAGGCCAACTGCCGGCGGGCTGAAGTGCAGATGCACACGGCCTTTGTAACCGGTAATGCCGAGGGCGATGCTGGTGTCGTCTTCGCCGGCGGCCTTGGTGTAGCTGCCGGTGGCGGCGCGAATGCTCAGCTCGCGGGCCTTGGCCAGATCGCAGGGGTCGTATTCGTAGCTGATCGACACCGGGATCAGGTTGAGCGAGTCGATCACCTCGGCGAATGACTCGTCCTTGCGGCTCATGTGGAACATTTTGAGGATGGCCGAGTCGGTGCGGTCATCCCCATCCTTGGCGCGGCCCTCGGCCTGGGCGATCCAGATCGATTCGCCGTCTTCGCGGATCGAGTGGTTGATGTAGGCCGAGAGCAGCTGATAGGCCGCCAGCTTCTCGCGGCGACCGCTGATCGAGCGGTGTACGATGAAACTCTTGTTCAGGCGCATCAGGTCGCTGACGAACGGGCGCTGCAGCAGATTGTCGCCAATGGCGATGCGCGGCGTTTGCAGCTTGGCATGAAAAACGGCGTAGTTGACAAAGGCCGGATCCATGACGATGTCGCGGTGATTGGCCAGATACAGATAGGGCTTGCCCGATTGCAAGTGCTCGAGCCCGGAATAGCTGATGCCGTCGCTGGCATGCTCGATGGTGCGATCGATATAGGGTTCGATCTTCGCCTGCAACTTGCTTACCGAGTCGACATCGGCGAACTCGCTGCGCAGGCGCAGGGCAATCAGCGGCTTGAGCAGCCAGCCCAATGACCCTGCCAAGCGCGGAAAGCGAAAATGGGTGAGGGTGCCGAGAAACGCCGGGTCGGCGAGCAGGCGCGCCAGTACCGGGCGCACTTCTTCATCGGCATAAGGTCGGATGGCATCGAATACGCCCATCATGCTCTCTTGATCTAAAACGACTAAGGTTAAAAACGACAACCTGTCTGGCAGGGTCAGCAATAGACCGGCGATTGTACCGCGAAGTCACAAGGAGCCTACGATGCTTCAAACCGAGGCCTATCACTGCCCCTACTGCGGGGAGCCGGTCGAGGCCGTGCTTGACCTGTCGGCGGGGGACCAATCCTATATCGAGGATTGCCCGGTGTGTTGCCGGCCCATCGAGTTCGAGTTGCGCACCGACGGGGAAGAATGGCAGTTGGATGTGCGCGGGGAGAATGACTGATGCAGCGAATCTACGAGCCGGAAAACCTGCTGGAAGGGCAGTTGCTGGTGGATATGCTGGCCAGCGAGGGCATAGGCGCACATTTGCAGGGGCAGCATCTGGTGGGGGCTGTGGGGGAATTGCCCGCATGCGGCCTGTTGGCGCTGGTGGTGGGCGATGCGGACGCTGAGCAAGCACGTGTGCTGATCGCCGAGTACAATGCCGCACAACCTGTACCCGGTGATGCGCCGGAGTCGTTCCAGGGCGTATTGCTGTGTTGAATCGCCCCCTGCCTGTCGAGCTGTTTCATGTGTGGACGTTACGCCCTGTTTCGCTGGTCGCCTGCTTTCGCTGCGCTGCCTGGCTTTCCCGCTGATCAGCAGCCGCACTGGAATCTCGCGCCAAATAGTCAGGTGCTGCTGTTGCGTGCGGGTAGTGAAGGCAGGGAGTTGGCTGCAGCGCGCTGGGGGTTGACGCCGGCCTGGCTCAAGGATCTTTCCAAAACCCCGGCTCATGCACGTGCCGAAACACTGGCCGAGCAGCCGATGTTTCGTGAACCTTTTCGTCAGCGCCGTGGCCTGCTGCCGGCCAACGGCTTTTTCGAATGGCGTGGAGCTGCGCGGAAGCGCCCGTACTGGATGACCAATGGTGAGCCGCTGATGTATTTCGCCGCGCTCTACGAAATTTATCCCGTGGGCGGCCATGAGTACCTGAGCGTCGCCCTGGTGACCCAAGCTGCAGCTTCGCTTCGTCGCCCGCTGATTCTCGATGAGCCAGAGCAGGCGCTCTGGCTCGGCAGCGATACTCCTCCCGAGCAGTTGGCCGCCTTGCTGGGCAAACCTTCTGCTGCGCTACGTGAACGCCCTCTGGCGACGTTGGTCAACGATCCGAAGCTGGACGCTCCGGAGTGTCTGACACCGGCTTGAGATAAGGCGATTGGCAGGTGCGCGGCTTGCTCCCTGCCAACCCTCTCCATTCACACCTTGAACTGATTGATCAAACGCCGTTGCTGTTCGGCCAGTTTGGTCAGTTGGGCGCTGGCCTGGCTGGCTTCGTCGGCACCGCTGGCGACTTCGTTGGCGACCTGGCCGATATTGGTGACGTTGCGGTTGATATCCTCGGCCACTGCGCTCTGCTCTTCGGCTGCACTGGCGATCTGGGTGTTCATGTCATTGATCACCGAGACGGCCTGAGTAATGGACTCCAGAGAGCTGGCGGCCTGATTGGCGTGCTGCACGCTGTCATCGGTCTTGCTCTGGCTCTGCTCCATGACTTTGACCACTTCGCGGGTGCCTTGCTGCAGCTGCTGGATCATGCTCTGGATTTCTTCGGTGGCCTGCTGGGTTTTCTGCGCGAGGTTGCGAACCTCATCGGCGACCACGGCGAAACCGCGACCCTGCTCGCCAGCCCGAGCGGCCTCGATGGCGGCGTTGAGTGCCAGCAGGTTGGTCTGTTCGGCAATGCCGCGAATCGCTACCAGAATGGCATTGATGTTCTCGCTGTCCTTGGCCAGGTTCTGCACCACGCCCACGGCGCGGCCAATTTCGCTGGCCAGGGCGGCAATGGCTACCGAGGTTTCATGCACCACCTGCTTGCCTTCATTGGCTGCGCGATCTGCGTGATTGGCCGCTTCTGCGGCATGGGTGGCATTGCGCGCGACGTCCTGAGCGGTCGCGGTCATCTCATGCACCGCGGTGGCCACCAGTTCGATTTCTGCGAGCTGTTTCTGCACGCCCTGATTGGTGCGGATGGCGATATCGGCCGTGTGTTCGGAAGAGTCGCTGACCTGCTGTACCGAGGTCACCACGTTGGCGATCATCGCCTGCAGTTTGGCCAGGAAGGCGTTGAACCCCTGGGCGATTTGCCCGAGTTCGTCATTGCGATCCACCTGCAGGCGTGCGGTCAGGTCGCCATCTCCCTTGGCGATATCGTCGAGCATGCCGACCATCTGCCGCAGCGGGCGGGCGATACCATAACCGACGAACCAGATAACCAGCAGGCCGATGCCTGCAATGAGCAGGCCCACCAGCGTCATGCCGAGGGTGTCGCTGTCGCGCTGAGCGGTCAGGTCGTCCTGTAGTTGATAGAGGTCTGCCATGACGGCTTTAAGGGGCAGCACCACCATCAGCACCCAGCGTGCATCGCTCTGTCCGATAGCGAAGCTGAGAAACAGCTCGATATGGCTGTGCTCCGGATCTTCTGCGGCATCGATGGAGTAGATGGGGTGACCTGCCTGCAGTTTGCCTAGATTGTTTACTTCGTTGGCGTCGAGCAGCAGGGTGGCGGGTTCGCCGAGCTTATCCGGCGCTTTGGTGGAGGCGACCAGGCGTCCGTTGGCGGCAATCAGCGCCATGTCCCCGGCGCCGTCGTAGAGCTGCGAGTCGGCTTTGACCAGCAGGTCCTGAATGAAGTTGACCGCGAGGTCGGCCCCGGCGATGCCACGAAACTCGCCATTGACCAGAATCGGTGAAGTGAAAGACGCGAGCATGGTCATCTTGCCACCCACGTCATAGGGCGCCGGATCGATCACGCAGGGACGTTTGCGTTCCTTGGGGCAGAGGTAATACTCGCCTGCCCTTACTCCGGTGGGCAGGAGCTCTTCGCTTTCGGTCGAGCCAATCGAATCTATGCCCAGGCTGCCGTCGGCGTTGCGATACCACCAGGGCAGGAAACGGCCTGTACCGTCATAGCCATTTTCCTTGCTGCCGGCATAAAGGTCGTCGCTGGCATCGAAGGCGTTTGGCTCCCAGCCGATGTAGCTGCCCAGCAGCTTGGGGTTTTGCGCAGTGGTTTCATGCACCAGATTGGCCAGCTCTTCGCGGCTGATACTCAGCAGCGGGCTGCCATTGTCGTCTGTCATGCCGAGCATGGCGTTGATCCGCGCCAAATCCGCAGTGATCTGCAAGGGGGCTTCCAGTTCGCGCTGGATCGCACTGACCTGGGCCTGCGCCAGCGCGCCAAGGCGTTGCTCGATGACTTGCTCAAGCAACGTCTGGGTTCGTTGCTCCACGAGTGTCTGGGTGCGGTCGCTGGCAAAGAGGGCGTAGAGAACCAGCGCGGCAACGACTGCCAGCACGCTGGCACCTGCGAGAAACGCGACGGAAAACTGGATCGACTTGAACTTCATATGAGCTCCCGAACGCAACTTGCGCCTGTTACGGCTTATCGGCCGTAGTAGGGCAGAACCTTAGCGACGTGGCGCGAGATCGCGGCCAGCGATGCTTTCAGCAAAGATTGCGTTGGGCCATCACGCAAGTAGTGCGGTTGCCCGAGTGCTGGGGGCGGCCTAGCATAGGGCGTCCCATTCAAGGAGGTCGCTCGATGAGCAAGGTTTTTCAACTGAGTGGCCTGATGGCAGCACTGCTGCTGTCCGGTTGTCAGGCGGTCAATACCACCAGTGCTGGTGCGGTAGGTGTTGAGCGCAAGCAGTACATGTTCAGCATGCTGTCGGCTGATCAGGTCAACCAGATGTATGCGCAGTCTTATCAGCAAACGCTGAGTGAGGCGTCGAGCAAGGGCGCGCTGGACAAGAGCAGTGCCAATGCCAAGCGTCTGCAGACCGTCGCCGCTCGCCTGATTCCGCAAGCGCCGCGTTTTCGCCCGGATGCCGCCAACTGGCAGTGGGAAGTCAATCTGATCAAGAGTCCCGAGCTCAATGCCAACTGTGGCCCGGGCGGCAAGATCATTTTCTATACGGGCATCATCGAGCAGCTCAAGCTGAGCGATGATGAGATCGCGGCGATCATGGGGCACGAAATGGCGCACGCCCTGCGTGAACACAGCCGCGAGGCCATGTCCAAGGCCTATGGCATTGAAATGGCGAAACAGGGCGCCGGCGCGTTGTTGGGACTGGGTGAGAGCGGCCTGGCGTTGGCCGATACCGTCGTGCAGTACAGCCTGACATTGCCCAATAGTCGCGGTAACGAGAACGAGGCTGACCTGATCGGCCTGGAGCTGGCTGCGCGGGCCGGCTACAACCCGAATGCCGCTATCAGCTTGTGGCAAAAGATGGAGGCCGCTGGCGGCGGCGCGCCACCCGAGTTCATGAGCACGCACCCATCATCCAGCAGCCGCATCGCCTCTCTGCAGGCGGCGATTCCCAAGGTCATGCCGTTGTACGAGCAGGCTCGAGCGAGCCGCTGAGCGTGCTTTGAACGAGACGCGGCGTGGCTGGCGCGCCGCTGTCTTTTCAGGGAAGGGCCTTCTCGGCGAACGAGCGTGTGTTCAGGCCTAGTTGCGAGCGGAAGCTTTCCATGTCGAACATGGTGCAAATTTCCTGGATTTCGTTGCCTGGCGTCAGCGTCCAGAAGGCCATTGCCGAAATGCTCAGCACTTTGTCGCTGGGCTGATAGCCGAGTGCCGGCTTTTCAATGGTGCCGATCAGCGTACTCCAGGTCACCACTTTATGGCCTTCGGCGATGCATTCCTCTATGACGACCTGCAGATCCGGCATGGCCGCGCGAATGCTCTGCACCAACTGGACGAAGTTGCCGCTGTCGAGCGGGTGCCCGACGAACGAGCTCTTGTAGAGAAAGTCGCGGGCGTGCAGTTGCTCGGCCAAAGCCAGACGACCCCTGTTCCAGACCAGGTCGATGTGCTGACACACCACCTTCTTACGATCATCCAATGACATGTTGCTCTCCCTGCTACTGGCGCCTTGGCTGCTGCTTGTGTGACGTGGAACGCACTTTAACAGCAGGTCATGGGGGGAGGGGATTGGCCGAAATGCCAGTCTGTTGACGTCATTAATGCGTCAGATCAGGCCGCTGAGTTTCATGGCCTGGTAACCGGCATAGATGGCCAGTGCGGCAAAGGCACAAGCCGCCAGGCGGCGGATCAGTGTGAGAGGCAAGCGCTCGGCGGCGAAATTGCCTGCTAATACAACGGGTACGTTGGCCAGCAGCATACCCAGCGTCGTGCCGGCTACCACCAGGATGAAGTGCGGATACTGGGCGGCCAGCATCACGGTCGCGACCTGAGTCTTGTCACCCATCTCTGCGAGGAAGAACGCGATCAGGGTCGTGAGGAAGGGGCCGTATTTCTTCAGGCCGGATGCTTCATCGTCATCCAGTTTGTCCGGCACCAGCGTCCAGGCCGCCACTGCAACGAAACTGGCTGCCAGGATCCAGCTCAGGGTTGCGGGGGAGAAGAAGCTGGCTACCCAATTGCCCACTGCACCGGCCGCGAAATGGTTGGCCAGGGTGGCGACGATGATGCCCCAGATGATCGGCCAGGGTTTGCGAAAGCGTGCGGCCAGCAACAAGGCAAGCAGCTGCGTCTTGTCGCCGATTTCGGCAAGGGCAACGATGAAGGTGGGGACGAACAGGGATTCCAGCATCAGGGTTCCTAAAGGGGCGGGTAGACACGGCATATGACACGAACGACCTTCCCGCCCCGGGTGAGGTTGTGCGTGTCATAGGTCTTGTCAAACCGCAGGCCTATCTGGGTAGGCCTTGGGTCGCATGCGCCATGCTCTGCGGAGCAAGTGTGTTGACGCATGCCTGGCGAGCTGGGCGCTCGCGGGAGACTACTCCCCTAGGACGGGCGCAATTGTGCACAAGTGCCTAGGGCGAAGCAAGCCTGTTCAGCGTCGTGCGCTGTAGATACGGAAACCCTCGGCATCGGCCAGGGTGCGGCACGGACCGAGGTGGCGTTCGATCAGCGGTGGGTACTTGAGAAAGCTGTTGGCTACCAGGCGTAATTCGCCACTCTTGGTAAGGTGGCGGCCAGCCTGGGCCAGCAGATTCTCGCTGGCTTGATAGTCGGTGTGCACGCCTTGGTGGAAAGGTGGGTTGCTGACGATGGCACTCAGCTCGTCAGGCGCGGATTCGATACCGCTGCCTGCGATCACCTCGGCTTCCAGGCCATTGCGTGCCAGGGTCAGGCGGCTGCTGGCCAGCGCGAAGGCGTCGACATCGAGCAGGGTTACCCGGCTGGACGGATAGCGGCGCTTGAGCGCTGCGCCGAGCACGCCGGCACCGCAGCCGAAGTCCAGCAGATGACCTGTGGGCAGATCCTGCAGGTGTTCCAGCAGCAGGGCACTGCCACGGTCGAGGCGACCGTGGGCGAAGACACCTGGCAGGGTGACGATCTCCAGCGGGCCATCGGCCAGTGGCAGGGAGTAGCTCTGCGCCAGCGCCTGCAGGTCCGGTTGCGCCGGCGCCTGTTCAATGGTCACGCACCACAACTGGCAGTGGCGTGCGCTGTCGAGCTTGCGCGGCTTGCCGTAGAGGGCGAGCTGCTTGGCGGCGCGTTCGATGCCGCCGCGCTTTTCGCCGACCAGGTACAGCGGTTTGCCCGCCAGGCGTGCGGCCAGAGCTTGCAGCAGGTAGTCCGCCAGTTCCCGCGACTTGGGCAGGAACAGCACTGCCGTGCAGTAGTCGCCTGCCGGCATCAGCGTGTCGAAGTGGCTACGGCCCGGGAAGCGCGCCGCCAGAGACGCCAGGTCGCCGGCATGCCAGCTCCAGCCGCTGGCCTGCGGCAAGCCGCCGAGCAGGTCGTCGGCTGGCAGGCCGGCCAGCAACACGTTGCCATCGAACAGCTCGGCCTGACGTAGGAGAACTTCGCTTCGCGGATCCATGGTGGTACCTGCCTGAAAAAGCTGCGCAGCTTACCCGACGACTCGCAGCGGCGCACCGGCGAAGAAGCCGGCGGCATTCTCCACGACCTGGCCGACGATGCGCTGGCGTGCCTCCTGGCTGCCCCAAGCGCTATGTGGAGTGATGATCAGGCGTGGAATATCCGCGGCCAGCAGCGGATTGCCGTCCTTCGGCGGTTCCTGCAGCAGCACGTCGGTGGCCGCGCCGCCCAGGTGGCCACTGCGCAAGGTGTCGGCCAGAGCCTGTTCGTCGACCAGGCCGCCGCGAGCGGTGTTGATCAGGTAGGCACGCGGCTTCATCAGCGCCAGTTCAGCGGCACCGATCAGGTTGCGCGTTTGCTCGTTGAGCGGGCAGTGCAGGGTCAGTGCATCGACCTGCGGCAGCAGCTCATGCAGCGGCAGGCGGTCGGCTCGAGGTGGGCGGCCTGGCAACTGACCGAGTAGCACTCGCATGCCGAAGGCTTCGGCCAGGCGGGCGACTGCACCGCCCAGTTCGCCATGGCCGAGCATGCCCAAGGTCTTGCCTTCGAGTTCGACGATCGGGTAGTCCAGCAGGCAGAACTGGCTGGCTTGCTGCCAGCGGCCGGCGGCGATGTCGCGTTGGTAATCCGGCAGGCGCGTGGCCAGAGCCAGCAGCAGCATGAGGGTGTGTTGCGCTACGGATGGAGTGCCGTAGCCCTGGCAGTTGCAAACGGTCACGCCGTGCTCGCGGGCTGCTTGCAAATCGATATTGTTGGTACCGGTTGCCGTTACCAGTACCAGCTTCAGCTCCGGGCACGCGGCGAAAGTGGCAGCGTTCAGCGGCACCTTGTTGCTGATGGCAACCTGTGCGCCTCGCAAGCGTTCGGCGACCTGGTCCGGCTGCGTGTGGGCGTGCAGGGTCAGCTCGGCGAAGACCTGCTGCATGGGCTGCATGTCGAGGTCGCCAAGGTCGAGGGAGGCGTGGTCGAGGAAGACGGCGCGTGGGCTGTTGCTCATCAGCTGTACCTTTTCGCAGGAGGGTCGCAAGAGTAGATTGGCGAGCCTAACAGACCTATATGGACTCACCCCACAAGTAGTGAGCAATAGCTTTTCGATCCTGTCGTCAGCGCGGTTGCATTCGTATATCCGGCCTGTTGTGGGCGCTACCGCCCTGGCCATTCTGTAGTTCGCGCAGCGGGGGCCAAGCGTTCAATCGATCACCAGGATCAGCATTGTTATCGGCCTTGTTCCGCTGCAGGACTCGCCTGTTCCGACAGTTTCGCTCTTCACCACAACCACGAGAAATGTTGCCTGATGACGCCCGCCGTCAGGCGGGCATTGTGCTCTGCCAGTTACCGCTGAAGCGTCGCTGGTGACACCACACCGCCCAGCAGATCCGTACCAGCTTGTTAGCCAGCGCCACGGCTGCCTTGTTGTGGCCGATCCGCGCCGCCGTCTCGATAGCCCAGCGCTGTAGCTGCGTCAGTTTCTCCGGTGTGCGTGCGTGGCAACGCTGAGCTGCCAGTAAGGCGGCACGTGAGCCGTGGATAAAAAGGGTGCGCACGTAGACATTGCCTTGCCGGCTGATATGCCCCAGTTTGCGGCGGTCGCCGCTACTGAATTCGCGCGGAGTCATACCCAGCCAGGCGCTGAGCTGACGGCCATTGGCAAAACGCTCGGGTTTACCGACAGCAGCCTTTAGCGCGCTGGCTGTGAGTACGCCGATGCCGCTGACTTCATCCAGCGCCCGCACGACCTCATCGTCAGCGTGCCAGCGCTGCAGCTGTTGCTCGCATTCGGCCATGCACTGCTCATGCAGGTTGATCTCGGCCAGGACGATCTGTAATTGATGGCGAAGCGCCGCCAGTTCAGGGCGCTCGATCAGCTCATGCGCCGCACGCAAAAACTCACGGGTACGAGCCGGCGCTTCAACTCCGGCTTCACGCAAGATGCCTCGCAACAAGTTGATGCGCTGGGTGCGGGCTTTCTTCCAGGTTTCTCGCAGACCGTGTAGCTGTTGCACGTGCTGCTGCTCCTGCGTTTTCACCGGCACTGGGTGGATATCGCGGCAGCGAGCCGCTTCGAGCATGGCATCGCAGTCGTTACGATCTGTCTTGTTGCGCCGGCGATAGGGCCGCACATAACGCGGATGAATCAGCATCACCCGATGCCCCTGCGCCTGCATCGTGCGCCCCCAATAGTGCGCTGTGCCACAGGCTTCCATCACCCATTCGACGGGCTCGCTCTGCTCCTGTATATAACGAGCAAACGCCTCTCGGTTCAGCCGCCTACGCTGCACCACCTGGCCGGAATGGACACTCTCGGCAACTTGGTAAACGGATTTGGCCAGATCAACAGCGATGCGCTTCATAACCGCTCTCCCGTTCGGCAAATGTCGTGACTACGGTATAGAACCGTGGTGTGGGGAGAGTCCATTACAGCATTCATCGTCGATGCGGAGCCGTCATGTACTGGAGTGAATTTCTCACCGTTGCCCTCATTCATCTGCTGGCGGTTGCCAGCCCGGGGCCGGATTTCGCCATAGTGGTACGTGAGAGCGTGGGCCACGGACGCCGTGCGGGTCTGTTCACTGCTTTCGGAGTGGGCGCCGGTATTCTGGTGCACGTGACGTATTCGCTGCTGGGCATCGGCCTGATCGTTTCGCAGTCCATCGTGCTGTTCAATGCGTTGAAATGGCTGGCAGCCGCCTACCTGCTGTATATCGGTATCAAGGCGCTGCGTGCTCGCCCGGCTGATCCTGCAAGCGCAGAGCTGAGCCTCGTCGAGCAGGTCCGCAGTGGTCGAGGCGCCTTCGTGACAGGCTTCGTTACCAACGGGCTCAACCCCAAGGCGACGCTGTTCTTTCTTTCTCTATTTACGGTAGTGATCAACCCGCATACCCCGCTGGCCGTGCAGGCTGGCTATGGCCTTTACCTGGCGCTGGCGACTGCGTTGTGGTTCTGCCTGGTGGCCTGGCTGTTCAGTCAACAACGCGTGCGCGCCGGTTTCGCGCGCATGGGGCATTGGTTCGATCGTCTGATGGGCGCGGTGCTGGTCGGTATCGGTGTGAAACTGGCCTTCACTGAGATGCGTTAGAAGCAGCTCCTTCGTAGGGTGCACCGGGTGCGGTGCCTGCTCGGTGCGCACGGCGCACCCTACGGGAACTTCATCGTGGATGCCGCGGAACGTTGCCCGTTGTATCCACGCTTGCGTTTACAGCAACTCGATGGCCACTGCCGTGGCCTCACCGCCGCCGATGCACAGCGAGGCGACGCCACGTTTGCCGCCTTTCTTCTGCAGGGCGTTGATCAGTGTGAGGATGATCCGCGAACCGGTGGAGCCAACCGGATGGCCCTGGGCGCAGGCACCGCCGAACACGTTGACCTTGGCGTGATCCAGGCCGTGCTCACGCATCGCCAGCATGGTAACCATGGCGAAGGCTTCGTTGATCTCGAACAGGTCGATCTCGTCTTTGCTCCAGCCCGTCTTTTTCAATAGATTGCTCATCGCGCCGATGGGGGCCAGGGTGAACTCGCTCGGGTCCTGGCTTTGGGTGGCGTGGGCCACGACTTTGGCCAACGGCTTGAGGCCACGTTTGGCTGCTTCATCGGCGCTCATCAGTAGCAGAGCGCTGGCGCCGTCGGAGATCGAGCTGGCATTGGCGGCAGTGATGGTGCCGTCCTTCTTGAAGGCTGGCTTGAGCGTCGGGATCTTGTCCAGGTTGGCGGTCAGCGGCTGCTCGTCATCCTTCACGATCACCTCGCCTTTGCGCGAGGTGACGGTAACCGGCACGATCTCGTTCGCCAGCGAACCGTCGTGGATCGCGGCCTGGGCACGGCGCAGCGATTCGATGGCGTAGGCGTCCATTTCCTCGCGAGTAATGCCGTACTTGTCTGCGGTCTCCTGGGCGAAGGAGCCCATCAGGCGGCCTGTGCGCGCATCTTCCAGACCGTCGAGGAACATATGGTCCTTGATTTCACCATGGCCCATGCGCAGGCCGGTACGGGCCTTCTCCAGCACATAAGGCGCGTTGGACATGCTTTCCATGCCGCCAGCAATCATCACTTGGTTGCTGCCGGCTTTCAGCGAGTCGAAGGCCATCATCACGGCTTTCATCCCCGAGCCGCACAATTTGTTGATGGTGGTGCAGCCGGTTGCCGCCGGCAGGCCGGCATTGAGCGAGGCCTGGCGTGCGGGACCCTGTTTCAGGCCGGCGGGTAGAACGCAGCCCATGATCACTTCCTGCACGTCGCCCGGCTCGATGCCAGCGCGCTTGACCGCTTCACGAATGGCAGCAGCGCCCAGGTCGACTGCTGCGACACTGGCCAGGCTGCCTTGAAAACCGCCCATTGGGGTGCGGGCGCCGCTGACGATGACTATATCGGACATTGTGTTACCTCAAGCGGAGTGGAGGGCCTGCTACGGCCAGTTTGGATACTGAGTGCTGTTATTGATCTTATCCTGTGACCAAAAGTGAGCATAGGGTCACGTAGCAAATCATTCTTTGGGCTGATTTCGCTGTACAGGTACCGCTCTAGAGTCGCTGCATACCCATTCCTAGCGTGCCTCAAGGTGACTTCATGCTGCAGACCCGACTGATCCCTTCCGCTGAAAATGCTCATGCCTATCCGCTGCTGATCAAGCGCTTGCTGTTATCCGGTAGTCGTTATGAGAAAACGCGCGAGATCGTCTATCGCGACAAGCTGCGTTACAGCTACGCCACCTTCAACGAGCGTGTCGCTCGCCTGGCCAATGTGCTCAGCGATGCGGGGGTCAAGGCCGGCGATACCGTGGCTGTGATGGATTGGGACAGTCATCGCTATCTGGAGTGCATGTTCGCCATTCCCATGCTGGGTGCGGTATTGCACACCATCAATATCCGCCTGTCGCCGGACCAGATCCTCTACACCATGAACCACGCCGAGGACCGCTTCGTGCTGGTCAACAGCGAGTTCGTGCCGCTGTACAAGGGGATTGCCGGACAGCTGACCACTGTCGACAAGACGCTGCTGCTGACCGATGGAGACGACAAGACCGCCGAGCTTCCGAATCTTGTCGGGGAGTATGAAAGCCTGCTGTCGGCTGCCAGCCCGCGCTACGACTTCGCCGACTTCGACGAGAACTCGGTCGCCACCACCTTCTATACCACCGGTACGACCGGCAACCCCAAGGGGGTGTACTTCACTCATCGGCAACTGGTTCTGCACACGCTGTCCATGGCTTCCACCATGGGTAGCCTGGACAGCATCAGGTTGCTGGGTAACGACGATGTCTACATGCCCATCACGCCGATGTTCCACGTGCATGCCTGGGGTGTGCCCTATGTGGCGACCATGCTTGGGGTCAAGCAGGTCTACCCCGGTCGCTATGAGCCGGACATGCTGTGTAAGTTGATCAAGGAGGAGAAGGTCAACTTCTCCCACTGCGTACCGACCATCCTGCAGATGGTGCTCAATGCGCCGGGCGCACAGGGGCATGACTTCGGCGGCATGAAGATGATCATCGGTGGCAGTGCGCTCAACCGTTCCTTGTATGAGGCGGCCAAAGCGCGGGGGATTCAGCTGACGGCGGCCTACGGCATGTCGGAAACCTGCCCGCTGATCTCCTGTGCCTACCTCAACGAGGAGCTGCGTGCCGGTAGCGAGGACGAGCGCACGGCCTACCGCATCAAGGCTGGTATTCCGGTGCCGCTGGTCGAAGCCGCGATCATGGACGCCGAGGGCAAGCTATTGCCGAGCGACGGCGAATCGCAAGGCGAATTGGTATTGCGTGCTCCCTGGCTGACTCAAGGGTATTTCCGTGAGCCGGAGAAGGGCGAGGAGCTTTGGGCGCACGGCTGGCTGCACACCGGTGATGTGGCAACCATCGACGGCATGGGTTTCATCGAGATCCGCGACCGTATCAAGGATGTGATCAAGACCGGTGGGGAATGGATTTCCTCGCTCGAACTGGAAGATCTCATCAGCCGACATGCCGCGGTACGCGAAGTCGCTGTGGTTGGCGTGCCCGATCCGCAGTGGGGCGAGCGGCCTTTTGCGCTTCTGGTGGTGCGTGATGGGGAAGCACTGGATGCGAAGGGCTTGAAGGAACATCTCAAGCCTTTCGTCGAGCAGGGGCATATCAACAAGTGGGCGATTCCCACGCAAATTGCGCTTGTTACTGAAATTCCCAAGACCAGTGTCGGCAAATTGGACAAGAAGCGCATTCGCGTCGAAATCGCCCAGTGGCAGGAGGCGGGCAGCGCGTTTCTCTCCACTCTGTGAGGTGCGGAGTGACTGGGCGGCGAAAGTGACCGCTCAGTCAAACAAGCGTTTGGCTTGCTAATTGCTGTTTCACGTCCATGCTTGGCTAGGCGCAGGTCCTGAAACCTGCGAGCCAGAGTGCCTGGGGACTGCAAATCACACTTTCGAGGGATCAAGCAGTACTACCCGCTGGCTATAGTCAATGCATCCATAACAAAAAACACATGGAGTAGCGTCGATGACAACAAGAACAAAACCCTACTGGCGCCTGGCAAAACTGCCGCTGGCCGTCAGCCTCGCTTCTACCCTCGCCGCCCCGGCATTCGGCGTCACTTTCAATATCGGTGAAATCGAAGGTCAGTTCGATTCGCAGTTGTCGGTCGGTGCAAGTTGGTCGACCGAGAGTGCTGACAAGGACTTGATAGGTTTCAACAATGGTGGGCGTGGTCTGTCGCAAACCTCAGATGACTCCAAGCTGAACTTCAAGCGCGGTGAAACCTTCTCCAAGATATTCAAGGGTACGCACGACCTTGAGTTGCGTTACGGCGATACGGGCGTATTCGTACGTGGCAAGTACTGGTATGACTTTGAGCTGAAGGATGAGAGCCGTCTGTTCAAGGACATCAGTGACAGCAACCGCAAGGAGGGGGCTCAGTCCTCCGGGGGGGAAATCCTCGACGCTTTCATCTATCACAACTATGCCATTGGTGACATGCCGGGCAGTGTTCGCTTCGGTAAACAGGTGGTCAACTGGGGTGAGAGCACATTCATTGGCGGAGGGGTTAATGCGGTCAACCCTATCGATGTTGCTGCGTTTCGCCGTCCAGGTGCCGAAATCAAGGAAGGTCTGATTCCGGTCAATATGTTTTATGTGTCGCAAAGCCTGACCGACAACCTGTCGATGGAGGCTTTTTATCAGTTGGAGTGGGATCAGACGGTTGTTGATAACTGCGGTACGTTCTTTGCCCAGCCAGATATTGTTGCTGATGGTTGCGACGGCAATCTCGCCGTGCTGAGAACACGAAGCGAGGTTCAAGCTCTGACAGGTGGCGCTGGTGCCCCTGTACTTGAAGCTCAGGGTGTCGAGTTTAGTAGTGAAGGGGTTATCGTTCCGCGCTCAGGTGACCGTGATGCTCGTGATAGTGGGCAGTGGGGGGTTGCCTTCCGCTATTTGTTCGAGCCGCTCGATACTGAGTTCGGCTTTTACGCGATGAACTATCACAGCCGCACTCCTATTTTTAGTGCGGCCGGTGCCGACGCGGCCTTTTATAACGCAACAACCCTGGGGGCTTTGGCTGCCCTGGCGCCTCTTAGGGTTGCGGGCAACTCCAACTATTTTATGGAGTATCCCGAGGACATCCGTCTTTATGGCATCAGCTTTGCCACCACACTGCCTACTGGAACCGCTTGGAGTGGTGAGTTGAGCTACCGTCCCAATGCTCCAGTTCAACTGAACTCCACTGATATTCTTTATGCGGGTATCAAGCCATTGGCGGATGCAGCTTATAACCCTGCGGCCCCAGTTTTTGCTGGTGCTGGTGTAGGTAATGTTTCACTGCTCAATGGCGCGCCTGGGCAGGATCTGAACGGCTACCGGCGTAAGGAGATCACCCAGTTTCAGACAACCTTCACTCATTTCTTTGATCAGGTCATGGGTGCAAGCCGCTTGACGCTGGTTGGTGAAGTTGCCGTCGTGCATGTCGGTGGTCTGGAGAGCTCCAGTGATGTTCGTTATGGCCGTGACCCGATCTATGGGCCAGGGCCTTTGCCGGGTAACTACGCGATAACTGGTGTTGGCGTCTTCCCGACCTGTCAGGGCTTGAATACCTCTACTTTGGGTAACAATCCGAATGGCAAAAACGTTTCTCGATATTGTGAGGACGATGGTTTTGTGACCAGTACTGCGTGGGGCTATCGCGCTCGGGCAATCTGGGACTATCCGAACGTGTTTGCGGGCATCAACCTGCGCCCCAGTGTTGCTTGGTCGCATGATGTCGATGGGTATGGTCCGAACGGTTCGTTCACAGAAGGTGCCAAGGCCGTGAGCCTTGGTCTGAACGCCGAGTATCAGAACACTTATACCGCCGACCTGTCGTATACCAGCTTCTTTGATGGCAAATACAACACTGCAGTTGATCGCGATTTCGTAGCGCTCAGCTTCGGTATGAGCTTCTAAGCGGCCACGAATTTGAGGAATGATGATGCAAGCGAAAACAACAAAAAAACTGTGGCAGAGCGGTATCCTGACCCTGTCTCTGCTGGCGACCAGCGTGATGGCGGCGGTGTCGCCGGACGAGGCGGCGAAGCTGGGTAATACCCTGACGCCAATAGGCGCCGAGATGGCCGGTAATGCCGATGGCTCGATTCCGGCCTGGACCGGTGGTTTGCCTGCCAATGCCGGCACCGTCGACAGCAAGGGCTTTTTGTCCGACCCGTTCGCCAATGAGCAGCCGCTGTTCACCATCACTGCGCAGAACGTCGAGCAGTACAAGGACAAGCTGACCCCCGGCCAGCTGGCGATGTTCAAACGCTATCCGGACAGCTACAAGATGCCGGTCTACCCGACCCACCGCTCGGCCAGCCTGCCGCCGGCGGTGATCGAGGCAGCCAAGCAGAATGCGGTCAATACCAAAATGGTGGAGGGCGGCAACGGCCTGGAAAACTTCCAGACCGCTAACCCCTTCCCGATCCCGCAGAACGGTCTGGAAGCGATCTGGAACCACATCACCCGCTACCGTGGTGGCAGCGTGCGCCGTCTGGTGACTCAGGCGACACCGCAGGCCAACGGCTCCTACTCGTTGGTCTACTTCCAGGACGAGTTCACCTTCCGTGATGCGCTGACCGACTTCGACCCGAGCAAGGAAAGCAACGTGCTGTTCTACTTCAAGCAGCGCGTAACCGCTCCATCGCGTCTGGCCGGTAACGTGCTGTTGGTGCACGAAACCCTCAACCAGGTGAAGGAACCGCGTCTGGCTTGGCTGTACAACGCCGGTCAGCGTCGTGTGCGTCGAGCGCCCCAGGTGTCCTACGATGGCCCGGGTACCGCCGCTGACGGTCTGCGCACCTCCGACAACTTCGACATGTACAACGGCGCGCCGGATCGTTACGACTGGAAGCTGGAAGGCAAGAAGGAGATCTACATCCCCTACAACGCCTACAAGCTGGATTCGCCTAGCCTGAAGTACGAAGACATCATCAAGGCCGGCCACATCAACCAGGACCTGACTCGTTACGAGCTGCACCGCGTATGGCACGTGACCGCGACCCTGAAATCGGGCGAGCGCCACATCTATGCCAAACGCGACTTCTACATTGACGAGGACACCTGGCAAGCGGCGCTGATCGACCACTACGACGGCCGTGGCACCCTGTGGCGTGTGGCTGAGGCTCATGCCCAGTACTACTACGACAAGCAAGTGCCCTGGTACACGCTGGAAGCACTGTACGACCTGCTGTCTGGTCGCTACCTGGCTCTGGGTATGAAGAACGAGGAGAAACAGGCCTACGACTTCAACTACAAGGCCGCTGGCAGCGATTACACCCCGGCCGCTCTGCGTCAGGCTGGCGTTCGCTAAACCTGCTCCAGGCAATACGACGAAGCCGGCCTTGTGCCGGCTTTTTCGTTACGGACTGTAGCAAGCGCTTCTAATGGCTGTTGCAAGTCGCTAGGCTGAGTCCAGATCGAGCCCGCTGACGCAGACAGAACACTTCCAAGAATCAGCCGATGACAGATCTCTCCCGCTCGCCAGGTTTTCCCTACACACCGGCCACGCCAGCTGAGGCTCGTTTCTATCGGCCGCCTCTGCCTGCTGGGCATATGCCCAGGCCCAGGCTTTGCGAGCGTCTTGAGCAGGGCTTGCAGGGGCGCTTGCTGTTGGTCAGTGCTCCGGCCGGTTTTGGCAAGAGTTCACTGGCGATCGAGTTCTGCGAGGGCTTGCCCGATCACTGGCATAGCCTCTGGTTGGGATTGAGCGAGCGCGATGGCGATCCAGGACGTTTCCTCGAGCGTCTTTTGCAAGGTTTGCAGCAGTTCTACCCCAGGCTCGGTGATGAGGCCCTCGGCCTTCTGAAGATGCGCCAGCGCCATCAACCCTTCGCCTTCGAGCAGTGGCTCGATGGCCTGCTCGATGAGCTGACTCAGCAACTGGATGATGGCCAGCCGTTGTTGCTGGTACTGGACGATTACCATCTTGCGCAGGGGCCGGTCCTCGATCGCTGTCTGCAGTTTTTTCTCAATCACCTGCCGCCTGGCGTGCTGCTGCTGGTCACCAGTCGGCAACGACCTGATTGGCACCTTGCGCGGCTACGCCTGTCGCGGCAATTACTTGAGCTCAACGAGCAGGATCTGCGCCTGACGGCGCCCGAGCTGGATGCGCTGCTGGCGAGTCAGGGCTCGCATCTGGAGCAGCAACAAGTCGAGGGCATTCTCCAGCGCAGCGAGGGTTGGATCGCTGGTTTGCGTCTCTGGATGCTGGCCGCGGAGGAGTCGGGCGAAGCGGGTGAATGCCTTGAACTGCATGGCGGTGAGGGGCTGATTCGTGAGTACCTGCTCGAAGAGGTGATCGAGCGTCAGCCTGTCGATGTGCAGCAGTTTCTTTACGACACGGCCTGTCTGGAGCGCTTCTGCGCTGATTTGTGCGATGCGGTGCGTGATTGTCGCGACAGTGCTGCCATCATCCGCCAGTTGCAGGCCAACCAGGTCTTTCTCGTCCCGCTCGACGAGCAGGGCAACTGGTTCCGCTACCACCATCTGTTCTCAGACCTGCTCAATGCGCGTTTCAGGGATGGGCTGCATCGTTCGCATGACGGCGCCCATTTGCGTGCCTGCCGCTGGTTCGCTGCACAGGGCATGCTGGACGCTGCCATCGAGCAGGCCCTGCTGGCCGGCCAGGCCGATGTGGCGGCCAGCCTGGTGCAGAACCTGTCCGAAGAACAGATGCTGGCCGAGCAGAACGTGGCCATGCTGCTGCGTTGGAAGACCAACCTGCCGGACGACCTGCTGGCCAGCACACCGCGGTTGATCATGCTGTACGGCTGGGCGTTGGCACTGGCCTGTCAGCTGGATGCGGCGCAGGAACTGCTCGAACAACTCGGGCGTTTTCTGCCCGCCGCCGACCCGGCCAGCCAGCGCAGTTTGCTGGCGCAGTGGCAGGCGCTGGATGGCGTAATTGCCCGTGGCCGTGGCGATGGCGAGCGTGCCGAGCGACAGTGCAGCGAAGCGCTGGCCTGCCTGCCGGTCGAGCGTTATGGGCCGCATTTTCTGTGCCTGTCGGCTTTATCCAACCTGGCCATGGTGCGAGGTGACCTGTGGCGCGCCCGCGGCCTCAATCGTGATGCCCTGGAGCTGGCGCAGCGTATCGGTAATCCACTGTTCGAGGCGCTGGCTCATTACGAACGGGCTCGTGTGTTGCAGGCACGCGGTGAAGTGTTGCGGGCGCAGGACGAAGTACATCAGGGGCTGCAGTTGTTAAAAGGCTTGCCGGTGCAACGCAGTTATTCCGTGCGCGCGCGGTTGACCCTGTATGAGGGCTACCTGCTCAGCCTGCGCCTGGACTCCCGGGCAGCTGCGCATTTGCGTGCCGGGATCGCCGAGGCTAGGGCTTGTCGCGATGTGGGCGTACTGATCGGCTATTGCGTGCTGGCCTGCCTGGAAGGGCAAGATGGCCGGCCTGCCGAGGCGTTTGCCTTGCTCGGTGAGGCCGAACGTTTGATGCATGTGTGGGATGTGCCAGCGATCTATTACCTGGCAATGATCACGCTGATCAAGTGCGAGTTGTGGCTGCGACAGGGGCAGGTCGAGCTGGCGGCTGCCTGGTTGCCGCAACTGGCAGAAACCTATGGTGAGCAGGGGCGGGCATTGGCGCCGGAGTTTCATCCGCAACTGGCCATGCATATCGATTTGCAGTACGCCGCTCTGGAGCGTCTGCAGGGGGGGGTGGAGCGTGCCGAACGCCGGCTTCGGGCCCTGCCGCAGCGTGCCCAGGGGCTGGGTGGACAACTGGTCGGGCTGATGGCGCAGGCCCAGCTGGCGCAGTTGCTGAAACAGACCGGGCGCGAGCGAGAGGCGCAGCAGTTGCTCGACAGCTGTCTGGATATCGCTCAGGGCGGTGCTTTGCTGCCTTTCATCGAGTTGCTGCAGCATCAGCCGCGGTGGCTGCGTGAGCGCCTGTTGTTGCGTCAGGCTTGCCCATTGCGTGACGAGTTGCTGGCGCAGTTGCCGGCGGTGTCGCAAAGTACCGACGAGCCCATGCCGGAGCAGGAACCGCTGGCCGAGAAACTCAGCGGCCGTGAACTGGCCGTGCTGCAACTGATTGCCCGTGGTTGCTCGAACCAGGAAATCAGCGAGCGGTTATTCATCTCGCTGCATACCGTCAAAACCCATGCCCGCCATATCAACAGCAAGCTGGGTGTCGAACGGCGTACTCAGGCTGTCGCACGGGCCAAAGGGCTCGGTCTATTGCAGTGAGCTCGGTGCTGACAGGTCCAGCACAGGTGCTTTGCTTGCCGGTTTGACAGATTGCGACAGCTTGCTCTGCACATCCTGATGGATCATCTGCAACACCGGCAGTAATGCGGCCATGTCCTGGCCCACCTGCGGATAACGATGATGCGTGGCGATATCTTCGATGCGAGTCAGCAATTGCCCCTGTACATCCACAGGTAAGTGCACGAACAGCTCAGGTAGTTGCTGGCTCAGCTCGACGCTGTACAGCAGCAGCTCGTCGCGGCCGAAGGCCTGGGTCAGTTCCAGGTAGTCCAGGGCGCTGCCGCTGAGCATGGCCGCTGCGGCCTTGGTTTCCTGCAGGCCTTGCAGGCGTACCGGGTTGCTCTGCTCGCCCTGCGACAGGGTCATCCAGAACTCGGTGGTCAGGGTGAAGAGGATGGCCTGCTGGCGCAGCGAATAGCTCATCAGCCCCAGGGCCTCGGCGGCATAGGGCTGCTGCTTGGCGCGAAAGTCGAAGTACAGGCGCATCAGCTCCTTGAGCTCGAACAACACCTCACGGGCTTCGTTCTGCCGCAGTTCCAGAGGTGAATAAATGTTGAGCTGCGGGCGGAAATTTTCCGCTGAAACCATGCGCTGGTAGATCGGCCCGGTGAATTCACCACTGCGTCGCGGCAGGGCGTTGGCCTGGGTACTGTCGACCTTTTCCAGAGCCTCACGCAGCTGCCGGTAGTCATGACTGCGCCAGGGTTTGTGAATATCCGGTATGCGCTGGCCGAGATAGAACAACTCAGCCGCCCCGGCCGGCGATAGCCAGAGCAGCATGAGGCCCAGCGGCAGGAACAGGCGAGATCTTGAGGGGCGTGGCACGTCAGCTATCCGTGGCTTGGGTCGCTCCAGAGTACTCAGGCAGTGGCGTCACGTCACCCGCGCCTTGGTTGGGGAGTCGCCTCGACGCGCTTCGATGCTCGGTTCGGGGCGGTAACAATCCCAAGGTTGGGCGATCTGCTGGCGCTGCTCATGTTCTGATGGCCATACCTACAACAAGATCGGGGTACTGAGCATGACCGTTAACAGCCTGTCCTTGCAGCCGCCTCTTGCTGCCGGCTTGGCCCGTTTGGGCTTTGGCGCCTTGCCTCTGGAACGCCTCAAGGAGCGCTATGGCAACGCGGCCCAGGGCTCGCGCTATATCGAACTCGACGGCTTCAACATTCATTACCGTGACGAGGGCAGTCGCGACAAGCCGACCCTGGTGATGATCCATGGCGTGGTCGCCTCGCTGCACACCTGGGATGGCTGGGTGCAGGCCTTCGCCCCTGACTACCGCATCATCCGCTTCGATGTCCCAGGCTTCGGCCTGACCGGGCCTGCGCGTGATGGCCGCTACTCGGCTGAGCGCATGATTCATGTGCTGGGCTTGTTGCTCGATTACCTGCAGGTGGAGAAGGCCGACATTTCCGGCAACTCCCTGGGTGGTTACATCGCCTGGAACTTCGCCCTGGCCCAACCGCAGCGGGTCGGCAAGCTGGTACTCATCGACCCGGCCGGTTACCCCATGCACAAGGTGCCCTGGATGATTGCCGCCGCCGCCTTGCCTGGCGCTACCCTGGCCATGCCGATGTGGATGCCGCGTGCATTGATCGCTCAGGGCATCAAGGAGGTCTATGGCGAACCGGGGCGTATCAAGCCAGGTGTGGTCGATCGCTACTACGACCTGTCGCGCAGGCCGGGTAACCGTCGCGGCATGATGGATATCTTCCGTGTGCTGCTGAAGGTCAATAAGGAAGAACTGCACGCGACGCCTGAGCAGGTCGCGCAGATCACGGCGCCAACCTTGCTGATGTGGGGCGAGTGTGATCGCTGGATTTCGCCTCGCCACGTGCCGTTATGGCGGCGTGATCTGCCGGGGATTCAGGTCAAGGTCTACCCAGGCGTCGGGCACATCCCCATGGAGGAAATTCCCGAGCAGAGCGCCGCCGATGCGATGAGGTTTCTGAGCGGGTGAGCGCGCCCTGGAAGTGGCCCGGAGACATCCGGGCCATGAAAAAGCCCGCCAGAGTCTAATGCCAGTCAGTTAAGCTCCAATGTGTCGAATGTGCAGGAGCAGCGCCCCGCTGCGAACCCGTACGACGCGGAGTCGAAGCGCTTCGCCCCGGGGCTCCTACGCAAAGCGGCTTTCTGATCAGCATTAGGCCAGAGCCGGGCTTTTTCATGCATCGCTTGGCAGCTGCACGCTTCAGGCGGCGCTGGCCTGGGACTGCAGTGTGCCGTCGAACTCCTCACGAGTGGCGTGCAGCAGGTCGAGGTTGTTGTGCTCCCAGGGGTGGAAACCGTCCTTGAAGAAGTCCAGGTAGGTGCTGATCAGCGGGCGGAAAACGCCTTCCTTGCCCCACATCCAGCGGATACCGTCGCGCCATACGCGCCAGTTCCACAGCAGACCATCGACTTTGAGCATGTGCGCCAGGCCCCGGGTGGTATCGAGCACGAAGAAGAAGGTGCCCATGAGCATTGCCCGGCGCAGCAGCTTGCGACTGCCGCATACCTGGTTGTAAACGTCGAAGGCCACGGCCTTGTGCTCGGTCTCCTCCAGCGCATGCCAGCGCCACAGGCGAGCCAGGGTGGGATGGGCGTCGGCCATGTGCGCATCGTTTCGCAGCAGGCCATCGGCCATGATCGCGGTGATGTGTTCCAGCGCCGCGGTCGCGGCCAGTTGCCGCTGTGGCGAGAACTTCTTCTGCGTATAGCGGATGCGCGCGCGGGCACGCTTCTCGATGCGCTCAACGTTATAACCGAGGTCACGCAGACGCTGGCTGTACTCGAGGTGCTCGCGGCTGTGATGGCCTTCCTGGCCGATGAAGCCGCGAATCTGTTCCTTGAGCACAGGGTCGTCGATACGGTCGCGGAACTGGCGCACCGAATCGATGAAGAAACGTTCGCCGTCGGGAAACAACACCGACATGGCGTCGAACAGATGGGTCTTGAAGGCGTCGCCGCCGTTCCAGTGGCGTGGCAGCGGGTTGGGCAGATCGAAGTCCATGTGTCTGGGGCGAATCTGCAAACCGTCCGGTGTGGTACTGGCCATGAGGGCTCCATTGCGCTGTTTGACTGGCGTCCACTATGGGCGCCATGCGCGGCTCGTCACAGGTTCGTAACAGCCAAGGTGACAGTCATATCTGGCCAGTGCCGTTTTCCAGCAGAAAGTTAGGGCGGCAGTACAACCGCGAACAGTGATTCGCTGGGTTAAGGTTTGTGTTCAGGACGGTCATTTACGGCCAGTTGCCGGAACAGCCCATTCATGAAGCACGCCCTCAACCTCACTGCCGAACTGGTACCTGTGGCCTACGCCGAGGCATTGTTGGCGCTGAGCGAAGAGCTGGGCCAGACACGCGCCGAACTGTTTGCCGCCGCACAAGTACGCCCCGAAGTACTGGCCAGCCCCAATGGCCGGCTGTCCTTCCTCGACTTCCACCTGCTGACCCAGGCCGCACTGGAGCGCTGTGATGAACCGGCACTCGGCCTGGTGCTGGGGCAACGCCTCAATGTCTCCACCCATGGCATCCTCGGCTATGCTGTGCTGTCCAGCGCGGATCTGGGCAAGGCGCTGCAGTTTGCCTTGAAGTATTACCGCGTACTCGGCCTGGCGTATGAGCTGGAGCTGGTGGAGCAGGGCGATGCCATGGAGTTGCGGGCGGTCGAGTCCTTCCCCATGGGCGGGCAATCGCGTTTTGCCGCCGAGGGGTTGTTGACCAGCATTCACACCATCGCGCGCTTTCTGCTGGGCGAAGCGTTGCAAGGGCTCGCCGTTGGCTTTGCGCATGCCGCGCCGGAGTATGCTGAGCGCTATGTCGAGGTGTTCGGCGTCGCGGCCCAGTTCGAGCAGCCCTGCCACTGGCTACGCTTACCGCGGCATTATCTGGATCGCCCCATGGCCCTGGCCAACCCGGCCACGGTACAGATGTGCGAGCAGCAGTGCGAAGCGCTGCTGGCCAGTCTCGATGTGCAGGATGCGTTGCTGACTCGGGTGCGTCGACTGTTGCTGGCCCGCCCTGGCGACTTCCCTGACCTGGACAGCGCTGCGCGTGCTCTGCATACCAGTGGCCGCAGCCTGCGCCGGCATCTGGCGCAGATGGGCACCAGTTACCAGCAGGTGCTCGATGACGTGCGCAAGCGCCTGGCCTTGCAATACCTGACCACTACCCACTTACCCCTTTATGAGATCGCTCAGTTGCTGGGCTTCAGCGACTCATCCAACTTCCGTCGTGCATTCCGCAAGTGGACCGGTAAACTGCCTGGCGACTATCGAAACGAGGCCACCTGATGAGCACCGCCGAACGCCCAGCCCTGATCCGCGAAACCTTCCCCGTAGGGCCTTTGCAGTGCAACTGCACCATCATCGGTGACCCGCTGACGAAGAAGGCCATCGTGGTCGACCCGGGTGGCAATCCCGATCTGATCATGGCGCGTCTGGAGGCCCACGGGCTCAAGGTCGTGAGCATCATTCACACGCATGCCCATCTCGATCACTTCCTGGCCTCCGGGCAGATGAAGGAGAAAACTGGCGCCACGCTGCATTTGCACAAGGACGATCAGTTTCTCTGGGACAACCTCGAGATGCAGTGCCGCATGTTTGGTGTGCCCTACACGCCGGTGCCGGCCCCGGACCGCTGGCTGGATGACGATGAGGCGCTGGCCTGCGGCTGTGGCGTAGCGCTGCATACGCCTGGGCACACGCCGGGCTCGATGAGCTTCTGGTTCGAAGAGGCCAAGCTGCTGATCGCGGGCGATACGCTGTTTCGCCGAGGTATCGGCCGCACTGATCTGTGGGGCGGCGACTACGCCACCATCGAGCGCTCGATCAAGCAACGTCTGTACAGGCTCGATGAAGATGCCACCGTGGTGACTGGCCATGGCCCCGATACGCGGCTGGGCGACGAGATGCGCGAGAACCCCTTTATTCGCGCCTGACGGGCACTAATCGAGGAAATGTCGATCAAAAGGCCATCATCCCCCCGTTCATGGAGATGCCTTCATGTTCCGTTCCTCCTTGATTGTCCTTTGCTCCTCTGCGCTGCTGCTGGCCGGCTGCGCTTCGCAGAATCCTTACGATCAGAGCGCGCCCAGTACCAATCGCACCGCGACCTACGGCGGTATCGGTGCGCTCGCGGGTGCGGCGGCGGGCGCCTTGATCAACCACGATAACCGCGGCAAGGGGGCCCTGATCGGCGCCGCAGTGGCTGGCGCAGCTGCAGCTGGTTATGGTTATTACGCCGACAAGCAGGAAGAAGAGCTGCGTCGCAGCATGCAGGGCACTGGCGTCGAGGTGCAGCGTCAGGGCGATGTGATTCAGCTGGTCATGCCAGGCAACATCACCTTCGCCACAGACTCTGCGCAGATCGCCAGCAGCTTCTACCAACCGTTGAATAACCTCGCCAACTCCTTCCGTCAGTACAACCAGAACAGCATCGAAATCGTGGGGCATACCGACAGTACCGGCTCGCACAGCTACAACATGGATCTGTCGCAGCGCCGTGCGCAGAGCGTCGCCGATTACCTGCTCGCTCAGGGTGTCGATCCGGGGCGTCTGAGCACCCGCGGTATGGGGCCAGATCAGCCGGTGGCCAGCAATGCGACGGTTGAGGGCCGTGCGCAGAACCGTCGCGTAGAAGTGACGCTGCGGCCGTTACCCGGTGTGCAATAGCCATGGCGGCCGGGCAGGGGATCTGCCCTGCGTCGCAGTCCTGCCACGCGTTGGCTGGTAAGCTTAGGTTGAACTTCGCCGCCCTCTAGCGGCTCGAAGATGGCGGCATGTCTGCCCGATACCAGAAGAAATCCTAAGGAAACGTTATGAAGACCAGGCGTAATCTGATCGCAGTCACTGCGGTCATGGCCATCATGGCTGGCTGCACCACCAATCCGTACACCGGTGAGCAGCAGGCCGGTAAAGCGGGGATCTATGGTGGCGTCGGCGCCGTAACCGGTGCGGTGATCGGAGCGGCGACTTCAAGCAAGAAAGACCGTGCCAAGGGAGCCTTGATTGGTGCTGCCGTTGGCGGCGCAGCCGGTGGCGGTTACGGTTACTACGTCGACACTCAGGAAGCCAAGCTGCGCCAGACCTTGCAAGGTACAGGGGTGCAGGTACAGCGCATTGGCGATGATCTGAAACTGATCATGCCGGGCAATATCACCTTCGCCAGCAATTCGGCCGATATTTCCAGTGGTTTCTATCAGACCCTCAATTCGCTCGTGCTGGTATTCAAGGAGTTCGACAAGAACGGGGTGAACATTGTCGGCCATACCGACAGTACCGGTTCGCAAGAGCTCAACCAGAGCCTGTCGCAGCGTCGTGCGCAGAGCGTGGCCAACTACCTGACCGCCAATGGCGTGCCTGGCCAGCGAATCTCCGCCTACGGTGCTGGCCCGAGCCAACCGATTGCCAGCAACGCCAGCGAGGCCGGACGCGCCCAGAACCGTCGTGTAGAGATCAACCTGCGTCCGCTGTAACAGCTATTACGTAGCAGAAAAGCCTCCGTTCCCCGGGGGCTTTTTCATTTGTCTGCGGCCCGCTCGCTGAGCATCAGCCGCGAAGAGCTGGCGGTTATCTCCGACCGCTTGTCGTCTCTCCTCTGGCAAAAGGCCATCCATTCAAAACCTGACTAGAATGCTAGCAGTGGTTCTGCAAAGTCCGCGCGGGCGCAGGCCGGGCGCGTTGGTTCTGGATGACCGAAGGAGAGCGAATGGAAGACAGAGCTGTCGAGCGGCCACCTCGGCCATGGACGCCTTTGCTGGTTGCGTTGGGCTTGCTGTTGGGGCTGGGAGGCTTGATTTTCTGGCAATGGAACACCCTGCAAGAGCGCGAATGGGAGGACAACCGGCACCGTTTCGAGCTTGAAGCGCAGGATATCGGCCAGCGGGTAATGGCGCGTATGCAGGCTTATGAAATGGTTCTGCGTGGCGTTTCCGGGCTGATGACGGGAAGTGATCGCGTTTCTCCCGCCGAGTGGGAAAGGGCGCTGGATCAACTGCAACTGCAAGACCGCTATCCGGGTATCCAGGCGGTGGCCTGGTCGCGTTATCTGACGCCAGCGCAACTGGATGATTTTCGAGCTGAGTTGAACGCTGACGGGCGTCTTGATTATCAGGTCTTTCCCGCCGGGGAGCGGGACCACTATTTGCCGATCGACTATGTGAGCCCTCTGGACTGGCGCAATCGCCGAGTACTCGGCTTTGACATGCTCAGCGAGGCCAGTAGGCAGCAGTCCATAGAGCGCAGCCTTGAAACCGGCGATGCCAGTTTGAGTGGGCCGGTGGTGCTGCGTCAGGAAACCGATGTCAACGTCCAGCAGGGGGTGCTGCTGTTCCTGCCGGTGTTCCGCCAAGGCGTACCACTCAATACGTTCGAACAGCGTCGGGAGGCGTTGCTGGGCATCATTCACGGTGCATTCCGCAGCCATGACCTGATGGAAGGCATTCTGGCGGCGCAGGGACGCTTGTTCGACGTGCACCTCAAGGATCAGGGGGCTCCGGATGTCGCCTTGCTGGATGGCTTTTTGCCGGACGATGGCTGGGAGCCCCGGTTCCGCCGCAATCTGGAGTTGCCCCTGTATGGACGGGTCTGGGCGCTGGAGATAGTCGGAACGCCCGAGTACGAGCGTAGCCTGAGGGAACGCACGGGGACTCTTGGCCTCTGGGCCGGACTGGCGGCCACTCTGCTGTTGTCGCTGCTGGTGGGCGGATTTCTTTACCAGCGCGAACGCAAATTGCAGATCAGCGAGCGTTCTACCCTGGCCTTGCGCGAGCGTGAGGAGCGTTTCCGTCTGCTACTGGAACGTTTGCCGGTTGCGACTCTGCTCTGCGATGCCAAGGGGCGCATCGAGATGGCCAACCGCAGTGCCGCCGAGCTGTTCGACTGCACGCTCAATGCACTACCGGGCGAATCCATCCTGCGCGTACTGCCGAGTATCGAGTCTCCCAAGGAACTGCAGGAGCAATTGGCCGAAAGTGATGAGCGCACGGTGCGCACGCTACGGGGTGATCTCGTTCCGGTCAGTATCAGCCTCAATCCTCTGCACGAGGGCGGCAGCTATTTGATCAACCTGGTCGACCTGCGTGCGCGCAAGGTGGCAGAGGAGCGCTTTCGCCTGGTGGTCGAGGCTTCGCCGAACGCCATCGTTCTGGTGGACGGGCTCGGGCGCATCGCCATGGTCAACAGGCAGACCGAACTGCTTTTCGGTTATGAGCGGCAGATGCTGCTCGGCGAACCGGTCGAGATGCTGCTCCCCGCCGCTCAACGGGGCAGCCATGTAGGGCTGCGCCGCGGTTATCAGGCGATGCCTGAGCAACGGCGAATGGGGGGTAACCGTGAGTTGTTCGGCCAGCACCGTGAAGGGCGCATGATCCCTCTCGAGGTCGGTCTCTCTCCCATTCGCAGTGGCGACGAAAATCTGGTGCAGGCGGTCATCATCGATATCAGCGAGCGCAAGGCTGCCGAGCAGAAGCTGCGTGAGCAAGCCGAGCAGTTGTTGTTGGCCAACCGCTACAAGTCCGAATTTCTCGCCAACATGTCCCATGAGCTGCGTACTCCGCTCAACAGCATCCTGATTCTCAGCGACCAGTTGCGGCAGAACCTGGCGGGAAATCTCACGGAAAAGCAGGCCAAGCATGCCGATATCGTCCATCGTGCCGGCAGCGATCTGCTGCAGTTGATCAATGATGTACTGGATCTGGCCAAGGTCGAGTCCGGGCGAGTGCAACTCAAGCTCGAACCGATCAACATGCAGGACGTGCTGGTGGAGTTGGATGCCAGCTTGCGCCCCATGGCGGAGCTCAAAGGTTTGCGTCTGCATACCCAGCTTGACGCCGGTGTGCCGCGCATCATCCATACCGACCGGGTACGGTTGCATCAGATATTGCGCAACCTCCTTTCCAACGCGCTGAAGTTCACCGATCAGGGTGAGGTCACGCTGACGGTGAGCAGCCAGGGGCGTCTGGAGGATGAGCGCGAGCTGTTGTGTTTCAGTGTTCGTGACAGCGGTATCGGCATCGATCCATCGCAACACGAGCAGATATTCCAGGCCTTCCAGCAGATCGACGGTTCGACCAGCCGGCGTTTCGGTGGCACTGGGTTGGGACTGGCGATCACCCGTCAACTGATCCTCGCCCTGGATGGCGATATCAGCCTGCAAAGCGCGCCGGGGCAGGGCTCGACCTTCACGGTCAGGTTGCCGGTGCAGGCAGGGGTGGTCAGTGCCGAAGTACCTGTCGAGGGGCCGCAGCGCGCAGGGGAAGGGCCGCCTCTGCTGATCGTCGAAGATGATGCCAATTTCGCTGCAGTGATCGCCGAAGAAGCTCATTCCCACGGGTTTTCCAGCGTTCACTGTCGCACCGGAATGCAGGCGCTCGGATTACTGCAGCAGGAATCCTTCAATGCGGTGATTCTCGACATCCTGCTGCCGGATCTCAGTGGCTGGCAGCTGTTCCGACGACTGCGCGCGCAACCGACACACCGTCACACACCGGTGCATATCATCTCCTGCGTACCTCAACCAGCAGGGTGGAATGACGACGGTACGCGTTATCTGGTCAAGCCCATCGGCCGCGATGAATTGGAACAGGTCTTCGTCGAGCTGCAGCATGGTGCTGCGCATGAACGAGCGTTGCTGCTTGTGGAGGATGTCGAGGTAGAGCGTGAACACTACCGCCAGCAACTGACCGAACTGGGCTTTCAGGTCACCAGTTGCGCAAGTGGCGAACAGGCGCGCTTGGCATACGTGCAGGGGCAGTTCTGCGCGCTGGTGATTGATCTCGATCTGCCTGATCAGGATGGTTTCGCGCTGCTCGACAGTCTCAACCAGCTTCGCCCGCTGCAAGGTACGCGTCTCGTCATCAACACCGGTGTGGACGTTACCCAGCAGACCCTGCAGCGTCTGCGCCGCTACAGCGCGGTCGTGGTGCGCAAGCATGGCGATGACACCGATGCGCTGTGCCAGGCGGTGCAAGGGTTCCTGGGCGAAGTGCGCACACCGCAGCAGGCAAATCCCCTGCAGGGCAGACGCATTCTGTTGGTCGATGATGATGTGCGCAACGTCTACGCTCTGACCGCTCTGCTGGACGAGGTTGGCTTGCAGGTCAGTTCTGCGAAGGATGGCCTGGAGGCCATCGCCTGCTATCAGCGCGATACCTTCGACCTGATCCTGATGGACATGGCGATGCCCAATATGGACGGCTATACCGCTACGCGCCTGCTCAAGCAGGAGCATGGCTGCGAGATACCCATCATCGCGCTGACGGCTCACGCGATGAAGGGCGATCGCGAGAAGTGCATCACCGCCGGTGCAGACGATTACATGGCCAAACCGGTCAAGCGTGATGATCTGCTGGCGTTGCTGGAGCGCTGGTTGGGTACGTCATCCGTGCCATCACCTGGCAATGATCTACCCTGAAGACAGGAGTGATTGGTGCAAGGGCGAAGGATAGGGGAGTAACGATGGCCCAGGCGCAGAGCAAGACCGCCGCCGTACCCGCCAGGCAGGTTCTGCTGGTGGTGGATGACCGTGTAGAAAATCTTGAAGCCATGCAGGCGCTGCTCGAGGATGGCGAGTGGCAATTGCGCTGCGCCAGCTCGGGCGAAGAAGCCCTGCGCTGTTTGCTCGAAGAGGATGTCGGGTTGGTGCTGCTGGATGTGCAGATGCCTGGCATGGATGGCTTTGAAGTCGCGCGACTGATGCGCGGCAACCCGCGTACCCGGCTGACGCCCATCATTTTCGTCTCCGCCATCGCGCAGACCCATGAAGCGGTGTTGCGTGGCTACAGCACAGGGGCCGTGGACTTCGTTCTCAAACCGTTCGACCCCAGCGTGCTGCGTCACAAGATTCACAGCCTGCTGGAGCACGAAAGCAACCGTATCGAATTGCAGCAGCTTACCCAGCAGCTCGATAGCGCGCGCGCCTTCAATGCTTCGGTGCTGGCCAATGCCGCAGAGGGCATTCTGGTGGTCGGTGAGGATGGCCGTATCCAGTTCGCCAATCCAGCCATGGCGCAGATGCTCAATGGCGAGGTAGGCGACCTTGAGGGCGCTGAGCTGCTGTCCTTCCTCAAGAACCCCATCAGTGATGATGGCTGGTTGCAGTCGGAGTTCTATCTGCACTTCAGGCGTGAAGCGACTTACCGCGTGCATGAGGCCATGCTGCGCACATTCGACGGCGGCTGCCTGCCGGTGGCGCTGTCCTGTTCTCCGCTACCAAGGTTGCAGCGGGCCATGGTGCTGATCGCGCTGGACATGTCGGTGGTGCGTAACCTGCACGCGCAGCTGGAGTCGCAGGCGGTAACCGATTCACTCACGGGGCTGCTCAACCGGCGCGGTTTCCATCAGGCCCTGGAGTCGGCACTGGCGCGCATCGAACGCAGCGGCCAGCGGGTCGCGGTGCTCTATCTGGATCTGGATGGTTTCAAGCGCATCAACGACTCACTTGGCCATGACGTTGGCGACCAGTTGCTGCGCCGGGTGGGCGAACAGCTCAAGGCGTGCCTGCGCCCCTACGACAGCCTGGCGCGCATTGGTGGCGATGAATTCACCGCGTTGCTGGACAACCTGGGTCATCCGGAGGATGCCGCCAAGGTCGCGGAAAAACTGATCGAGCTGGTATCGGTACGGCATACCCTCGACGGTGTGGATTTCACCCTCGGCGCCAGCGTCGGCATCGCTTGCTTTCCGGAATGCGGGCAGAGTGTCGAAGGCCTGCTGCGCTCTGCCGATATGGCCATGTACGAGGCAAAGCGTGCCGGGCGCCAGCAGTACCGCTTCTTCTCGCCTGAGATGAACGGTCGCGCGCGCTCTCGACTGATGCTCGAGGAAAGCCTGCGCCACGCCATCGAGAATGACGATTTCGTGCTGGTCTATCAGCCGCAGTTCGAGCTGGCGAGCGGGCGTCTGCGTGGCTTCGAAGCGCTGCTGCGCTGGCAGCATCGGGTGGCCGGCACCGTGGCGCCGAACGTGTTCATTCCCTTGCTGGAGGAAACCAGGCTGATAAACCGCGTGGGCGAGTGGATCTTCCGCGAAGGTGCCAGGCAATTGGCCGTATTCAAGCGTCAGTTCGGCGAGGACATGGTGCTGAGTCTCAACGTCAGCCCGGTGCAGTTCGGCATGCCGCAGTTGGTTACCGATCTGCAGCGCGTGCTGGAAATTCATGGCCTCAAACCCAGTCAGCTGGAGGTGGAGGTCACCGAAAGTGCCTTGATGCAGGATCTTGAGCTGACTCAGGCACAACTGCGGCACCTGCGCGAGTTGGGGGTGAAGATCGCCATCGATGATTTCGGCACCGGTTATTCGTCATTGGCTTACTTGCGCCATTTCGAGCTGGACACGCTGAAGATCGACCGACTGTTCATCAGCAATATGCTCGACTCACCGCGTGATGCCGCGGTGGTCAGCACCATCATCGATCTGGGGCATCACCTGGGCCTGGAGGTCATCGCCGAGGGTGTTGAAACCCAGGCCCAGCGGGAGTGGCTGACGCAGCATCACTGCAGCATCATGCAGGGGTTTCTGGTGGCTCCGGGTATCGCGGCCGATGCCGCATTGCACATACCGGCGCAGCTGGACTGGAGTCAGCTGCCGCTATCCGGGCCTAAACCCTAGGTGCGCGACGCGCACCGCCCGGCATCGGCGAAAGATCAGGCGCGTACGACGCACCTTACCGTAGCCGGACGCAATCCAGGGCCATGATCCGCCAGGAGCGCCGAGGTTGGCGCTTAGGCGTTCTGGTCAAGTTCGGCCAGCTCCGCATCCTTTTCTTGCCACAGGCGGTTGACCCACTGCTGGAACGCCAGGCGGTAGCTTTCGTCCTGATCGTAATTGCGACCGATGAATTCGCCTGGAATGTCGACCTGCTTGAAACGCACTTCTACAGCATCCAGGCGCCCGCTGAGCAGGTCCCAGAAGCCGGGCACACCATGTGGGTAGTGGATGGTGACGTTGACGATGGCGTGCAGCTGCTCGCCCATGGCGTCGAGTACGAAGGCAATGCCGCCGGCTTTGGGCTTGAGCAGGTACTTGAACGGTGATTGCTGCTGGGCATGCTTGGCCGGAGTCAGGCGCGTGCCTTCGAGGAAGTTGAACACCGCCACCGGGTTGGTCTTGTAACGCGCGCAGGCCTTGCGTGTGGTCGCCAGATCCTGGCCACGCTTTTCCGGATATTTGGCCAGGTATTCCTTGCTGAAGCGCTTCATGAAGGGAAACTCCAGCGCCCACCAGCACAGGCCGATTACCGGCACCCAGATCAGCTCCTGTTTGAGGAAGAACTTCAGCAGCGGCATGCGTCGGTTGAGCAGGTACTGCAACACCAGAATGTCGACCCAACTCTGATGGTTACTGGTCACCAGATAGGAGTGACGGGTATCGAAACGTTCCAGGCCCTCGATCTTCCATTCGATATGGCCAACCAGGCGCATCCAGAATTTGTTCACGCCTATCCAGCTTTCGGCGATGCCGTGCATGAGAAAGCGCAGCGCACGTTGGATGGTGGCGAAGGGCAGCAGCAGTTTCAGCAGCGCGACGAAGAACAACGGCCAGCACCAGAACAGGGTGTTGAGTGCCAGCAACAGCCCGGCGATCAGGCCGCGTAGCGGCGCAGGGAGAAAGTGCAGCATCGGGCGAACGCCTCCGTAAGCAGGCTGCGCGCCCGGCGGGCAGCCTGAGAATGGGGGCTTTCTCTGAGCCCCGTTTCGTTTGCAAGAGCTGCGGCGTTCCGTGCGGCGAGCTGGTTTGGCGCCAAGGGTAACGGTTGTGCACTGACCTGCAAGTGCCAGTGGTGACCCGTTGGTCCATCTGCTCGTAGGGGGCGCCCCGCGCGGTGCGCAGGGCGCACCCTACGTCCGTACCCGCACTCAGCTCGGCCGGTCGGCAGCCTGAATCGCCGTCAGGGCGATGGTGTAGACGATGTCATCGACCAGTGCCCCGCGCGACAGATCGTTCACCGGCTTGCGCAGGCCCTGCAGCATGGGGCCGACGCTGATGCACTCGGCGCTGCGCTGCACGGCCTTGTAGGTGGTGTTGCCGGTATTCAGGTCGGGGAACACGAATACAGTGGCACGACCGGCGACCGGGCTATTAGGTGCTTTCTGTCGGCCGACGCTTTCGATGGCGGCGGCATCGTACTGCAGCGGGCCGTCGAGCAGTAGCTCCGGGCGTTTCTCGCGAGCCAGGCGGGTCGCGGCGCGGACCTTTTCCACTTCCTCGCCGCTGCCGGAGTCACCGGTGGAGTAGCTGAGCATGGCCACTCTCGGGGGAATGCCGAAGGCCTGGGCGGAGGCTGCGCTCTGCAGGGCGATCTCCGCCAGTTGTTCGGCGTTGGGGTCGGGGTTCACCGCGCAGTCGCCATAGACCAGCACCTGGTCCGGCAGCAGCATGAAGAACACCGAGGACACCAGGTTGTAGCCTGGTGCGGTCTTGATCAGCTGCAGGGCGGGGCGAATGGTGTTGGCTGTGGTGTGGATAGCGCCGGAGACCAGGCCGTCCACCTCGTCCAGCGCCAGCATCATGGTGCCCAGCACCACGGTGTCTTCCAGTTGTGCCTCGGCCATCGGCGCGTTGAGTCCCTTGCCCTTGCGCAACTCGACCATCGGTTCGACATAGCGGCCGCGTATCAGGTCCGGGTCGAGAATTTCCAGCCCATCCGGCAGCTCGATACCTTGCGCGCGCGCAACGGCCTGCACCTCTTCCGGCTTGGCCAGCAACACGCAGCGGGCGATGCCGCGTGCCTGGCAGATGGCGGCAGCCAGCACGGTGCGCGGTTCGCTGCCCTCGGGCAGAACGATGCGCTTGGCTGCAGCCTTGGCCCGTTGCACCAACTGGTAACGAAACGCCGGTGGCGACAGGCGCAGCTCGCGTGGTGTGCCGCAGCGGGTACTCAGCCAGTCATGGTCGATGTGGCCGGCGACGAAGTCGGAGACTTTCTCCGCGCGCTCGCGGTCATCCAGCGGGATTTCCTTGTTCAGGCGGTTGAGGTTGGTGGCGGTGTCGTAGGAGCCGGTGCTCACCGTCATCACTGGCAGGCCGCTGGCCAGGGCGCCCTGGCACAGCTCCATGATGCGCGGGTCGGGGGCGGAGTCGCTGCACAGCAGCAGACCGGCCAGCGGCACGCCGTTCATTGCGGCCAGGCAGGCTGAAAGAATGATGTCGTCACGGTCACCGGGGGTCACCACCAGGGTACCGGGCTTGAGCAACTGCACGCTGTTGGCCACGGCGCGGGCGCAGAGCACGATCTTCATCATGCGTCGTTGTTCGTAGTCGCCGGCATTGAGGATGCGCGCGCCGAGAAGTTCGGCAATGTCCTTGGTGCGCGGTGCATTCAACTCATCCTGCCAGGGAATGCAGCCGAGCAGGCGGAAGTCGCCGGTCTTGAGCAGTGGCGAGAACTCTTCCAGGCGCTCGGCGAAGGCTTCGATGCCGTCTTCGCTGCGCACCTTGTTGAGGATCACGCCGAGCACCTTGGGATCCTTGAGACCGCCGAACAGCTGGGCCTGGATCTCCACGCGGTCGGACAGTTCGGTAAGGCTCTCGTCCTCCGGCGCGCTGACCAGAATCACGTCGGCGTCCAGGCTCTTGGCCAGATGGAAGTTGACCCGTGCCGCGTAGCTGGCGTGACGCGTTGGCACCATACCTTCGACGATGACCACGTCCTTGCCGGCGGCTGCCTGTTCGTAGAGGCTGATGATCTCCTCCAGTAGTTCATCGAGCTGGCCGTCGCCGAGCATACGCTCGACATGGCTCAGTGGCAGCGGCTTGGGTGAGTGCAGGCCGTGGGTGCGTGCCACCAGTTCGCTGGAGCGCTCCGGACCGAGGTCGCCGGCATGCGGCTGGGCGATGGGCTTGAAGAAGCCGACCTTGAGGCCGCTGCGTTCCAGCGCACCGACCAGGCCGAGGCTGATGGACGTGAGACCGACACCGAAACCGGTGGGGGCGATGAAGAATGTATGCATGAAAAAGCCTCAGTCGAGCAGGGCAAGAGTGTCGAGGGCGATCTGCCGCTCTTCATTGGTCGGCACCACCAGCACACGCGGGTGGCCTTCTGCGTGAATTGCGCCGGCGATGCCACGTACGCAGCGGGCATTGGCCTGCTCATCGAGCTGCAGCCCGAGCAGGCCGAGATGGTCGAGGGTCTTGCGCCGAATCAGCGCCGAGTTCTCGCCGATGCCTCCGGTGAAGACCACGCCATCGAGACGCTGCAGGGCGCAGCTCATGGCCGCCAGCGATTTTGCTAGTCGGTAGCAGAACACTTCGATGGCCAGGCTCGCGCCTGTGTGGCCTTGCTCGCGCGCCAGTTCCAGCGTGCGCATGTCATTGGACAGGCCGGAGAGGCCAAGCAGGCCGCTGTCGTGGTTGAGCATGGCGTCGATCTGTTCCAGGCTCCAGCCCAGGGTGCGCGCCAGGTGGCTGTGCAGGTTAGGGTCGACGTCGCCGCTGCGTGTGCCCATTACCAGGCCCTCGAGTGGTGTCAGCCCCATGCTGGTATCGCGGCTGTGGCCGTTTTCCACGGCACAGGTGGAGCTGCCATTGCCCAGGTGGGCGACCAGCCAGCTACTTGCTTCGATTGCCAGACCGCTCATCTGCGCGGCCTTCTGGCTGACATAACGGTGGCTGGTGCCGTGAAAACCGTAGCGCCGGACACCGTGTTCGGCATACAGCGCCTGCGGCACGGCGTAGCGGAAGGCGTGCTCGGGCAGGCTCTGATGGAAGGCGGTGTCGAAGACCGCGACTTGAACCAGATCGGGAAACAGCTTCATCGCCGCCTCTATGCCGTGCAGGTTGGCCGGGTTGTGCAATGGCGCCAGCGGTGCGATCTGCCGGATCGCCTGCAGGCTGGCGGCGTCCAGGCGGCTGGCGCCGGAGAAGTATTCACCGCCATGTACCACGCGGTGGCCAATGCCATGCAGTTCACCAGCCGCTGCCTGCTGCACCAGCGGTAACAAGTGGGACAGGGCCTGGCGATGATCGGCGCCGGGTAGCACCAGGCTGTCCCTGTTATCTCCCAACTGCCAGTGCAGCACCGCTTCGGGGCTGCCCAGGCGCTCGGCCAGACCGCTGAGAATGAAGGTTTCCTGCGCTTCGTTGACCAACGCGAACTTGATCGACGAACTGCCGCAGTTGATCACCAGAATGTTGCGTGCCGACATTTAAGTTTCCTTGGGGGCTTCGTGCGACCGATCCTGGGCACACCAGCCACAGGCGAATGGGCTACCTATTCTGGCCTGGCGCTGCTCGGGATCGAGTACCCAGGCCCGATTGTGCCAGGGTGGTCGGTGGCGGACGTGCTGAGTATGGCCACACGACAAGACTGCCACCCAGTCGCCATGCTCATCCTGACGAAAATCAACGATACGCACGGCCCGTTTGTCTGGAGTTGGGTCGCAATCGTGGTCAGCCTTGGTTAGACTTGTTCGTTCATTTATCTTTCGCAAAAGGTCTCCCCATGCTGATCGCCGCCAACAAGGCCGTCTCCATCGACTATACCCTGACCAACGATGCCGGCGAGGTGATCGACAGCTCCTCCGGCGGCGCGCCACTGGTGTACCTGCATGGCGCCGGCAACATCATCGTCGGCCTGGAGAAGGCTCTGGTGGGCAAACAGGCCGGTGACGAAGTCGAAGTCTCCGTCGAGCCGGAAGAGGCCTACGGCGAATACAGCGCCGAGCTGGTCGCTACCCTGAGCCGCGCCATGTTCGAAGGCGTCGACACCCTGGAAGTGGGCATGCAGTTCCACGCTTCCGGTCCGGACGGCAGCATGCAGATCGTCACCATCCGCGACATCGACGGCGATGAAGTGACCGTAGACGGCAACCACCCGCTGGCGGGCCAGCGTCTGAACTTCAAGGTCAAGGTGGTTAACGTGCGTGACGCCAGCCAGGAAGAAGTGGCCCATGGTCACATTCACGGCGAAGGTGGTCATCACCACTGAGTTGCCTGTCGGGCGACTTGCGGTCGTTCCCCCTGGCGGAACCACTGCTAAGCTGAAGCTTGCGATCAAGGCGCCTTAGGGCGCCTTTTTCATGTATGCCCGATGTCTCTGTATCAACCGTTTCAGAGCCCCGCATCCGCCGCACTGAATTCGCTGAGGAAGTTCGTCATGAGTGCCTTTCACGATCTCAATCTCCGTGCGCTGGACGGCCAGGAACTGCCGCTGGCGCCCTACAAGGGTCAGGTTGTCTTGGTGGTCAACGTTGCCTCCAAGTGTGGCCTGACACCTCAATACGCCGGGCTGGAAAAACTCTACCAGCAGTACAAGGGCAATGGATTCACGGTGCTCGGCGTGCCCTGCAACCAGTTCGCAGGTCAGGAGCCAGGCAGCGAGGAAGAAATTCGCGAGTTCTGCAGCCTCAACTACGGGGTGACCTTTCCGTTGGGCAGCAAGTTGGAGGTCAACGGTCCGGGGCGCCATCCGTTGTATCGTCTGCTTGCCGGTGAGGGCGCCGAGTTTCCCGGCGATATCACCTGGAACTTCGAGAAGTTTCTGGTTGGTCAGGACGGCCGTGTGCTGGCGCGCTTCTCACCACGAACCACGCCGGATGATCCGGCGCTGACCCAGGCTGTCGAGAAAGCTCTCGGCCTCTAAGTGGCTGCGCCTGCATTCTCCAATGAGGTGCAGGCGCCGTTAATCGGCCAAATTCGCGGCCGTTTCTTCATGCGCTCTTGTTCGTGCGCTCGCACGATTGCTTAATCGGACGACTTGCCGAGGAGTGCACCGATGACCAGCTTTTCCAACGAGCACCAGCCTGCCGCCGCCTCGCCGGTCGAACTGCGCGTGCTGATTGAGAGTCGCCGGGCGGTGCGCCGTTTCAGCCCGGAATCGGTGCCGGAGGAAGTGATCCGCGACTGCTTGGAGTTGGCCGTGCTGGCGCCGAACTCCTGCAACCTGCAGCCATGGAGCTTTCAGATCATTCGTGAGCCGGCTCTGCTGGCGAAGCTGCACCCGGTCTGCATGGGCCAGAACGCTGCACGCGCGCCGTTGATTATCGCCGTGTTGGCGCGCCCGGATACCTGGCGTCAGGCTTGCCAGAACATCATCGACTACTGGCCCGAAGAGCAGGTGCCGGCGCGTATTCGCAGTTTCTACAGCAAGACGGCGCCGTTTCAGTACAACCAGGGGCCAATGGGCCTGCTCGGGCTGTTCAAGCGCCAATTGGTGCGCCTGGTGGGATTGCGCAAGGCCCTGATGCGTACGCCCAACAGCAAGGCGGACATGCGTTTGTGGGCGGTGAAGTCCACTGCACTGGCGGCGGAGAACCTGATGCTGGCCTTCCAGAGCCATGGTTATGCAACTTGCCCGATGGAAGGTTTCGACGAAGTGCGCCTGCGCCATGTGCTGGATATTCCGCGCCAGGCGATACCGATCATGCTCCTGGCCGTCGGTCGCCAGGGTGATAAGGGTATATACAACCCACGTTTGCGCTTCCCGCTCGAGCAGCAGGTCACCTGGCTATGAGTCGCGGTTGATCTGGATCAAATCGCCTGATCTTGAATACGGCGTAATCGTCCTTATCTAGTCTTCATCTCGGCGGGTATCGGTTTTCGGGGATGTAGTCCCGGCCCGCTCTTCTGGAGGAAGGACATTTATGCGTATCGATCGTTTGACCAGCAAGCTGCAACTTGCACTCTCCGACGCCCAATCCCTGGCCGTGGGCATGGATCATGCCGCCATCGAACCGCTGCACCTGATGCAGGCGCTGCTCGAGCAGCAGGGCGGTTCCATCAAGCCGCTGCTGATGCAGGTCGGTTTCGACATCAACAGCCTGCGTCAGGGCCTGACCCGCGAGCTGGATCAGCTCGGCAAACTGCAGAACCCCACCGGCGACATCAACCTGTCGCAGGACCTGGCGCGCCTGCTCAACCAGGCCGACCGCCTGGCCCAGCAGAAGGGTGACCAGTTCATCTCCAGCGAGCTGGTGCTGCTCGCCGCCATGGATGAGAACAGCAAGCTGGGCAAGCTGCTGCTCGGTCAGGGCGTGTCGAAGAAGGCCCTGGAAAACGCCATCGCCAACCTGCGCGGCGGCCAGGCAGTCAACGACCCCAATATCGAGGAGTCGCGCCAGGCGCTGGACAAGTACACCGTCGACCTGACCAAGCGTGCCGAGGACGGCAAGCTCGACCCGGTGATCGGCCGTGACGACGAGATTCGCCGCACCATTCAGGTGTTGCAGCGGCGCACCAAGAACAACCCGGTGCTGATCGGCGAGCCCGGCGTGGGCAAGACCGCCATCGCCGAGGGCCTGGCCCAGCGCATCATCAACGGCGAAGTGCCCGACGGCCTCAAGGACAAGCGCTTGCTGTCGCTGGACATGGGCGCGCTGATCGCCGGCGCCAAGTTCCGCGGCGAGTTCGAGGAGCGCCTCAAGGCAGTGCTCAACGAACTGAGCAAGCAGGAAGGGCGCATCATCCTGTTCATCGACGAGCTGCACACCATGGTCGGCGCCGGCAAGGCCGAGGGCGCCATGGATGCCGGCAACATGCTCAAGCCGGCACTGGCGCGCGGTGAGCTGCACTGCGTCGGTGCCACCACCCTGGACGAATACCGCCAGTTCATCGAGAAGGACGCCGCGCTGGAGCGCCGCTTCCAGAAGGTGCTGGTGGACGAGCCGAGCGAGGAGGACACCATCGCCATCCTGCGTGGCCTCAAGGAGCGCTATGAAGTGCACCACGGGGTGACCATCACCGATGGCGCGATCATCGCCGCGGCCAAGCTCAGCCACCGCTACATCACCGACCGTCAGCTGCCGGACAAGGCCATCGACCTGATCGACGAGGCGGCCAGCCGCATTCGCATGGAAATCGACTCCAAGCCCGAGGAGCTGGATCGCCTGGATCGTCGCCTGATTCAGCTGAAGATCGAGCGCGAGGCGCTGAAGAAGGAAGATGACGAGGCGACCAAGAAACGTCTGGTCAAACTGGAAGACGACATCGCCAAGCTGGAGAAGGAATACGCGGACCTCGACGAGATCTGGAAGTCGGAGAAGGCCGAGGTGCAAGGTTCGGCGCAAATCCAGCAGAAGATCGAGCAGGCCAGGACCGAGCTGGAAGCCGCGCGGCGCAAGGGTGACCTCAACCGCATGGCAGAGCTGCAGTACGGTGTGATCCCTGATCTGGAGCGCAGCCTGCAGATGGTCGATCAGCATGGCAAGAGCGAGAACCAGCTGCTGCGCAACAAGGTCACCGACGAGGAAATCGCCGAGGTCGTGTCCAAGTGGACCGGGATCCCGGTGAGCAAGATGCTTGAAGGCGAGCGCGAGAAACTGCTGAAGATGGAAGGCCTGCTGCACCAGCGTGTGATCGGTCAGAACGAGGCCGTGGTGGCGGTTTCCAACGCGGTGCGGCGTTCCCGTGCCGGGCTGGCCGACCCCAACCGCCCGAGCGGCTCGTTCCTCTTCCTCGGCCCGACCGGGGTGGGCAAGACCGAGCTGTGCAAGGCGCTGGCCGAGTTCCTCTTCGACACCGAAGAAGCGCTGGTGCGCATCGACATGTCCGAGTTCATGGAGAAGCACAGCGTCGCCCGCCTGATCGGTGCGCCGCCCGGCTACGTGGGCTACGAGGAAGGTGGCTACCTGACCGAAGCGGTGCGTCGCAAGCCGTACTCGGTGGTGCTCATGGACGAGGTGGAGAAGGCCCACCCGGACGTGTTCAACGTTCTTCTGCAGGTGCTCGAAGACGGCCGCCTGACCGACAGCCATGGGCGTACCGTGGACTTCAAGAACACCGTCATCGTTATGACCTCCAACCTCGGCTCGGCGCAGATTCAGGAGCTGGTCGGTGACAAGGAAGCGCAGCGTGCGGCGGTGATGGACGCGGTGGGCAGCCACTTCCGTCCGGAGTTCATCAACCGTATCGACGAGGTGGTGGTGTTCGAGCCGCTGGGCCGCGAGCAGATCGCCGGCATCGCCGAGATTCAGCTGCAGCGTCTGCGTGGCCGTCTGGCTGAGCGTGAGCTGAGCCTGGAGTTGACGCCGGAGGCGCTCGACAAGCTGATCGCCGTCGGTTACGACCCGGTGTATGGCGCGCGTCCGCTCAAGCGTGCGATCCAGCGCTGGATCGAGAACCCGCTGGCGCAGCGCATCCTGGCTGGCGACTTCGCCCCCGGTGTGCAGGTCAAGGCCAAGGTGGATGGCGACGAGATCGTCTTCGCCTGATCGGTTGCTGCGTTAAATGCAAAGGCCCGCCAATTCGGCGGGCCTTCGTTTTTGTAGGGGAATCGGCATCGGATGCCGCGATTGCATCCGGCTGCGGAGCTTTTGTGGGAGCGGCTGGGCGGCATTCCGCTTCAGCCACGAAGTTCGTGGTCGGTTCGCGGCTGAAGCCGCTCCTACGTAAAGCTTTGGCGTCTTAGCAGCAATCGCCCCAATGCTTCTTCTTCGAAGTGTGACCGATACCGGGGTTGAAGCTGTTGGTCGGGTCCAGTTCGCGGTAGAAGCCAGCCAGTGCCGGCTTGGCCACGTACAGATGGCCGACGTTGTGTTCGGCCGGGTACTCGGCGCGGCGCGCGTCCAATAGCTTCCACATGGCATGTTCCATGGCGATCGGGTCGTTGCCTTTCTTGACGATGTAGTCCTGGTGGAACACGTGGCAGAAGAAGTGCCCGTAGTAGAGCTTGTGTATGATTCGCTCTTCCATCTCGTCCGGCAGCGTCTCGACCCAGTCCCGGTCGTTGCGGCGCAGGGCGATGTCCAGGGCGAGGATGTCCTCGACGCTGCTGCGATGTGCCTCGCGGTAGCGGATCGCCGCGCCGGCCACGGCGAAGCGGTGCAGGAATGCCTTGCGGCCTTCCTCTGCGTCACACTCGAAGTAGGCACCGCTGTTGCTGCCAGCGAAATACTCGGCGAGGAAGGTGCGGGTCAGCTCCAGGGTGTCGTTGGACACTCGTACCAGCAGGTGATGCTCGAAGCGGTCGCGGTACTCACGCATGCGCTGCGGCAGGTGACTGGGCAGCAGGTTCATCACGGCCTGGATCACCTTGTCGGTCACCCCGCGCAGGCCAAAGCGCTCGAAGAACCCGTCTACCCGACTCTTCATGGCGAAGGCGGCCGGTACCTTGGCGGTGCCGAACTTGTCGATCACCAGGAAGGTGTCCTTGCCGTACTTCTCGCCGATGTCGAAGGCGGTGCGGTGGATGTATTCGCCGGCAATGGGCAGGCGCGGCAGCTTGGCCAGCAGGTGACGGCGCACTTCGGTCAGGTCGTGCGGGTCGTTGCTGCCGATGTAGAATACCGTGCTCGGTTCCTTCGGGAAGGTGTCCAGGCGTACGGCGAACAGGCACAGTTTGCCGGCCGAGCCGGAGGCCTCGAACAGGCGTGACGGGTCGGCGTTGAAACGTGCCGGAGTATCGGCGTCGACGTCGCGCACGTGCTCGCCGTAGCGTGCGTCGGAGGCTTTGCCGGTGTCTGCATTGCGCACCTGCTGCGGGGTGTAATCACCTTTCTGCAGACGGCTGAGGATTTCCTCGGGGCTGTCGCCCAGCTCGATCCCCAGGTGATTGACCAGCTCCAGCGAGCCGTCGTCCTTTACCTGCGCGTACAGCGCCAGTTCGGTGTAGGCCGGGCCGCGGCGCACCAGGGCGCCGCCGGAGTTGTTGCAGATACCGCCGAGCACCGAGGCGCCAATGCAGGACGAGCCGATCACCGAATGGGGCTCGCGGTTCAGCGGTGCCAGCGCCTGTTCCAGGCGGTCGAGGGTGGCACCGGGTAAACACACGACCTGCTGACCGTCGTTGATCAGTTGCACGCCCGTGATGCGCAGGGTGCTGATCAGCACGATCTCGCGGTCGTAGTCGGCGCCGTCGGGCGTGGAGCCGCCGGTGAGACCGGTGTTGGCCGCCTGCATGATGACGATGCGATCGGCTGCGACCGCCGCCTGCAGAATACGCCACTGTTCCAGCAGCGAGCCCGGACGTACCACCGCGAGAACATTGCCCTCGCCGGTACGATGGCCCTTGCGGAAGCGCCGCGTGGCCTGCTCATCGGTGATGACATGGCTGGCGCCGACGATCTGGCGCATCTGCGCCAGAAGGTCATCACGGGCCAGGGTGGTGCTGACGGCAGCGGTCATTGGATCAACGCTCCTTTACCAGCAGGTCCGGGGTGATTTCGGCGATGGATTTGGCGCCGGTCAGGACCATGGCCACGCGCATTTCCTTCTCGATCAGCTCGAGCAGGTTGCTTACGCCGGCGCCACCAGCTGCAGCCAGGGCATAGACGAAGGCGCGGCCGAGCAGCACGGTATCGGCGCCCAGGGCGAGCATGCGCACCACGTCGAGGCCGGTGCGGATGCCGGAGTCGGCGAGGATCTTCAGCTCGCCCTTGACCGCATCGGCGATGGCCGGCAGCGCACGGGCGCTGGACAGTACGCCGTCGAGCTGACGACCGCCGTGGTTGGAGACGATGATGCCGTCGGCACCGAAGGCCACCGCATCACGGGCGTCTTCCGGATCGAGAATGCCCTTGATGACCATCGGGCCATCCCAGAAATCGCGGATCCACTCAAGATCCTTCCAGGAAATCGACGGGTCGAAGTTGGCGCCCAGCCAGCCGATGTAGTCGGCCAGACCGGTAGGGTTACCGCGATAGGCGGAGATGTTGCCCAGGTCGTGCGGCTTGCCCAGCAGGCCAACGTCCCAGGCCCACTGCGGGTGAGTCATGGCTTGCAGCATACGGCGCAGCGGCGCGTTCGGGCCGCTCATGCCCGAGTGGGCGTCGCGGTAACGCGCGCCGGGTACCGGCATGTCGACGGTGAACACCAGGGTCGAGCAGCCGGCGGCCTTGGCCCGCTCCAGGGCGTTCTTCATGAAGCCGCGGTCCTTCAGCACGTAGAGCTGGAACCACATGGGCCGGTCGATGGCCGGCGCCACTTCTTCGATCGGGCACACCGACACGGTGGACAGGGTGAAGGGCAGGCCTTTGGCCGCCGCTGCCTTGGCCGCCTGCACTTCGCCGCGGCGGGCGAACATGCCGGTCAGGCCGACCGGGGCCAGGCCAACGGGCATCGACATTTTCTCGCCGAACAACTCGGTGGACAGGTCCAGCTCGGACATGTTTTTCAGCACGCGCTGGCGCAGCTCGATGTCTGACAGGTCGGCGACGTTGCGGCGCAGGGTGTGCTCAGCGTAGGCACCGCCATCGACGTAGTGAAACAGGAAGGGCGGCAGCTTGCTTTGAGCTGCGGCGCGGTAGTCGGTAGAGGCAGAAATGATCATGTGCTCATCCTGTTGCTTGAAAAGGGGAAGCGTAGCCTGACGGCCAAAGCCCCGGCATGGCCGGGGCGCATCGTGGTCGTTCGCTCAGCGAGCTACCAGCGGGTCGCTGATGCCCAGCACGTAGATCGCGATCAACGCGATGATGCCGGTGAACAGCACGTAGTACAGCGTCGGCCAGATGGTCTTGCGCAGGGTACTGCCTTCGCGGCCCAGCAGGCCAACGGTGGCCGATGCCGCGACCACGTTGTGGATCGCCACCATGTTGCCGGCGGCCGCCCCCACGGCTTGAACTGCGACGATCAGCGCGCTGGAGATACCCAGGCTGCTGGCTACACCGAACTGGAACTGGCTGAACATCATGTTACTGACGGTGTTGGAACCGGCGATGAAGGCGCCCAGTGCCCCGATACTCGGTGCCAGCAACGGATAGATGCCACCAACGCTGTCGGCCACCCAGCGAGCCATGAGGATCGGCATGCTGGCCAGCTCGGCACCGTTGACGCCGGAGTTGATCAGGATACGCACCATCGGCACGGTGAACAGCAATACGAAACCGGCGCTGAGCAAAACGCTGGACGACTCTTTCACGGCCTTGCCCAGATCACGCGCCTTCATGCCGTGCAGGAAGAAGGTGGCCAGAACCACTGCGACCAGGATGCCACCCGGCAGGTACAGCGGCTGGAAGTTGGCGCTGACGCCAGCCTCGCCGAGCAGGTCAGGGAAGTTCACCACCACGGCTTTCAGCGCATTACCCACCTGCGGGAATACACGGCTGATCACCAGCAAAGCGCCCACCAGCACGTAGGGCAGCCAGGCACGCAGGGCGCTCATCGGCTTGGCGGTCAGCTCGTCCAGCTTCATTTCAACGGTGCCCAGCCACTCGCTTGGCCACTTGTCCGCCGGGGCGAAGTCCCAGGTCTTCTTCGGTACCAGGAAACCGACACGTGCGGCGCTGGTTACGATGGCCAGACCGATCAGGCCGCCGAGCAGGGACGGGAATTCCGGGCCGAGCAACACGCCAGTGATGACGTAGGGTACGACGAAGGCGATGCCGGCGAAGATCGCGAACGGCAGCACGGCCAGCCCGGCCTTCCAGCTTTTTTCCTCGCCGAAGAAACGCGTCAGCATCATCGCCATGATGGTCGGCATCAGCACGCCGACGGTGGCATGAATGATCGCCACTTCACTGGTGATCAGTTGCAGGAACTGCGCCCAGGAAGAGCCTTGCTCCAGCAGATGAGCACCAATGGTCGCGGTATCTAGGCCGGTGTTGACGCCGACGATGATCGGCGTACCCACGGCGCCGAAGGACACCGGTGTGCTCTGTACCAGCATGCCCATCAGCACGGCGGCCATGGCCGGGAAGCCGATGGCCACCAGCAGCGGTGCCGCGATGGCGGCCGGTGTGCCGAAGCCAGAGGCGCCCTCGATGAAGCAGCCGAACAGCCAGGCGATGATGATGGCCTGGATACGGCGGTCAGGGCTGATGGTGGTGAAGCCGGCACGAATGGCGGTGATGCCACCTGAGTGCTTGAGGGTGTTCAGCAGCAGGATGGCGCCGAAGATGATCCACAACAGGCCGAGGGTGATCAGCAGGCCTTGCAGGGTTGAGGCCAGGACTCGGGTGAAGGTCATGTCCCATGCGAACAGGCCGACGGCTGCTGTCAGCAGGTAGACCAAGGGCATTGCATGTTTGGCCGGCCAACGCAGGCCGATCAACAGGATGGCGGCCAGAAGAATCGGCGAAAACGCCAGCAGGGCGAGAATTCCGGTGGACATTGAGCTTACTCCGCGGCGAAGCGCACGCGGCGCAGTAGAGGGGATGCGGTATTCGGCAGACGTGCAGCGCTATGCAACTTCATGGCGTGACCTCGACGACACGTTTTTGTTATTGAAGTAGAAATTGGTAATACCAATTTACAAAATTGCCGGGTCAGGTTAAAAGTCGATCAATGCGCTGTCAAATCGCAGCGCTAAGACTTTGGTCGTAGAATGCCGCCTTGTTCGTCGATGACTGGCGCTATAGGCTTGCGCCATGCTGCATACGGCCTGGTCAAACCAATGGAGAAGCGCGGGATGGAAGTAGGTCTGGTGCGACAGCGTCGTCTCTCGGACGACATCGTCGCGCAACTGGAAACCATGATTCTCGAGGGCACCTTGCGTGCCGGCGAGCGGCTGCCTGCCGAGCGTGCGCTTGCCGAGCAATTTGGTGTGTCCCGGCCGTCTTTGCGCGAGGCCATCCAGAAGCTGGTCGCCAAGGGGTTGCTGGTCAGTCGGCAGGGCGGCGGTAACTATGTCGCCGAATCACTCGGCTCGACCTTCAGCGACCCACTGCTGAATTTGCTGGAGAACAAGGAAGACGCCCAGCGTGATCTGCTGGAGTTCCGTCATACGCTGGAAGGTTCTTGTGCCTACTACGCCGCCAGGCGCGCCACGGATATCGATCGCCAGCGTCTGAGCGACGCCTTCGAGGCGCTGCAGGATTGCTACGCGCGCGCAGGCAAGGTGACTCGTGCGGAAGAAGGCGCGGCCGATGCGCGTTTCCATCTGGCGATTGCCGAGGCGAGCCACAATGCCGTGCTGTTGCACACCATTCGTGGCCTGTTCGATCTGCTCAAGCGTAACGTGGTGACCAACATTGGCGGTATGTATGCGCAGCGTTCGGAAACCCGCGACATGCTCATCACGCAGCACCGTGCGTTGTACGAGGCGATCATTGAGGGACGTGCCGATGAGGCGCGTGACCTGTCGAATCGACACATCGATTATGTGCAGGAAGTGCTGTCTGAGGTCCAGCTGGAGGCTCAACGCGTGGCGCGAGCTCAGCGGCGTCAGGGACTGTGAACGCAGGCGCCAGCGACTGCTGAAAGCGCGGCGCCGCTGCTGTTCTTAGTCGTCTTTGCCCTTGCTGCGCATGGCGCGCTGGACTTCGCGATTGGCATCGCGCTCTTTCTCGACGTGACGCTTGTCGAAGTCCTTCTTGCCCTTGGCCAGGGCAATTTCGCATTTGACCAGATGCTGTTTCCAGTACAGCGACAAGGCGACGCAGGTGTAGCCTTTCTGCTGCACGGCGCCAAACAGCTTGTCCAGTTCGCGCTTGTTCAGCAGCAGCTTGCGCGTACGGATCGGGTCGGCGATGACGTGGGTGCTGGCGGTTTTCAACGGGGTGATATGTGCGCCCATCAGCCAGGCTTCGTCGTCCTTGAGCAGCACGTAGCTGTCTACCAGCTGCGCCTTGCCGGCGCGCAGGCTCTTCACTTCCCAGCCAGCCAGGGCAACGCCCGCCTCGAACTTCTGTTCGACGAAATAATCGTGCAGCGCCTTTTTGTTCAGCGCGATGGTGCCTTGTGGATGTTTCTTTTGCTTAGCCATAGGGCGCGCATTATAGGGAGTCGCCAGCGCCTGCGCTATGGGACTTTGCGGGGCTGTGCTTGAGCCTCCCCGGCTAATCTTCGACAATGCGCGATCTTTTTCCCGCGGTAATGGGGTGTTGGCCGTAATGGCGAGCGATAAGGTTTCAATTCATGGTGCATGGGCCAGCCGCTGGGTATTCATCCTGGCTGCTACCGGTTCGGCTGTCGGTCTCGGCAACATCTGGAAATTCCCCTACATGACCGGGGTGTACGGCGGCGGAGCGTTCGTCGTCATGTACCTGTTCTGCATCGCGCTGGTGGGTGTGCCAATCATGTTGGCGGAAACACTAATCGGTCGGCGTGGCCGGCAGAGCCCGGTCAACGCGATGAAAAGCCTGGCGGCCGAAGCGGGTGCTTCTACGCGTTGGTCGCTGGCAGCCTTGGTGGGGATGGTCGCCGCTCTGTTGATTCTTTCCTTCTACAGCGTGGTAGCCGGCTGGTCGCTGGATTACATCCTTGGCATGTGGCGTGGCGACTTTACCGGCATCAGTGCCGAAGGTGCAGGCGCGGCCTTCGGCGGGCTGACGGCGGACCCATGGCGGCTGACCTTGTGGCACACCCTGTTCATGCTGATTACTGCTTTCGTCATCGCCAGAGGCGTCGTGGCCGGGCTGGAGCGCAGCCTGCGCATCATGATGCCGCTGCTGTTCGTGCTGCTACTGGTGTTGCTGGGTTACAGCTTCACCACCGGGCATTTCCGAGAGGGGTTCGACTTCCTCTTTCATTTTGATGCCAGCAAGGTGCAGGGCGGTATCCTCGCTGCCATGGGGCATGCCTTCTTTACGCTCAGCGTGGGTGTTGGCGCGATCATGGTCTACGGCGCCTACATGCCGCAAAAGGCCTCGATTGGTGCCACGGTGCTGACCGTCGGCCTGCTCGATACGCTGGTGGCGTTGACGGCCGGGCTGGCGCTGTTTCCCATCGTCTTTGCGGCCGGTCTCGAACCAGGTGGCGGGCCAGGGCTGATGTTCGTGACGCTGCCTATCGCCTTTGGCAACGTACCCTTCGGTCAGGTCATGGGGCTGATCTTCTTCGTCCTGGTGGCGGTTGCGGCCTGGAGCTCTTCGATTTCCATGCTCGAACCGGCAGTCGCCTATTTCGTCGAGAAAAGTGGCCGCAGTCGCACATCGGTCACTGCCGTGCTGGCGTTATTTTGCTGGCTGGTGGGCATGGGCACCGTGCTGTCATTCAATGTCTGGGCCGAGGCCAAGTTCTTCGTCTTTGCCGAAGATGGCTTTCATCTGTTGCAATGGGGGGTAGAAGGGGGCAAGACCTTCTTCGACAGCATCGACTACCTGACCAGCCGCATCCTGTTACCCGTGGGTGGTTTGGCTTTTGCCATGTTCGCCGGATGGGTACTGAGTCGTGAGACGGTACGTGACGAGTTGGCAATCAGGAGCCCGCTGCTGTTCAATCTCGCCCTCTGGCTGATTCGCGTGGTAGCGCCAATCGGCGTACTGATCGTTTTCATCGCGGAGCTGAGCAAGTAAATGACTACTCGAATCCAGCGCTCGGCGTTGCTGCCTTATCCGGCGCAGGCGCTGTTTGACCTCGTCAATGATGTTGCCAGTTATCCGCAGTTTCTGCCCTGGTGCCGGGCAAGCGAGGTGTTGGAGGTCAGCGAGGTCCACATGCTGGCCAGTCTTGAGGTGGCCAAGGGCAGCATCAGCCAGCGTTTTGTCACGCGTAACGTGCTGCAGCCAGGACAGCGCATCGAGATGAACTTGCAGGAGGGGCCGTTCACCAGCCTCAATGGTGTATGGGAGTTCAAGGCGCTGGGCGACAAAGCCTGCAAGATCAGCCTGGATCTGACCTTCGATTATGCAGGCCCTCTGGTGCGCGCCACGCTCGGGCCTTTGTTCAATCAAGCGACCAACACCATGGTCGATGCCTTCTGTCAGCGAGCCAAGCAATTGTATGGATAAGCCGAGCATCGCGATCGAGGTGGTCTATGCGCTGGCCGAGCGGCAGAAGCTGCTGCGCCTGTCGGTCCCTGTCGGCACCACGGTGCGCGAAGCGGCGCTGTGCTCCGGCATGCAGCAGTTCTTTCCCGAGCTGGATCTGAGCCAGGCGCCATTGGGGATTTTCGGCAAGGCAGTCAACAAGCCGGAAGAGCGTGTGCTGGAAGAGGGTGAGCGGGTTGAGATCTATCGACCGCTGATTGCCGATCCGAAAGAAGTGCGTAAGCAGCGCGCAGCAAAAGCCAAGGCCAGGGAAGAGGGCAGTGAGTCAGCCTGATTAGCGCCGTTTCATCGCATGCACCCTGCGCAGATATGAAAAAGCCCGGAGCGAGTCCGGGCTTTTTCATTTCAGGAGACTACTGCGGCTCGGTATCCAGTGGTTCTGGAGTCGGCACCGGAACGGTCTCTACCTGATCGACTTCGCGCTGGATCTGCTCCAGCAGCGAGCCCGGAGCAGGCGGTGTATTGTCCTCAGGCTTGGCCTGCGGCTGTGCGTTGGTGGTGTCGCTGTCTTCGCCGAGGATGGCCTGGTCGCGGCTTACACCCGGCATGAAATCGCCCGCCAGGCCAACCAGTTGGTCGCTGCCGTCGAATACCAGGCTGACACGCTCCTGCAGGCGTTGACCGCCGCCCGGCTGGATGCTGTACAGATAATCCCAGCGATCGGCATGGAAGGTGTCGGTAATCAGCGGGTTGCCCATGATAAACCGCACTTGGCGTCGGGTCATTCCAGGGCGAAGCTGGTCTATCATGTCCTGTGTCACGACATTGCCCTGTTGAATGTCGATCTTGTAAACCCCGGGGAATGAACAACCGGCGAGTGCGAAGAGCCCGGTCAGCGACAGGCTGGTCAGCAAGAGCTTGGTTTTTTGCATCGGAGGGTGACTTCCACTATCTTGGGCAACTTGAACCCCGGATCATACCCGTATTGAAGGGTGCTGCGAAGCAGCATCCATGAGAAAGCAGACCATGGTTGAAAATAACGAACTGCGCAAAGCTGGACTGAAGGTGACTCTGCCACGGGTCAAAATCCTGCAAATGCTCGACAATGCCGAGCACCGCCACATGAGTGCGGAGGATGTTTACAAGGCACTGATGGAGGCGGGCGAGGATGTTGGCCTGGCCACCGTATACCGCGTACTGACCCAGTTCGAAGCTGCTGGGCTGGTCGTACGCCACAACTTTGATGGCGGTCACGCGGTATTCGAGTTGGCCGACAGTGGTCACCATGACCATATGGTCTGCGTCGACTCCGGCGAGGTGATCGAGTTCTTCGATTCCGAAATCGAGAAGCGCCAGAAAGAAATCGTCAGGGAGCACGGTTTCGAACTGGTTGATCACAACCTGGTGTTGTACGTACGCAAGAAGAGCTGATAGCTCTGCTGCGATGAAAAAGGCGACCTTCGGGTCGCCTTTTTGTTTTGCCGTAGCCCGGATTGCAACCGGCCATGTTGTTTCAGGCAGCTTGTGCGCTGGTAACCATCTTGCGTGCGTGCGCCAGAGATTCTTCGGTCAGGTCGACGCCACCGAGCATGCGCGCGATCTCCTCGACGCGGCCGCTTTCGTCCAGCTTGCTCACAGCTGTGGACGTGGCATCCTCGCCGCGGCGTTTGTGCACGAAGAGGTGTTGGTGGCCCTGCGCAGCCACCTGCGGAAGATGGGTGACGCACAGTACCTGGCCACGTTCACCTAGGCGGCGTAGGAGTTGGCCGACCACTTCGGCGGTCGGGCCGCCGATGCCGACGTCCACTTCATCGAACACCAGAGTCGGCACCCGTGAGGTCTGTGCGGTGATGACCTGGATTGCCAGACTGATGCGCGACAGCTCACCGCCCGAGGCAACCTTGGCCAGGCCTCGCAGCGGTTGACCGGGGTTTGCGCTGACCAGGAACTCCACGGCTTCCAGGCCGTTGCCGTGCGGCTCCTCGCTGTTGATGGCCTGTAGCTGGATATTGAAACGGCCGCCTGGCATACCCAGTGCCTGCATTTCCTGCTCGACGGCTGCCGCCAGGCGCTCGGCTGCATTGCCGCGCAGGGTGCTGAGTTCCGCGGCTTTTTCCTGATAGTGGCGTTCATAGGCTGCCAGCTCTTCGGTCAGGCGTTCGCTGGCCTGGTCATCGGCGTTGAGGCCTTCCAGCTCTTCGAATAACTGCTGTTGCAGTGCGGCCAGTTCGCTGGGCTGGACGCGGTGCTTGCGCGCCAGGGTGTAGATGCTGTCCAGGCGTTCCTCGAGAAACTGCTGGCGTTCGGGGTCGGCGTCGAAATGGTCGACGAAGCGGTTCAGTTCGCCTACCGCTTCTTCGACCTGGATCTGTGCGCTGGCCAGCAGGTTGCTCGCTTCACCCAGTGCGCTGCCTTGGCCACCGAAGCCGCCGAGACGATTGAGGCTGGCGGTGAGCGCCGACAGCACGTTGCCGGCATCGCTTTCGCTGCACAGGTCGAGTACTTGGCGGCAGGCGCCGAGCAGGGCTTCAGCGTTGCTCAGGGCCTTGTGTTCCTGCTCCAGCTGCTCCAGTTCGTTTTCGCCCAAGGCGAGGTTTTCCAGCTCTTCCAGCTGGTAGCTGAGTAGCTGGTGGCGGGCGCGTTGTTCGTCGCCCTGGCTGGAGATGCGCTGCAGTTCATTGCGCGTCTGCTTCCAGCGCTGTGCGGCCAGTTGCACCTGGCGCGCCAGTTCCTGGCTGCCTGCGTACTCGTCGAGCAGGCGGCGGTGGGTGTCGGCTTTCAGCAGCGACTGGTGTTCGTGTTGGCTGTGGATATCGATGATCAGCTCACCCAGTGCCTTGAGGTCGGCCTGCGGGCAGGGGCTGCCGTTGATGTAGCCGCGCGAGCGGCCCTCGGCGGTGATCACCCGGCGCAGGATGCACGGGCCGTCGTTGTCCAGATCACGCTCGGCGAGCCAGGCGCGGGCTTCGGGAATCTCGGCCAGGTCGAAGCTGGCGAGGATGTCCGCCTTGTCGCTACCTGGGCGCACAACGCCGCTGTCAGCGCGGTCACCCAGGCACAGGCCGAGGGCGTCGAGCATGATCGACTTGCCGGCGCCGGTCTCGCCGCTGATGGCGCTCATGCCGGCATCCAGCTCGAGGTCCAGGTGGTCGACGATGGCGTAATTGTGGATGGACAGGTGCACCAGCATGGCGAACGCTCCCGAATTTGATGTCTGGTTATTTATACAGTGTTTTTTCTTTCCCTGACAATCCTCCTTTATCGCCCCTTGAAAGCTGTGGATTTGACTCCATATAGGCGGCAGGTGCGCGAGTCGGACTCGCGCCGATTCATTCGAGAGGAGATAGGCATGGCTGACGAACAGAACCTGGATACGCAGAACCCCGAGGCTCAGGCAGCCGAGAACGCTGCGTCGAGCGACGACCTGGCGGCTCGTGTACAGGCCCTGGAAGAGCAGCTGGCTGCGGCGCAGGATCAATCGTTGCGCACGGCTGCCGAGCTGCAGAATGTGCGCCGTCGCGCCGAGCAGGATGTGGAGAAGGCGCACAAGTTCGCCTTGGAAAAATTCGCCAACGACCTGCTGCCGATCGTCGACAGTCTGGAGCGTGGCCTGGAGCTGTCCAACCCGGATGATGAGGCGATCAAGGGGGTGCGCGAGGGCATGCAACTGACCCTCAAGCTGCTGATCGACACCCTGGCGCGTCACCAGCTGGAAGCAGTAGACCCGCATGGTGCTCCGTTCAACCCGGAGCATCACCAGGCCATGGCGATGGAAGAGAGCGTCAATGTCGAGCCGAATTCGGTGCTCAAGGTGTTCCAGAAGGGCTATCTGCTCAACGGTCGCCTGCTGCGTCCGGCCATGGTTGTGGTGAGCAAGGCGCCGACCACGCCGCCGCCGTCCATCGACGAGCAGGCTTGAAATTTTCGGGGGCGACCCCATTTCTGAGTCAAGCGTTTTAGTGCTACCGGCGCCTGCGAAGCGCGGCGACGGAAAAATCAAAGTTTCGGGAGAATATTCATGGGCAAAATCATCGGTATCGACCTGGGGACCACCAACTCCTGTGTCTCCATTCTGGAAAACGGCAACGTCAAGGTGCTGGAGAACGCCGAAGGCGCTCGTACCACGCCGTCCATCATCGCTTACGCCAACGATGGCGAAACCCTGGTTGGCCAGTCGGCCAAGCGCCAGGCAGTGACTAACCCGCACAACACCCTGTACGCGGTTAAGCGTCTGATCGGCCGTCGTTTCGACGAGGATGTCGTACAGAAAGACATCCAGATGGTGCCGTACAAGATCGTCAAGGCTGACAACAACGACGCCTGGGTCGAGGTCAACGGCCAGAAGATGGCGCCGCCGCAGATCAGCGCCGAAGTGCTGAAGAAAATGAAGAAGACCGCCGAGGATTACCTGGGCGAGCCAGTGACCGAAGCGGTGATCACCGTGCCGGCCTACTTCAACGACAGCCAGCGTCAGGCCACCAAGGATGCCGGTCGCATCGCCGGTCTGGACGTCAAGCGCATCATCAACGAGCCGACCGCAGCTGCGCTGGCCTACGGCATGGACAAGGCCAAGGGCGACCACACCGTGATCGTTTATGACCTGGGTGGCGGCACCTTCGACGTGTCGGTGATCGAGATCGCCGAAGTCGACGGCGAGCACCAGTTCGAAGTGCTGGCTACCAATGGTGACACCTTCCTCGGTGGTGAAGACTTCGACATCCGCCTGATCGACTACCTCGTCGACGAATTCAAGAAAGAAACCGGCATGAACCTCAAGGGCGACCCGCTGGCCATGCAGCGCCTGAAGGAAGCTGCCGAGAAGGCCAAGATCGAGCTGTCCTCCAGTCAGCAGACCGACGTCAACCTGCCGTACATCACTGCAGATTCCACAGGTCCGAAGCACCTGAACGTGAAGATCTCCCGTTCCAAGCTGGAGTCGCTGGTCGAAGACCTGGTGCAGCGCACCATCGAGCCGTGCCGCACTGCGCTGAAAGACGCCGGTATCGACGTCAGCAAGATCGACGACGTGATCCTGGTCGGTGGTCAGACTCGCATGCCGCTGGTGCAGAAGACCGTTGCCGAGTTCTTCGGCAAGGAGCCGCGCAAGGACGTCAACCCGGACGAAGCCGTGGCCATGGGCGCTGCCATTCAGGGCGCGGTTCTGGCTGGCGACGTCAAGGACGTGCTGCTGCTGGACGTGTCCCCGCTGACCCTGGGTATCGAAACCATGGGTGGCGTGATGACCGCGCTGATCGAGAAGAACACCACCATCCCGACCAAGAAATCGCAGGTGTTCTCCACTGCCGACGATAACCAGAGCGCCGTGACCATTCACGTGCTGCAGGGTGAGCGTAAGCAGGCTGGTCAGAACAAGTCTCTGGGCAAGTTCGACCTGGCCGAGATTCCGCCGGCTCCACGTGGCGTGCCGCAGATCGAAGTGACCTTCGATATCGATGCCAACGGTATCCTGCATGTGTCCGCCAAGGACAAGGCCACCGGCAAGCAGCAGTCCATTGTGATCAAGGCCAACTCTGGTCTGTCCGAGGAAGAAATCGAGCAGATGGTGCGTGACGCCGAGGCCAATGCCGAGGAAGACCGCAAGTTCGAAGAGCTGGCCACTGCGCGCAACCAGGGCGACCAGCTGGTGCACGCCACCCGCAAGATGCTCACCGAGGCGGGCGACAAGGCCACTGCCGAAGAGAAGGCTGCCATCGAGAAAGCCATTGGCGAGCTGGAAGTGGCGGTGAAGGGCGATGATAAAGAGGCTATCGAAGCCAAGATGAACGCCCTGTCCGAAGCGACTTCGCCGCTGGCGCAGAAAATGTATGCCGAGCAGCCGCAGGCCGGTGCCGCTCAGGCGGATGCCAATGACGCCAAGGATGCCGGTGACGACGTGGTCGACGCTGAGTTCGAAGAGGTCAAGGAGAACAAGTAAGGGATGCGCGTGCACCCTTCACTCAAGTTAGTGCGAAGGGTGTGTCGCCCTCTGCTTATCGCTCCGCCGTCGCATCAGGCGGTCAGGATTCGCCGCGCGGGAGCCTTCTCCCGCGTCGGCGTATCTGGAGCTCACGAATCTGAGAGTGCAGCACAACTATGGCAAAACGAGACTATTACGAGGTTCTGGGGGTCGAGCGCGGCGCCAGTGAGGCCGAGCTGAAGAAGGCTTACCGGCGCCTGGCGATGAAGTTCCACCCGGACCGCAACCCGGACGACAAAGAGGCCGAAGAGAAATTCAAGGAGGCCAACGAGGCCTACGAGGTGCTCTCCGACGCCAGCAAGCGTTCGGCCTATGACCAATACGGCCATGCCGGGGTCGATCCGCAGATGGGCGCTGGCGGCGGTGCCGGTTTCGGTGGTGCCAACTTCTCCGACATCTTTGGCGACGTCTTCAGTGACTTCTTCGGGGGGGCTGGTGGTCGTGGCGGTTCGCGTGGCGGCGCTCAGCGCGGCTCTGACCTGCGCTACACTCTGGAGCTGGACCTGGAAGAGGCCGTGCGCGGTACCACCGTGACCATTCGCGTGCCGACTCTGGTGGGTTGCAAGACCTGTGATGGCACTGGTGCGAAGAAGGGCACCAGCCCGGTCACCTGTACCACCTGTGGCGGTATCGGTCAGGTGCGCATGCAGCAGGGCTTCTTCTCCGTACAGCAGACCTGCCCGCGCTGCCACGGCAGCGGCAAGATGATCACCGACCCCTGTGGCAGCTGCCATGGCCAGGGTCGTGTGGAAGAGAGCAAGACGCTGTCGGTCAAGGTGCCGCCAGGTGTCGATACCGGTGATCGCATCCGCCTGTCCGGCGAAGGCGAGGCTGGCTCGCATGGTGGCCCGGCTGGTGACCTCTATGTCGTGGTCAACGTCCGTGAGCATGCGATCTTCCAGCGCGATGGCAAGCATCTGTACTGCGAAGTGCCGATCAGCTTCGCCGACGCAGCGCTGGGTGGCGAGCTGGAAGTGCCGACCCTTGATGGCCGGGTCAAGCTGAAGATTCCGGAAGGCACGCAGACCGGCAAGCTGTTCCGTCTGCGTGGCAAGGGCGTGGCTCCGGTGCGCGGCGGTGCGGCGGGCGATCTGATGTGCAAGGTGGCGGTGGAAACCCCGGTCAACCTGAACAAGCGTCAGCGCGAGCTGCTCGAGGAGTTCCGCAAGTCGCTGCAGGGTGACGACTCCCATTCGCCCAAGGCCAGTGGCTGGTTCGAAGGCGTCAAGCGCTTCTTCGGCGACGTTTAATCCCTCAGCGCCCCGGCTGTTTGCCGGGGCGCCAGCTTGGAGCTGAATGGCTATGCAACGTATTGCAGTGATGGGCGCCGCCGGGCGCATGGGCAAGACCCTGATCGAGGCGGTGAGCCAGGCCGAGGGTGCCAAGCTCAGCGCCGCTGTCGACCGTGCCGATAGCAGCCTGATTGGCGCCGATGCGGGTGAGCTGGTCGGCCTGGGCAAGATCGGCGTGACCCTGGCGGGTGACTTGGCTGCGGTGGTCGATGATTTCGACGTGCTGATCGACTTCACTCATCCGTCGGTGACCCTGAAGAATCTGGAGGTCTGTCGTCAGGCAGGCAAGGCCATGGTCATCGGTACCACCGGCTTCACCTCCGAGGAAAAGCAGCAACTAAGCGAAGCGGCGAAGCAGATTCCCATCGTCTTTGCCGCCAACTTCAGCGTTGGCGTCAATCTGTGCCTGAAGTTGCTCGATACGGCGGCGCGCGTGCTCGGCGATGACGTGGACATCGAGATCATCGAGGCGCATCACCGGCACAAGGTCGATGCACCATCGGGTACGGCGCTGCGCATGGGCGAGGTGGTGGCCGATGCATTGGGTCGCGATCTGCAGAAAGTTGCCGTCTATGGCCGCGAAGGGCAGACCGGGGCGCGTGAGCGCGAGACCATCGGCTTCGCCACTGTGCGTGCCGGTGATGTGGTCGGCGATCACACCGTGCTGTTCGCCGCCGAAGGCGAGCGCGTAGAAATTACCCACAAGGCTTCCAGTCGTATGACTTTCGCCAAGGGTGCAGTGCGTTCGGCGCTGTGGCTGCAATCGCGTTCGCCTGCGCTGTACGACATGCAGGATGTGCTGGGGCTGCGTTGAGAAATGTGTGAGGGAGGCGTCTTCTCGGGTGGACCGAAAAAGGGTTTTCCTGTAAGCTTCCTGTTTTAGTGTGTCCACTAAAAGTTACGCAGAATGGCTCAAATAAAAAAGCGGGATGACCTTCACACGTCATCCCGCTTTTTTACAACCTGCGTTTGCTTCAAGCCTTGATCGAGACGGAGGTCTTCTTGACTAAGCCAGCCCCCAAACCTGCCATTTTGGCCCTTGCTGACGGCAGTATTTTTCGCGGCGATTCCATCGGGGCCGATGGCCAGACCATCGGAGAGGTGGTGTTCAATACCGCCATGACCGGCTATCAGGAAATCCTTACCGATCCATCCTACGCCCAGCAAATCGTTACCCTGACCTATCCGCACATCGGCAACACCGGCACCACGCCGGAGGACGCCGAGTCCTGCAGCGTATGGGCTGCCGGCCTGATCATTCGCGACCTACCGCTGATCTCCAGCAACTGGCGTGACAAGCAGCCGCTGGACGAGTACCTGAGCGCGAACGGCACCGTTGCCATCGCCGGTATCGATACCCGTCGCCTGACCCGCATCCTGCGCGAGAAAGGTTCGCAGAACGGCTGCATCCTCACCGGCGCTGATGCCACCGAAGAGAAAGCGCTGGAGTTGGCGGGCAGCTTCCCAGGCCTCAAAGGTATGGACCTAGCTAAGGAAGTGACCTGCGCCAGTTCCTACGAGTGGCGTTCCAGTGTGTGGAATCTGGAAAGCGACAGCCATCCGCTGATTCCGGCGGGTGAACTGCCGTACCACGTGGTGGCCTATGACTATGGCGTCAAGCTGAACATCCTGCGCATGCTGGTCGCCCGCGGCTGCCGCCTGACCGTGGTGCCGGCGCAAACTCCGGCCAGCGAAGTGCTGGCGCTCAATCCCGATGGCGTGTTCCTCTCCAACGGCCCCGGTGACCCCGAGCCGTGCGATTACGCGATTGCCGCGATCAAGGAAGTCCTGCAAACCGAGATCCCGGTATTCGGTATCTGCCTGGGTCACCAGTTGCTGGCGCTGGCCTCCGGTGCCAAGACCGTGAAGATGGGCCATGGTCACCACGGCGCCAACCACCCGGTGCAGGACCTGGATTCCGGCGTGGTGATGATCACCAGCCAGAACCACGGTTTCGCCGTCGACGAGGCGACTCTGCCGGCCAACCTGCGCGCCACTCACAAGTCGCTGTTCGATGGCACCCTGCAGGGCATCGAGCGTACCGACAAGGTGGCCTTCAGCTTCCAGGGTCACCCGGAAGCCAGCCCAGGCCCGCACGACGTTGCGCCGCTGTTCGACCGTTTCATCAATGAGATGGCCAAACGCCGCTAAGCCCGCCGAGCAGAGAATTCGAGAAGACCATGCCAAAACGTACAGATATCAAAAGCATCCTGATCCTCGGCGCCGGCCCCATCGTCATCGGCCAGGCCTGTGAGTTCGACTACTCCGGCGCGCAAGCGTGCAAGGCCCTGCGTGAAGAGGGCTTCCGCGTCATCCTGGTGAACTCCAACCCGGCCACCATCATGACCGACCCGGCCATGGCCGACGCCACCTACATCGAGCCGATCAAGTGGGCCACCGTGGCCAAGATCATCGAGAAGGAGCGTCCGGATGCACTGCTACCGACCATGGGCGGCCAGACCGCGCTGAACTGCGCCCTGGACCTGGAGCGCCACGGCGTGCTGGAGAAGTTCGGTGTCGAGATGATCGGTGCCAACGCCGACACCATCGACAAGGCCGAAGACCGTTCGCGCTTCGACAAGGCGATGAAGGACATCGGCCTGGCCTGCCCGCGCTCGGGTATCGCTCACAGCATGGAAGAAGCCTACGGCGTGCTGGAACAGGTGGGTTTTCCGTGCATCATCCGTCCGTCCTTCACCATGGGCGGCACCGGCGGTGGTATCGCTTACAACCGTGAAGAGTTCGAAGAAATCTGCGCCCGTGGTCTGGACTTGTCGCCGACCAACGAACTGCTGATCGACGAATCGCTGATCGGCTGGAAGGAATACGAGATGGAGGTTGTCCGCGACAAGAAGGACAACTGCATCATCGTCTGCTCCATCGAGAACTTCGACCCGATGGGCGTGCACACCGGTGACTCGATCACCGTTGCGCCGGCGCAGACCCTGACCGACAAGGAATACCAGATCATGCGCAACGCCTCGCTGGCGGTGCTGCGTGAAATCGGTGTGGAAACCGGCGGTTCCAACGTGCAGTTCGGCATCTGCCCGAACACCGGCCGCATGGTCGTGATCGAGATGAACCCGCGCGTATCGCGCAGCTCGGCACTGGCGTCCAAGGCCACCGGCTTCCCGATCGCCAAGATCGCCGCCAAGCTGGCAGTGGGTTACACCCTCGACGAACTGCAGAACGACATCACCGGCGGTCGCACCCCGGCTTCGTTCGAGCCGGCCATCGACTACGTGGTGACCAAGGTTCCGCGTTTCGCCTTCGAAAAATTCCCCAAGGCCGACGCCCGCCTGACCACCCAGATGAAATCCGTCGGTGAGGTCATGGCCATCGGCCGTACCTTCCAGGAGTCGGTGCAGAAGGCCCTGCGCGGTCTGGAGGTTGGCGTTGCCGGCTTCGATCCGAAGCTCGATCTGAACGACCCGGAAGCCGAAAGCACGCTGCGTCGCGAGCTGACCGTGCCCAGCGCTGACCGCATCTGGTATGTGGCCGATGCCTTCCGCGCCGGCAAGAGCGTGGCTGAAGTCTTCGATCTGACCCGTATCGACGAGTGGTTCCTGGTACAGATCGAGGATCTGATCAAGGACGAAGCCACCGTGCAGACCCTGGGTCTGTCGGCCATCGACTGCGACCTGATGTTCAAGCTCAAGCGCAAAGGCTTCTCCGATGCGCGTCTGGCCAAGCTGCTGGGCGTTTCCGAGAAGAGCCTGCGTGCTCATCGTCACAAGCTGAAAGTGCTGCCGGTGTACAAGCGCGTCGACACCTGCGCTGCCGAGTTCGCTACCGACACCGCCTACATGTACTCGACCTATGAGGAAGAGTGCGAGGCCAATCCGAGCACTCGTGACAAGATCATGATCCTCGGCGGCGGTCCGAACCGTATCGGCCAAGGCATCGAGTTCGATTACTGCTGCGTACACGCGGCGCTGGCCATGCGTGAAGACGGTTACGAGACCATCATGGTCAACTGCAACCCGGAAACCGTCTCCACCGACTACGACACCTCCGACCGCCTGTACTTCGAGCCGGTCACCCTGGAAGACGTGCTGGAAATCGTCCGCGTCGAGCAGCCGAAAGGCGTGATCGTCCAGTACGGCGGTCAGACGCCGCTGAAGATCTGCCGCGCCCTGGAAGAAGCTGGCGTACCGATCATCGGTACTAGCCCCGAGGCCATCGACCGCGCCGAAGACCGTGAGCGCTTCCAGCAGATGGTGCAGCGCCTGAATCTGCGTCAGCCGGCCAACGCCACCGCGCGTAGCGAAGACGAGGCCCTGGCCCTGTCGAAGAACATCGGTTACCCGATGGTGGTGCGTCCATCCTACGTACTGGGCGGCCGGGCGATGGAAATCGTCTACCAGGAAGAAGAGCTCAAGCGCTACATGCGCGAAGCGGTGAAAGTGTCCAACGACAGCCCGGTGCTGCTGGATCGCTTCCTCAACTGCGCCATCGAGGTGGACGTGGATGCGGTCAGCGACGGCGAGACCGTGGTCATTGGCGCGATCATGCAGCACATCGAGCAGGCAGGCGTGCACTCCGGTGACTCCGCGTGCTCGCTGCCGCCGTACTCGCTGCCGGCGCACATCCAGGACGAGATCCGCGAACAGGTCAAGAAAATGGCCCTGGAGCTCGGTGTGGTCGGTCTGATGAACGTGCAGATGGCCGTGCAGGGCGAAGACATCTATGTCATCGAAGTGAACCCGCGCGCTTCGCGTACCGTGCCGTTTGTCTCCAAGTGCGTCGGCGAGTCGCTGGCCAAGGTGGCTGCGCGCGTCATGGCTGGCAAGACTCTGGCGGAAGTGGGCTACACCGAAGAGATCATCCCGCCGTTCTTCAGCGTCAAGGAAGCGGTGTTCCCCTTCGCCAAGTTCCCGGGTGTCGACCCGATTCTCGGCCCAGAGATGAAATCCACCGGTGAGGTCATGGGTGTCGGCGACAGCTTCGGCGAAGCCTTCGCCAAGGCTCAGGTCGGTGCAAGCGAGATCCTGCCGAACACCGGCTGCGCGTTCATCAGCGTGCGTGAGGATGACAAGGCCGAGGCCGTTCAGGTCGCTCGTGACTTGGTCAGCCTGGGCTTCGAAGTCGTCGCCACTGCCGGTACCGCCAAGGTGATCGAGGCTGCCGGGCTGCCGGTACGCCGGGTGAACAAGGTGACCGAAGGTCGTCCGCACGTGGTCGACATGATCAAGAACGACGAGGTCACCCTGATCATCAATACCACCGAGGGGCGTCAGTCCATTGCTGACTCCTACTCGATCCGTCGTAACGCTCTGCAGCACAAGATCTACTGCACCACCACCATCGCGGCGGGGCAGGCGGTCTGTGAGGCGCTCAAATTCGGTCCGGAGAAGACCGTGCGCCGTCTGCAGGATCTGCATGCAGGAATCAAGGCATGAACAAATACCCCATGACCGTCCAGGGCGCTCGCGCCCTGGAAGAGGAGCTGGCGCACCTGACCAAGGTGCGTCGTCCGGCACTGAGCCAGGCGATCGCCGAGGCGCGTGAGCTGGGAGACCTCAAGGAAAACGCCGAATACCATGCCGCCCGTGAAGAGCAGGGCATGGTCGAGGCGCGTGTGCGCGATATCGAAGGCCGCTTGCAGAACGCAGTGATCATCGATGTCACCACCATCGAGCACACCGGCAAGGTGATCTTTGGCAGCACTGTGGAGATCGCCAACGTCGAAACCGACGAGAGCGTGACCTATCGGATCGTCGGTGAAGACGAAGCCGACATCAAGCAGGGCAAGATCTCCGTCGCATCTCCCATCGCACGTGCTCTGGTGGGTAAGAGCGAGGGTGATGTGGTCGGCGTGCAAACCCCTAGCGGCCTGATCGAGTACGAGATTGTCGAAGTCCGCCACATTTAAGCCAAGGCAGCCGTCGCGGGCTTCAGCTGTCAGTTGGCAGCTGGCCCAGACCCTTTGGGTGGGCGGCTTGTGGTTGCTGCAATTCGTCATCCTGCCGGCCATTGAGCAGACCGGCCTGGCTCCCTTGCTGGTGCAGGAAATCGCTGCGCGCCTGGCGCCGTTGCTGGTCGGTCTGGCAGCAGTCGGCGTCGCGCTGCAGGCATTGGCCTTGCTGCGTGCCGAGGGGCTTTCCAGTCTGCTGAGGGATGTGCGCGGCCAGCTGCTGCTGACCGTTGCGCTGATGGCGCTGAGTTACCTCGCCGTTCTGTACTACTGGCCCGAGAGCGAGTACTGGCTACGCTTCAGCTATCTGGTAATGGCGTTCTGCGGGTTGCTGCTGGTGCTGCAACCCGTGCCGGGGAAGACGCGCGGCGCCTGATGACGCCGCCTGCCGGTGTCAGCCCTGGTAGCGAATCACGTTGGACAGGCTGCGATTCGGCTTGGGGTTCTTGCGATAGAGCAGGGCGACCTTGCCGATCGACTGAACCAGTTCGGCGCGTCCACTTTCGCACAGGGCCACGATGGCGGCCTGGCGGTCCTCGCGTTCGGCGAGGCGCAGTTGTACCTTGATCAGCTCGTGATCGTTCAGGGCACGGTCCAGCTCTGCCAGCACGCCCTCGGTCAAACCATTGTCGGCCACGATCAATACAGGTTTCAGGTGGTGGCCGATAGATTTGAATTGTTTCTTCTGCTCTTGAGTGAGCGGCATAATCGTTAGTACCTAATTCGGTCTGGAAAACGGCGCCTATCTTACCCGAGCCCGCGCAGTTATTCATGACCCGTTGAGTCCGAGGTTTCAGTGGCACGTTCCAAGACCAGCCAGCGTTGGCTGAAAGAACATTTCGACGATCCTTACGTGAAGATGGCGCAGAAGGACGGCTATCGTTCGCGCGCCAGTTACAAACTGCTGGAAATTCAGGAGAAGGACCGCATTCTGCGCCCCGGCATGACCGTGGTCGATCTCGGCGCCGCGCCGGGTGGCTGGTCGCAGGTCACCAGCCGGGTGATCGGTGACAAGGGACGGCTGATCGCTTCCGATATTCTCGAGATGGACAGCATCCCGGATGTGACCTTCATTCAAGGGGACTTTACCGAGGACGCTGTATTCGAGCAGATTCTCCAGGCTATCGGAGAAAATCCGGTAGACCTTGTTATTTCGGATATGGCCCCCAATATGAGTGGGGTGAGGACCGCTGATCAGGCGCGCGCCATGTATCTGTGCGAGCTGGCGCTGGATCTGTCCGGGCGGGTTTTGCGTCCGGGCGGTGATTTTCTGATCAAGATTTTCCAGGGCGAAGGCTTCGATGCGTACCACAAGCAGGTCCGTGAGTCCTTCGACAAGGTGCAAATGCGCAAGCCACTGTCTTCGCGCGATCGTTCTCGTGAGCAGTATCTGTTAGCGCGAGGGTTTCGCGGGTTGTGAGCTGCAACGACCGCCCGACCTGTCGGTCTAAAGAGGTAGGAGCCTCATAAAGGGTTACAGACGGTGCCTGCGGGATGCAGGCGTTTGGTGTAAGTTAGGCCGGTATATCATTGGTCGTCATGGGAAGCGTGCTTCACCACGAGGCCTGCTCCAGAGGGTAGCTAATTGAACGACATGGCAAAGAATCTGATTCTGTGGCTGATCATCGCGGCGGTGCTGGTTACCGTGATGAACAATTTTTCCAGCCCGAGCGAGCCGCAGACCCTGAGCTACTCGCAGTTCATCGAGCAGGTCAAGGAGGGGCGCGTCGAGCGCGTCACTGTTGACGGTTATGTGATCACCGGCAAGCGCACCGACGGTGACGGCTTCAAGACCATTCGTCCGGCGATCCAGGACGGCGGCTTGATTGGCGATCTGATCGACAACAACGTCGTTATCGAGGGCAAGCAGCCGGAGCAGCAGAGCATCTGGACCCAGTTGCTGGTGGCGAGCTTCCCGATCCTGGTGATCATTGCGGTATTCATGTTCTTCATGCGCCAGATGCAGGGTGGTGCCGGCGGCAAGGGCGGGCCGATGAGCTTCGGCAAGTCCAAGGCGCGTCTGCTCTCCGAAGATCAGGTCAAGACCACCTTCGCTGACGTCGCCGGTTGCGATGAAGCTAAGGAAGAGGTCAGTGAGCTGGTCGAGTTTCTGCGTGATCCGGGCAAGTTCCAGCGTCTTGGTGGCCGCATCCCCCGCGGCGTGCTGATGGTCGGCTCGCCGGGTACCGGCAAGACTTTGCTGGCCAAGGCTGTGGCCGGTGAGGCCAAGGTGCCGTTCTTCACCATTTCCGGTTCCGATTTCGTGGAAATGTTTGTGGGTGTTGGTGCTTCGCGTGTCCGTGACATGTTCGACCAGGCCAAGAAACATGCGCCGTGCATCATCTTCATTGATGAGATCGACGCGGTCGGCCGCCATCGTGGCGCCGGCATGGGCGGTGGTCACGACGAGCGTGAACAAACTCTCAACCAGTTGTTGGTCGAGATGGATGGCTTCGAGATGAACGACGGCATCATCGTCATCGCCGCAACCAACCGTCCTGACGTACTTGACCCCGCGCTGCTGCGCCCCGGCCGTTTCGATCGTCAGGTGGTCGTAGGCCTGCCCGACATCCGTGGTCGTGAGCAGATTCTGAAAGTACACATGCGCAAGGTGCCGATGGGTGATGACGTCAACGCTGCAGTCATCGCGCGTGGCACTCCGGGCTTCTCCGGTGCCGACCTGGCCAACCTGGTCAACGAGGCGTCCCTTTTCGCTGCCCGTGCTGGCAAGCGCCTGGTGGAGATGAAGGAGTTCGAGCTGGCCAAGGACAAGATCATGATGGGCGCCGAGCGCAAGACCATGGTCATGTCCGACAAGGAGAAGCTCAATACCGCTTACCACGAGGCGGGGCATGCGATCGTCGGCCGGCTGGTTCCCGAGCATGACCCGGTTTACAAGGTGTCCATCATTCCGCGTGGTCGCGCTCTTGGCGTGACCATGTTCCTGCCGGAAGAGGATCGTTACAGCCTGAGCAAGCGGGCTCTGATCAGTCAGATCTGCTCGCTGTTCGGTGGCCGTATCGCCGAGGAAATGACCCTGGGGTTCGACGGCGTCACCACCGGTGCTTCCAACGACATCATGCGTGCCACTCAGCTGGCCAAGAATATGGTCACCAAGTGGGGTCTGTCCGAGAAGCTCGGTCCGCTGATGTACGCTGAGGAAGAGGGCGAGGTTTTCCTGGGGCGCAGCATGGGCAGCCAACACAGCAATGTCTCCGGCGAAACTGCCAAGCTGATCGACGAAGAGGTTCGTCGCATCATCGACGAATGCTACGACACCGCGAAGCGGCTGCTGGTGGAGAATCGGGCCAAGCTCGATGCCATGGCTGAAGCGCTGATGAAATACGAGACCATCGACTCCGATCAGATCGACGACATCATGAATGGCCGCGAGCCTCGCGAGCCGCGCGGTTGGGATGGTGGCGGTGACTCTGGTGCACCGCAAACCAAGGTCGATGAGCCCAGTCGTCCCGAGAAGCCTATTGGTGGCCCTGCCGCCGAGCACTAAGGTCGTCTATGTCCTTCACGCAACACCCGAGCCGGCTGCCCTGTGGCAGCCGGCTTCTTGATTTGTCCCGCCCGCACGTGATGGGCATCCTCAATGTCACCCCAGATTCTTTCTCCGATGGTGGCCGCTTCACGGCTCGCGATGCGGCGTTGCGTCATGCCGCGGCGATGGTCAGTGCCGGCGCGACGTTGATCGATGTCGGTGGTGAATCCACTCGCCCTGGTGCGCGTGTTGTGTCACCGACCGAGGAGTTGGAGCGAGTCGCGCCAGTGGTCGAGGCCATTGCGCGTGAGCTGGATGTGATCATCTCGGTCGATACCTCGACACCTGCCGTCATGCGTGAAAGCGCGCGTCTGGGTGCGGGGCTGATCAACGACGTGCGCTCCTTGCAGCGTGATGGCGCGCTGGACGCTGCAGCCGATAGTGGTCTGCCGGTCTGTCTGATGCACATGCGTGGTGAGCCGGGCAACATGCAGGATGATCCGCAGTACCCGGATATCGTCAGTGAGGTGCATGACTTTCTTGTCGAGCGCATGCAGGCATGTGCGACGGCTGGTATTCGCGCTGAGCGTATCGTGCTCGATCCGGGCTTCGGTTTTGCCAAGACGCTGGAGCATAATCTGGCGCTGTTCAAGCGCATGGGCGAGCTCTCCGAACTGGGTCGGCCGCTACTGGTGGGTGTCTCGCGCAAGAGCATGATCGGCAAGGTGCTCGGTCATGAGGTCGGAGGGCGCTTGTACGGCAGTCTGGCGCTGGCTGCTCTGGCGTTGACCAAGGGTGCACATATTCTACGTGTGCATGATGTCGCCGAGACGGTCGACGTCGTGCGCATGATCGCTGCGGTTGAAGCAGCGCAATAACAAGGAAAGACTCATGGCTAGAAAGTACTTCGGCACAGATGGCATCCGTGGTCGCGTTGGACAGTTTCCGATCACTCCTGATTTCATGCTCAAGCTCGGCTGGGCTGCGGGCATGGCTTTTCGCAAGCAGGGTAAGTGCCGGATCCTGATCGGCAAGGACACGCGCATCTCCGGTTACATGTTCGAGTCAGCGCTCGAGGCTGGTCTGGCCTCAGCGGGTGCTGACGTGCAGTTGCTCGGGCCGATGCCAACGCCTGCCATCGCCTACCTCACCCGTACCTTTCAGGCTGACGCGGGGATTGTCATCAGTGCGTCGCACAATCCGCATGATGACAACGGCATCAAATTCTTCTCCAGTGAAGGCACCAAGTTGCCGGATGATGTCGAGTTGATGATCGAGGAACTGCTCGATCAACCGATGACTGTGGTTGAGTCTGCTGAGATCGGTAAGGCTTCGCGTATCAACGATGCGTCCGGGCGTTACATCGAGTTCTGCAAGGGCAGCGTACCCAGTGGTACCAGCTTCAAGGGGTTGAAGATTGTCATCGATTGCGCCCACGGTGCGGCCTACAAGGTTGCGCCGAGCGTGTTCCGCGAGCTGGGCGCCGAAGTGCGGGTCATCTCGGCGCAGCCCGATGGCCTCAATATCAACGATGGCTGTGGTTCCACCCACATTGCCGCGTTGCAAGCAGAGGTCGTGGCGCAACAGGCTGATCTCGGCATCGCTTTCGACGGTGATGCTGATCGCGTGCTGATGGTCGATCAGTACGGTGCGATCGTCGACGGCGACGAGTTGTTGTTCATCATCGCTCGCGATATGCAGGAGCGCGGACGTCTGCGCGGTGGCGTAGTCGGTACGCTGATGAGTAACCTGGGGCTCGAGCTGGCGCTCGAGCAACTGAACATTCCTTTCGTGCGCGCCAAGGTGGGTGACCGCTACGTGATCGCCGAACTGCTGGAGCGCAACTGGCTGTTGGGCGGGGAAAACTCCGGACATCTGGTGTGCTTCCAACACACGACTACCGGCGATGCCATCATCGCTGCGTTGCAGGTGCTAATGGCGCTCAAGCGTCGTGAGCAGACGTTGGTCGAGGCTCGCAGTGATCTGAAGAAGTGTCCTCAGGTTCTGGTTAATGTGCGTTTCTCCGGTGCGGTTGATCCGCTCGAGCACCCCTCTGTCAAAGAGGCATGTGCACGCGTTACCGAGCAAATGGCTGGGCGTGGTCGTGTATTGCTGCGCAAGTCCGGTACCGAGCCGCTCGTTCGGGTGATGGTCGAGGGCGATGAGGCGGACGCTGTACGTAGCTATGCTGATGAATTGGCTAAAATTGTTGCTGAAGTCTGTGCCTGATTTGCTTGCTACCGAAGATGCTCTTGGGTAACATCTGCGCCCTCTTTGATCGACGAGGTAAAACATGCGTCGCCCCTTAGTCGCTGGTAACTGGAAAATGCACGGTACCCGCGCAAGCGTCGCAGAACTGATCGAAGGGCTGTGTCAGCAGGACTTGCCTGCTGGTGTGCAGGTCGCGGTGTTCCCCTCCAGTATGCATATCGCACAGGTCGTTTCTGGTCTGTCTGGTAGCGCTGTGAAGGTGGGCGCGCAAGACTGTGCGGCACAGGTAGAGCAGGGCGCCTTGACTGGTGAGCTGGCGACAAGTCAGTTGGTCGATGGTGGTTGTGAGCTGGTGCTGGTAGGACACTCTGAGCGTCGCCTGATTCTGGGTGAAAGCAATGATGTGGTCGTCGGCAAGTTTGCAGCTGCACAGAAAGCCGGGCTTACGCCTGTGCTCTGTCTTGGTGAGACCCGCGAAGAGCGTGAAGCGAATGCAACGCTGGGTGTGGTAGGTGGCCAGTTGGCTGCGGTGATCGATGCCTTGGGTGTCGAGTCGCTGAAGAATGCTGTGGTTGCCTATGAGCCGGTATGGGCCATTGGTACCGGCCTGACCGCCACGCCTGAGCAAGCCCAGGAGGTACACGCGGCGATCCGTGCGCAAGTTGCGCTGCAGGATGTCGAGGTGGCGGACGGGCTAAGAATTCTTTATGGCGGTAGTGTTAAGGCCGCCAGTGCAGCCGAGTTGTTCGGTATGCAGGATATCGATGGGGGGCTCGTAGGTGGGGCTTCTCTGAATGCGGATGAATTCGGTGCGATCTGTCGCGCTGCAGGAAACTGAAGAATGCTGGAAACCGTCATTGTTGTTCTGCACCTGCTGGGTGCGATCGGGATTGTAGTGCTGGTTTTGCTGCAGCAGGGTAAAGGTGCTGACGCAGGTGCGTCGTTCGGTTCGGGGGCTTCGGCAACTGTATTCGGAAGCCAAGGTTCCTCTACCTTTCTGAGTAAGTTTACTGGTATACTTGCCGCAGGTTTTTTCATTACCAGCTTGGGTTTAGCGTTCTTTGCTAAAGAAAAAGCTGATGCACTGACTCAGGTTGGGCTGCCAGATCCAGCGGTTCTGGAGGTTCAACAAAAACCGGCTGTCGAAGACGTGCCGGTGCTCGAAGAGCAAGCTCCAGCGTCCGATGCTTCGGATGTGCCGGAGGCTCCAGAGCAGTAACAGTTTTGCCGAGGTGGTGGAATTGGTAGACACGCTACCTTGAGGTGGTAGTGGCCATAGGCTGTAGGGGTTCGAGTCCCCTCCTCGGTACCATACTCAAGAAAGCCCGCAGTTCGCGGGCTTTCTTGTTGCTGGAGTGTTTGGTTGACCCCCGTAAGGGGGTGGCCGTATAATTTCGGCCCAGCTTTGACGCGGGGTGGAGCAGTCTGGTAGCTCGTCGGGCTCATAACCCGAAGGTCGTAGGTTCAAATCCTGCCCCCGCAACCAGTTTCAGAAGCCCCTTTTCAGGGGCTTTTTGTTAGAACCGTTTACGATCTGCTGCGCGTCGGCCCTGCTGCGTTAAAAACAGGCTCGGATTGCTCATTTGCAGCTCGTAAACTCCGCATCCTCGCTTGTTTTTGCCTTGCATGGCTCTAGCTCGCGAGATCGTAGAAAGGTTCTTCGTTGGATACACAGTCCACCTTTAGGCGGACTGACGGGATGGGCGTTTCGCCCATTTTTTATTTGCACAGCATGCACGAGGGCCGTTAAGTGTCGAGCAAGCTAGAACAGTTGCAGGCCTTGTTGGCCCCGGTAATCGAAGCGCTCGGTTATCAATGTTGGGGCATCGAGTTCCTGTCGCAGGGGCGTCATTCGCTACTGCGTGTCTATATCGATAAGGCCGACGGCATTCTCATCGATGATTGCGAAATCGTCAGCCGTCAGCTCAGTGGTGTACTCGACGTCGAGGACCCGATTTCCTCGGAGTACACGCTGGAAGTTTCTTCTCCTGGCATGGATCGTCCGTTGTTCACTCTTGAACAGTTCGCGACACATGTCGGTGAACAGGTGAAGATCAAGCTGCGCTCGCCTTTCGATGGGCGACGCAACTTCCAGGGCCTTCTCCGTGGTGTGGAGGAGCAGGACGTGGTGGTGCAGGTGGATGACCACGAATACCTGTTGCCGATCGACCTGATCGACAAGGCCAACATCATCCCCCGATTTGATTGAGGCGCGATTTCTGCGTACTGGCCGTGCCCCACGTGGTGGTGCCGCATGCAGGCGCAGATAGCGTGAAGGTAGCGCGGCAGTGCACGTATCCAGCGCCAATGGCGTGAACGTGACGCAGGTTGCGCAGAACCAATGGATTGCGAAAGGCGAGGCGTACGATGAGCAAAGAAGTACTGCTGGTTGTTGAGTCGGTATCCAATGAAAAGGGTGTACCGGCAGGCGTGATTTTCGAGGCGCTGGAGCTGGCTCTGGCGACCGCCACCAAGAAACGTTTCGAAGACGAAGTCGATCTGCGTGTGTCGATCAACCGACACAACGGCAGTTACGAGACCTTCCGTCGCTGGACGGTGGTGGACGAGTCCGAGTTCGAAGACCCGGCTTACCAGCTGACCGATGACATGCCGCAGGCTGTCGAAGCCAGCGCCAAGATCGGTGACGTGCTCGAAGAGAAGATCGAGTCCATCGAGTTCGGCCGTATCGCCGCGCAAACCGCCAAGCAGGTCATCGTGCAGAAGGTGCGCGAAGCCGAGCGTGCGCAAGTGGTCGATGCCTATCGCGAGCGCCTGGGCGAAATCATCTCCGGTACCGTGAAGAAGGTGACCCGCGACAACGTCATCGTAGACCTGGGTAATAACGCCGAGGCACTGCTGGCCCGCGAAGACATCATCCCGCGTGAGACTTTCCGCGTTGGTGTGCGTCTGCGTGCCCTGCTCAAGGAAATTCGTACCGAGAACCGCGGCCCGCAGCTGATCCTGTCGCGCACCGCGCCGGAAATGCTGATCGAGCTGTTCCGTATCGAAGTGCCGGAGATCGCCGAAGGGCTGATCGACGTCAAGGCCGCATCCCGTGATCCGGGTTCGCGCGCCAAGATCGCCGTACGTTCCAAAGACAAGCGCATCGATCCGCAGGGCGCCTGCATCGGTATGCGTGGTTCTCGCGTTCAGGCCGTGTCCGGCGAGCTGGGCGGTGAGCGTGTCGATATCGTGCTGTGGGATGACAACCCGGCCCAGTTCGTCATCAACGCCATGTCGCCGGCAGAAGTCGCGGCGATCATCGTTGACGAAGATGCCCATGCCATGGACATCGCCGTTGGCGAGGACAACCTGGCGCAGGCCATCGGCCGTGGCGGTCAGAACGTACGTCTGGCCAGTCAGCTGACCGGCTGGACGCTCAACGTCATGACCGAAGCGGACATCCAGGCCAAGCAGCAGGCGGAAACCGGCGACATCATGCAGTCCTTCATCGACGAGCTGGAAGTCGACGAAGAACTGGCTCAAGTCCTGGTCGAAGAGGGTTTCACCAGTCTCGAAGAGATTGCCTACGTACCCATGGAAGAAATGCTCAGCATTGATGGCTTTGACGAGGACATCGTCAACGAGCTGCGTGCACGGGCCAAGGATCGTCTGCTGACCAAGGCGATCGCCAACGAGGAGAAGTTGGCCGATGCCCATCCGGCAGATGATTTGCTGGAACTGGAAGGCATGGACAAGGCGCTGGCTCTGGAGCTTGCGCTGCGCGGCGTGATTACCCGTGAAGACCTGGCCGAGCAGTCGATCGACGACCTGCTCGACATCGACGGCATCGACGAAGAACGTGCCGGCAAGCTGATCATGGCCGCTCGAGCCCACTGGTTCGAATAAGCGGTTGCGGCCTGAGGAGAAAGATGCATGACGCAAGTCACGGTGAAAGAACTGGCCAAAGTGGTCGACACTCCGGTAGAGCGCCTGCTGCTGCAGATGCGTGAAGCTGGTCTGTCCCACAGTAGCGCCGAACAAGTAGTGACCGATAGTGAGAAGCAGGCCTTGCTGGCCCATCTCAAGAGCAGTCACGGCGACAAGGTCGAAGAACCGCGCAAGATCACCTTGCAGCGCAAGACCACCAGCACCCTCAAGGTTGCTGGCAGCAAGACCATCAGCGTTGAGGTGCGCAAGAAGAAGACCTTCGTCAAGCGCAGCCCGGAAGAACTCGAAGCGGAGAAGCAGCGTGAGCTGGAAGCCCAGCAGGCTGCTGCAGAGGCCGAGCGTCTGAAGGCCGAGGAAGAAGCCAAGCGCAAGGCTGAAGAAGAAGCCAAGCGCCAGGCAGCTGCTGTCGCCAGTGAAGCCGCTACGGCACCTGCCGTCGCTGCCCCGGCACCTGTCAGTGAGCCGGCCGTAGCCGCTCCGGTTGCCGAGGTCGAGCGCAAGAAGGAAGAAGTCCGTCGTCCTGAAAAGGCGCGCGATGAAGACGAGCGCCGCGATCGCAAGCACACGCAGCATCGCCCGACCGTCAAGGAAAAGGCTCCTGCTCCGCGCAGTGCGCCGCGCAGTGTCGACGAGGAAAGCGATAGCTTCCGTCGCGGCGGTCGTGGCAAGGCCAAGATGAAGAAGCGCAACCAGCATGGCTTCCAGGCTCCGGCCGGCCCGGTGGTGCGCGATGTGAAGATCGGCGAGACCATCACCGTGGGCGATCTCGCCCAGCAGATGTCGGTCAAGGCCGCTGAAATCATCAAGTTCATGTTCAAGCTGGGTACTCCGGCGACCATCAACCAGGTACTGGATCAGGAAACTGCCCAGCTGGTTGCTGAAGAGCTGGGCCACAAGGTGACCCTGGTCAGCGACACTGCTCTGGAAGATTCCCTGGCCGAATCGCTGAAGTTCGAAGGTGAGGCGCTGTCCCGTGCACCGGTGGTGACCGTAATGGGTCACGTCGACCACGGTAAGACCTCGCTGCTCGACTACATCCGTCGCGCCAAGGTGGCTTCCGGTGAAGCCGGTGGCATCACCCAGCACATCGGTGCCTACCACGTGGAAACCGAGCGTGGCATGGTGACCTTCCTCGACACCCCCGGTCACGCCGCGTTTACCCAGATGCGTGCCCGTGGCGCCAAGGCCACCGACATCGTCATCCTCGTCGTCGCTGCTGACGACGGCGTGATGCCGCAGACCCAGGAAGCCGTACAGCACGCGAAAGCCGCTGGCGTGCCGATCGTGGTCGCGGTGAACAAGATGGACAAGCCGGAAGCCAACCCGGACAACATCAAGAACGGCCTGGCCGCGCTGGACGTGATTCCGGAAGAGTGGGGCGGCGATGCCCCCTACGTACCGGTTTCCGCCAAGGCCGGTACCGGTATCGACGAGCTGCTCGAAGCCGTATTGCTGCAGGCTGAAGTACTCGAGCTGAAAGCCACTCCGACCGCTCCGGGTCGTGGTGTGGTGGTCGAGTCGCGTCTGGACAAGGGCCGTGGCCCGGTGGCCACCGTGCTGGTTCAGGACGGTACGCTGCGTCAGGGCGACATGGTCCTGGTCGGCGTCAACTATGGCCGCGTGCGTGCCATGCTCGACGAGAACGGCAAGCCGATCAAGGAAGCCGGTCCGTCGATTCCGGTCGAGATCCTCGGCCTGGACGGCACACCGGATGCCGGTGACGAGATGATGGTAGTGGCCGACGAGAAGAAGGCCCGCGAAGTGGCTCTGTTCCGTCAGGGCAAGTTCCGCGAGGTCAAGCTGGCTCGTGCGCATGCCGGCAAGCTGGAAAACATCTTCGAAAGCATGGGCCAGGAAGAGAAGAAAACCCTCAACATCGTCCTCAAGGCCGACGTGCGTGGTTCTCTGGAAGCTCTGCAAGGCTCGCTCAGCACCCTCGGCAACGACGAAGTGCAAGTGCGTGTGGTTGGTGGCGGCGTCGGTGGTATCACCGAATCCGATGCCAACCTGGCGCTGGCTTCTAATGCCGTGCTGTTCGGCTTCAACGTCCGTGCTGACGCCGGTGCGCGCAAGATCGTCGAGTCCGAAGGCCTCGACATGCGCTACTACAACGTCATCTACGACATCATCGAAGACGTCAAGAAGGCGCTCACCGGTATGCTCGGCAGCGATGTTCGCGAGAACATCCTGGGTACCGCGGAAGTCCGTGACGTGTTCCGTTCGCCTAAGTTCGGCGCTGTCGCTGGCTGCATGGTCATCGAGGGCACCGTCTACCGTAACCGTCCGATCCGCGTACTGCGCGAGGACGTGGTGATCTTCGAAGGCGAGCTGGAATCGCTGCGTCGCTTCAAGGACGACGTCGCCGAAGTGCGTAACGGCATGGAGTGCGGTATCGGCGTGAAGAGCTACAACGACGTCAAGGTCGGCGACAAGATCGAAGTGTTCGAGAAGGTCCAGGTCGCGCGCAGTCTGTAAGCGCAACCCCTTGATCATGCAACGCCCGGCCCCGCTCATGCGCGGCCGGGCGTTTGCCGCTTTTACGTCCGGTGCCGACAAGGCGCCAGGGCGAAGGAAAGGTAAGTAAGAAATGGCCAAAGATTACAGCCGTACCCAGCGTATCGGCGACCAGATGCAGCGAGAGCTGGCTGTGTTGATCCAGCGTGAGATCAAGGACCCGCGTCTGGGCCTGGTCACCATCACCGCCGTGGATGTCAGCCGCGACCTGTCCCATGCCAAGGTGTTCATCACTGTGATGGGCAAGGATGACGACGCCGAGCAGATCAAGCTCAACCTGGAGATCCTCTCCGAGGCGGCCGGTTACCTGCGCATGCTGCTGGGCAAGTCGATGAAGGTACGCACCATCCCGCAATTGCACTTCCAGTACGATGCCAGCATCCGCCGTGGTGCCGAGCTGTCGGCGCTGATCGAGCGTGCGGTGGCGGAAGATCGCAAGCATCAGGGCGGCGGCGAGGAATAAGCGTGGCTCAGGTCAAACGTATTCGTCGTAAGGTCGACGGCATCATCCTGCTCGACAAGCCGCATGGCTTTACCTCCAACGCGGCGCTGCAAAAGGTGCGCTGGTTGCTCAATGCCGAGAAGGCGGGGCATACCGGCAGCCTCGATCCGCTGGCCACCGGCGTGCTGCCGCTGTGCTTCGGTGAGGCGACCAAGTTCTCGCAATACCTGCTCGATGCCGACAAGGGCTACGAGACGGTCGCTCAACTGGGCGTGACCACCACCACCGGCGATGCCGAAGGCGAGGTGATCGAGCGTTTGCCGGTGACCGTTGGTCGCAGCGAAATCGAAGCCCTGCTGCCGCGTTTTCGTGGAGAAATCAAACAGATACCTCCGATGTACTCGGCTCTGAAGAAGGACGGCCAGCCGCTTTACAAGCTGGCGCGCGCAGGCGAAGTAGTGGAGCGCGAAGCGCGTTCTGTTACTATTGCGCGCCTGGAATTGCTGGCCTGTGAAGGCGAGCAGGCGCGGCTGGCGGTCGATTGCAGCAAGGGTACCTATATTCGCACCCTGGTTGAGGATCTTGGCCAACTGCTCGGCTGTGGCGCACACGTCGCCGAACTGCGTAGAACCAAGGCTGGCCCGTTCGACCTGTCACGCACCGTGACTCTGGAAGAGCTGGAAGCGGCGCATGCCGAAGGCGGCAATGAAGCGCTTGATCGCTTCCTGCAGCCGGTCGACAGCGGCCTGCTGGATTGGCCGCTGCTGCAGTTCTCCGAGAACAGCGCGTTCTACTGGTTGCAAGGGCAGCCGGTACGGGCACCGGAAGCACCGAAGTTCGGTATGGTCCGCGTGCAGGATCACAATGGTCGCTTCATCGGTATCGGTGAAGTGAGTGACGATGGGCGTATCGCGCCGCGTCGTTTGATTTATACCGGTGCATAGCACCGGATGGTTCGACCGCAAGGTCGAAGCCGGGTGGTAGCGAAGCTGTCATTCGGTGCTGCGAGGGTGGCTGTTAGTAGGCACGGTCATACCTCTTTTTAAAACACGGGAAGCGATTCCCGGCCTATTGAGACTGCTTCGGCAGTTTCCAGATGAGAGGAAGCCAACATGGCACTCAGCGTTGAAGAAAAAGCTCAGATCGTTAACGACTACAAGCAAGCTGAAGGCGATACCGGTAGCCCGGAAGTGCAGGTAGCCCTGCTGACCGCCAACATCAACAAGCTGCAAGGTCACTTCAAGGCCAACGGTAAAGATCACCACAGCCGTCGTGGTCTGATCCGCATGGTTAACCAGCGTCGTAAGCTGCTGGACTACCTGAAGGGTAAAGACACCAGTCGTTACAGCGCCCTGATCGGTCGCCTGGGCCTGCGTCGTTAATAGACGCGAGCTGCACAAGTTGGAAGCTGGAAGTTCGGAGCGGCAAGTCGGGGCATGACCCTGACCTGCGGCTCCGGGCTTCCAGCTTTTGGCTTTTCGAAGGATGCATTGGGTCCGACTCCCGTGCCGCTTTCAGATTTCCCCCAAGGCAACAAAGAGAAGGAAGACACCGTGAACCCGGTAATCAAGCAATTCAAGTTCGGTCAGTCGACCGTAACCCTCGAGACTGGCCGTATTGCCCGTCAAGCCAGTGGTGCCGTGCTGGTCACCGTCGACAACGACGTCAGCGTGCTGGTCGCGGTAACCGGCGCCAAGACTGCCGACCCAAGCAAGGGCTTCTTCCCGCTGTCCGTGCACTACCAGGAAAAGACCTACGCTGCCGGCAAGATCCCAGGTGGTTTCTTCAAGCGTGAAGCGCGTCCTTCCGAGAAAGAAACCCTGACCTCGCGTCTGATCGACCGTCCGATCCGCCCGCTGTTCCCGGAAGGCTTCCAGAACGAAGTGCAGGTGATCTGCACCGTGGTTTCCACCAGCAAGAAGACCGATCCGGACATCGCTGCGATGATCGGTACCTCGGCCGCTCTGGCCATCTCCGGCATTCCGTTCAACGGCCCGATCGGTGCCGCCCGCGTCGCCTTCCATCCGGAAACTGGCTACCTGCTGAACCCGAATTACGAGCAGCTCAAGGCTTCCAGCCTGGACATGGTCGTGGCCGGTACCAAGGACGCCGTGCTGATGGTCGAGTCGGAAGCCCAAGAGCTGACCGAAGACCAGATGCTGGGCGCCGTGCTGTTTGCCCATGAGGAGTTCCAGGTGGTCATCCAGGCCGTCGCCGAGCTGGCTGCTGAAGCTGGCAAGCCGACCTGGGACTGGCAGCCGAAGCCGGAAAACACCGCACTGCTGAACGCCATTCGTGGCGAGTTCGGTGAGGCGATTTCCCAGGCCTACACCATCACCATCAAGCAGGACCGCTACGCGCGTCTGGGCGAGCTGCGCGATCAGGTCGTGGCCAAGTTCTCCGGCGAAGAAGGCCAGCCTACTGCCGGTGAAGTCAAGGAAGCCTTTGGCGAGATCGAATACCGCACCGTGCGCGAGAACATCGTCAACGGTAAACCGCGTATCGATGGTCGTGACACCCGCACCGTGCGTGGCCTGAACATCGAAGTCGGTGTACTGGACAAGACCCACGGCTCGGCGCTGTTCACCCGTGGTGAAACTCAGGCGCTGGTGGTTGCCACGCTGGGTACCGCGCGCGATGCGCAGCTGCTGGACACCCTCGAAGGCGAGAAGAAAGACCCCTTCATGCTGCACTACAACTTCCCGCCGTACTCGGTCGGTGAGTGTGGTCGCATGGGCGCCACTGGTCGCCGCGAAATCGGTCACGGCCGTCTGGCCCGTCGTGGCGTTGCTGCCATGCTGCCGAAGGACGACGAGTTCCCGTACACCATCCGCGTGGTGTCGGAAATCACCGAGTCCAACGGTTCCTCCTCCATGGCTTCGGTTTGCGGCGCTTCCCTGGCGCTGATGGACGCTGGTGTGCCGATGAAGGCGCCGGTTGCCGGTATCGCCATGGGTCTGGTGCTGGAAGGCGAGAAATTCGCCGTTCTGACCGACATCCTCGGTGACGAAGACCACCTCGGCGACATGGACTTCAAGGTAGCCGGTACCGCCAACGGTGTGACCGCACTGCAGATGGACATCAAGATCCAGGGCATCACCGAAGAGATCATGGAGCAGGCGCTGGAGCAGGCGCTGGAAGCCCGTCTGAACATCCTCGGCCAGATGAACCAGGTGATCGCTCAGTCGCGTACCGAGCTGTCGGCCAACGCTCCGACCATGCTGGCGATGAAGATCGACCAGGACAAGATCCGCGACGTTATCGGCAAAGGCGGCGCCACCATCCGTGGTATCTGCGAAGAGACCAAGGCCTCGATCGATATCGAAGACGACGGCTCGATCAAGATCTTCGGCGAAACCAAGGAAGCGGCCGAGGCTGCCAAGCAGCGCGTGCTGGCCATCACCGCGGAAGCCGAGATCGGCAAGATCTACGTCGGTAAGGTCGAGCGCATCGTTGACTTCGGTGCCTTCGTCAACATCCTGCCGGGCAAGGACGGTCTGGTGCACATCTCCATGCTGAGCGATCAGCGCGTGGAGAAGGTGACCGACGTCCTGAAAGAAGGCCAGGAAGTGAAGGTTCTGGTACTGGACGTGGACAACCGCGGCCGTATCAAGCTGTCGATCAAGGACGTAGCGGCTGCCGAGGCCTCCGGCGTCTAAGCGACCCCTCGCTAGCGTGAACGAGAAGGGCTCCTACGGGAGCCCTTTTTTATGGCTTGTCATCCCTGGCCGTCACGCTGCGGGCCACCGCTGGAAGACTCTCGCGAACTTTTTTCCTGACTGCCTCTGGATCGGCCATGGGCAGTCTCGCTCGTCTGCATTCAAGGGCTTCATTCGGTGCAGTTGCCTAGCGGTACGTTGTTGGTAGGCACACCGCGTTGGTTTCACCTGAGGCTCTGTAACTGGCGTGATGCTCATTGGTTAAGGTGTGCATCTGGAAAACCGTGCAAATTGCCCGAGAGATTTTTCCCGACTTGGCGAAATGCAATCAATGGCCTTTCTTGTATTTCAGTTAAGTCATTGTTTTTAATGGATTTATTTTTATATAAAAAGCTGGCACAGCCCCTGCAATAGTACTAGTGAACCTGCAACCAGGAGTTGGTTTGCAGATTGTCTGGAATGTACAGGAGTCGAATCATGAAACAGCCAATCAACCGTTTTGCCGCTACCACCCTGACCGCTGCCGTGCTGAGCATGTCTCTGGCCTCCGCAGCTTTTGCCGCAGAGCCGACCATGCTGGCAGCCAATGACACTGTGGATAAAGCCGAGCAGGCGGTATCCGACACCTGGATCACCAGCAAAGTGAAGTCCACTTTCGTTGCCGACTCGGATCTCAGCGCTCTGGACATCAAGGTCGAGACCAACCAAGGCGTGGTTTCCCTGTCCGGCGTAGTGGCGACCGATGCCGAGCGTGATCTGGCTATCGCCAAGACCAAGGAAATCGAGGGTGTGCGTGACGTGTCCGCCGATGCCCTGAAAACCGCGGACTGATAGCCGAGCCGGCCGGGCCAGCGCCCGGCCTCACCCTCAGTCACTGGGAGAATGACCATGAATAGCGACATCATCAAAGGCAAATGGAAGCAGCTCAACGGTCGCATCAAGGAGCGTTGGGGCAATCTGACCGATGACGACGTGGACGTCGCCGAGGGCCACAGCGAATACCTGGCCGGCAAGCTGCAAGAACGTTATGGCTGGACCAAGGAAAAGGCCCAGCAAGAGCTGCGCGACTTCAGCGACAAGCTCTAAGCACGGATAGCCTGGCACGGATGCCATAGATTCACGGAACGTTTCAGATATGGATGTCCACCAGCACGGATGGCTGCAGGCATGGACGCTACCTCCGCACGGATAGCGACCAGCACGGACGCTCGAAGGCCCCGCCGGTGTGACCGGCGGGGCCTTGATTTTTATGCGAGGCGAGCGCCAGTCCGGGCTTGCGCCCAGCGTTTTGTCAGTCGCCGCGCTTGCTGCGTATATCGGTCAGGCGACCACCCTCGAAGCGGAGAAAATGGTACATGCCGTTTCTCGGGCCGTAGATCCATTCCTCGACGTTCACCTCATTGCGAAAGCCATAAACATCGGTGACTTCCTTGTAGCCGAGAAAGTCGCGACTGACTGGCTCGCCGCATTTGCTTTGTACTTCACTGGTAGGCGCGTCCTTGCTGACCAAGGCACTGCCGCAGCGATAGGTGGAAGATGCCTCGGCCAGAGCGGGCAGCAGCAGTAGCCAGAGCAGGTGTTTGCGGTTCGGCACGGTGAACTCCTGATCAGTGCTCGCGGCGGCGTTCGATTTCCACCAGGCGGTTACCCTCGAAGCGGAGGATGCTGAGCATGCCGTTGGTGGGGCCGTATACCCATTCCTCTACCCGATATTCACGCCTGTCATAGCCACCCAGCGTATAGCCTATTGGATCGCGATACACCGGCGTGCCGCATTTGCGCTCTACCTCGAAGGCTCGATCTCCCAGGCTGACCAGTTGGCTGCCGCAGCGCATGGTTTCGGCATGCAGAGGCGGACTGGCGGTAACCGCGAGTAGTGCCGCCAAGGTCAGAAGGTGATGGCTTTTCATCATTCACTATCCAGATGCAGAGGGGTGAGCACACGTCCATTGGACTCGGGTTCTCCCAGATTGACATCGATCAGGTAGACCCGTTCGTCATCCAGTTTGCCTTGCTCGACCAGATAATCCTTGATAGCCGCTGCCCGTTGCTGAGCCAGTTGGCGCAGCAGCAGCTTGCTTTGAGCCCAGGAATTCACCACCGCCTGGCGCATGTTCTGCGTGCGTTGTTCGCTATCCAGGTCGTTCCACTCGCTCGGCGGCTGCTGTTTCAGGCGGGCGCGATAGATGCCTTCGAGCAGCGCTGCCTGCTCGTCTTCGTCCACCTCGAGCTCCTCCGCGCTAGCCGGTACCTTGTCACCACGGCGTTGCAGCACCTTGTACCAAGTTTCACGAAACTCACGTTGCAGGCGCTGTTCGGCCAGCAGAGGGCCGTCAGCTTTCTCTGCACTCTGGCCCTCGACTTCCAGGCGCAGCGCCGGACGTTCCTGCAATGCCTTGGCCAGGGTATCCAGTGCCTGGCGAGCATCAGCATCCAGGCCGGCCGAGCCGGCATCGAAGGGCACGGTACTGAGGTCGGTATCGCTACCGCCAGTGACCAGTCCGGCAACGAACTTGAACGGCGCCTGGGCGGCACGCAAGACCAGATTGCGCAGGGTTTGCCAGACGATGGGCATGACGCTGAACTGCGGATTGTTCAGGTCGCCTTGCACGGGGAGCTCGATAGCGATACGGCCCTGGGTGTCCTTGAGTAGGGCGACCGCCAGACGAATCGGCAGGTCCACTGCGTCGGGGCTGTCGACCCGCTCGCCCAGCTGCAGGTTCTCCACCAGTACCTTGTTCTCGGCATTCAGCTGACCCTGCTCGATGCGGTAGTGCAGGTCGAGGTTGAGGCGGCCCTTGCGAATGCGATAGCCGGCGAACTTGCCGGAGTAGGGGGTGATGGTGGTCAGCTCGACGTTCTTGAAGCTGGTGGCGATGTCGAGGCTATTGAGCGGATCGAAGGGTGTCAGCTTGCCTTTGATGCTCATCGGCGCGTAGCGGTCGACCTTGCCGGTGATGTCGACACTGGCGGCCTGGGGTTTCTGGTTGTCGAGCACCCCGATGCGGCCATTCATCTGCTGGATCGCGGTGGCGAAGCTGGGCGTCAGACTGAAGTCGGCAAAGTTGGCCGAGCCGTCGTTGATGGCCACGCCACCGATATGGATCGCCAGCGGTTTGCTGTCATCTGCTTTGCTTGCGGCCGCGGCTTGCGGCTGCGGCACGATCAGCTCGCTGACATTGGTGGTCAGGTCTTCATTGATGACGAAGCGTGCGTAGGGCTGATCCAGCTCCACGCCTTCGATGGCCAGGCTTTCGCCGTGACGATAATCCAGGCCCTTGACCCGCACCTGCTTCCAGCGCAGGAAGTCGCGCTCGCGCAGGGTGTCGAGAGTATGCAACTGGTCGACCTGGGCACTGCCGGTGACGCTGAGGGCCAGTGGCTCGGTGCTCTTGAGTTGCACGTTGAGGTCGCTGCCGAGCAGGCCGCTGCGCAGTTCCAGGCGGATGAAAGGGCTCAGGTAGGCTTGAGCCAGGCGCAGGTCGATGTCGTTGGTAACGACCTTGAGCTGGGCGCTGATGGGGCTCAGTTGCACATTGCCAGAAGCTTGCAGCTTGCCCTGTTTGCCCAGGCCTGTATCGAGACGGAGGTCGAAGGGTTTGTCGCCCTGGCTGTCGAAGTTCTGCAGGTCAAGGTTTAGCGGGCCAACCTCGAGGGCCACCTCTTGTTCCGGTACGCGGTCCGCCAGATGGGCCTTGTAGTCACGCAGTTGCACGTCCTGCAGCAGCACTTGCCAGGGTTTGCTCTCCTTGCCTGGTTCGGCTTCGGTTTGCGTCGCAGGCGCGTCTTGCGCAGAAGCTGGCTTGGCGAACAGCTTCTGCCAGTCGAGTTGGCCATCGGCGTCGCGTGCGGCCCAGGCTTCCAGCCCCTGGCTGCGCACCTGGCCGATCACCACCTGCTGTTTGGCCAGGTCCAGGCTGCTACCGTCGACGTCCAGGCGTTGCAGGCGCACCAGCGGCTTGCCGTCAGGGGCATCGATGGCAAAGGGCGCCAGTTGCAGTTTGATCTTGCTCAACTGCAGCTCGGTGCCGTCGGACAGATCCAGTTGGTAGTCACTGCTGAGGTCGACCTGGCCCTCCTTGAGCACCAGTGGCAGGGCGTCACGGACATAGGGCCAGAAAGTGCTCAGGTGACCATCGCTGATGCTCAGGCTGCCGCTGGAGGTGATCGGCGTCAGGCTGACCTGGCCGCGCCAGTCGATCCGCGCGCCGTGCGGGCCACTGGCAGTGAGCGTCATGTCTGCATTGTCGCCTGGCAGTGTGCTGAGGTTATGCAGTTCCAGATCGAGCTTGTCATAGGCGAACTCCACCGGCTCGCTGGGGCGCAGATCCTGAAAGCGCAGGGATTTCTCACGCAGGCGGATGTTGTCGATGCGCAGCGGGAACGGCTCGCTGTTGGTCGATTCCGGCTTCGGCTCGCTTGCCGGTAGCTGGAACAGTTGAGTCAGGTTCAGCGTGCCGTCTTTGGCAAACAGCAGTTGCGTATGCGCACCATTGAGTTCGACGTCGCTCAGGTGCAGTGCGCCGCTCCACAGACTGTCGCTCTGCAGGTTGGCGTACAGCCGCTGGAACCCCAGCTGTTCCTCACCGCTGTCGCCGATACGCAGACCCCAAAGGCTGAGTTCGAGCGTGAAGGGGTTGAGTTGCACGCGCTGCAGGGTAGCGGGCACGGTGGCGTACTGCGCCAGTTGTTGGTTGGCGACGCGCAGGGCGATACCCGGCAGAATCAGGAAGCCGATCAGGCTGTACAGGAAAAGAGTGATCAACAGTGCGCTCAGCGCGCGCTTCAGTCCTTTGGGCATGGCTTGGCAGCATCTATCCAGACGAGGAGACGACTTGGAGTATGGCACGACGGTTCGGTTCCGGTCGTCCCTGCTGCTGCCCGGTCGAGCGTCGGAGCAAGGTCAGAGGTGCAGGATCAGGGTCTTCAGCGGCGGTTTGCCATCCTGCGAGGGGAAGTCCGCGGCGGGGCTGATCACCTGGCAGTCGCGTACCGGGCGGCCAAGCTTCTCGGCGCAGCGCAGCACCTGTTGGCGCCAGTCTTCCATCTCCACCTTCGCCAGATTGTTGCAGCACACCAGACTGCCGCCGTCGGCTGTGGCCAGTAGCGCCGGTTTGAGCAGGCTCTGGTAGTCGCGCAGCAGGTCGACGGTGCCGAAGGCGCTCTTGGCCCAGGCCGGCGGGTCGAGAAATACCAGATCGAACTGGCGCGGTTGCAGGCGCGGGTAGCTCGGCAGTTTCTGGCCGCGGCGACTGCTGATCGGCAGGTCGGCAAACTGGCGGATGGCCGGAAAATAGTCGGACTGGATGAACTGCATGGTTGGCAGGTCTGGGTTGAGCCCTGCGTTCTCACGGCCCACAGCCAGGTTGCCCTGGGCGAAGTCGAGGTTGGTCACTTCGCGGGCGCCTCCTGCTGCAGCGCTGAGGCCAACGCCGCAGGTATAAGCGAACAGGTTGAGCACGGACTTGCCGGCGCTGTTGGCCTTGACCCAGCCACGAGCGTTGCGCAGGTCAAG
>NZ_JBJKFJ010000011.1:0-200024 GCF_050473265.1 Pseudomonas pichavaramensis | reverse complement strand
ACCAGAACGAGCTGTAAAGCCCTGTTATGCAAAAAGTTTCGAATAGCGGATAAAGGCCTGCACCGCTTTATATAGGTAGAGAGTAAGAAACTTAGATCACTCCCGCCTCACGTAGCGTAGCAACCTGTGTCTCGCTCATGCCCAGCACCCTCTGCAGCAGCTCATCGGTATGCTGCCCCAGCAATGGCGGCGCCGAATGGTAGGCCACAGGCGTAGCCGACAGGCGCAGAGGGCTGGCGACCTGAGGCGTGCGACCGCCAAGCGCATTGGGCAGATCGAAGCTCAGCCCACGGGACCGGACCTGCGGGTCGGCGAACACCTGCTGCAGATCGTTGATCGGCCCGCAGGGCACGCCCGCCGCTTCCAACAGCTCAATCCATTGCGCCGTAGTCTTGAACACGGTGGCCTGACGCAGCCGCGGGATCAGCTCGGCCCGGTTGGCCACACGCGCCTTGTTGGTGGCATAACTCGGATCATCGGCAAGGCCAGCGATACCCGCCACCTCGCAGAACTTGCGGAACTGCCCGTCATTACCCACAGCCAGGATGAAGTTGCCATCGGCGCTGGGGAAATCCTGGTAAGGAACGATATTGGGATGGGCATTACCCAGTCGCTTGGGGGGTACGCCCGTCGTCAGGTAGTTCATGGCCTGGTTCGCCAAACAGGCCACCTGCACATCGAGCAGTGCCACATCAATGTGCTGACCGACGCCGGACTGATCACGCTGATTGAGCGCCGCCAACACCCCCACCGTCGCATAGAGACCGGTGAGGATATCGGTGAGCGCCACACCGACCTTGATCGGCCCAGCCCCTTCCTCACCCTCTGGACGCCCCGTCAAGCTCATCAGCCCGCCAAGTCCCTGGATCATGAAATCGTAGCCGGCACGCTTGGCATAAGGCCCGGTCTGACCAAAACCGGTGATCGAACAATAGATCAGCTTCGGATTGATCGCCTTCAGCGTTTCATAGTCGAGACCATAGGCCGCCAGACCGCCTACCTTGAAGTTCTCCAGCAGCACGTCGCATTGCCCCACCAGCTCACGGATCAGACGCTGGCCTTCCGGCTGAGTGAAATCCAGGGTCAGGGATTGCTTGTTGCGGTTAGCACTCTGGAAGTAGGCGGCCTCGCGCGAGTCATTACCTTCGGCATCCTTTATATAGGGAGGTCCCCAATGCCGAGTGTCGTCTCCCGTCCCCGGTTTTTCGACCTTGATCACCTCGGCCCCAAGGTCAGCCAGGATCTGCCCGCACCAGGGCCCGGCAAGTACCCGGGACAGGTCGAGCACACGGATATGGGAAAGGGCGCCAGACATGGAGATTCTCCGCAGGATGCGCCAGGCACACCCTGGATCGTTGAGAGAGGTAACTGCTTAAAAGAACGCCTGGATGCCGGTTTGCGCACGACCGAGAATCAGCGCGTGCACGTCATGCGTACCTTCATAGGTGTTGACCACCTCGAGGTTGACCAGATGACGAGCGATGCCGAACTCGTCACTGATGCCGTTACCGCCCAGCATGTCGCGGGCCAGACGAGCAATATCGAGCGCCTTGCCGCAACTGTTGCGCTTCATGATCGAAGTGATTTCCACCGCAGCGGTGCCTTCGTCCTTCATCCTTCCCAAGCGCAGGCAGCCTTGCAGAGCCAGGGTGATTTCGGTCTGCATGTCCGCCAGCTTTTTCTGGATCAGCTGATTGGCCGCCAGCGGACGGCCGAACTGGTTGCGGTCCAGTACATACTGACGCGCGGTGTGCCAGCAGAACTCGGCAGCGCCCAGCGCGCCCCAGCTGATACCGTAACGCGCAGAGTTCAGGCAGGTGAACGGGCCGCGCAGGCCGCGCACATCCGGGAAGGCGTTCTCTTCGGGGCAGAACACGTTGTCCATGACGATCTCGCCGGTGATCGAGGCGCGCAGGCCGACCTTGCCATGAATCGCCGGAGCGGAAAGTCCTTCCCAGCCCTTCTCCAGCACGAAACCACGAATTTCTCCGGCATCGTCCTTGGCCCAGACCACGAAAACATCGGCGATCGGGCTGTTGGTGATCCACATCTTGCTACCACTGAGGCGGTAACCGCCATCGACCTTCTTGGCACGCGTGACCATGGAACCCGGATCGGAACCGTGGTTCGACTCGGTCAGGCCGAAGCAACCGATGTACTCGCCACTAGCCAGCTTGGGCAGGTACTTCTGCTTGGTCGCTTCGTTGCCGAACTCGTTGATTGGCACCATCACCAGGGAGGATTGCACGCTCATCATCGAGCGATAGCCGGAGTCGATGCGCTCCACTTCCCGGGCGATCAAGCCATAGCAGACATAGTTCAGGCCGCTGCCACCGTAGGCCTCGGGAATGGTCGCGCCAAGCAGCCCGGTCTCACCCATCTCGCGAAAGATCTTCGGATCGGTCTGCTCATGACGGAAGGCCTCCAGTACACGCGGCGCCAACTTGTCATCGGCGAACTGCTGGGCGCTGTCGCGCACCATGCGCTCTTCTTCGGTCAGTTGCTGATCGAGCAGCAGTGGGTCGATCCAGTTGAAGCTTGCCTTGGCCATTGCGAGAAACCTCAAAACGATGAAGTGAACGGTCAGCCCGGCCGACCCTGAATGACATTGATCCTAGGCCGGGTTAGCGCAAGGGACAAACGCAGAATCCGCACACACCTGTGCTTTTTGTTCACTTCGAGATAGCTTGATCAGCTTGATATATCGCTCATGAGTGAGGTTTTCGCATATATGCGCCGCAAAATTCCCAGCACTGCCGCCTTGGTCGCCTTCGAGTCCGCCGCGCGTCACCAGAGCTTCACCAAGGCCGCCGACGAACTGAGCCTCACGCAAAGCGCAATCTGCCGGCAGATTGGCGGGCTGGAAAGCTTTCTCAATGTCGAACTGTTTCGCCGCTCGCGGCGCGGCGTGGTGCTTACCGAGGCCGGAGTCGCTTATAGCCGCAAGGTGGCAGCACAACTCGATGCCGTCGAGCGCGATACCCTGGCACTGATGGGCAACCAGGGCGCTACGAGTATCGAACTGGCCGTCGTACCGACTTTTGGTACGCAATGGCTGCTGCCGCGCCTGCGCACCTTCCAGCAACTGCATCCAGAGGTGATGGTCCACCTGACCAACCGCACACGACCTTTTCTGTTTGCCGACACCCACTTCGATGCCGCCATCTACTACGGTGATGCCGAGTGGTCGGGCACCGAAGCGCACTTCCTGATGCACGAACATCTGCTGCCGGTGTGCAGCCCGGCGCTGCTTGGCGATGCCCCGGTGGACGCAGAACGCATCGCAGCACTTCCTCTATTGCAGCAGACCACCCGCCCCTATGCCTGGCGCCAATGGTTCGCAGCGCAGGGCATGAACGTCACACGCGACATGACAGGCCCACGCCTGGAACTGTTCTCCATGCTCGCCCAGGCGGCTCGGCACGAGATGGGCGTCGCTCTGATCCCCCCCTTCCTGATTCAGCGCGAACTGGACGAAGGCAGCCTGGTTATCGCCCTCGACCGCGCCGTGCCAAACAGTGACCGGGCCTATTATTTGATGGTGCCGGAGCGCAAGGCCGAATCGGTAGCGCTCAAGGCGTTTCGCGATTGGCTGCTCCAGCAGGCGGCCAGCTACCTTCAGCGCTAGGCTACGCACAGAACAACGCACATGGTGGTACAAAGCCACAAAAAGAACAGGTAGCGAGCTCACAGTCACACTACAACGCCATACTCGAGCCAATCCACGTCACACCAGTACTTTCGGGCTATTCAACTATTTCGAACATAACGTTCACTACTTTTCACACAGCAGCCAATTCGACCAACGGTCATTCGCCTGATGAATGAGGAAATACCGCTTAGGGACTGAGTCAATCGGCTTTTCCTCAGCTACGACGCGGGCTGCAAGCGCTATAAAAATCCCTCATAGACCCATTACTTGTAGTAATGCATTTTTTTTACTCCATAACTTCTTGTAAGGGTTTGCGTTCGACTGCACAATCGCCGCGCCCGCCACCTTCGCGTGGGTTATGTGCTGATCCCCAATTGCCGGCGCGCCAGCGTAGTGCCTCGGTTCACCAAAAAGATCACGCAGGAGACTTGAAGTGCACATTGGTGTTCCTCTCGAAACCCATGCTGGGGAGACGCGCGTTGCCGCGACGCCCGAGACCATCAAGAAGCTGGTTGGCCAAGGTCACAAGGTGACCGTTGAAGCCGGTGCCGGCATTACCGCCAGTATTCCGGACAGCGCTTATGAAGCGGCCGGCGCCACCATTGGCAACGCCTCGACAGCCTTCGCTGCTGATCTGGTGCTGAAGGTCGTCGCCCCGAGCGAAGCCGAGCTGGCCCAGATGAAGTCCGGCGCCGTACTGGTTGGCATGCTCAACCCGTTCTGCAACGACACCATTGCGCGCATGAATGCCCGTGGCATTACCGCCTTTGCCCTGGAGGCCGCGCCGCGGACCTCCCGTGCGCAGAGCCTGGACGTGCTCAGCTCGCAGGCCAACATCGCCGGTTACAAGGCGGTGATGCTGGCAGCCAACCACTATCCGCGCTTCATGCCGATGCTGATGACCGCTGCCGGTACCGTGAAGGCCGCCCGCGTGCTGATCCTCGGTGCCGGTGTGGCCGGCCTGCAGGCCATCGCCACGGCCAAGCGCCTGGGTGCGGTGATCGAAGCCTCGGATGTGCGTCCGGCGGTGAAGGAGCAGATCGAATCGCTCGGCGCCAAGTTCGTCGATGTGCCGTTCGAGACCGATGAGGAGCGCGAGTGCGCGCAAGGCGTGGGCGGTTATGCCCGGCCGATGCCGAAGTCGTGGATGGACCGTCAGGCCAAGGCCGTGCACGAGCGCGCCAAGCAGGCCGACATCGTCATCACCACCGCGCTGATCCCGGGCCGCAAGGCGCCGACCCTGCTGCATGAAGCCACCGTGCTGGAAATGAAGCCGGGCTCCGTGGTCATCGACCTGGCCGCCGCACAGGGTGGCAACTGCCCGCTGACCGAAGCCGATCAGGTGCTGGTCAAGCACGGCATCACCTTCGTTGGCCACACCAACCTGGCCGCGCTGGTGCCGGCAGACGCCTCGGCGCTGTACGCACGCAACCTGCTGGACTTCCTCAAGCTCGTGATCGACAAGGAAGGCCAGTTCCAGCTCAACCTCGAAGACGACATCGTCGCTGCCTGCCTGATGTGCAAGGGCGGTGAAGTCGTGCGCAAGAACGGTTAAGGAGTAGGGACATGGACCTGATTTCCGACGGCATCTATAACCTGATCATCTTCGTGCTGGCCATCTACGTGGGTTACCACGTGGTGTGGAACGTCACCCCGGCCCTGCACACCCCGCTGATGGCGGTGACCAACGCGATTTCCGCGATCGTCATCGTCGGCGCCATGCTGGCCGCCGCCCTGACCGTCACCCCACTGGGCAAGACCATGGGCACCCTGGCCGTGGCCCTGGCGGCGGTCAACGTCTTCGGTGGCTTCCTGGTCACCCGACGCATGCTGGAAATGTTCAAGAAGAAAGCGCCGAAAGCGCCTGTGGAGAAACACTGACCATGAGCATGAACCTGATCACTGTTCTCTACCTTGTCGCCTCGGTGTGCTTCATCCAGGCGCTCAAGGGCCTATCGCACCCGACCACCTCGCGGCGCGGCAACCTGTTCGGCATGATCGGCATGGCCCTCGCCGTGGCCACCACCGTCGGCCTGATCTACAAGCTCGGCGCCGATCTGGCCGTGCAGGGCATCGGCTTCGTCATCGTCGGCCTGCTGGTCGGCGGCAGCGCCGGCTCGATCATGGCCAAGCGTGTGGAAATGACCAAGATGCCGGAGCTGGTCGCCTTCATGCACAGCATGATCGGTCTGGCTGCGGTGTTCATCGCCATTGCCGCCGTGGTCGAACCGCAGTCGCTGGGCATCGTCGCCGCCCTGGGTGATGCGATTCCGTCCGGCAACCGTCTGGAGCTGTTCCTCGGCGCGGCCATCGGTGCCATCACCTTCTCCGGTTCGGTGATCGCCTTCGGCAAGCTCTCGGGCAAGTACAAGTTCCGTCTGTTCCAGGGTGCCCCGGTGGTCTTCAAGGGCCAGCACATGGTCAACCTGGTGGTCGGTCTGGCGATCCTCGCCCTGGGCCTGTACTTCACCTTCACTGGTGACATCACCGCCTTCGCCATCCTGGTGGCGCTGGCCTTCGTCATCGGCGTGCTGATCATCATCCCGATCGGCGGCGCCGACATGCCGGTCGTGGTGTCGATGCTCAACAGCTACTCGGGCTGGGCGGCGGCCGGTATCGGCTTCTCGCTGAACAACTCGATGCTGATCGTCGCCGGCTCGCTGGTGGGTTCCTCGGGCGCGATCCTCTCGTACATCATGTGCAAGGCGATGAACCGCTCGTTCTTCAACGTCATCCTCGGTGGCTTCGGCGCCGATGCCGACGCTGGCAGCGCCGGTGGCGCGCAGCAGGAGCGTAATGTGAAGTCGGGTTCCTCCGACGACGCCGCCTTCCTGCTGACCAACGCCGACACCGTGGTCATCGTCCCCGGTTACGGCCTGGCCGTGGCCCGTGCCCAGCACGCGCTGATGGAACTGGCGGAGAAGCTGACCCACCGCGGCGTGACCGTGAAGTACGCGATCCACCCGGTTGCCGGGCGTATGCCGGGCCACATGAACGTGCTGCTGGCCGAGGCCGAAGTGCCTTACGAGCAGGTGTTCGAGATGGAAGACATCAACTCCGAGTTCGGCCAGACCGACGTGGTGCTGGTGCTCGGCGCCAACGACGTGGTCAACCCGGCGGCGAAGAACGATCCGAAGTCGCCGATTGCCGGCATGCCGATCCTCGAGGCCTACAAAGCCAAGACCATCATCGTCAACAAGCGCTCGATGGCCAGCGGCTACGCCGGCCTGGACAACGAACTGTTCTACATGGACAAGACCATGATGGTCTTCGGCGACGCCAAGAAGGTCATCGAAGACATGGTCAAGGCCGTGGAATAAGCCCTGACCAGGTAGACAAGAAACCCGGCCGCGCGCCGGGTTTTCTGTTCATGGACCCGGCAAAAAAGCTGAATTTCAGGTCAAACAGCACAACCAATCAATTTGCAACTGTACTGCTCGAAAGACCATGACGAATGGGTTGCACCCAGTTAAAAATCTCGCATAAATGGGTTGCACCCAGTTTTTTAACTTATGGCCAGTACAGTTCATTCATTTCCTGACCGAACAGTTACAAAGCAACCTATCTAATGGCACAACAATTTCATCTAGCTGTGACTACTGGGCCACGCTCGCGCTCGGGATAATTTCCCCATCGAAAGCAAACACCAGACCCGCCACAAGCGGAAGGATGACCACCATGGAACGTACCCTCAGTTCCGCCCTGCTCCAAACTCACAGTGTTGCAAGCGACAAGTCTGCCTTGCCCCTGCGCCTGATCGCCACCCTCAGCCTGTGGCAGCGCCGCATCGTCAGCCGTCGTCAACTGGCTCGACTGGATGCCCGCCTGCTCGCTGACGCCGGCATCACCGAAAATCAGCGTTTCGTCGAACTGCAGAAGCCGTTCTGGCGCTGATACACCGCTTTGCTCCATCCCAGAATTGGGATCTTCTGAGAGCTCCACCGTCTCTGCTGCGGTGGGGCTTTCGTTTTATCTGCAACAGTCGTCGCCCTGACGAGCAGTACAGTTGCCAGACAGCAGACACTGCCCCTGCACAATTCTCCCCATTTGTATCTGCTCCTCCACAGCCGTTGGCGAGATCATGGACTGCCACACCTTGTCTCTGGACAGGAGCACGCCATGGACCGCACGCACGCCCCGCTCTCGCAGCATGAACATCCTCGCACCCTGAACTACCTGCGCCTCTACGCACTGCTGCGCCACTGGCAGCGCAACCTGCGCACACGCCGCCAGCTTGCCCAGCTGAATGCGCAACAGTTGGCCGATGCAGGCATAAGCACCGCTCAGCGTGAGCAAGAGCTGGCCAAGCCCTTCTGGCGCTAGGCCAGCAATGCAGCAACCAAGCCTTCTGGGCTAAGCTGCGAACGCGGGCAGCACCTTGCCCCGCAGCCTTGGAGTAACCCCAGATGCCTGTCAAAAAATCCTTCAGCACCGCCTTGCTGACGATGCTGCTCGTCGCCAGTGCCAGCGCCAGTAGCCTGGTCGCCACCACGGACACCCTCATAGGAGCCCTGGCCGGCACGGTCGACGGCCTCTCGGATGCAACCAGTTCTCTACGTGACATGAAGCAGATACGCGCAGCACGTGATGACGCGGCCAGTTTCGTCGCCAGCGACGGCGCCATTCGCAGCGTCAGGCTCGAGGCTGCCCTGCAGCATATTCGCCGCCACTCCCGTGAACTGGCGACGCGACAGCCGATGACCTGACGCTGGCCCAGGCAATTCTCAGCTTGTAAAACTTTGCCCTGCCAGTCGCTCGGCTGAGAGCTGACCGGCCCTGCTTCGCCCCTTAAACTTCACCCATCAACCCGGCGCGGGGAACCGCACGGGTTTGCTCACGTCAAATCGTCCGTTCTGCAGTTCCCGGAGCTATTCCTAATGCGTCGTTCACTCGTCATCGCTCTAACCGGCTGCGCCCTGTTCAGTGGTATCGCTCAGGCGCAAACCCTGGTCGCCACCAGCAACATTGTGGTGCGCGCGCTGGATCGCAGCATCAACTTCACCTCCGACACCACCACCTCACTGCGTGACATGAAAGCCGTGGTCGAGGCCCGCGACGACGCAGCCAGCTTCGTCGCCAGCGCTGGCGAAATTCGTGGTGCGCAACTGGAAGCGGCCCTGCAGACCATCCGTCAGCAGCTGCCGGAAGCGCAGCAGGCCAGCGACCTGCAACTGGCCGAAGCCATCCTCGCGCTGTGACTCGTCTCGCCGCCTGGTGCTGCGGCGTTCTGCTGACGCTCGCTGCAGGGTTTGCCCAGGCGCAGCTACAGCTGACCTTGAATGACGAGACACTCACGCCCTCCGAACGCCGGGCAAGCCAGGCGCTGCTGGACGAGGCCATGGCGGCGTTGCCGCCACGTTTCATTGCAAGACTGGACCGGGAGGTCAACGTCAGCTGGCGTGCCGACATGCCTGCCGACATCTACGGCCAGGTCGGTCGCTTCAGTGGCATCGAACTCAATGCCGAGCTGTTGCCAACACTGGTCGATGGCTCGGCAGCCCGCAACCACACCGGGCGTCCGCACGGCACTCAGCGCCAGGAGTTGCTGGCCACCCTGCTGCACGAACTGACTCACCTCTATGATCGCGCCCGACTCTGGCCCGCTGCCGAGCGCCGGCAGATCAACCAGTGTCGGCAACGCGCCAGATCGATCGGCCTGGTCGGCCTGCCGGACGACTGCCGTGGCCAGACCGAACGCCGTTTCACGCTTAGCGACGACCCACACCTGCTCGACCTGGCCGGCTGGGCACAGCGTGTTGGCAAACACGGCGCACGCGACACGGACAACGGCCAGGTGGCGCGCAGCCCAGACGACTACGAACTGCGCAATGCGCTGGAGTTCGTCGCGGTCAACCTCGAGTACTTTCTGCTCGATGCCAGCTACGCCTGCCGGCGTCCGTCGCTGGCCCGCTATTTCCGTGAACACTTCAACTGGGCGCCACCTGCCGAAGCCTGCGCCAGCGCTTTCCCTTATCTCAACGCCGGGCGCGACTTCGCCCGCCAGCCACTCGGCCGCCTGGACCCCGAGCGCGTGTATGCAGTCGACTACCTGCTGGCCGAAGCCAACGATGCCTGGATGAGCCGCTGGGGTCACAGCATGCTGCGCCTGATCGTGTGCGCGCCTGGCCGGCCGCGCGGCCCCGATTGCCGGCTGGACCTCGATCACCATCTGGTGCTGTCCTACCGCGCCTTCGTCGGTGATTTGCAACTGTCCAGCTGGGATGGCCTGACCGGCGTCTACCCGTCGCGCCTGTTCGTCCTGCCACTGGAGCAGGTGATCGACGAATACACCAAGGTCGAACTGCGCAGCCTGGCCTCGGTACCGCTGCGTCTGTCGCGCGACGAAGTGGAACGACTGGTGACGCGCGCCGTTGAGCAGCACTGGAGCTATGACGGCGACTACTACTTCGTCTCCAACAACTGCGCAGTGGAAACCCTCAAGCTGCTGCGCAGCGGCACTGGCAGCACGCAGTTGCAGGCACTCGACAGCATCCTGCCCAATGGCCTGCTTGAACTGATGGATGCCCGCGGCCTGGCCGACATGTCGGTGCTGGACGACCCGCGCGAAGCCTTGCGCCTGGGCTACCGCTTCGACTCCTTCCGCGACCGCTACCAGGCGATGTTCAAGGTATTGCGGCAGCGCCTGCCGATTACGCAGAACAGCGTCGAAACCTGGCTGGAACAAGCCGCAGAGGATCGTCGCCAGTGGTTCAGCCAAGCCGACCTGCGGGCCAGCGCCGCCCTGCTGCTGCTGGAACAAGCCGCGCTGCGCCGACAGCTGCTGCTGGCCCAGGACGAACTCAAGCAACGCTACCTGACGGACCGCGCCGCAGGTGATCCGAACCTGAACAAGGCAGGCAGCGCGCTGGAACAGATACTCGCCAACAGTGGCTTTCTCAGCCGCCCCGCCGAGCTGCTCGAAGGCGGCTACGGCCTGCCGCAAGGCAGCGAATGGCAGGGCCTGGAAGACCGCAGCCGCGAACGCCAGCGGCAACTGCGTCAGCTCAGCGACGAGCTGGATGGCGAAGTCCGCAAGCTGCTCGAGGCGCATCGCCTGGTAGAGCTGGAAGCCAACGAGGCCAACCTCATCGCCCTCGGTGAACACCTGCGTGCGCTGCACAAGGCCAGTGGCGGATTGGAGCTACCCTAGGGGCGGCACCGGATTACATCTGCTCTATACGCCAACACACCCGGCTAGGGGATCAACTCCTCGTCTTCTTCCGGCAACTGCGGATCGACCGCCAACCAGGACAGACGGCTGCCTACCCAGATATGTCGGTTGGCCGGTGCCCGCTCCGGGGCATCGAGCGTGGCGACCGTCACGTCCAGCGTATCCGGGCTGAGCGTGGTGAGCAGCGCCAGGTGTGCGCCGCAATCTGCGCAGAAGTAACGCGTGCAACTGGCCGAGGAGGCAAACGCGCGCGGGCGGCCCTGTAACCAGCGGAAACTCGCCGCCGGCACCGTCACCCAGGTGGTGAGAATGCCGCCGCTGCTACGCCGGCAGATGGAACAGTGGCAGTGGGCGATATCCACCAACGGCGCCTCGATCCGGTAGCGCAGGGCGCCGCACTGGCAACCACCTTCATGCTGTTCGTTCATCACTACTCCGTCTTGCATTGCCATGCGCCGCTGACCAAGATAGGCGCTCACCACCACCGGGGGTTCCCGTGATAGACCTGCTGCTGGCCTTATGGCCGCTGTTCGCCATGATAGTTGCCGGCTACTGGCTGCGCCTGCGCGAGTTCCCCAGTGAAGCCTTCTGGCCGGGCGCCGAACGCCTCAACTACTTCATTCTGTTCCCTGCGTTGTTGTTTTCCAGCCTGGCCCGAGTGCCGCTGAACAACCCCGCCCTGCCACGTCTGGCGATGGCGGTATTGCTTGGCCTGGGCATCGGCTGGCTCGCGCTCCTGCTGATACGACGCCTGCGTGGCTGGCCTGCCGGGCGCTTCGGCGCTTTCACCCAGGGTATTCTGCGCTTCAACACCTACCTGGGCCTGGCTGCGGTGGGCAGCCTCTTCGGCCAGGAAGGCCTGACTCTTGCCGCGTTGATGCTGGCGCTGATGGTACCCACGGTGAATGTCCTGTCGGTCTGGTCGCTGACGGCCGAGCGCGGCGTCAGCGCCCGCAGCCTGCTGCTGCCGATCATCAAGAATCCGCTGATCCTGGCGTGTGCCGGTGGCGCCCTGTTCAACCTCAGCGGCATCGGCCTGCCTGGTGGTACCGACCGCCTGCTCAGCCTTCTGGCCGCCGCCAGCCTGCCACTGGGCCTGCTCTGCGTCGGCGCGGCGCTGAAACCGGAACAACTGGGCGGCGAAATTCCCGCGCTGGGCTGGAACAGCGCGCTGCGCCTGCTGGCCATGCCGCTGCTGGCCTGGGGCGTGGCCTGGGCACTGGCACTGCCAGCCATGGAGAGCGCCGTACTGGTGCTGTTCTTCGCCCTGCCCACTGCGCCCACAGCCTATGTCCTGACTCGCCAACTGGGCGGCGACAGCCAATTGATGGCCGGCATCATCACCCTGCAGACGCTGCTGGCTGCGGGCAGCCTGGTCGCGATCATGGCGCTACTGATCTGATCGGCCCAGGGAAGATCAAGCACTACTCCACATAACCCTCGACGATGCGCTGATATTCCCCGCTGGCCTTGATCGCCTCAAGGCCGCGGTTGAAGCGCTCGATCAACTCTGCCGCGCGCGGGTGTTGTCTGGACACGATGAAATGCAGCGTGTTGCTGCCCAGCATCCGCGAGCGATGGAACTGCTCTGCACCGACGCCCGTCGAGCGCAACGCGCTTTCCCCCAGGTGCAGATCCGCGATGAACAGATCGTCACGATGCAACAGCAACAGCCGCGCACATTCCTTGAGCCCGAGCGGGGAGTGACGGCTCAACGCGCCTTGATCGAGCAGTTGCTGAATCGCAGCGGGTACCTGCCAACCCAGCGGAAAACAGAGGCGCAGGCCCGTTTGATGAGACAGATCATCGATTTCGAGGCTGTCGACAGTGCGGCTGAACAGATACTGCTCAGAGACGTACAAAGGATCTGAGAAGAGAAAGTCCGCTTCGCGCTGCGCCGAACGCACGTAGGGAAAGGTCGCATCGTATTCACCGCGCGTGGTCTTCAGATAACCTCGATTCCAGGGTAACCAGTCGAGCGTCATCGCCAGCCCCTGGTCGGCCAGTACTGCCTGCACCACCTGGGTCAGCATGCCATTGGCGGGCAAGGCTTTACCGGTAAATGGCGCGTAGTCATCACCCGTGACCAGATGCAGGCCTTCAGCCCGTGCCGACATGCATACGAGCAGGCTCAGCAGCATGCCTCCCCAGAATCCCAAATTTGCTCTCCAATCTCCGACACTCGAACGCCTGCACATAACCCACATCGACTCTCGCCCTCCTGGCTGGGACTGTCCAGTCCAACTGGGCTATAGGGCGACAATTCGCCTCATAATCTTGATGCAGAACAACAGGATCAGACAGACGCCGACTATCCTTGCTGCAACACAACGAACTGCGGCCCGCCGATGAACGACAGCACGCCCCCCGATCAGCCCGACGTTTTTCCCTACCTGCAACTGATGCACCAGCATGGCGGGTCGGATCTGTTCTTCAGCGTTGGCGCGCCGCCCCACATGAAGGTGGAGGGGCACAGCCAACCGGCAGGTCAGCGTGTGCTCAAGGCCGGCGAGGTACAGCTACTGGCCTACCAATTGATGACTCAGAAACAGATCGCCGAGTTCGAGCGTGATCTGGAGATGAACCTCGCAGTGAGCCTGCACGGCGCCGGGCGCTACCGGGTCAATGTCTATTACCAGCGGGGCGAAGTGTCCATGGTGGTGCGCCTGATCAAGAGCCAGATTCCGGGCGTCGAACAGCTCGGTCTACCCAAGCTGCTGGAGAAGCTGGCCATGCAGGACCGCGGCCTGATCCTGGTCACCGGCGCTGCGGGCTCCGGCAAGTCCACCACGCTGGCGGCGATGCTGGATTTCCGCAATCGCCACAAAAGTGGCCACATCGTCTGCATCGAAGACCCCATCGAGTTCCTCCACAGCCACCAGCGCTCGATCATCGACCAGCGTGAAGTCGGCCTCGATACCCACAGTTTCGACGATGCCCTGCGCAACGTGCTGCGCGAGGCGCCGGACGTGATCATGCTCGGCGAAATCCGCGACGCCGCCACCATGCAGCACGCACTGCACTATGCCGAGACTGGCCATCTGTGCGTCGCCACCCTGCACGCCACCAGCAGCAGTCACGCCATCGAGCGTATTGCCCGCTTCTTCCCCGACGAGGCACGCAAACAGGTGCTCGCCGACGTGGCCCACAACCTGCTCGCGGTGGTCGGCCAGCGCTTGGTCCCGGGTATCGAACAGAAACGCGTGGTTGCGGTGGAGCTGATGCTCGGCACGCCTTACATCCGCGATCTGATCCAGCGCGATGAGCTGGACGAACTGCGCGAAGCCATCGCCCGTGCGGCAGAACAGGGACTGCAGACCTTCGACCAGCATCTGTTCACCCTGCTCGAAGCGGGGCGTATCAACCTGGCCGATGCCCTGAAGTTCGCCGACTCACGCACCGACCTGAGCCTGAAGTTCAAACTCGAGCGCGGCTTCTCCGCTGACGATGCCGAAATGAAAGTGCTGCGCGACGGCTGACTGGCGCAATGCGGGTTTTCGGCCGATGCTCAATACAGGCCGAAAACATAATTCCTCGTCGGCCGTCACACAGGGGGCCGACTTATGCTGACCCTGCTTCATCTGCTGTCAGCCATTGCCCTGCTGGTCTGGGGCACTCACATCGTACGTACCGGCATCTTGCGTGTGTTCGGTTCGCAACTACGCAAGACCCTCAGCCACAACGTCAGCCGCAGGCCGCTGGCCTTCGTCGCCGGCATCGGCGTCACCGCACTGGTGCAAAGCAGCAACGCCACTGCCTTGCTGGTCACCTCCTTCGTCGCCCAGGGCTTGATGGCACTGGCTCCCGGCCTGGCGATCATGCTCGGCGCCGATGTCGGCACCGCGCTGATGGCGCGCGTACTGACCCTCGACCTCAGTTGGCTGAGCCCGCTACTGATCTTTATCGGGGTAATCTTCTTCCTCTCGCGCAGGCAGACCCGCGCCGGCCAGCTTGGGCGCGTGGCGATCGGCCTGGGCCTGATGCTGCTGGCTCTGGAGCTGATCGTCGCCGCCGCCACACCGATTACCGAGGCGCGCGGTATCCGCGTGCTGTTCGCCTCGCTCACCGGCGACCTGCTGCTCGACGCGCTGGTCGGCGCCCTGTTCGCCCTGCTCACCTATTCCAGCCTGGCTGCCGTACTGCTTACCGCGACCCTGGCCGGGGCCGGCATGATCAGCCTGCCGGTGGCCATCGGCCTGGTCATCGGTGCCAACATCGGCAGTGGCGTGCTGGCCTTTCTCACCAGCAGCCTGCAGAGCCCGGCCGGGCGTCGCGTCGCACTGGGCAGCCTGATCTACAAGTTGATCGGCCTGCTACTGGTGCTGCCGGTACTGCAGCCACTGGCGACCTGGCTGGACAGCCTGAACTGGCGGCCAGCGGAAGTGGTGATCTTCTTCCACCTGCTCTACAACAGCCTGCGCGCCCTGCTGATGCTGCCCAGCGTCGGCCTGATGGCGCGCTTCTGCAACTGGCTGCTACCGGACCGCAACGACGACAACGGCGTCGCCCGCCCCCGCCATCTCGACCCGACAGCACTGGCGACACCGAGCCTGGCGCTGGCCAATGCGGTACGCGAAACCCTGCGTGCCGGTGACCAGGTCGAGAGCATGCTGGGCCATCTGGGGCCGGTGCTGGAGCACAACCAGCCGGCCCTGACCAAGGAGCTGCGTAGCCTCAATGACGATGTCGCCAGCCTGTGCCGGGCGGTCAAGCTGTACCTGGCGCAGATTCCCCGGGAAGGACTCAGTGACCATGAGAGCCGGCGCTGGGCCGAGATCCTCGAGCTGGCGGTGAACCTGGAACAGGCCGGTGACCTGATCGAGCGCATGCTGGGCAAGATCCAGAGCGAGAAGACCGCACAACGCCGCGCATTCTCCGAGAAGGGTCTGGAAGAGCTGAGCCACCTGCACGGCCAACTGATGGCCAATCTGCGCCTGGGCCTGAACGTGTTTCTCAGTGCCGACCAGGCCAGCGCCAGCCAATTGCTGCGGGAGAAGCGGCGCTTCCGCGCTCAGGAGCGTCGGCTGGCTCATGCGCACATCGGTCGACTGCAACGGCAGGTGGTGCAGAGCATCGAGACAAGTTCCCTGCACCTGGAGCTGATCGCCGACATGAAGCGGCTCAATTCGCTGTTCTGCGCCAGCGCCTACGTGGTGCTGGAAAGCAAGGACACCGGCGCCCTGCAGCTCGACGGCGGCGAGTGAGAAACCATCGGAGCCATAAACGAACAAGGCAGCCGAAGCTGCCTTGCACGTCTGACTACGCCGGTTGCGGCGTCTTGCGGCGACGCTGCAGCAGCACGATCAAGCCGAACAGCAAAAACGCCGGAATCCACATCAATTCCTTGACCCAGCGATCGGTTGGCGCCCGCACCGTCAGGATCTCCTGATCGAATTCCAGGCCGGCATCGGCCGCCATACTGCCGAAGGTGACGCTGTCGACCAGCACCTTGCCGTCTTCTTCGTAAAGATTCAGGCCCAGGTTCTGCAGACGCTCCTCACCGCTGGCACCGTCCGGCACCGGCAGCAGCAGGCTGAACTCGCGGGGATCGCCCACCGCATCCTCACCGCGAATACGCAGGCGCAGGGAGCTGCCGTCCTCGACGCCATCGAGCGCCTGGGCCAGCTGCGCCGGCGGGATGTCCTGATACGGGTCGTGCACCATGTCCATCCAGAAACCAGGGCGGAACAGGCTGAAGGCGACCAGCAACAGCAGCACGCTCTCGTACCAGCGACTACGCACCAGGAAGAAGCCCTGGGTACCGGCAGCGAAGATCAGCATGGCGATGGTTGCCACAATGAAGATGATCACCCCGTGCCAGAAGTCCACATCGATCAACAGCAGGTCGGTGTTGAAGATGAACAGGAACGGCAAGGCGGCGGTGCGCAGGCTGTAGAAGAACGCCACCAGACCGGTCTTGATCGGATCGCCCTTGGACACCGCAGCGGCAGCGAACGAAGCCAAGCCTACTGGCGGGGTGACGTCGGCCATGATGCCGAAGTAGAAAACGAACAGGTGCACCGCGATCAGCGGCACGATCAGGCCGTTCTGCTGCCCAAGCGCCACCACCACCGGTGCCAGCAGGCTGGACACCACGATGTAGTTGGCGGTGGTCGGCAGGCCCATGCCGAGCACCAGGCTGAACACCGCGACCAGCAGCAGCATGAGCAGCAGGTTGCCCATCGACAGCAGCTCGACCAGATCGGCCAGTACCAGACCGACACCGGTCTGCGATACCGCACCGACGATGATGCCGGCCGCCGCCGTGGCGATGCCGATACCGATCATGTTGCGCGCACCGGCGATCAGGCCCTCGCGCAGGTCGACCACGCCGTCGACGAAGGTGCCGTGGTCATGACTGCCATCGCGGCGCATCCAGCTCAGCAGCGGGCGCTGAGTGAGCAGGATGATGATCAGCATCACGCTGCCCCAGAAGGCGGACAGACCGGGCGACAGACGCTCGATCATCAGGCACCAGACCAGCACCACCACCGGCAGCAGGAAGTGCAGACCGGACAGCAACACCGCGCGGGTCTGCGGCAATTCCTCCAGCGGCGCATTGGGGTCTTCGGCCGGCAGCACCGGCACACTGGCGGCGACTTTCAGCAAGGCCAGGTAAACCAGCGCGAGCAGCACACCGATTACCGGCAAGGCGTACTCGCCCAGCGCCGGTTTGAGCCAGCCAAGGCCGTAGTAGACGGCCAGCGACAGACCGCTGATCAACGCTGCGCCGAAGGCGAAGCCGGTCAGACGACGCAGCCAGGGCTTGGGCTGATGGCCACCGATGGGCTGCAGGCCGAGCTTGAGCGACTCCAGATGCACGATGTAGAGCAGCGCAATATAGGAAATCGCGGCAGGCAGGAAGGCGTGCTTGATGATCTCGACATAGGACATGCCGATGTACTCGACCATCAGGAAGGCTGCAGCGCCCATCACCGGCGGCATGATCTGGCCATTGACCGACGATGCCACCTCGACCGCGCCGGCCTTCTCCGAGGAGAAGCCGGTGCGTTTCATCATCGGGATGGTGAACGTACCGGTGGTCACCACGTTGGCGATCGACGAGCCGGAGATCATCCCGGTCAGACCGGACGCCAGTACCGCGGCCTTGGCCGGGCCACCGCGGAAGTGACCGAGCAGGCTGAACGCCAGCTGGATGAAGTAATGTCCGGCACCCGCGCGTTCGAGCAGCGCACCGAACAGGACGAAGAGGAAGACGAAGCTGGTGGAAACACCCAGGGCGATACCGAACACGCCTTCAGTGGTGATCCACTGGTGGTTGGCCAGCGCGTGGAAGCTGACCCCACGATGCGCCAGCAGCCCCGGCATCCAGGGGCCAGCCACGCTGTAAATGAGGAAGACCAGGGCGATGATCGCCAGCGGCGGGCCCAACGCACGACGGGTCGCCTCCAGCAGCAGCGGGATACCGATGCAGGCGGTCACCAGGTCGCCCGTGGTCAGGCTGCCAGGGCGCAAGGCCAGCTGCTGATAGAAAATGAACAGGTAGGCGGCACTGGCGGCAGCCACCAGGCCAAGGGCGATATCCAGCAGCGGCACGCGGTCACGTGGCGAGGTCCTGAACGCCGGATAGGCGAGAAACGCCAGCAGCAGTGCGAAGGCCAGGTGAATGGCACGGGTCTGGGTATCGTTGAGCACACCGAAGCCGAAGATGAACGGCAGTGGTGAGGCGATCCACAACTGGAACAGCGACCAGAGCAGCGCCAGGCCGGTGATCGCCTTGGCCATCGGGCCGACGGGCAAACGCGCGCCGACGTCCTGGGCGATCAGTTCCTCGGTGGAAAGTTGCTTGTCATGCATGGGGCGAACCTGCATTCGAGTAATCGGAAAACGGCAAAACCCGCAGACCTGCGCCTGCGGGTTTGTTTAACACTAGAAGCGAATCGAGCGATGCGCCTGGCGGCGCATCGCAGATTGCCCTGCCGGATCGACCGACAGGGCCTGAGGCTTACAGCCAGCCGCGCTCTTTGTAGTAGCGCTCGGCGCCTTCATGCAGCGGGGCAGTCAGACCGACCTTGATCATGTCGGTTTCCTTCAGGTCGGCAAATGCCGGGTGCAGACGCTTGAAGCGATCGATGTTGTCGAACACCGACTTGACCAGCTGGTAGACCACTTCCGGGTCAGCCTTGGCGCTGGTGGACAGCACGGCCTTGCCGCCGATGGACGGGGTCGGCTGATCGTTGCCCTTGTACAGACCACCAGGAATGTCGGCCTTGGTGTAGTAGGTCTTCTCGGCCAGCAGCTTGTCGATCTCGGCGCCGGTCACCGGTACCAGAACGGCGTCGGTGGTGGTGGTGGCTTCTTGGATCGCGCCATTCGGATGACCGACGAAGTAGGTCATGGCGTCGATGTTGTTGTCACCCAGGGCACTGGCCTGCTCGGCCGGCTTCAGCTCGGCAGCCAGGGCGAACGCGGAGCGATCCCAGCCTTTGACGGCCATGATCTCCTCCAGGGTGTCACGCTGACCGGAACCCGGGTTGCCGACATTGACACGCTTGCCCTTGAGGTCATCGAAGCTTTTGATGTTGGCGTCGCGACGGGCGAGGATGGTGAACACTTCGCTCTGCAGCGAGAACACCGCGCGGATATCGCTCATCGCGCCTTCGGCTTCGAACGGCGCAGCGCCGTTGAGGGCCTTGTACTGGTGGTCGGACTGCATGATGCCGAAGTTGAATTCGCCACTGCGGATGCCATTCACGTTGGCCACACCGCCACCACTGGCTGGCGCGTTGCACTTGATGCCGTGCTCGGCGGAGCCACGGTTGAGGAAACGGCAGATGGACTGACCGGCCACGTAATAGACGCCTGTCTGGCCGCCGGTGCCGATGGTCACGAATTTCTCTTCGGCCTGTGCCATGCCACTCAGGGCAGTGCCCGCGAGCGCGGCGGACAGGACCCATGCCAAGGATTTGCCTTTCATGGGATATCTCCTTTTTCTGTTGTTTTGAGCGAGCGCGCCTTGTGAGCGACGTCCGGGTGGGAAGTCTAACCGCTCACGGCGAATATGCACGCGCTGTCGAACAATCGCTGGTAACTGCTTATGTTCCGCACGGGCTATCGCCTGCTGTCGGCATTGGGCAGAATCGGGCGATGCCGAACCAGCTTCCCGACTCTTCGCAGGCCTCGGTCAGCGCCAGCCTGACCCAGGCAGTCCTGCATGCTGCCAGCCGCCTCGGGCTTGATCGCCAGGCGTTGCTGAGTGCCTGCAAGCTGCGTGAGGAACAGCTCGCCGATCCCGATGCACGCATCCGCTTCAGCGTCCAGCAAGACCTGTGGCAGGAACTCGCAGCGCGTCTGCAACAGCCAGAACCTGGCCTGCTGCTTGGCCGCAATCTGGCGCCCGGACCCTTCAGCGTACTCAGCTATCTGCTGCAGAGCAGCGCGACCCTCGCTGATGCCTTGCATGCAGCCCTGCGCTATCAAAGGCTGGGCGGCGAAGGCGGTGAACTCCAGGTCGAGGAGCGCGGCGACGCAGTGGCGCTGCTATACCGCCCGCTGCACCCGCAGCATTCGGCGACCCGCATCCGCGTGCTGGCGATGATGGCCTGCTGGGTGCAGACGACTCTGCCGCTGCTGGATGGCTTTCACCTGCTCGAAGCGCGCTTCCGCCACGCGCAGCCCGATGATCTGACCCCCTACGCGGATGTATTCGCCTGTCCGTTGCATTTTGCCAGTGACGATTACGCCATCGTCCTGCCACGCGATCTGTGCCAGGTGCCGTTGATCCAGGCCAATCCGCCGCTCCAGCAGATACTGCGTCAGCACGCTGAAACCCTGCTCGCCCGCCTGCCCAGCGCCAGCCTCAGCGCCCGGGTGGTCGGTCTGCTCGGCGAGCAACTGGCCCATGGCGAGCCGGATCGCGCGGAGCTGGCGCGATCACTGAATCTCAGCGAACGCACCCTGCAGCGGCGCCTGGCCGATGAGGGTTGCAGTTACCAGCAACTGCTCGCCGACACCCGCCGCCAGTTGGCCGAACAGCACTTGCGCGACGGGCACCTGCCGGCAACGGAAATCGCCTTGCTGCTGGGCTACTCCGAACCCAGTGTGTTCTTCCGTGCCTTTCGCCAGTGGACCGGTCTGACCCCGGGTGAATACCGGGCCCAATGCGCACAACGCTAGCAACCCTCTCCCGGCAACGTCTTCGCGAACACCGGCACAGTCACTCACAAGAAGAGGCCGGACTGACCGGCGTCAATGAGTCACCTCGATCCGCGCCCTAGCATTAATGGCCATTCGCTATATAGCGTTACTGCCATGCCTACGACTCACCTGCTGCTCAGCCTGCCGAACACCGAGTCCTGTCGGCGGGTGTTACATCTGCTGCATCACCAGGCAGATCAGTGCCAGATCATCGAGACGCCCGGAGATTGCCGACACAAGCCTCTGTGCCGCTGGCTGCAGCGTCTGCCAGAGGGCAGCCTGGGCGACGTTCACGCCGGCCTGGAAGACGCCATCGACGTGCTGGAACGCAGCCGGCATTCGTTCAAATCCGCGCAGCTGGCCGACTTGCGCAAGCGCCTGAGCCAGCTCCTCGAAGAGTTGTCCGCCCTGAACAATTGCGGTAAAAACTAGCCGCAGTAGGTTCCGCCCACCGCGGAGACCGGCTTTGCCGGGCAGGACAAAGGGCCTGCAAGACAGAGCGCCGCAGACCGCCTTCCTTCGGGGAGCGCGGTCTGCGGCGCTTTTTTTTGCGCTGAGGAAAAGCAAGAGGCTGAGATGGGCAACGAACAAGAATTCCAAGACCTGCTGCAACACATCGCACCGGACCTGGACGAACTGCAACAACGCCTGCGTTTTCTCGACTGGCGTCAGGTCGATAACGAGCGTCTGGCGCGCTGTGCCCAGCGAGTCGAACGCACCAACCAGCACTTCGTCGACACGCTCTACGAGCAACTTGCCGACTATCCGGCCCCAGCCGCGGTGCTCGGCGATCCGGCCACCACCGAAAGGCTCAAGCTGCGTCAGGCGGACTACTATCGCGGCCTCTGGCAAAGCCCGCCGGACGAAACCTACGTCCTGGAACGCCTGCGCATTGGCTGGGTACACCAGCGCACCGGGGTCGACCTGAAGTGGTATCTGGGCGCCTATCGCCTGTATCTGAACCAGCTGCTCGGCGAACTGCTTGGCTCCTCGGTGGCCAGCGACTGCTTCTCCAGCCTGATCAAGAAAGTGTTCTTCGACATCGGTCTGGCCCTGGACAGTTACGGCGCAGCCCAGCGCAAGGCATTGCAAGACAGCGAGGCGCGCTATGCCCGTGCCATGCGTGGGGCCAACGACGGTTTGTGGGAGTGGCAGCTGGAACAGGACCAGCTCTATCTGTCCGAGCGCTGGATCCGCATGCTCGACCTCGACCGCGACAGTCTCTCGCCCACCAGCCAGAGCTGGTTCAGCCGCGTCCACAGCGACGACCTGCCCGGCCTGCGCCAGGCCATCGACAATCATCTGAGCGGCCTCACGCCTTTCCTCAACCACGAGTACCGTATCCGCCGCCGTGACGGCAGCTACCTGTGGGTGCTGGTGCGCGGTGTGGCCGATACCTGCAGCAGCGGGTTGCGCCGTATCGCGGGCTCGCAGAGCGATATCAGTCAACGGCGCGCAGCTCAGGAGCAACTGCACCACGCCGCGCGCCACGATCCACTCACCGGCCTGGCCAACCGCGCGCGCCTCGCGGAACTGCTGCAGCAGGCCGTGCAACGTCGCCAACGAGCCGGGGCACGAGAGGTCGCCCTGCTGTTCATCGATCTCGATCGCTTCAAGCTGATCAACGACAGCCTTGGCCACCAGACCGGCGACCGCGTGCTGGTGGAGGTGGCCGAGCGGCTCAGTCACTGCCTGCGCCCGGGCGATCACCTGGCACGCTTCGGTGGCGACGAATTCGTCGCCCTGCTCGATGATCTGGCCTGCATGAACGACGCCGAGCGCGTCGCCCAACGCATGCTCGACTGCCTGCATGTACCGCTGCGCCTGCAAGACCAGACCCTGGCTGTCAGCGCCAGCATCGGCATCGCCGCCCTGCAGGAGGGCGGTCAAGAACTCGATCCGCTACAGGCTGCAGACCTGGCCCTGTACCGCGCCAAGAGCGCAGGCAAGGCACAATTTGCCCGCTACAGCAGTGAGCTGCAGCAGCAGGCGCAGCGCCAGCTGGAGCTGCAAAGCGCTCTGGCACAGGCACGTGCTCGCGGCGAGTTGCGCCTGGCCTATCAGCCCATTTGCCAGCTTGATGGCAACCAGCCAAAGCTCATCGGTGTGGAGGCACTGCTGCGCTGGCAGCATGACGGGCGCGACATCTCTCCGCTGGAGTTCATTCCCTGCCTAGAGGAGTCCGGCGAAATCCTCGCGGTCGGTGACTGGGTCTTGCAGCAGGCCTGTTGCCAGGTCCGTGACTGGCAGGACAAAGGGCAAACGGACCTGCGCTGCTCGGTCAACCTGTCCAGCCGCCAGCTGCAACAGAGCGATTTCTCTGCACGGGTCGCGGACATCCTGCGGCAAAGCGGCTTGCCACCCTCCTGCCTGGTGCTGGAAATCACCGAAAGTCAGCTGATGGAAGACAGCGCACAGAATCTGGCCTGCCTGCGCGAGCTGGCGAGCCTGGGGGTGAAGCTCGCCCTCGACGATTTCGGTACCGGTTACTCCTCGCTCGGTTACCTCAAGCGCTTCCCGCTGCACATCATCAAGGTGGACAAGAGCTTTATCGCCGGCGCACCGCAAGATGCCGAATCGCAGGCCATCAGCCGGGCAATCATCGGTCTTGGCCGCAGCCTGGGGCTGGCAGTGGTAGCCGAGGGCGTAGAAAAGCAGGCGCAGCTGAGTTTTCTCAGCAGCGAGGGCTGTCACTACGCGCAAGGCTACTGGTTCAGCCGCCCGCGCGACCCTGGTGATCTGCAACGGCTGCTCAGCGGCGAGGATTGTTTCGAGGGGCTGTGGTGTGAGTTGAGCGAACAGCAGGGCGTAAAGGAATTGCAGGCATGAAACTCAACTTGCCGGTGAGCGGACGCCAGGTCCCGGTGCAGCCGCGCGCCAATATCCTCTCCACCACCGACCTCAAAGGCGCGGTCACCTACGTCAACACCGACTTCGTGGCCATCAGCGGTTTCCGTGAAGAGGAACTGATCGGCTACAACCATAACCTGGTGCGCCACCCGGACATGCCCCCGGCGGCCTTCGCCCACCTGTGGCAGACGCTCAAGGCCGGACGTTCATGGATGGGCCTGGTGAAGAACCGCTGCAAGAACGGCGATCACTACTGGGTCAGCGCCTATGTCACCCCCATGCGCAAGGATGGTCAGGTGGTCGAATACCAGTCGGTACGTACCGCCGCCAGCGACGCGCAGATCGCCGCAGCCGAAGCGCTCTATGCCGAACTGCGCGCAGGGAAAATGCCACGCACCTTGCGCCGGCCGTTGCTGGAACCGGGCCATCGTCTGGCCCTGCTCGGCCTGCTGCTGCCGCCTGCAGCTGGCCTGCTCAAAAGCCTGGCGCTGGACCTGCCACTGCTACCGCAGCTGGCAGCCGGTGCACTGCTGGGCCTGTTGCTGGGCGGGCTGATCCATCACACGCTGCGGCCACTGCAGGGTCTTGCCGCACAGGCGCGGCGTCAGGCCGACAACCCGCTCAGCCAATATCTGTACAGCGGCCGGCGCGATGATTTCGGCGCCATCGCCTTCGCGTTGCAAAGCGCGCAGGCCGAGTCCGGTGCAGTGGTCGGGCGCATCGCCGACTCGGCCAGGCAGCTCAGCGGTGAGGCAGGGCAACTGGCCGACGCGGTGAACCACCACAACCGCGCCACCCTGCAACAACGCCAGGACACCGAGCAGGTAGCCAGCGCCATGGGGCAGATGGCGGTGAGTGTCCAGGAGGTGGCGCGCAACGCCCAGCTCAGCGCCAGCGCGGCCAACGCAGCGGACCTGGAGAGCGGCGACGGCCGACAGCTGGTGGAAGAGACTCGCAGACAGATCGCCACCCTCGTCGACCAGTTGCAATCCAGCCATGACCAAGTCCGCCAGTTGGCCGACAGCAGCCGGGAAATCGGCCAAGTGTTGACCGTCATCGGTGACATTGCCGAGCGCACCAACCTGCTCGCACTGAACGCGGCGATCGAAGCGGCCCGCGCCGGTGAAGCCGGGCGCGGTTTCGCCGTGGTCGCCGACGAGGTCCGTGCCCTGGCGCGTCGCACCCAGGCCGCAACCGGCGAAATAGACGCCATCATCGGCAGCCTGCAGGGCACCATCGATGGCAGTGTCAGCGTAATGACCGAGAGCCAGCAACGCGCTCAGGCCATTGCAAACCAGGCGCGCCAGGCAGCCAACGCATTGGCTGGCATCACCCAGAGGGTCGGCCAGATCAGCGACATGAATCTGCAGATCGCCAGTGCCGTCGAGCAGCAGAGTGCGGTAGGTGACGACATCCAGCGCAATCTGCACGGCATCCGTCAGGCCTGCGAGAGCACCGCCGAGGCCAGCGCCCGCAGCCACGGCAGTGCCGAACAGCTGGCCGGGCTGGCTGCACGCCTGCAACTGCTGGCCGAGCAGTTCTGGAGCCAACGTCAGGGGCGCTCCGGATGAGGCCAGCGCTGATGGTTCCCTGGTCACCGGCGGGCACGCCGGCGAATCATCCGCATCGATGATGACTATGCCCGGGCGGGCGTGTGCACCCGAAGCTCGAGGGGTTAGAGTAGCCGGCCACGCATTGCTAACCTTTTTGCGATCTCTAGCTCGCGAGCTCGTAAAAAGGTTCTGAGGAGACTCCCCATGAGCCGATTGACCTCGATCAAGCTCTCCACCCTCGACCTGGCGCCGATTCGCGACGATGGTGACGCGGCGCAGGCCCTGCACAACTCTTTGGCCCTGGCCCGCCATGTCGAAAGCCTCGGCTTCGAGCGCTTCTGGGTCGCCGAACACCACAACATGGATGGCATCGCCAGTTCCGCTACCTCCGTGCTGATCGGCTATCTGGCCGCCGGCACCACCAGCATTCGCCTGGGCGCTGGCGGGGTGATGCTGCCCAATCATGCGCCGCTGGTGATCGCCGAGCAGTTCGGCACCCTCGCTACACTGTATCCGGGCCGCATCGAGCTGGGCCTGGGGCGCGCCCCCGGGGCCGATCAGTACACCGCCCATGCCCTGCGTCGCAGCCGCGATGGCAGCGCAGAGGACTTCCCGAACGATGTCGAAGAACTGCAGGCCTACCTGGGCCCACGGGAACCCGGTCAGCGGGTGATCGCCATGCCCGGCAGCGGCACCAACGTGCCCATCTGGCTGCTCGGTTCCAGTCTGTTCAGCGCTCAGCTGGCCGGCATGAAGGGCCTGCCCTATGCCTTCGCCTCGCACTTCGCACCGCGTTACATGCATGAGGCGATACGTATCTACCGCAACACCTTCAAACCCTCGGCCGTGCTCGACAAGCCCTATGTGATGCTCGGCGTACCGCTGCTGGCTGCCGACAGCGACGAACAGGCCCAGTACCTGGCTACGTCCGCGTTCCAGCGCATCCTGGCGCTGATCCGTGGCCAGAGCCTGGTGCAGCGAGCGCCGGTGGCGAGCATGGAAGGCCTGTGGCTGCCGCACGAGCGTCAGGCAGTCAGCGAGTTCTTCGGCCTGGCCGCCATCGGTGGCCCGACGACAATCCGCCAACGCCTGGAACAGCTGCTGGAGCAGACCGACGCCGACGAGCTGATCTTCACCTGCGACATGTACGACTTCGCCGATCGCCTGCACGCCTTCGACATCGTTGCCGAGCTGCAACGTGACTGAGTCCGAACTTGTGCGCCTCATCGCCCTCTGAATGCTGAGAGGTCGCCACTCCGGCGGCCTCGTTCAAGCAATGGGAGAGCGCACATGAAAAAGACTGCATCGGCCCACTGGCAGGGCGGCATCAAGGATGGCAAGGGCACCATTTCCACTCAGAGTGGCGTGCTCAAGGATTCCCCCTACGGCTTCAACACCCGCTTCGAAGACAAACCCGGCACCAACCCCGAAGAGCTGATCGGCGCAGCCCATGCCGGCTGCTTCTCCATGGCGTTGTCCAAGGAGCTGGGCGACGCGGGGATGACCGCAGAAAGCATCGACACCAAAGCGGAGGTCACGCTGGATAAGGTCGAAGGCGGCTTCGAGATCAGCGCCGTGCACCTGTCACTGCAGGCGAAAATCCCCGGCGCAGACCGCGCAGCCTTCGAGAAGGCCGTGGAAACCGCCAAGACCGGCTGCCCGGTTTCCAAGGTGCTCAATGCCAAGATCACCCTGGAAGTGGTTCTCGACAGCTGAACCGGCGTCTGCAGGGTGCGCCGTGCGCACCACGCGTTCCGCCGCCTAGATCGCCGTGCCGCAGCGCAACACCTCGCCACGCGCCAGCACGTTGCGCTGATCGTCGTACAGCCAGGCCTGCGCCTTCATCAGCAACGGCCTGGCCTCGACCCGGTAGCGCTGGCCGGCGGCGAAGTCGTCGTAACGCAGGCGAATCTCGCAGGTCATGCGCAGCGGCTCGCTCTGCATGCCGATCGAACCACTGCGCACCTCGAACTGAAAACGTGTTTCCAGCTCGTGCTTGCCAGGCGTGACCTGGAAGTAGCGCCCGTCGGGCCAGCGCTTGCCGTCCAGGCGGTCCGCCATCAACAGGGTGTCTGCCGTGGAATACAGCTCGACCCAGGCCTGGCGGGGATCGGGCTGAGGCAAGGGCGAAGCGCAGGCTGCGAGCAGCAGCGCAGCGGGTAGAACAAGCAAGGCACGCATATCGGCCTCCGGTCTGGTTTGGGCACCAGCTTTGTGGGCTGGCATCGGTACAGGGAAAATACTAGGCGCCAATCCCCCGGATCGGCTAGCGTGAGCGCATGCTCAATACCTCCTCCATCGACCTGCTGCGGCGCATCGCGGTTCCCCTGCTGGCCCTGCTGCTGGGCGGCTGCTCGACACTGGATTACTACGCCCATCTCGGCCAGGGCCAGTGGCAACTGCTGCAGGCACGCCAGCCCGTCGAACGCATGCTGGAAGACCTGCAGACAGACGCCGGCCTGGCCAGACGCCTGCAACTGTCACAGCAGGCCAGGGACTTCGCCAGCAGCAACCTGCACCTGCCGGACAACCGCAGCTATCGACTGTATGCCGATCTGCAGCGCCCCTTCGTGGTGTGGAACGTCTTCGCCACGCCCGAGTTCTCCCTCGACCCGCAGTTGCACTGCTTCCCCATCGCCGGCTGCGTCGCCTACCGCGGCTACTACCAGCAAGGCCGTGCCCGCGGCGCCGCCGCGCTGCTACGACAGCAGGGGCTGGATACCTATATCGGTGGCGTCGAGGCCTACTCCACGCTGGGCTGGTTCGATGACCCGCTGCTCAACACCATGCTGCGCTGGAGCGACGAGCGCCTGGTGGCGGTGATCTTCCACGAGTTGGCGCACCAGCAGTACTACCTGCCGGGCGACACGGCCTTCAACGAGTCGTTCGCCACCTTCGTCGAGCACGAGGGGCTGCGCCAGTGGCACGCCGCACGCGGGGAAACACCGCCAGCCAGCAACGATAAACAACGCCAGCAGTTCGTCGAACTGGTACTGGCCAGCCGCGAGCGTCTGCGTCAGCTCTACGCCAGCGACCTGCCTGTCGCGGCCATGCGCCAGGCCAAACAGACCGAATTCGAGCGTTTGCGCCGCGACTATCGGACCCTGCGCCAACAGCAATGGCGCGGCCAGGGGCGCTACGACGCCTGGGTCGAAGGCCCGTTGAACAACGCCAAGCTGCTGCCGTTCGGCCTCTATGATCAGTGGGTGCCCGCATTCGCGGCACTGTTCGCTCGCGAAGGACGGGACTGGCCACGCTTCTATGCAGCCGTCGCCGCTCTGGGCCGCCTGCCGGATGCCGAGCGCCAGACAAAGCTGACGGCCCTGCAGCAAGACCACTAGAACTGCTTGGCAATCTGCCAGTCCAACCTCACAGGTCTCGAACACCCCTGGAGGTAAGCGTGATGCAACGGATCATCCCTGCCCTGGCCCTGCTGATGCTGGCAGGCGGAGCGCTGGCAGCGCCCAAACCCTGCGAAGAACTCAAGCAGGAAATCGAAGTGAAGATTCAGGCCAACAACGTGCCCAGTTACACGCTGGAAATCGTGCCCAACGACGAGGTGCAGGACCAGAGCATGGTGGTCGGCAGCTGCGACGGTGGCAGCAAGAAGATCATCTACCAGCGCAACGACTGATTACCGTAGCGACGAGGTGCCGCAAAAGCGGCCTTGGGCACCTTGGCTGCAGACATCATGGATCCCGATTAGCAACGATGCTCAGCCAAGCGGGTAGCCCGGATGAAAGCCGGGAAAGATCGGGCGGCCTGGTGTTGCGCCACAGATCAACTGTCGGTCGGACGGCTTTTCGTAGGGTGTGCCGTGCGCACCAGGCAAGTACTGCGGTCTTCGCGGTGCGCGCAGCGCACCCTACCCAAAAGCACCGAGCACATGCCGACATGTGATCCGTGTCATGACACTGGTAAGCCGTCCCGGATTCCATCCGGGCTACAGGGCTGCTCCAGCGGCGCTCGATCAGTCCGGCTGAAGCTCATGACTAATCAGCTCATGGATTGCCTTCAATAGGTTGCGATGCAATCCATGATGTCTACAAACGGCGACCGCGCCTGCCTTGACTCCGCCGCGAACCTCAGCGGTTGAATGCCTGGTGCAACTGCGCCAGCGTGTCGAAATGATAGGCCGGCGCCTCGCCTGCCAGCTCCTCACGACTGCCAAAGCCATAGCCCACGGCCACCGCCTGCAGACCATTGCTGCGCGCTCCGATCAGGTCGTGCTTGCGGTCGCCGATCATCAGCGCCTCTGTCGCAACAATCCCCTCGCTCTGCAACAGGTGCGCCAGTAGCTCCACCTTGTTGGTGCGCGTGCCGTCCAGCTCGCTGCCATAGATACGCTTGAAGTAACGGGCAAAACCGAAATGGCGGGCAATCTCCTCGGCAAACACCGTCGGCTTGCTGGTGGCGATATACAGCGTGCGACCCTGCGCCTGCAGCGACTCGAGCAGCGCAGGCACCCCGTCGAACAGCTGATTCTCGTACAACCCGGTGACCTTGAAGCGCTCGCGGTAGTGGTTCACCGCCTGCCAGCCGGTAGCCTCGTCCAGTTCATAGCTGCTCATGAAGCACTGCAACAGCGGCGGGCCGATGAAATGTTCCAGCGCCGTCAGGTCCGGCTCATCGATCCCCAGCTTGGCCAGCGCGTACTGCACCGAGCGGGTGATGCCCTCACGCGGGTCGGTCAGGGTGCCGTCGAGATCGAAGAGGATGATGGAGTGATGCATGGGACGTCAGGCTTCGGCAGCTCAGGGAGGTCGCAAGGATAAGGCAATTGTCAGCAGCGCCCAATGCGGGTTGGGCCGTACAACAGCTTCGTTCATGAAATATTTTGTTTCATTCAGCTGAACAAACGGACAGCAGGTCGGCGCGACTCATCCGTCTTTGTAGGTGGAGCGTCACTGCCGACGCCCTTGTCGCACCACCCCCTACAGGTGGCCCCTCAGGATCCGCATCTCACTTCCTGCGCCGCGCACCTGCTGCGCAGGCTCACGGATGATCATTCAGGTCGAGCTTGTCCATGATGTTTTCCCGCTTTTCTCCGCGCCGCCTGGTCTGGCTGGCGGCAATCGTGGTGCTCCTGCTGAGTCTGGCGGGCTGGTTCAGCCGGGCGCCGGCGGTGCGTTATGCCAGCGAGCCGGTAGCGCGCGGGAATGTCGAGGCCACCGTGGTAGCCATGGCGACCTTGCAGCCGCGGCATTCGGTGGAGGTCGGCGCGCAGGTGTCCGGGCAGATCATGCGTCTGCTGGTGGAGCCGGGAGACCACGTCGAGAAGGGCCAGTTGCTCGCCGAGATCGATGCCAGCCTGCACGAGGCCACGGTGGAGGCCGACCGCGCCGCGCTCGACGGGCTGCGCGCGCAGCAGGCCGAGCAGCAGGCGCAGCTTGATCTGGCGCGCCAGCAGCACCGTCGCCAGCAGCGCCTGCTGCGGGCCGAGGCGACCCGCGAGGAGGATGTGCAGATTGCCGTGGCCGAGCTGCGTTCGGCCGAGGCCCGCCTGCAGCAACTGCGCGCCCAGGTGGCCGAGGCGCGGGCGCGGTTGCGCGGCAACGAGGCGCAACTGAGCTACACGCGCATCTATGCGCCGATCGCCGGGTCGGTGCTGGGCGTGGACGTGAAGCAGGGCCAGACCCTCAACGCCACCTACCAGACGCCGACGGTGATGCGCATTGCCGACCTCTCCAGCATGACCGGCTGGACACGCGTCTCCGAGGCCGATATCCGCCGCCTGAAAAGCGGCCTGCCGCTGTATTTCACCACCCTCGGCGGCGATCAGCGGCGCTGGCACAGCGAGGTGCGTCAGGTGTTGCCGGCACCGCCGGTGCCGGCCGGCAGCCAGGGCGAAGCGAGCACCAGCAGCAGTGAAACCGAGAAGGTGGTGCAGTACACCGTGCTGTTCGAGGTGGACAACGCCGACGGCGAGCTGATGCCGCAGATGACCGCGCAGGTGGTGTTCGTCACCGCCACCGCCGATGACGTGCTCACCGCGCCGCTGGACGCCCTGCAGGGTCACCCCGGCGCCTGGCAGGTGCGCGTGCTCGGCGCCGACGGCCAGGCCGAGGCGCGTGCGGTCGAGGTTGGCGCGCGTGATCGCCAGGTGGCGGAAATCACCGCCGGCCTTGCGGAAGGCGAGCGCCTGATCACCGGCGAGCTGGCGGCCGACGAGGGCCTGCCGAGGTTCCAGTGGTGACTGCGCTGATCGAACTGCAGGGCATCCGCCGTACCTATGGCGGTACGGACGGCGCACCGGCGGTGGATGTGCTGCGCGGAATCGACCTGAGCATCCGCGCCGGCGAGTTCGTCGCCATCGTCGGCAGCTCCGGTTCCGGCAAGTCGACCCTGATGAATATCCTCGGCTGCCTCGACCGCCCCAGCGCCGGCACTTATCGCTTCGCCGGCCAGGATGTGGCCGCCTTCGATGCCGACCAGCTGGCCTGGCTGCGCCGCGAGGCGTTCGGCTTCGTGTTCCAGGGCTACCACCTGATCGCCACCGAGTCGGCGCGGGAGAACGTCGAGGTGCCGGCCATCTACGCCGGCACCCCGGCCGCCGCGCGCCATGCCCGCGCCGCCGAGCTGCTGCAGCGCCTGGGCCTGGAGGCGCGCCAGGAGCATCGCCCCGGGCAGCTGTCCGGCGGCCAGCAGCAACGGGTGTCGATTGCCCGCGCGCTGATGAACGGCGGGCGCATCATCCTCGCCGACGAGCCGACCGGCGCGCTGGACAGCCACAGCGGCAAGGAGGTGATGGCGCTGCTGCACGAGCTGGCCGACGCCGGCCACACCATCATCCTGATCACCCACGACCGCGAGGTCGCCGCTCAGGCGCGGCGGGTCATCGAGGTCCGCGACGGCGAGGTGATCGCCGACAGCGGCGGCGCCCAGCCGCAGCATGCGCTGCCGCCGCCGGACCTGCAGCATGCCGGCCGCGACCACGGCGCGACCTTCACCGCCGAGCTCGGCGAGATGCTGCGCAGCGCCTGGCGGGTGCTGCTGATCCACCGTTTCCGCACCGCGCTGACCCTGCTCGGGATCATCATCGGCGTGGCCTCGGTGATCGTCATGCTCGCCGTCGGCGAAGGCGCGCGGCAGAAGGTGGTGGCCGAAATGGGCGTGATGGGCGCCAACATGATGTACATCGGCAGCAGCGTGCCCCGCACGGGCGGGCCGATCGGCGTGCTCACCATGGATGACTTCGCCGCCATCGGCCAGCTGCGCGAGGTGGCGCGGATGATGCCGATCCTGCGCGACCCGGCACTGATCCGTCACGGCCAGCAGGCGCTGCAGACCGAGGTGCTCGGCGTCGGCGAACAGCTGCCGGCGATTCACCACTGGCCGGTGGCGCGCGGGCGCTTCTTCAGCGCCGCGGAGAATGACGAGATCGCCCCGGTGGCGGTGCTCGGCCATGAGGTCTACCAGAACCTGTTCCCCGAGGGCGGCGATCCGCTGCGGCAGATCATCCTGATCAACAGCGCGCCCTTCGAGGTGATCGGGGTGATGAGCGAAAAAGGCAGCGAGGCCGGCGGCAATTACCCCGACGAGCAGGTGCTGGTGCCGCACAGCACCGGCGTGGTGCGGGTGTTCCCCAAGCTGCGCGACGAGAGCTACGGCGCCATCGAGGTGCGCAACAGCGCGCTGGTCGGCCAGGCGCAGACGGCGCTGGAAGAGCTGATGCGCCAGCGCCACGGGCGCGAGGATTTCCGCGTGTACAACTCGGCGGCCAAGCTGCAGGCCGAGGCCGAGACGCGGCAGAGCATGACCCTGATGCTCGGCCTGATCGCCGCCGTGTCGCTGCTGGTCGGCGGCATCGGGGTGATGAACGTGATGCTGATGAGCGTGCGCGAACGCACCCGCGAGATCGGCATCCGCATGGCCACCGGTGCGCGTCAGCGCGACATCCTCCGTCAGTTCCTCACCGAGTCGGTGCTGGTCACCCTGCTCGGCGGCAGCGCCGGCGTGGCCGGCGGCCTCGGCTTCGGCGCCCTGCTGCTGTGGTGGGACGTGCCGCTGGTGTTCTCCCTCTCGGCCATGCTGCTGGCCTTCGCCTGCGCGGTCGGCACCGGCCTGCTGTTCGGCTACCTGCCGGCACGCACCGCCGCCCGTCTCGACCCGGTCGTGGCCCTCGCCGCGCAATGACAGGACTGCCCATGCTCCGCTCTCTGCCCCTGCTGCTCGCCAGCGCCCTGCTCGCCGGCTGCGCCACGCATAACGCCGCCCCCGTCGATCTGCCCGCCCCTCCCGACGCCTGGCGCCATGCGCAGACGGACGCCAGCGCGCCCGCCAACGACTGGTGGCGCGCCTTTGCCAGCAGCGAACTGGATGCCCTGGTGAGCCGGGCGCTGGCCGCCAACCACGACCTGGCGGGCGCCGCCGCACGCCTGCGCCAGGCCGAAGCCAGCGCCCGCGCGGCCGGCGCACCGCTGCTGCCGCGCCTGGACGGCAACCTCGGCGCCAGCCGCGAGGGGCGCCTCGGCGGCCATGGCGACGGCGCCGGCAATGCCTACACCGCCGGCCTGCTGGCCAGTTACGAGGTGGATCTGTGGGGCCGCCTGGGCGCCGGACGCGATGCCGCACAGGCCACCCTGCAAGCCAGCCGCTTCGACCGCGACGCCCTGCGCCTGAGCCTGACCGCCACCCTGGTGGACACCTGGCTACAGCAGGTGGCGCTGGCCGAACGCCTGCGCCTGGCCGACCTCAACCTGAACAATGCCCGGCGCCTGCTCAGCACCGTCGAGGCGCGCTACGCCGCCGGCGCCGCCACGCCGCTGGAGCTGGCCCAGCAGCGCGGCCTGCTGGCCGAACAGCAGCGTAATCGCGCCGCCCTGCGCCAGCAGGCCGATGACCTGCGCAGCAGCCTCGCCGTATTGCTCGGCGAGGCCCAGCCGGCGGCGCCGACGGCCAGCGCACTCAGCGCCCTGCTGGCGCCGCAACTGGCGCCCGGGCTGCCCAGCGCGCTGCTGCTGCGCCGGCCCGATCTGGCCAGCGCCGAAGCCCAGCTGAATGCTGCCGAGGCCGACCTGCGCGCAGCCCGCGCGGCGCTGTTGCCACGTCTCGATCTGAGTGCCGGCGCCGGCGGCAACGCGGCCAGCCTGAGTCGGGTGCTGGCCGATCCGCTCTACTCGCTGGGCGCCGCCCTGACCGCGCCGATCTTCGACGGCGGCGCCCTGGCCGCCGAGCGCGAACGCAGCGCCGCACGCCGCGAAGAGCTGCTGGCCAGCTACCGCCAGCGCGTCGTCGAAGCCTTTGCCGATGTGCAGGTGGCGCTCAACGCCGGCAGCGGCGCCGAAGCCCAGTGGCAGGCCCAGCAACAGGTGCAGGCGCAAGCCCGGCGCGCCCTGCAGCTGGCCGAGGAACGCTACCAGGCCGGCGCCGACGACCTGCTCAACCTGCTCGATGCGCAGCGCACGCTGTACGCCGCCGAAGACCAGAGCGCCCAGCTGCACCTGGCCCGCCTGCAGAGCGGCGTGGCCCTGGCACGGGCACTGGGTGGCGGCTGGCAGGCGACAGAAGCAGAGCCAGCCGGAAAGCCCTAGCCAGGTAGTGATTTCGGGAGCGGGCTATTTGGCAGTGAAGATGCCCTGCACCGCGATGAGGAAGCCGGCATCTGGCGCCAACCCGATAATCTGCTCGGAGCCCTGCCGTTGAACTACGGCCCACGCATCCATGGCTGTAGCCACCTCGACTACGAGGCTCTGGGTTTAATCAGCGCGCAGCAATCCTCACGATTGTAAGGATTGATTGATAGTACACACTGGCGAACGCAGAAATCCTCACAAGCGTGAGGATTATCTTGCCTACCTAGGTATTACGTGCCAGATTCCTTACGAACGTGAGGATTTAATATGCAAACCACACTCAAGAGCGCTGCCGAATTGGGCGAGTTGGTCCGCCGAACGCGCAAGGCGCAAAACATCCGCCAGGATGACGCCGCCGGCAGCATTGGCGTCAGCGAGAATTTTCTCGGTAAGGTCGAGCGCGGTAGCGAAAGCGTGCAGTGGGGCAAGCTGTTTCAGGTGCTCGACGGCCTCGGCCTGCGCTTGATCGTCGATCTGCCGGATGAGGTGGAAAGTCTTTCCGGCGAGCCTGACGCATGAATCGCGAGCTGCTGGCCTGGATCGGTGATCGCCTGGTGGGGCATCTGTACGACGACAATGGCGTATGGAGCTTCCGCTATGCCGACGACTGGGCCGCCTTTGACCTTTGCCCAAACCTGCCACGGGCACAGGGCAGCATCGTCGACAACAGCAGCCAACGCCCAGTGCAGTGGTACTTTGACAACCTGCTGCCCGAGGAAGGCCAGCGCCAGTTGCTGGCCGCCGATGCGCGCCTGGAGGCCAACGACGCCTTCGCCCTGCTGACATACTACGGCGCCGAATCGGCCGGCTCATTGACCCTTCTGCCAGCGGGCGAAACACTGCCGACAGGCGAACTGCGAGCCTTGACGGATGAGGCATTGGCCAGACGCATCATCGCCATGCCGCGCCTGCCACTGACCCACGAAGCCCACAAGCGAATGTCACTGGCCGGCGCCCAGCACAAGCTGGCCGTGGTGCTCAAAGGCGGCGAGCTGTATGAACCCGTCGGCGCCGCACCCTCGACACATATCCTCAAACCGGATCACCCCGAGCCCGCCTTCGCCCATTCGGTGATCAACGAGTGGTTCTGCATGCGCCTCGCCGCGCGCGTCGGCCTTGCCGTACCCAGCGTCCGCCGTCATTACGTGCCCCAGCCGATCTACCTGATCGAGCGCTTCGACCGCCAGGCACAGGGCGACACCTGGCAACGCCTGCACAGCATCGACGCCTGCCAGATGCTCGGCCTGGATCGCCACTTCAAATACCAGGCTGGCAGCATCGAACGCCTCGTTCAGCTACTAACGCTGAGCACAGCTCCCGCCGTTACCCGCACACGCCTGTTCAACTGGCTGCTGTTCAATGTACTGATCGGCAATACCGATGCCCACTTGAAGAACATCAGTTTTCTGGTCGGCCCGCGCGGCCAGCAGTTGTCGCCCTTCTATGACCTGCTGAGCACCGCCGTCTATGAAACCCGTGCCTTCGACCAGGATCGTTGGCCACAGGCAACCACCCTGGCCTGGCCGATCCTTGGCGAATCGCACCTGGCACGTATCGACCGCCAGCTTCTGCTCGATGCCGCCGAAGCGCTGGGCCTTAAACGTTCCCCGGCCAACGCACAGTTGCAGCGCATGCAGGCACGCATCGTCGCGCACGCCGATGAATTGCTGGCACAAACAGAGCAGGAAAACGCCGAGCTAGCAGCCCAACGCCCGGAACTGCGCGCCACCCATGCAGGGGAAATGCGTTGCTTGCGGGCGATTCGGGCGCTGGTGGCGGAGCAGACAGCTCGGCTGCAATAGACAACGTGTAAAAGAAACGCCGTTTTCTTTACACGTAACGCCCAACGCATAAAGAAAACGGCGATTTCTTTACATGAGGCTGCTTGCTCAGCAGTCGAAGGAACACAAAGGCGCAAAGAAATATTTCTGAGCTACCAAATTAGACCGCCCAAAAGCGCTACTCCCTGCTCCAGCGAATAGCGCTCCCCTTCGCCCGAACGCCTCAGGCGGCCTGCGGCCGATAACCCCAGCGCAGGCCGAGCAGGGTCAGCGGCCAGAACAGCCCCAGTTGCAACAGGCCGAAAACCACCAGTGCGATCAGCAGCCAGAACACCGCTCCGGCCAGGATCAGCTGTTGCATCAGCGCAATGACCAGCACGGCGTAGAAGCCATAGAGCAGCAGGGTCAGCGCAACGGCCAGCAGCAGACGCCCGAGGTTGAAGCCCCTGACCCGCTCAGGCAGGGCACGCCGCGCCGCGCCATAGCAGACCAGTGCCAATAACCCGGCATTGGCCAGCACGATCGGCTGATTCCACACGCCACCGCCGTAGTCCACGCCGAACATATCGAGCAGCTGCAACACCTGACCCGTCAGCTTCACATTCACCACCAGCAACACGCCGGCAAAGCACAGCGCCAGGGTGCTGCCACTTACCCGACGGACCGGCACCGCCCCGCTCGCTTTCGGCGCCAGCAGATGCAGGCTCAGGTACAGCGGCAGAACGATCTCCACGACAAACTGCAGCAGGCCGAACAGCACCAGAAGCAGCGGGCCAGCCAGCTGGCCTTCACCCCAGATGTCGACGTTTTCGAATAGCCAGAAGAAACCAAAGCGGTAGACCAGCGCCATCGCGATGTACATCAGCAGGCTGCCAAGGCCGTAAGCCAGCAGCAGCCTGCGCCGGTTCAGGCCATCCCCCAGGCCATGGCGCTGCAGATATGACTGGGCCAGACAGAACGTGCACAGGGCTACCGCCAGCAGATGCCCGGCCCACCAGCCCAGGGTCTCCGGCAGGTAGTAGAGCGCGGTGGAAAATCCTGCCTGGCTGAACAGCGCCTCCTCAAGCAAACCGCACAGCAGCACCCCCCCGGCCACCAACAGGGCGACGTTCATCATGGCGCGCGGCAATGTCTCCGGGGAGTCCGGGGCGGCACATTCAGGTGTCGCCAGCGGGCTGGCTGCAAGCATGGGGGCAATCCTTTACGGTCAATCATGGAACCGGCAAGGATACCCATCCACTGCGCCACTGGCGTTGAAACAGCGCTCAGGCAAGGTTCAGCGAGCGGAACATCACATAGCAATCCACCAGCCCCAGCCGCGCATGGCGGTAGGCCTTGGGCAGGGTACCGACGATGGCAAAACCGTGCTTCTGCCACAGCGCCACGGCCACCTCGTTGCTCGCCACCACGCTATTGAACTGCATGGCGCTGAAGCCAAGCTCGCGGCCGATCTGCAGCGAGTGGCGGCACAGGGCGCTGGCCACGCCCTTGCCGCGTGCCGCCGGGGCGGTCATGTAACCGCAGTTGCACACGTGGTCGCCGGGGCCGGCGGCGTTGGCCTTGATGTAGTAAGTGCCGAGAATCTGCCCGCCTTGCTCGGCGACGAAGGTAGCGCGCGGTAGCTCGACCCAGGTTTTCCAGGCCATCTCGCGATCCATGGCCGGGTCGTAGGCGTAAGTTTCCTGCGCCTGCACCACGTCACGGATGATCGGCCAGACCTGGTCGAAATCGGCGGCCTCGATGGGACGGATAGTCAGCTCGGTGGTGCTCACAGGTGGTAACCCTCGACCAGGTGCAGATCCTTGAGTTTCACGTAGTTGCCCGCCGTGTAGCTGAAGAAGCTGCGCTCCTTGTCGGTCAGCGGGCGCGCCTGTTTCACCGGGCTGCCGACGTAGAGGAAGCCACTCTCCAGGCGCTTGCCCGGCGGCACCAGGGAGCCGGCGCCGATGATCACTTCGTCTTCGACCACCGCACCGTCCATGACGATGCTGCCCATGCCGACCAGAATGCGGTTGCCCAGGGTGCAACCGTGCAGGGTGACCTTGTGCCCGACGGTGACTTCATCTCCGATGATCAGCGGATAGCCATCCGGGTTGAACGGGCCGGCGTGGGTGATGTGCAGCACGCTACCGTCCTGCACGCTGCTGCGCGCGCCGATGCGGATCTGGTGCATGTCGCCACGGATTACGGTCAGCGGCCAGACCGAGCTGTCATCACCGATTTCAACGTCGCCCAGCACCACGGCACTGGCATCGACAAATACCCGTTCACCGAGTTGCGGGGTGAATTGCTGGTAGCTGCGAATCGCCACGATAGAAATCTCCAAAGCTGCGGGAAAGCTTGATTGTAATTAAGATGAACCCCATGTCGGTGGTTATGACGTGCGGATTATTTCCGCGACCCTGCGTCCCACCCAATCTCCACTCGTTACAGGTGCCTCGCCGTGACCGCGACCAATCCCCTGCTGCAAGACTTCGACCTGCCGCCCTACTCGCAGATCAAACCCGAGCATGTCGAGCCGGCCATTGAGCAGATTCTGGCCGACAGCCGCGCCGCCATCGCCCAGCTGCTCGAAGCGCAGCAGGCCAACCCGAGCTGGGACGGCCTGGTGCTGGCACTGGACGAACTGGGCGCGCGCCTGGGCCAGGCGTGGAGCCCGGTGAGCCACCTCAACGCGGTGTGCAACAGCCCCGAGCTGCGTGCCGCCTATGAAGCCTGCCTACCCAAGCTGTCGGAATACTGGACCGAAATGGGCCAGAACAAGCCGCTGTTCCAGGCCTATGAAGCGCTGGCGCAAAGCCCCGAGGCCGCCGGTTTCGACGTGGCGCAGAAGACCATCCTCGAACACGCCCTGCGCGATTTCCGCCTGTCCGGCATCGACCTGCCGGCCGAGCAGCAGAAGCGCTACGGCGAAATCCAGATGCGCCTGTCCGAGCTGACCAGCAAGTTCTCCAACCAGCTGCTCGATGCCACCCAGGCCTGGACCAAACACGTCACCGACGAAAAGGTACTGAGCGGCCTGACCGATTCAGCCAAGGCACAGATGCAGCAGACAGCGCAGGCCAAGGGCCTCGACGGCTGGCTGATCACCCTGGAATTCCCCAGCTACTACGCGGTGATGACCTACGCCGACGACCGCGCCCTGCGCGAAGAGGTGTACGCCGCCTACTGCACCCGCGCCTCCGATCAGGGGCCGAATGCCGGACACAACGACAACGGCCCGCTGATGGCCGAGATTCTCGACCTGCGTCAGGAGCTGGCCGCCCTGCTCGGCTTCGCCAACTACAGCGAGCTGAGCCTGGCCAGCAAGATGGCCGACAGCACCGAGCAGGTGCTGAGTTTCCTACGTGATCTGGCCGTGCGCAGCAAACCCTTCGCCGAGCAGGACCTGGCCGAACTCAAGGCCTTCACCGCCGAGCAGGGCCTGGACGGCCTGCACAGCTGGGACGTCGGCTACTACAGCGAGAAGCTGCGCCAGCAGCGCTACAGCCTGTCGCAGGAAGAAGTACGCGCCTGGTTCCCGGTGGACAAGGTGCTCAGCGGCCTGTTCGCCATCGTCGAGAAGCTCTACGGCATCCAGATCAAGGAACTCAGCGGCTTCGACAGCTGGCACCCGGACGTGCGCCTGTTCGAGATCAGCGAAAACGGCGAGCACGTCGGGCGCTTCTTCTTCGACCTCTACGCCCGCGCCAACAAGCGCGGCGGCGCCTGGATGGACGGTGCCCGCGACAAGCGCCGCGATGCCCACGGCAAGCTGATCGCCCCGGTAGCCAACCTGGTGTGCAACTTCACCCCGGCCGCACCGGGCAAACCGGCGCTGCTGACCCACGATGAAGTCACCACCCTGTTCCACGAATTCGGCCACGGCCTGCACCACCTGCTGACCCGCGTCGAACACGCCGGCGCCTCGGGCATCAACGGCGTGGCCTGGGATGCGGTCGAGCTGCCGAGCCAGTTCATGGAAAACTGGTGCTGGGAGCCGGAAGGCCTGGCGCTGATCTCCGGCCACTATGAAAGCGGCGAGGCGCTGCCGCAGGCCATGCTCGACAAGATGCTGGCGGCGAAGAACTTCCAGTCCGGGCTGATGATGGTGCGCCAGCTGGAGTTCTCCCTGTTCGACTTCGAGCTGCACGCCACTCATGGCGACGGCCGCGATGTGCAGCAGGTGATCGAGGCGATCCGCAGCGAGGTCTCAGTGCTGCGTCCGCCGGCCTACAACCGCTTCGCCAACGGCTTCGCGCACATCTTCGCCGGCGGCTACGCGGCCGGTTACTACAGCTACAAATGGGCCGAGGTGCTCAGCGCCGACGCCTTCTCCAAGTTCGAGGAAGACGGCGTGCTCAACGCCGACACCGGCCGCGCCTTCCGCGAAGCCATTCTCGCCCGTGGCGGCTCGCAGGCGCCGATGGTGCTGTTCGTCGACTTCCGCGGCCGTGAGCCGAGCATCGATGCCCTGCTGCGTCACCTCGGCCTGAGCCAGGAGGCGGCATGAGCAACATCACCCCGAAGCGCTTTATCGCCGGCGCCGTGTGCCCGGCGTGCAGCGAGCCCGACAGCATCAAGATGTGGAACGAGGACGACGTGCCGCACCGCGAATGCGTCAAGTGCGGCTACGCCGACACCCTCGACGCCCGCGGCAACTCGGTGCCCAAGGAACTGCCGACCCGGGTCAACATCAGCGGCCTGAAACCCAAGGCCGACGCGGGTGTGCAGGCGGTGCAGTTCTTCCCCAATCCGAAGCTGAAAAAAGACAAGGACTGACCCCAGTGTGGCATCTGGTCTGCGGTGACAACGCCGTCGCCGGCGTCAGCCAGGTCATTGGCGCAGAGGCGGCGACGGGGTTGCGCGTACTGCGCGACGATCTCGCGGTCGGCCCGCTGGCTGATGTGGCAACGCCGCCGTGCAGCGCCCGCGCGGCGTTCTGGAGCGCGGTCTGGCCACAGGCGGTAACGCCCGTGCCGGACTTCGCCACGGGCCTGGCCGAGGATGCACGCTGGCTCGCCGGGTTGGCGCAGCAAAGTCGCCCCGTCACGGTCTGGCATGGCGACAGCTGCAGCGAACAACTGCTGCTGGCGCGCGTGGCGCATGCCCTGCACGGCAGTGCGGTCGAGCTGTGGGAAGTGCCCTGCGGCAGTGGCGACAGCCGGGTGCAGAGCCGTATGGCGGTGGCCATGCACAGGCCCGAGGCGCTGGCGCAGGTCGCCACGCCGCGCCGGCTCGATGCCCAGCGCCAGGCGGCTCTGGCCGCGCAGTGGCAGGCGCTGTTGGCCGATCCGCAGCCGCTGCGACGTTGGCAAGCCGGCGTGTTCAGCAGCGAGGACTATCAGGCGCTCGACCGCATCCTGCTGGAGCAGGCCGGTGCGCAAGCGCAGCCACTGGCACGGCTGATGGCCGAGGTCATGGCGCGCAGCGATGGCTTCTTCGCCACCGATTTCCTGGTCTTCTGGCGCGCCCGCGAACTGGCCGCCGCCGGTCAGTTACGCCTCAGCGGCGAGCCCGGCGAACATGGTTATCGAGGCCTGCAGGTACAGCGCCGCTGACCTGCCGATGACGCGCCACTACTCGCGGAAAAACTCCCCCGGCGTCGCACCGAACTGCTGACGAAAGGCAGCGATAAAGGCCGAGGTCGAGTCGTAACCACAGGCCAGCGCCACATCGGTAACCCGCACGCCACGCTGCAGCGGCTCCAGCGCGTGCAGCAGGCGCAGGCGCTGACGCCAGGCACGGAAGGTCAGGCCGGTTTCACGTAGAAACAGGCGGCTGAGAGTCTTTTCCGAAGCGCCCAGCGCCTGACTCCATTGAGTCAGATTGCGGCTATCGTCAGGCTGGCCCTGCAGGGCCCGGCACAGGCGCAAAAGTCGCGCATCCTGCGGCAGCGGCAAGGACAATCCTACCTCCTGCGCCGCGCGCAGTTGATCCAGCAGCACCTGGGCCAGGCGACCATCGGCGCCTTGCTGGTCGTACTCCACCGGCAGTTCGCAGAAACGTCTGATCAGCTCACGACTGAGGTTGTCGATGGCCAACACGCGGCAGCGCGCAGGAGCCCAGGTGCTGACGGTGCAGTCGATGTACAGGCTGCGCATCTCGGTACCGGGCGAGCTGACCACTTCATGTTCCAGATCCGCCGGAATCCAGATCGCCCGCTGCGGCGGCGCGACGAAGCTGCCTGCTGCGCTGTGCACATGCAGCACGCCCTGCAAGGCATAGGACAGCTGCACCCAGGGATGGCTGTGGCGTGGCGTGCTGACCGCCCGCGCCAGCGACTCGGTACGGGCATAGAGCGGTCGCGGCAGGCTGGGCAGGCGCGGCACCGCGCGTTCGGGAAGCGTGTTTTGTCCGTTAGACGACATTATCTGGCCTGATGGCGTTAGTCGGTCGATGCGACTCAGGCTAGAGTGCGCGGGCTAGTCTGACAATAACCGGATATCGATCATGGCCCGCTCACGCCTGCTGCCCGACAACTTCACCCTGACCCTGCTCGCCGTGGTGCTCACGGCCACCCTGCTGCCTGCCAGCGGGCAGGTCGCCACGATCTTCGAGTGGATCACCAACCTGGCCATCGGCCTGCTGTTCTTCATGCACGGCGCCAAACTGTCGCGCCAGGCGATCGTCGCCGGTGCCGGGCACTGGCGCCTGCACCTGCTGGTATTTTCCTGCACCTTCATTCTCTTCCCGCTGCTCGGCCTGGCACTGCGCCCCGCACTGGAGCCACTGCTGGGCACCGAGCTGTTCATGGGCATGCTCTACCTCTGCGCCTTGCCGGCTACCGTACAGTCGGCCATCGCTTTCACCTCGCTGGCACGCGGCAACATCCCGGCCGCGATTTGCAGCGCGGCGGCATCCAGCCTGCTGGGTATCTTCGTCACGCCGATCCTGGTGGCCATGCTGATGGGCGTGCAGGGCGAACACGGCTCGACCCTCGACGCCATCGGCAAGATCAGCCTGCAGCTTCTGCTGCCATTCGTGCTCGGCCAGATCGCCCAGCGCTGGATCGGCGGCTGGGTCACGCAGAACAAGAACTGGCTGAAGTACGTCGACCAGAGCTCGATCCTGCTGGTGGTCTACACCGCCTTCAGCGCCGCAGTGATCGGCGGTCTGTGGCAGCAAGTGCCGCTGACCACCCTGCTGGCGGTGATCTTCGCCTGCTGCGTACTGCTGGCCCTGGCCCTGCTGCTCACCCATCTGCTCGGTAAATGGCTGGGCTTCAGTCTGGAAGATCGCATCACCATCCTCTTCTGCGGTTCGAAGAAGAGCCTGGCCACCGGCGTGCCCATGGCCCAGGTGCTGTTCGCCGGCAGTGCCATCGGCGTGCTGATCCTGCCGCTGATGCTGTTCCATCAGATCCAGCTGATGGTCTGCGCGATGCTGGCGCAGCGTTACGCCAAGCGTGAGGACAGCCCGCAAGCCGCAGCGGTCTGACGATAGAAGGCACTTGCTCGGGCGCCAGATAACTGTATTTTTATACAGTACATTTTGGAGCCCGAGCATGTCCCTCAACCTGCCGCCACGTGGTCGTGGCACCGCCAGCAATCCGCACAACCGTTATGCGCCGACCCGCTCGGAGCAGCAGGACGACGGCTGGTATCAGGACGCCACGCCGCACAGCCGCGCCACCGAGGTGCGCAAGGAGCTGGCAAAGACGGCGATCACCCGCAACAACTCGCCGGATGTCGGCTTCGACCGTTCGGTGAATCCCTATCGTGGCTGCGAGCACGGCTGTATCTACTGCTTCGCGCGGCCCAGCCATGCCTACTGGGACATGTCGCCGGGCATCGACTTCGAAACCCGCCTGATCGCCAAGACCAATCTGGCCGAGCGCCTGGAAGAACAGTTGCAGAAGCCTGGCTACGAGCCGCAACCCATCGCCCTGGGCATCAACACCGACGCCTACCAGCCCATCGAGCGCGAGCAGCGTCTGACGCGCCAGGCGCTGGAAATTCTGCTGCGCTACAAGCATCCGCTGAGCATCATCACCAAGGGCTCGCTGATCCTGCGTGACCTCGACCTGCTCAGCGAGCTGGCCAGCCACAATCTGGTCAGCGTGGCCTTCAGCCTGACCACCCTGGACGACGAGCTCAAGCGCATCATGGAACCGCGTACCGCCGCGCCGGCCGCACGCCTGCGCGCCATGCGCACGCTGCATGAAGCCGGGGTGCCGGTGAGCGTGATGTGCGCGCCGATGATTCCGATGATCAACGACATGGAGCTGGAAGCGCTGCTCGAGGCCGCAGCCGATGCCGGCGCGCGCTCGGCCGGCTATGTGCTGCTGCGCCTGCCGCTGGAGATCGCCGATCTGTTCGAGGAATGGTTGCAGGTGCACTTCCCCGAGCGCGCCGCGCATGTGATGAGCCTGATCCGCCAGAGCCGCGGCGGCAAAACCTATGACAGCCGCTTCGGCAGCCGCATGCGCGGCGAAGGGCAGTTCGCCGAGCTGCTGGCCCAGCGCTTTCGCCTGGCGCGGCGCAGGTTCGGCCTGGACCAGCGCGAACGCGTGGTGCTGGACTGTTCGCAGTTTTGCCCGCCCGGTGCGCAATTGAGCCTGCTCTGACTTGGCAACACGGGGCGATATGTTAAAACGGGTGCGACCCGAAGCATCGACTGGCGCAGCCCATGACCCGTACATCCCGCGTAGCCGACCCGTCCTACGAACTGATGGACGACCATGAAGGCCATTCGCTGATCTACCGTCAGCACGGCTTTCCTTCACCGCTGGTGCGCTGGCATTTCCACAAGGAATACGAGCTGCACCTGATCGTCGCCAGCTCGGGTAAGGTGTTCATCGGCGACTACATCGGCAACTTCTCCGCCAACACCCTGTTTCTCACCGGCCCGGGCCTGCCGCACAACTGGATCAGCCAGGTGGCCGACGGCGAGGTGGTGGAAACCCGCGACATGCTGGTCAACTTCACCGACGAGGTGCTGGAAAGCGGCACCGCGGTATTCGCCGAGCTCAAGACCCTGCAGCCGCTGCTCGCGCGCGCGCAGTTCGGCATCGAATTCCGTGACCCGCAGGTGATACGCGAGGCCGCTGTGTTGCTGCGCAAGATCGCGGACAGCCAGGGCATCACCCGCCTGGGGCACTTCTTTATCCTCATGGAGCTGCTGGCCGGCAGCGAGGATTACCAGTTGCTCTCCGCCGTGACCGCCTCGGCGCTGGGCGACGAGCAGCATGTCGAGCGCATCAACCGCGCGGTGGACTACATCTTCCAGCACTACGCGCAGGGCATCAGCCAGGACGAGGTCGCCGACTACCTGGGCATGACCACGACCTATTTCTCGCGTTTCTTCAAGCAGGCCACCGGGCGTGGCTTCGTCGAGTTCGTCAATCGCCTGCGGGTGAGCAAGTCCTGCGAACTGCTGAGCCACAGCGACAAGCCGGTCACCGAGGTGTGCTTCGAATCCGGCTTCAGCAACATCTCCAACTTCAACCGCCGCTTCCAGCAGCTCAAGGGCATGACGCCATCGGGCTATCGCAAGCTGGCAGTGCAGCGCCTGACCGAGCAAAACCTGTACTGAATCGGCCACAAGCTGCCTGCCCCACCCATGCCAGAAAGCCTTTTCCAGAGCGCTCTCTGCGCAGACACGGCCATTTGCCTTCACACTTTCAGTGCAAAAAAGTATCGATCGCTGTGCGCTCAAGGATTTGTCCGAGCCCGCTTGCGAAGGTGTAATCCGGCCCGAGCGAAACAAAAACAATAACGTTCTTCCATCGCTGTAATGGCGTGGAAGAGGAGTTCACAGACATGAACAACTCGATCAAGGCCATTGCGGCCGTCTCTTGCCTTTCCCTCTCCCTGGTCGCCCAGGGCGCTGAAACCCTGACCATCGCCACGGTCAATAACAGCGACATGATCCGCATGCAGCGGCTGGCGAAAACCTTCGAAGAACAGAACCCGGACATCCAGCTCAAGTGGGTGGTGCTCGAAGAGAATGTGCTGCGCCAGCGCCTGACCACCGACATCGCCACCCAGGGCGGCCAGTTCGACGTGCTCACCATCGGCATGTACGAAGCCGCATTGTGGGGCGAAAAGGGCTGGCTGGAGCCAATGACCGAGTTGCCGGCCGACTACAACCTCGATGACGTATTCCCCTCGGTACGCGAAGGCTTGTCGGCCAAGGGCACGCTGTATGCCCTGCCGTTCTACGCCGAAGCCTCGATCACCTACTACCGCAAGGACCTGTTCGAGCAGGCAGGCCTGGAAATGCCCGAGCAGCCGACCTGGGAGCAGATCGCCGAATTCGCCGGCAAGCTGCATCAGCCGGACAAAGGCGTCTATGGCCTGTGCCTGCGCGGCAAGGCCGGCTGGGGCGAGAACATGGCGCTGATCACCACCCTGGCCAACGCCTTCGGTGCGCGCTGGTTCGATGAGCAATGGCAGCCGGAATTTACCGGCAGCGAGTGGAAGAACGCGCTGAACTTCTATGTCGACAACATGAAGAAGTACGGCCCGCCGGGCGCCTCCAGCAACGGTTTCAACGAGAACCTGGCACTGTTCAACAGCGGCAAGTGCGCGCAATGGGTCGACGCCAGCGTGGCCGGCTCGTTCGTCACCGATGAATCGCAGAGCAAGGTCGCCAATTCGGTCGGCTTCACCTTCGCGCCGACTCAGGTCACTGACAAGGGCGCCTCCTGGCTGTATTCCTGGGCGCTGGCCATTCCTACCAGCTCCAAGTCCAAGGACGCCGCCAAGACCTTCAGCGCCTGGGCCACCTCGCAGGCTTACGCCAAGCTGGTAGCCGACACCGACGGCGTGGCCAACGTGCCGCCGGGCACTCGCGCCTCGACCTACAGCGATGCCTACATGCAGGCGGCGCCGTTCGCCAAGGTCACCCTCGACTCGCTGAAGAAGGCCGACCCGGCCAACCCCAGCGCCAAGCCGGTGCCTTACGTGGGCATCCAGTTGGTGACCATTCCCGAGTTCCAGGCCATCGGCACCAGTGTCGGCAAACTGTTCGCCGCCGCGCTGACCGGCCAGATGCAACCGGAACAGGCGCTGCAGGCGGCGCAGCAGAGCACGGCGCGGGAAATGAAGCGCGCCGGCTACCCGAAGTAACGCCTCCGGGATCGCTCCCACGCTTTGCGTGGGAGCGTATGTGAGGACGCTCCGCGTCCACTGGCTCGGTGCCACGGGGCGCGGAGCGCCCCAGGGTGCACTTCTACGCCGACGCCTCGACGTGGGAACGATCAGCCAACGTAGTCCGCCGCAGAACCGTCTTTCGGAGACACAATGAACACAGTCGACACCCCTGCTGCACAGATCAGCACGCATGGCGGGCGCAAGCCCCGGCGTCTGGCGCCCGGCTGGTTCCTGGTCAGCCCGTCGGTGCTTCTGCTGCTGATCTGGATGCTCGTGCCGCTGGGCATGACCCTCTATTTCTCGCTGATCCGCTACAACCTGCTGTACCCCGGCGAAAACGATTTCGTCGGTCTGGAAAACTTCGAATACTTCGTCACCGACGCCGCCTTCCTCTCCGGCGCCGGCAATACCGTGCTGCTGGTCGGCAGCGTGCTGTTGATCAGCGTGGTGCTTGGCGTGCTGATCTCCGCCCTGCTGGAGGCCAGCGAGTTCTTCGGCCGCGGCATCGTGCGGGTGCTGCTGATCTCGCCGTTCTTCATCATGCCCACGGTCAGCGCGCTGCTGTGGAAAAACCTGATTTTTCATCCGGTATCGGGGATTCTCGCCGCCATCTGGCAGTTCTTCGGCGCCCAGCCGGTGGACTGGCTGGCGCACTATCCGCTGCTGTCGATCATCATGATCGTCTCCTGGCAGTGGCTGCCGTTCGCCATCCTCATCCTGATGACCGCCATGCAGTCGCTGGACCAGGAGCAGAAGGAAGCCGCGCGCCTCGACGGCGCCGGGCCCATCGCCATCTTCTGGCACCTGACCCTGCCGCATCTGGCGCGGCCGATTGCCGTGGTGGTGATGATCGAAACCATCTTCCTGCTCTCGGTGTTCGCCGAGATCTACACCACCACCAGCGGCGGCCCCGGCTACGAGTCGACCAACCTCGCCTACCTGATCTACAACCAGGCGCTGCTGCAGTTCGACGTAGGCATGGCCTCGGCCGGCGGGCTGATCGCGGTGGTCATCGCCAATATCGCCGCCATCGTGCTGATCCGCATGATCGGCAAGAACCTGACCGACAAGCAGTGAGGCCCCGGACATGCTGACTCTCAAGCAATCGCGCCGCCTGCACAGCGTACTGATCGGCACCCTGTCCTGGCTGATCGCCGCGGTGATCTTCTTCCCCATCCTGTGGATGGTGATGACCAGCCTGAAGACCGAGATCGACGCCTTCGCCACGCCGCCGCAGTTCCTCTTCATGCCGACGCTGGAGAACTACCTGCACATCAACGAACGCAGCGACTACTTCGCCTTCGCCTGGAACTCGGTGCTGATCTCCGTCTCCGCCACCCTGCTGTGCATGCTCCTGGCAGTGCCAGCGGCTTACTCCATGGCCTTCTTCGAGACCAAGCGCACCAAGGCCACGCTGCTGTGGATGCTGTCGACCAAGATGCTGCCGCCGGTTGGCGTGCTGGTGCCGATCTACCTGCTGGCCAAGCAGTTCGGCCTGCTCGACTCGCGCCTGGCGCTGATCATCATCTACACCCTGATCAACCTGCCGATCCTGGTATGGATGGTGTACACCTACTTCAAGGACATCCCCGTGGACATCCTCGAAGCCGCGCGCCTGGACGGCGCCACCACCTGGCAGGAGATCGTCCGCGTGCTGCTGCCGATCGCCCGCGGCGGCCTCGCCTCGACCATGCTGCTGTCGCTGATCCTGTGTTGGAACGAGGCGTTCTGGTCGCTCAACCTGACCAGCTCCGCCGCCGCCCCGTTGACCGCCCTGGTGGCCTCCTACTCCAGCCCCGAGGGCCTGTTCTGGGCCAAGCTGTCCGCCGTCTCGACCCTGGCCTGCGCGCCCATCCTGATCTTCGGCTGGATCAGCCAAAAACAACTGGTACGCGGCCTGTCCTTCGGCGCCGTCAAATAAGAGGTTTATGTCATGGCTGATCTGAAGATCCGCAACCTGAAAAAAGGCTTCGATGGCACGGCGATCATCAAGGGCATCGACCTGGACATCCGCGACCGCGAGTTCGTGGTGTTCGTCGGCCCCTCCGGCTGTGGCAAGTCCACCCTGCTGCGCCTGATCGCTGGGCTCGAGGAAGTGTCCAGCGGCCACATCGAACTCGACGGCAAGGACATCACCGATGTCGCCCCGGCGCGCCGCGACCTGGCCATGGTGTTCCAGACCTACGCCCTGTATCCGCACATGACCGTGCGCAAGAACCTCTCCTTCGCCCTCGACCTGGCCCGCGTGGGCAAGCAGGAAGTCGAGGAGAAGGTGGCCAATGCCGCGCGCATCCTGCAACTGGAGGCGCTGCTCGAGCGCAAGCCCAAGCAGCTCTCCGGCGGCCAGCGTCAGCGCGTGGCCATCGGCCGCGCCATCGTGCGCAACCCGAAGATCTTCCTGTTCGACGAGCCGCTGTCCAACCTCGACGCCGCCCTGCGCGTACAGACCCGTCTGGAGCTGGCGCGCCTGCACCAGGACCTGCAGGCGACCATGATCTATGTCACCCACGATCAGGTCGAAGCCATGACCCTGGCCGACAAGGTGGTGGTGCTCAATGGCGGCCGTGTCGAGCAGGTCGGTTCGCCGCTGGAGCTGTATCACCACCCGGCCAACCTGTTCGTCGCCGGCTTCCTCGGCACACCGAAGATGGGCTTTCTGCGCGGCACGCTGCAACAGGCCGGTGCCGACAGCTGCGAGGTGCAGCTCGAATGCGGCACACGCCTGAACATGCCGCTGTCGGCAGGCGGTCTTGCCGTCGGCAGCAGCGTGACCCTCGGCGTGCGCCCCGAGCACCTCAACGTGGTCAACGGCACGGACGCGACAGGACGCCTGCAGGTGAAGGCCGATGTCAGCGAACGCCTGGGCAGCGACACCTTCTGCCACGTGCGCTGCAGCTCGGGCGAGATGCTCACGGTGCGCGTGCGCGGCGACTTCGCGCCGCACTATGGCGACGCCCTGACCCTGGATTTCGACCCGGCGCACTGTCACCTCTTCGACGCCGATGGCCACGCCGTCGCCAAACCCATGCAGCAGGCCGCCTGACCCAGGCTCCAACACGGGATTTACCAGATGAAACTCAATCGCCAGCAGCTCTCCCAGCTTGGCGGCGCCGTCGCGCTGCCCAGCTACACCCCGGACATGCTCCGCAGTGGCATCGTCCATATCGGCGTCGGCGGCTTTCACCGTGCCCACCAGGCGGTCTACACCGACGCCCTGATGAACCAGGGCCTGGCGCTGGACTGGGGCATCTGCGGGGTTGGCGTACGCGCTGAAGACCGCGCCATGCGTGACGCCCTGGCGGGCCAGGACTATCTCTATACCCTGGTCGAACTGGGCGACGAGCCTAAACTGCCGGTGCGGGTGATCGGCGCCATCACCGACATGCTGCTGGTCGAGGACTCGCCGCAGGCGCTGATCGACAAGCTGGCCGACCCGGCGATTCGCATCGTCTCGCTGACCATCACCGAAGGCGGCTACTGCATCGACGACAGCAGCGGTGAATTTCTCGCCGAGCTGCCGGCCATCCAGCATGATCTGCGCCACCCCGAGGCGCCGCGCAGTGTCTTCGGCCTGCTCTGCGCCGCCCTGAGCAAGCGCCGCGCGGCCGGCATTCCGGCCTTCACCCTGATGTCCTGCGATAACCTGCCGCACAACGGCGCGGTCACACGCAAGGCGCTGCTGGCCTACGCCCACCTGGCCGACCATGAGTTGGCGGCCTGGATCGACAGCCACGTGTCGTTCCCCAACGCCATGGTCGACCGCATCACACCGATGACCAGCGCCGCCCACCGCCAGCAACTGGCCGAGCAGCATGGCGTCGACGACGCTTGGCCGGTGGTCTGCGAGCCATTCGTGCAGTGGGTGCTGGAAGACAAGTTCGTCAGCGGCCGCCCGGCCTGGGAAGAAGTCGGCGTGCAGTTCACCGACGACGTCACGCCCTACGAGGAAATGAAAATCAAGCTGCTCAACGGCAGCCACCTGGCGCTGACCTACCTGGGCTTTCTCAAGGGCTATCGCTTCGTCCACGAGACCATGAACGACCCGCAGCTGCGTCAGTACGTGCGCACCTTCATGGACCTCGACGTCACCCCGCAACTGGCCCCGGTGCCGGGCATCGACCTGAGCACCTACAAGGACACGCTGATCGAACGCTTCTCCAACCAGGCCATCGCCGACCAGCTGGAGCGCGTCTGCTCGGATGGTTCGTCGAAGTTTCCCAAGTTCATCGTGCCCACCCTCAACCGCCTGATCGAGGATGGCCGGCCGCTGGAGCGCGCGGCACTGGTGGTTGCGGCCTGGGCGTTGTACCTCAAGGGCGTCGACGAAAACGGCGCGCGCTACCGCATTCCCGATCCACGCGCCGAGTTCTGCCAGGCGCTGGTGGCCGATGACGACAAGGTGCGCGAGCGGGTACTGGGCGTCGAGGCGATATTCGGCACTGCCATTCCACAATCGGCAGCCTTCGTCGCCGCCTTCGAGCTCTGTTACGACAGCCTGCGCAAGCTCGGCGTGACCCGTACCCTGCAGACCCTGCTGGGTGACTGAGCCATGTACCTCGGCATCGATTGCGGCACCCAGGGCACCAAGGCCCTGGTGCTGGACACAGGCAGCGGCCAGGTGCTCGGCGCCGGCAGCGCCAGCCATAGCCTGCAAAGCGCCGCCAATGGCCGCCGCGAGCAGCAACCGCAGCAGTGGCTGGACGCTTTCGAGCAGGCCACCCGCCAGGCGCTGCAGGCCGCCGGTATCAGTGGCGAGCAGATTCTCGGCATCGGCGTTTCCGGCCAACAGCATGGCCTGGTGTTGCTCGACGAACAGGGCCAAGTGCTGCGCCCGGCCAAGCTCTGGTGCGACACCGAATCGACTCCCGAGAACCAGCGCCTGCTCGACCATCTCGGTGGCGAGGCCGGCTCGCTGCAGCGCCTGGGCGTGGCCATCGCGCCCGGCTACACGGTATCCAAGCTGCTCTGGACCAAAGAGCAGCACCCTGATGTATTCGCCCGCATCGCGCACATCCTGCTGCCGCACGACTACCTCAACTACTGGCTCACCGGGCGCGCTTGCAGCGAGTATGGCGATGCCTCCGGCACGGGCTATTTCGATGTGCGCACACGCAGTTGGGACCATGCATTGCTGGACTTCATTGACCCCAGCGGGCGCCTGCAGCGCGCGCTGCCGGAATTGATCGAGGCGGATCAACCCGTGGGGCGCATCCGCCCGCAGCTCGCCCGGCAACTGGGGCTAAACCCGCAGGCCCTGGTCGCCAGCGGCGGCGGCGACAACATGATGGGCGCCATCGGTACCGGCAATATCCGCCCCGGCGCGATCACCATGAGCCTGGGCACCTCCGGCACGCTTTACGCCTACAGCGAGCAACCGACCATCAGCCCGCATGCGCAGGTGGCGACCTTCTGCTCGTCGAGCGGCGGCTGGCTGCCGCTGATCTGCACCATGAATCTGACCAGCTCCAGCGGGCTGATCCAACAGTTGCTGGAGCTGGATATGCACAGCTTCGCCACGCTGGTCGAGCAGGCGCCGATTGGCGCCGAAGGATTGTTGCTGCTGCCGTTCTTCAATGGCGAACGGGTGCCGGCGCTGCCAACCGCACGCGCCAGTCTGCTGGGCATGGACAGCGGCAACCTGACCCGCGCCAACCTCTGCCGGGCCGTGGTCGAGGGCACCAGCTTCGGCCTGCGCTATGGTCTCGACCTGCTCCGGGCCAGCGGCCTGCAGAGCGAAACCATCCGCCTGATCGGCGGCGCGGCGAAGAGCCCGATGTGGCGCCAGGTGATCGCCGACATCATGGGCACGCCGCTGGTCTGTCCGCAGCACACCGAGGCCGCCGCCCTGGGCGCAGCGATCCAGGCGGCCTGGTGCCTGACACCTGGCGACGATCGCCAGGCGCAGCTGGCCGCACTGTGCGAGCGCTGCGTGCAGCTCGACACCAGCACCCATACCCAGCCGGATGCCGCGCGCACGGCGCAGTACGAGGCGGTCTATCAACGCTATCGTGAGCAGGTCAGCCGGCTTGCCGACGGTAATCCGCAGTGAAAGCCGCGCTGACGATGAACGCCGCTTTGCAAAACGGCTTTTCGTAGGAGCCCCGCTCCGGGGCGAAGCTTTTCCAGTGCGCGTCGCCCAGGTTCGCGGCGGGGCGCCGCTCCTACAGCTCGGTGCAGCGGGACTTGAATGCGGCAGGTGGTGTTTAGATGTGCCCTTGAATCGATACGGAGATACCTATGTACCTGGTCTGTGGCGAAGCGCTGTTCGATGTGTTCATCCAGAACGACGGCGCGCGCAGTAACGAGCTGGCCTTCAAGGCCATCGCCGGCGGCTCGCCGTTCAATGTGGCGCTCGGTTTGCGCCGTATGGGCACCGAGGCCGCGCTGTTCACCGGCATGTCCTCGGACAGCCTCGGCCAGCGCCTGCGCCAGGTGCTGAGCGACGAGGGCGTCAGCGATGCCTACCTGGTCGCCAGCGATGCACCGACCACCCTGGCGATGGTCGGCCTGGACGCCGACGGCTCGCCGCAATACTCCTTCCGTGGCGAGGGCTGCGCCGACCGCCAGTTGCGCCTGGAGCATCTGCCAGAGCTGGATGCGCGGGTGCGTGGCCTGCACCTTGGCTCCTTCTCGCTGGTGGTGGAGCCGGTGGCCAGTACGCTGCTGGCGCTGGTAGAGCGCGAACGCGAACAACGCCTGATCAGCCTCGACCCCAACGTGCGCCTCGGCCCGGCGCCGGATATCGCACGCTGGCGCGAGCGGGTGGAAACCTTTGCCAGCCATGCACACCTGATCAAGGTCAGCGAAGAGGATCTGCAACTGCTCTACCCCGAGCGCGACCCGCAGCAGGTTGCCGCCGGCTGGCTCAACGAGCGCTGCCAGCTGGTGTTCCTCACCCACGGTAGCAAGGGCGCCAGCGTGCACAGCCGTCACGGCCACTGGTCGGCACCGGCGGTCGAGGTGCACACGCGCGATACCGTCGGCGCCGGAGACACCTTCCAGGCGGCCCTGCTCAGCTACCTGGCACGCCACGATCTGGACACACCCAAGGCACTGGGAATGCTCAGCCGCGAAGCGATCAACGACATGCTGCGCCTGGCCATCGAGGCCGCCGCGCTGACCTGCTCGCGGGTCGGCCCCGACCTGCCCTATCTGCACGAGCTGGACCGTCATCACCTCACCGCCCGCTAGACGCAAGCCCCGGCGAATGCGAACCGCTGCGTGCCCATTGCCGACACTGGCCATCGATTGCCAAGACCTACCGGTTGTCGCGTCGCCTGCCGCAAGCGAAACTTGACGTGTGACTCGCACAGCGCAGCGGCTGTCGTTCTAGCAGCGTATTTTCAGATAACAAAGAGGTTCAGGGCATGCCTTACAAACATCAGGTGATTCCGCTTCAGGCCCACGAGGGCAACGAGACGGCCGACCAGGCGCTGCAAAGCATCGTCAGTGGCTTCAAGCGCTTTCGCAACGAGGTGTTCCCGCAGCAGGAAGAGCTGTTCAAGAAGCTCGCCACCGCCCAGAACCCACGCGCCATGTTCATCACCTGCGCCGACTCGCGCGTGGTGCCGGAACTGATCACCCAAAGCTCGCCCGGCGACCTGTTCGTCAACCGCAACGTCGGTAACGTGGTGCCGGCCTACGGGCAGATGATGGGCGGCGTTTCCACCGCCATCGAATACGCGGTGATGGCTCTGGGTGTGCAGCACATCATCGTCTGCGGCCACTCCGACTGCGGCGCGATGAAGGCAGTACTCAACCCGGCATCGCTGGAAAGCATGCCCACGGTAAAAGCCTGGCTGCGCCATGCCGAGGTCGCCCGCAGCGTGGTGGCGGAGAACTGCAACTGCAGCAACAACCAGGAAGCCCTGGAAGTGCTCACCGAAGAGAACGTGGTGGCGCAGCTCAACCACCTGTGCACCCACCCCTCGGTGGCGGCCAAGCTGGCGCGCGGCCAGCTATTCATTCACGGCTGGGTGTATGACATCGAAACCAGCCAGATCAAGGCCTACGACGCCGAGCTGGGCAGCTTCCTGCCGCTCGACGGTGACAAGGTGCCGATGGCCACGCCGCGCGCCCGTTTTCCACAGGCCTGAAAAAACCGGCCGGAGCGAACCGCTCCGGCCAGTTGAAGGGAAAAGGCCATGCCCCGCGCAAGCGGTGCTGATCGCCCGCGCTGTGCTTGCGCACCTGGGGCATGACCAGAGAACTGCAGTAAAAAAAGGAGCCTTGCGGCTCCCGGGTCTCAAACCCTGGGCGCCTCATGCGAGGCGCCAACGAATAAAAAAGGAGCCCGGGTTACGCCCCGTCAAACTTGCCCATCCAACAGGCCGGGCTCCATAGAGGTTAACCTTCGATTTCCACCAGTACTTCGCCCGGATTGACGCGGTCGCCCTTGGCCACGTGAACGGCCTTGACCTTGCCGGCAATCGGCGCCTGCACTTCGGTTTCCATCTTCATTGCTTCGGTGATCAGTACCGCCTGACCGGCCTTGACCGTGTCACCTTCCTTGACCAGTACATCGACGATGTTGCCCGGCATGGTGGTGGACACGTCGCCCGGTGCAGCGGCCTGTTTGCGCTTGCCGCCACTGCCGGCGACGAATTCGTTGAGCGGCTCGAACACAACCTCTTCCGGCATGCCGTCGATGGACAGGTAGAAGTGACGCTTGCCGTCGCCCTTGACGCCCACGCCGGTGATGTCCACGCGGTAGCTTTCGCCATGCACGTCGACCACGAACTCGGTCGGCACGCCTTCGCCACCGACCGGCGCTGCACCCTGGCCACTGGGCATGGGCAGCAGCTCTTCGGCCTTGAGGGTGCCGGCTGCGCGCTCCTCAAGGAACTTGCGCCCGATATCGGGGAACATGGCGAAGGTCAGTACGTCCTCTTCGCACGATGCCAGGCTGCCGATCTCTTCACGCAGACGCGCCAGCTCGGGCTTGAGCAGGTCGGCCGGACGCACATCGATCACTTCTTCGCTGCCGATGGCCTGCTTGCGCAGCTGCTCGTCGACCTTGCCCGGCGCCTTGCCATAACGGCCTTGCAGATACAGCTTCACCTCGTTGGTGATGGTCTTGTAGCGCTCGCCGGCCAGCACGTTGAAGAACGCCTGGGTGCCGACGATCTGCGAAGTCGGGGTCACCAGGGGCGGGAAGCCGAGGTCGGCACGCACACGCGGAATCTCTTCCAGCACTTCGTTCATGCGGTTCAGCGCACCCTGTTCCTTAAGCTGGTTGGCCAGGTTGGAAATCATCCCGCCCGGCACCTGGTTGACCTGCACGCGGGTATCCACGCCGGTGAACTCGCTCTCGAACTGGTGGTACTTCTTGCGCACGGCGTGGAAGTACATGCCGATTTCCTGAATCAGCTCCAGGTCCAGGCCGGTGTCGAACTCGCTGCCCTTGAGCGCGGCGACCATCGACTCGGTACCCGGGTGGCTGGTGCCCCAGGCCAGGCTGGAGATGGCGGTGTCGATGTGGTCGGCGCCGGCTTCGATGGCCTTGAGCTGGCACATCGCGCCAAGACCGGCGGTGTCATGGCTGTGGATGAACACCGGCAGATCGACTTCGCTCTTCAGCGCCTTGACCAGCTCGAAGGTGGCGTAGGGGGTCAGCAGACCGGCCATGTCCTTGATCGCGATGGAGTCGATGCCCATCGCCTGCATGGCCTTGGCCTGGGCGACGAAGGCGTCGGTGGTGTGCACCGGGCTGGTGGTGTAGGCGATGGTGCCCTGGGCATGCTTGCCAGCGGCCTTCACGGCCTCGATGGCTACACGCAGGTTACGCACGTCGTTCATTGCATCGAAGATGCGGAACACGTCGATGCCGTTGACCGCAGCCTTGGCGACGAAGGCCTTGACCACGTCATCGCTGTAGTGGCGGTAGCCGAGCAGGTTCTGCCCGCGCAGCAACATCTGCAGACGGGTGTTGGGCAGCGCGGCCTTGAGCTGACGCAGGCGCTCCCACGGGTCTTCCTTGAGGAAGCGCACGCACGAGTCGAACGTCGCGCCGCCCCAGACTTCCAGCGACCAGTAGCCGACGCGGTCGAGCTTGTCGCAGATCGGCAGCATGTCTTCGGTGCGCATGCGCGTGGCCAGCAGCGACTGGTGGGCATCGCGCAGGACGGTATCGGTAACGGTGATCTTCTTGCTCATGATGTCCCCTACAGGCCCGCGTGGGCAGCGATGGCGGTGGCGATGGCGATGGCCAGGTGCGACGGATTGCGCTTGATCGAGTACTGGGTCAGTTCTGGATGGCTTTCGACGAAGCTGGTGTTGAACTGGCCGCTACGGAATTCCGGGTTACGCAGGATTTCCTGGTAATAGGGCGCGGTGGTGCGCACACCCTGCACGCGCATGTCATCCAGCGCACGCAGACCACGATCCATCGCTTCTTCCCAGGTCAGCGCCCAGACGATCAGCTTCAGGCACATCGAGTCGTAATACGGCGGAATCGTATAGCCGGTGTAGATCGCCGTATCGGTACGCACGCCGGGACCGCCAGGTGCGTAGTAACGGGTGATCTTGCCGAACGAGGGCAGAAAGTTGTTCTTCGGGTCCTCGGCGTTGATGCGGAACTGCAGGGCATAACCACGGTGGATGATGTCTTCCTGCTTGACCGACAGGGCCAGGCCCGAGGCGATGCGGATTTGCTCGCGAACGATGTCGATGCCGGTGATTTCCTCGGTGATGGTGTGCTCCACCTGCACCCGGGTGTTCATCTCCATGAAGTACACCTCGCCCTCGGCGAGCAGGAACTCCACGGTACCGGCGTTCTCGTAGCCCACGGCCTGCGCGGCGCGCACGGCCAGGTCGCCGATGTAGGCACGCTGCTCGGGGGTGAGCTGCGGGCTGGGGGCGATCTCGATGAGCTTCTGGTTGCGGCGCTGGATCGAGCAGTCACGCTCGTACAGATGCACGGTGTTGCCAAAGCTATCGGCGAGAATCTGCGCCTCGATGTGCTTCGGATTGACGATGCATTTTTCCAGGAAGACTTCGGCACTGCCGAAAGCCTTGGTCGCCTCGGAAATCACCCGCGGATAGGCCTGCTCGAGGTCTTCGCGACTGTTGCAGCGACGAATGCCGCGACCGCCACCACCGGAAGTGGCCTTGAGCATTACCGGATAACCGATCCGCTCAGCCTCACGCAGGGCCTCGGCCAGGTCAGCGACGTTGCCTTCGGTACCAGGGGTGCAAGGCACACCGGCGGCGATCATGCTGCGACGGGCTTCGGTCTTGTCGCCCATGCGGCGAATGACTTCGGCGCTCGGGCCGATGAACTTGATGCCACGCTCGGCGCAGATCTCGGCCAGCTCAGCGTTCTCGGAGAGGAAACCGTAACCGGGATGTAGTGCATCGCAACCGGTCTCCACCGCCAGATTGACCAGCTTGCGCGGGTTCAGATAACCGGCCAGCGGGTCGTCGCCAATGCTGTGCGCTTCGTCGGCACGCTTGACGTGCAGCGCATGGCGGTCCGCGTCGGAATAGATAGCCACCGAGCGAATGCCCATTTCGGCACAGGCCCGCACGATGCGGACGGCGATCTCGCCACGGTTGGCGATGAGTATTTTTCTTATCACGATCCAATCCTCAGCCTGGAGCTGCAAGGGCCGCTGCAACAGTTCGTTGCAAAGTTGGACAAACCCTATCCGGCTATACGAATTAACCAAAATGAATAATTATTTGATCAGGCATAAGCTATTACTTATGAACGCAACCCAAGAGGTGTGAACCGTGCGTAAGACCCTGCTGCGCATGACCTTGCGTCAGCTCCAGGTGTTCCGCGCCGTGTGCGAGCACGGCTCCTATAGCCGCGCTGCCGACGAAATGGCGCTGACCCAGCCCGCCGTGAGCCTGCAGATTCGCCAGCTCGAAGAGCTGGTCGGTCAGCCGCTGTTCGAATACCTCGGCAAGAAGCTCTACCTGACCGAAGCAGCCGAGGCTCTGCGCCGCGCCAGCAGCGACATATTCGGTCGCCTGGAAAGCCTGGACATGCAGCTGTCGGATCTGCAGGGCTCGCTGCAGGGGCAGCTCAACCTGTGCGTCGAGTCCAGCGCAAAATATTTCATTCCTCACCTGTTCGCCGAATTTCGCCGCCATTACCCGGAAGTAAGCCTCAACCTGACCGTGGTCAACCACGCCCTGGTGGTGCGTCGCCTGACCCTGAGCCGCGACGACCTGATGATCATGAGCCAGGTGCCACAGGACATGGCACTGGACTTCATGCCCTTCCTCAACAACCCGATAATCGCCGTGGTACCACCGGACCATCCATTATGCGAAGCCGACAGCCTGCAACTGCAGGACCTCGCGCCCTACCCCCTGCTGACCCGCGAGAGCGGCTCGGGCACACGCCGTGCTTGCGAGGAGTACTGTCACCAGAAACGCGCGCACTTCCCCAACACCCTGGAGATCGGCTCATTGGAGTCGCAACGCGAAGCCGTACTGGCTGGTCTTGGCGTCGCCTTGCTGCCGCGCCATACCGTACGCCTGGAACTGCAGCTGGGCCTGCTGCGTGAGCTGCCGGTGGTCGAACTGCCGCTACAGCGCAGTTGGTGCGTGGTGAACATCCGGGGTCGTCGCCTGTCACCTGTAGCGCAGGCCTTCGTCGACTTCATCCGCACCGAACGCGCGCATATCGTCAAACTGGCCGAGCGCTTCGAGGGCGGCAACGCAGGATCAGGCAAGAATCTCGCAGGATCGGCCTAACCCTTCTTAACTGTGATACGCAACATGGGCAGTCTGGGAATCGCTGCATGTCGCGCGCCCCAACCTGCCGGGAGAACCCAATGCTGTCGGGAACCAGCGCCCTGCTGAGCGCCATCCACGCCATCGAACGCGATAAAGGCCAGGCCGTGCTCGCCACCGTGGTCAAGGTAGAGGGCTCGGCCTATCGCCGCCCCGGCGCACGCATGCTGATTCCGCTCTACGGTGGCACCGTGGGCACCATCAGCGGCGGCTGCCTGGAGTCGGAGGTGGCAAAAAAAGCCTGGTGGCTGACCGACGGCGGCGAAGCGGTGATCCGCCGCTACAGCACCGCTACCCAGGACGACGATGACGATCAGGATGCCGCACTGACCTTCGGCCTCGGCTGCAACGGTACCGTGCACGTGCTGCTCGAACGCCATAGTGCCGAGAAGCCGCTGGGCGTATTCGAACTGCTGCGCCAGGTACGTGAAAGCGGCCAGCCCGGCGCAGTCGCTACGGTCATCGCCAGCTATCGCAATGCCCGCGTATGCGTGGGTGATCGCCTCGCACTGCATCCGTCACTGAACGGCAGCGCCCCGCTCGCCGACCCCGCACTCGATGCAGAAATTCGCGCTGACCTGAACAAGACTCTGCTGCAAGGCCGCTCGTCGCTGCACACCTACCGTGACGCCCGCGGCGAAATCGAGGTGTTCTGCGAATACCTGGCACCGCAACGCCGCCTGGTCATCTTCGGCGCCGGCCATGACGCACAACCCCTGAGCCACATGGCGAAGCTGCTGGACTGGCATGTCACCATCGTCGACGGGCGCACTCACTTCGCCCGCGCCGAACGCTTTCCCGATGCCGATGCCGTGCTGCAGGTCGATGCCAGACCGCCATACGACATTGCCCACCTGACCGATGGCGCCCTGGTAGCGATCATGAGCCACAGTTACAGCCAGGACCGCCACTGGCTCGGCGGCGTGCTGCAGGGCACGCCCGTGTACATCGGCCAGCTGGGGCCGCGCGATCGCACCGAGCGCCTGCTGGATGAGATTCGCCAGCAAACTCCACAGCTACCGGCTCTGGACCGCCTGCACTATCCCATCGGTCTGGATATCGGCGGCGATACGCCGGAAAGTGTGGCCACCTCCATTCTTGCCGAGATGACCGCCGCACTGAACGAGCGTAACGGCGGCATGCTCAGGCATCGCCAGGCGTCCATCCACACGCAAACACCGCTGGATTGCAGCGATCTTGCGGCGAAAGCACCGCGCACAGCCTCTTGATTGACCGAGCCCCGGATTGCATCCGGGCTGCACCACGCCCTTGTAGCAGCGGCTTCAGCCGCGAGCGATCGTAAAGCTCGCCGCTAAAGCGCCTCCCACGCAGCGCGATCCCGCGAGCCGCCTCCGATCTACCGCCCGACCCGGCTCTTACCGTAGGAGCGGCTTTAGCCGCGATCCATACTCGAAAAGCCCGCCGCTACGACTGCATGGAATGCAGAATGCCAGAGCCGAAAGCGCCTTCTACACAGAACGATCCCGCGAACTGCATCCGGCCTCGCATGATCCTGTGGGAGGGGCTTTAGCCGCGACCCGTCCCAAACAAAAACGCCCGGGCAATGGCCCGGGCGTGGTGTTTACAGCGAGCGACCTCAGGCCGTGATCTGCGCCGGGAACGGCAGCTTGCGCAAACGCACACCAGTCGCCGCGAACAGAGCATTGGCCAGCGCCGGTGCCAGCGGCGGCACGCCTGGCTCACCGACCCCTGTCGGATTCTCCGCAGAGGGCACGATATGCACTTCTACCTTGGGCATCTCGTTCATGCGCAGCACCTGGAAGTCATGGAAGTTCGATTGCTCGACCCGCCCTTCCTTCAAGGTGATTGCACTGTGCCGGGCAGCGGCCAGGGCGAAGCCGATACCGCCTTCCATCTGCGCCTTGATCACGTCCGGGTTGATGGCGATGCCGCAGTCCACGGCGCATACCACGCGATCCAGACGATAGCTGCCATCGGCCTTCACCGTGACTTCGGCGACCTGGGCGACGAACGAGCCGAACGACTCGTGCACGGCGATGCCACGGCCACGCTTCTCACCATCGGCACCGGCAGCCAGCGGCTTGTCCCAGCCCGCCTGCTTGGCGGCCAGTTCCAGCGCGCCACGGTGACGCGGATGACTCTCCAGCAGCGCATGGCGGAACGCGTAGGGGTCCTGCCCGGCCGCCACCGCCGCCTCGTCGATCATGGTCTCGGCGACATAGCCGGTGTGGGTATGGCCAACCGAACGCCACCACAGCACCGGCACCTGGATGTTTTTCGGCGTGCTCAGCTCGACCTTCAGGTTGGGTACCGCATAGGACAGGTTGGAAACGCCTTCGACCGAGGTATGGTCGACGCCTTCCTTGACCATGAACGACTCCATCGAAGTCCCCGCCATAATCGACTGACCGACGATACGATTGTGCCAGGCCTGCAGTTTGCCGGCCTCATCCAGACCAATACGCGCACGGTGCACGTACATCGGCCGGAAGAACCCGCCACGGGTATCGTCCTCCCGCGTCCAGACCATCTTCACCGGCGCATCCACACCCTTGTCACGCGCAGCCTTGGCGATCGCCACGGCCTCCAGCAGATAGTCCGACAGCGAACTGGCGCGGCGGCCAAAGCTGCCACCGGCATACAGCTGAGTCAGCGCAACCTGCTCAGGCTGGAAGCCCAGGTAATTGCTGATGATCGCCTGGTCGACGGTCTGGAACTGCTCGCCGTTCCAGATCTCGCAACGATCAGCGGAGAGCTTCACCAGGCAGTTCATCGGCTCCATGGCGGCATGCGCCAGGTACGGGAACTCGTACTCCGCCTCGACGGTTTTCGCTGCCGCGGCCAATGCGGCATCGGCATCACCCTTGCTGGCTGCCGGCAGGCCAGGCGTGCCGGCGCTCTCGCGGTATTGCGCGAGAATTTCCTCGCTGCCCAGGGTGAACGCCTGGCTTTCATCCCAGTCGATCACCAGCGCATCACGTCCCTGACGTGCAGCCCAGGTGTTCTTCGCCAGCACCGCGACACCGGCACGGCCATGAGGCAGATCACGGAATTCCACCACATCGACGACATCACGCACGGCCTTGGCCTTGCTGCTGTCGACCGAACGCATCACGCCACCAAAACGCGGCGGATAGGCCACCACCGCCACCAGCATGCCCGGCAACTTGAAGTCCTGGGTGAAGATAGCGCTGCCGTCAGTCTTGCCCGGGCTGTCCTTACGGCGCAGCTCGACCTTGCCGATCAGCTTGAAGTCCTTGGGTTGCTTGAGCTGCACCTGCTCGGGCACTGGCAGCGCTGCAGCCGCTTCGACCAGCTCGCCGAAGCCGGCGCTACGACCAGAACCGGCATGACTGACCACGCCCTTGTCGACGCTGATTTCACTCGCCGGTACGCCCCAACGCTGCGCGGCAGCCGCCACCAGCATGGCCTTGGCCGTGGCCCCGGCGTTGCGCATCTGCTCCCAGGAGTTGGCCATGGCGGTGCTGCCGCCGGTGCCCTGCATCGGGCCGAAGGCGAGGTTGTTGTAGCGCTTCACATCAGCCGGCGCGCCTTCGACGCGCACCTTGTCCCAGTCGGCGTCCAGCTCTTCGGCCAGCAAAGTTGCCAGGCCGGTGTAACTGCCCTGACCCATTTCCAGATGCTTGGCCAGCACGGTCACGCTGCCGTCCAGGTCGATACGCACGAAGGCGTTCGGCTCCAGCGGGCCGCCTGCGGCCAGCGCATCCATGCCGCGCATCATCGGCGCGAAGAAGATGCCCAGCGCCAGGCCTCCGGCGCCCTTGAGCAGCGAGCGGCGACTGACGTTGAGAATGCCGCGAGCGGCGCTATCGGGGGTTTCGATCTTGCCCATGGTGATGCACCTCCTCAGGCGAGCTGTTCGGCAGCTTGGTGAATGGCCGCACGAATCCGCACATAGGTGGCGCAGCGGCAGATGTTGCCGCTCATGGCCGCGTCGATGTCGGCGTCGCTCGGTGCCTTGTTGCTGCTGAGCAGCGCCGTGGCGGCCATGATCTGCCCGGACTGGCAGTAGCCGCACTGCACGACATCCAGCTCACGCCAGGCGTCCTGCACGACCTTGCCGACCGTGTCTTCACCGACCGCTTCGATGGTGCTGATACGTTTGCCAACCACTGCCGATACCGGGGTGACGCAGGAACGCGTCGGCTGCCCCTCGACATTCACCGTGCAGGCGCCACACAGTGCCATGCCGCAGCCGTACTTGGTGCCAGTGAGATTGGCGACGTCACGCAGGGCCCAGAGCAGTGGCATATCATCGGCCACGTCGAGCTCATGGTCCTTGCCATTGAGATTCAGGGTAATCATGGTCTGCCCACCTTGGATTGATGGTTTCTGAGTAATTTCGCCAGTCGTGCCGGCGATCACGGCCAGGCCCGCACGCGAGGGGCCAGAGAGTCACTCTAGTGGGCATCAGAGGCAATGTCGCCACCCGCTGCCGAGAAACGCAGAACCGGGCAACAAGTTCGCAGAATCGGGCAAGCCCGCCGCTCGCCTGAAGGCGCAGCGGCGGCTTGAGGTCAGGCAGCCTGGCGCGGCGCTCGCTCGACGAGCTGCAGATAGCCGGCGGGAACCAGCTCAGGATAGTCCGCCAATTCACGCTGCAGCTGGCACTGCTCGGCGTAGTGCTCGATAGCGCGGCGATAAGCCATGCGGCGCTGGTCCTGCAGCTTGCGACGGGTCTTGGCGTCTGGTTGGGCCTGCAGTTGTGCGTCATCGAAGATACGAGACATCTCGGTACTCCCGAAATGAGGACTGGAGGCCTCAGCTTGCTCCGGGCAGATGACGCTTTGACGGCGACTCGATGAAGGCTCGGTGACGCTGAGCACCAGCTTCATCCTTGAAGACGCCTCTGTCTAATCCTCGGCGTTACGCAGCGACTTCGGCGACAGACGCAGGCTGCGCAAACTGCGTTTGACGCTCTTGAGGTGGTTGACCAGGCTCGGCCCGCGAGCCATGGCTACGCCCATGGCGAGCACGTCGATCACCACCAGGTGGGCGATGCGCGAGGTCAGCGGCGTGTAGATTTCGGTGTCTTCCTGCACATCGATGGCCAGGTTGACGGTGGCCAGTTCCGCCAGCGGCGTCTGGCTCGGGCACAGGGTGATCAGGCTGGCGCCGGACTCACGCACCAGGTTGGCGGTGATCAGCAGATCCTTCGAGCGGCCCGACTGGGAAATGCACACGGCCACGTCGCCCGGTTTGAGCGTCACGGCGCTCATCGCCTGCATGTGCGGGTCGGAATAAGCCGCCGCATTGAGCAGCAGGCGGAAGAACTTGTGCTGGGCGTCGGCAGCCACCGCACCGGATGCGCCGAAGCCGTAGAACTCTACGCGCTGCGCCTGCGAGCAGGCGGCGATGGCGCGCTGCAATGACTCCGGATCGAGCTTCTCGCGCACTTCCATCAGGGTGTGCAGGGTGGTGTCGAAGATCTTCAGGCTGAAGTCCGCGACCGAGTCATCCTCGTGAATGGCGAACTGACCGAAGCTGGCACCCGCGGCCAGGCTTTGCGCCAGTTTCAGCTTGAGATCCTGAAAGCCGCTGCAGCCGATGGCTCGGCAGAAACGCACGATGGTCGGCTCGCTGATACCCACGCTGTGCGCCAGTTCGGCCATGGAACTGTGCATCACCGATGCGGGATCGAGCAGGACGTAGTCAGCCACCTTCAGTTCGGACTTGCGCAGCAGGTGGCGCGACTGGGCGATGTGTTGCAACAGATTCACGGGCTTGGCTCTATGCAGAAAAGGGTCTACCACGGGGACTCGGCTGATCATGACTCGGAGATGACCAGCAACCGCGGTTGTAGTGACCTTGTAGTTATACTACATGGCTCGCACTGGCGCACGACCAACAGCCTGTTTTTGACGCCGTATTACCAACACAGGTAGTTTGCAGCAGCCTGTCAGAATCGACTCGGAGTCTTCCCTTGAGCATCCCCTGCGACATGCTGGTCTTCGGTGGTACGGGCGACCTGGCCCTGCACAAACTGCTGCCGGCGCTCTATCACCTGCATCGTGAAGGCCGTCTGCACGCCGATGTGCGCATCCTCGCCCTGGCCCGCAGCAACCATAGCCGCGAGGCCTACCAGGCGCTGGCCGAGCGGCATTGCCGGGCGCAGGTAGCGCGTGCGGACTTCGCCAACGACACCTGGGCCAGCTTCGCCGAGCGCCTCGACTACTTCGCCATGGACGCTGCACAGAGCGCCGACTTCGGTCGCCTGGCCAAACGCCTGGGCCGCGACGACGCACGTGTGCGGGTCTACTACCTGGCCACCGCACCCAGCCTCTTCGAGGACATCGCCGCGCACCTGGCCAACGCCGGTCTGGCCGGCCCGGCAGCACGTATCGTGCTGGAAAAGCCCATCGGCCACTCGCTGGAGTCGGCCCGCGCGATCAACGCCGCCATCGGCGCGGTTTTCGATGAAGCGCGGGTGTTTCGCATCGATCACTACTTGGGTAAGGAGACCGTGCAGAACCTCATGGCGCTGCGCTTCGCCAATGCGCTGTTCGAGCCGGTGTGGCGTGCCGGGCATATCGATCACGTGCAGATCAGCGTCTGCGAGACGCTTGGCGTGGAAAACCGCGGCGCCTACTACGACAAGGCCGGGGCCATGCGCGACATGATCCAGAACCACCTGCTGCAGTTGCTCTGCCTGGTGGCCATGGAGGCGCCGGTGCGTTTCGACGCCGAGGCGGTGCGCAACGAGAAGGTGAAGATCCTCGAAGCGCTCAAGCCCATCAGCGGCCTCGACGTACAGGACAAGACCGTGCGCGGCCAGTACACCGCCGGGCAGATCGGCGGCCATGACGTGCAGGCCTATTACTTCGAGAAGAACGTCGACAACGACAGCGACACCGAAACCTTCGTCGCCGTGCAGGCGGAGATCGACAACTGGCGCTGGGCCGGCGTGCCTTTCTACCTGCGCACCGGCAAACGCCTGGCGAAGAAAACCTCGGAGATTCTCATCCAGTTCAAACCGGTGCCACATCGCCTGTTCAACGACGGCGAAGCCAACCAGCTGCTGATCCGCCTGCAACCGGAAGAACGTATCAGCCTGCAGCTGATGGCCAAGAACCCGGGTAAGGGCATGCGCCTGAAACCGGTGGAGCTTGACCTCAACCTGGCCAACGCCTTCAGCCAGCAACGCCGCTGGGAAGCCTACGAGCGCCTGCTGCTGGACGTGATCGAAGGCGACTCCACGCTGTTCATGCGCCGTGACGAAGTCGAAGCCGCCTGGCAGTGGGTCGACCCGATCCTGCAGGGCTGGCACCAGCACTACCAGAGCCCGCGCCCCTACCCGGCCGGCAGCGACGGCCCGGAACAGCTGCAGCACCTGCTGGAGCGCCATGGCCGGCACTGGGCGTAACGCTCTGGCACGGGGACTCAGCACTAGTGTTACGCCACAGATCAACTGTCGGTCTGACGGCTTTTCGTAGGGGGTGCCGTGCGCACCAGGCAAGTACTGCAGTCTTCGCGGTGCGCGTAGCGCACCCTACCCCAAAGCACCCGAGCACATGCCGATATGTGATACGTGCTGCGACACTAGCGTGCCGTCGCCTCGAGCGTCGTTATCGGCCTTTCTGCAGCAGCACCAATCCCAGCACCAGGGCGCCGAGCACGCCCGCTCCGAGGAACAAGCCCTCATAGCCCAGCGTCTTGGCCAACACGCCACTGCTGGCCCCGACGAAGCCGGACAGCAGTAATTGCGCCGAAGCCTGCAGGGTGAAGTCGGCGCCTTCGTGTTCGGGGCGGCACATGCGCATCATGGCGGCGAACAGGGCGACGGTAGACATGCCGTCGGCCACCTGCTCGAACAGGGTCACGGCGTACACCAACCCGGTATTGGCGCCCTGCCCGACCAGCAAAGCCAGCGCGGCGATGCCGCTGGCCTGCAGGGCGCCGAACAGGATCAATGCCCGCAGCACGCCGATGCGGGCGTAGAGCAGACCACCGAACAACGCGCCACCAATGCCGGCCAGGCTGCTGATCAGGGTCAGCTGACCGAGCTCGCCAGTGCTCCAGCCCTGATCCACCAGCATCGGTTTGATCATTGGCGAGCCGAGCGAGTCGCCCAGCTTGAAGGTCAGCACCACCGCCAGCCACAGCAGCATGCCGGGCTGTGCCAGCAGACCGCGATAATGATCAAGCAGCAGACGCGGGCCGAGGGCGTTCTCCGCCAAGGCGGGCCGGAAGGGCAGCACGCGGCGCTCGGGGAACAGCCAGACCGGCACACTCATCAGCAGAACCAGCCCGGCCAGCAGACCGAGTGCCAGGTTCCAGCCCAGCGGGTCGATCACCAGCAGCAGGCCGCTGCCGCTGACGATCATGCCGACCTTGTAGCCGCCTACCTGCAGGCTGTTGCCCAAACCACGCCAGCGCTCCGGCAGCAGGCGCACGGTGAGGCCGTCGGTGGCGATGTCCTGGGTCGAGGCCAGCAGATTGATCAGCAACAGCAGGCCGAGCAACAACCAGATAGCGGAGCCGAATAGCGTCTGCGGGGCGAGCACCGCCAGCGCCGCCAGACAGACCACGACACCACTCTGCAGCGGCAGGATCCAGCCACGATGGTGGCCGAGGCGGGGTGAGGCCAAACGGTCGACCCAGGGCGCCCACAGCACCTTGAGCAGCCAGGGCAAGGCCAGCAGCTTGAACAGACCGATCAGCGCCAGGTCGACACCATGCTGACGCAACAGCACCGGCAGGGCATGCGCAATCAGTCCGGAAGGCAGGCCCTGCGCGCAATACAGCGATGCCAGCAGCACCAGCGTGGCATTGGAGGGGCGAGAGGCGGATGGCGACATGGCAGGCGCTCGCGGCAAAAGCGCAAGCCTAGTGGTTTGCGCCTGCGAGCGGCAACGTGAGGGTGGTTACAGTTCGTAGCTGGGCTCGTCGCGGCTGAAGCCCCTCCCACAAACCCGATCCCGCCCATCGTGGGAGGCGCTTTAGCGGCGACTTTGTGAGTCAGCCAAGTACATCGCGCGACCTGCCAGCGTAGCCCTTACAGGCTGTTCAGGCACTCGCTCAGGCCGCCAGCCAGGTTCTGCAGCAGTTGCTCATAGCCCGTGGCATCAACCGGCAAGGTGCCACCCAGCGCATCCAGCTCGGCCAGCTTGACCGGCAGGCCGGCGGTCAGGGTTTCCGCCAGACGCGGGCGCAGCGGCGGCTCGCTGAACACGCAACTGGGGCCGGCCTGTTGCAGACGCTCACGCATCGCGGCGACATGACGCGCGCCCGGCTGAACTTCAGTCAGCACGCTGAAGACGCCAGCATGCTTGAGCTCGTAGGCGGCCTCGAAGTAATCGAAAGCCTCATGAAAAACGAAATACGGTTTGCCCTGCAGCGCGGCCAGTTGCGCACGGATACGCTCGTCCAGTGCATCCAGGCGCTGCTCGAAGGCCTCCAGGTTGGCGGCGTAACGGACCGCGTTGGCCGCGTCCAGCTTGCTCAGGTCAGCCGCCATGCGCTTGGCGATCACCTTGGCATTGACCGGCGATAGCCACAGGTGCGCATCCAGGCTACCTGGGCGGTGGTCGTGATCGTGGCCGAGAGCGTCGTCAGCGTGCTCATGCTCGTGATCGTCGTGATCGTCGTGGCCATGCTCTGCGTGGCTGTCGCCGAAATGACGCAGGGCCATGCCCGGCAGATCCTGCACCGCCACCTGCGGTTTCTGGCGATTGCTCAGCACGCGCGGCAGAAAGTTTTCCAGATCCGCGCCGACCCAGTAGAGCAGGTCGGCATCGTTCACCCGGCGCACATCGGACGGCCGCAGCGCATAGTGATGTGGAGACGCGCCGGGAGGCAGCAGCACTTCGGGCTCCCCGACGCCGTCCTGCACCGCCGCTGCGATCAACTGCAGCGGTTTGATACTGGTCAGAACACGCACCTCAGCCTGGGCGTTGGCGACGAAAAGCAGGGCAAAAAGACAGAAAAGACGCGACACGGGGCATACTCGGAACGGATTGAACGGGTAACATAATAACGTCTCTTCCCAGCGCCGTCCTTGCCCATGACCGACACGCCCTTGGCCTCGCGCCCACATGATCATTCCCGCTGCGTCAGCCATGCCCTGGCTGAAGCCGAAGCCATCTGCGCCCGTCAGGGCCTGCGCCTGACCGCCCTGCGCAAGCGCGTGCTGGAGCTGGTCTGGGCCAGTCACAAGCCGCTTGGCGCCTACGACATCCTTGGCGTGTTGAGCGATGAAGACGGCCGCCGCGCCGCGCCACCCACCGTTTACCGGGCGCTGGACTTCCTCCTGGAAAACGGCCTGGTGCATCGCATCGCGTCACTCAACGCCTTCGTCGGCTGCAGCCATCCCGAGCACGCGCACCAGGGCCAGTTCCTGATTTGCCGGGCGTGCCATGCTGCGACCGAACTGGAGCAGTCGGCCATCAGCCAGGCCATCGTCGACGGCGCCGCGGGTGTCGGCTTCGCCGTGGAAAGCCAGACCGTCGAAGTCGTTGGCCTGTGCGCCGGCTGCAAGGACAAGCAATGAACGACGCGCTGATCCAGCTGCAGGGCGTGGCTGTCGGCTTCAATGGCCAAGCCGTGCTGGAAGACGTCCAGCTCAGCGTCAAGCCCGGCGAGATCGTCACGCTGATCGGCCCCAACGGCGCCGGCAAGACCACTCTGGTGCGTATCGTGCTCGGCCTGTTGCAGCCGGATCAGGGCCAGGTACGACGCACCCCGCGCCTGCGCATCGGTTACATGCCGCAGAAACTGCATGTCGATGCCACCCTGCCGCTGTCGGTATTGCGCTTCCTGCGCCTGGTACCGGGCGTGGACCGCAAGCGCGCCCTGGCAGCACTGACCGAGGTCGGCGCCGCACAGGTGATCGACAGCCCGCTGCAGAATATTTCCGGCGGCGAGATGCAGCGCGTGCTGCTGGCCCGTGCCCTGCTGCGCGAACCGCAGCTGCTGGTGCTCGACGAACCGGTACAAGGCGTCGATGTCGCCGGCCAGGCCGAGCTGTACCGGCTGATTTCGCAGCTGCGCGAACGCTACGGCTGCGGCGTGCTGATGGTCTCGCACGATCTGCACCTGGTGATGAGCGCTACCGATCAGGTGGTCTGCCTCAACCGCCACGTGTGCTGCTCCGGTCATCCGGAACAGGTCAGCGGCGACCCAGCCTTCATCGAGCTGTTCGGCCAGGACGCCAAGAGCCTGGCCGTCTACCACCACCATCACGACCACGATCACGACCTGCATGGCGGCGTAGTCAAACCCGGCCTGACCATTCATGGCCCGGCCCACGTCCACGGCCCGAACTGTAAACACTGATGCCTGACTTTCTTCTCAACGCCCTGCTCGCCGGCCTGGCGCTGGCCCTGGTGGCTGGCCCGCTCGGCTCCTTCGTGGTCTGGCGGCGCATGGCCTACTTCGGCGACACCCTGTCCCACGCCGCCCTGCTCGGCGTCGCCCTAGGCCTGATGCTCGATGTCAGCCCGACGCTGACGGTGACCGTCGGCTGCGTGCTGCTCGCCGTGCTGCTGGTGACCCTGCAACAGCGCCAACCGCTGGCCAGCGACACCCTGCTCGGCATCCTCGCCCACAGCACCCTGTCCCTGGGCCTGGTGGCGCTGAGCTTCATGCATGACGTGCGCATCGACCTGATGAGCTACCTGTTCGGCGATCTACTCGCCGTCGGCACCACCGATCTGGCCTGGATCGTCGGCGGCAGTGCGCTGGTACTGGCGCTGCTGGCCTGGCTGTGGCGGCCATTGCTGGCGATCACCGTGCACGAAGAGCTGGCGAAGGTCGAAGGCCTGCCGGTGGCGGCGATTCGCCTGGCGCTGATGCTGCTGATCGCGGTGGTGATCGCCGTGGCGATGAAGGTGGTCGGCGTGCTGCTGATCACCTCACTGCTGATCATTCCCGCCGCCGCCGCCCAGCGCCATGCGCGCACGCCGGAACAGATGGCCATCGGCGCCAGCCTGCTCGGCCTGCTGGCGGTGTGCTGCGGCCTGACCCTGTCGTGGTACCAGGACACCCCGGCCGGGCCATCCATCGTGGTCAGCGCCGCTGGGTTGTTCCTCGCCAGCTTCGCCCTGCCCAAGCGCAGTTAATGAAGGCGTGCACTGGATAGCCCGGATGCAATCCGGGCTATCCAGTGCGGCCCAAGATGAAATCAGTGCCATGAACCTGTATGATTGCGCGTTTTTTGCACAACTCGAGACGCGTAGTTATGAAGTCGTTCGCTTTTCGTGGTCTTCCCCTCGTTCTGGTTCTCTTGGCTGGCTGCCAGAGCGCGCCGTCGCACAACGTGCCGCCAGTCGATGAACTGGTCACTGCCTTCCGCCAACTCGACCTGAGCCTGGCCGAAGAGCGGCTCGATGACGCCCGTGGTCAGCTCGATGCCCTGCAGCAACGCGCCAGTGGCGACACGCGCCTGGAGCAGTACCAGCGTCAACTGGCCGATGCCTATATGGAACAGGGCCGCGAGGCGCTGCAACAGGGTGATCTGGATCGCGCGGCGCAAGCACTGGGGCAGGCGCGTAGCCTGCTGCCACAGGCACCGTCGCTGAGCCACGACCTCAACCAGGCTATCGACCGGGCGCGAGAAGCCCGGCAAAACGCCGCCGAACAGCAGGCAAGAGAAGCCGCAGCCAGGCTCGAGACGCAGCGTCAGGAACAACTGCGCCAGCAGCGCCAGGCGACCGAGGCCAAGGCGGTAGTCGCTCCAGCCGAGCAGAGCCCGGCCCAGCCTGTGGCCGCAGTCGCGCCCAAAGCCCGCCTGATCGACCCAAACCTCGCCACCAGCAGCGTGGCCCTGCCTATGCTGGACAATCAGGACAACGAGAACCTGCGTCGTTTGCTCGACAGCGTGGCGGCCGATGTCGTGACCTTTCGCTGTGCGGTGCGCATCGAAGTGCGCGAGGCCAAGGATTATCCCTGGGTCGCGGCGTTGCTCTCGGCGCGGATCAAGAAGCTCGAGCCGGGCTTCCGCCCGCAGCTGAGCCAAAAGATCGTGCCGCAACAGGTGCCGCGTTTGCTGTTGAGCCCCCAGCACAATTGATGGCGGCCACTCGACCACTTATCGGTAATGCTGTTTTGTAATAACCATAGGCCAACAAAGATTTTCTCGGCCTAAACAGCGCCGGGTAAACTAGCGCCCTTTTGCGCCCACCCCGCGCCCGATGACCGGCTCGCCAACCCCTGAGCCGGCCCTGAACACACCCAAAAGGTCGTTCGCGTGATCCACTTTCAATCCGTCCACAAGGCCTACCACGTCGCGGGCCGCGAGATTCCGGCGTTGCAGCCCACCACGCTGCAGGTCGGCAGCGGCCAGGTGTTCGGCATCATCGGCCACTCCGGTGCCGGCAAGAGCACTCTGCTGCGCTTGATCAACCGCTTGGAAGAACCCACCAGCGGGCGCATCGAGATCGACGGCGTCGATGTCACCGCGCTCGACGCGACTGGCCTGCGCCGCTTCCGCCAGCAGGTCGGGATGATCTTCCAACACTTCAACCTGCTGTCGTCGAAGACCGTCGCCGACAACATCGCCATGCCGCTGCGCCTGGCCGGCGAGCTGAGCCGTGCCGAGATCGACGCCCGCGTCGCCGAGCTGCTGGCCCGCGTCGGCCTGCAGGAGCATGCGAAGAAGTACCCGGCGCAGCTCTCCGGTGGGCAGAAGCAGCGTGTCGGCATCGCCCGTGCGCTGAGCACACGACCGAAGATTCTGCTGTGCGACGAAGCCACCAGTGCCCTCGACCCGCAAACCACCACCGCCGTGCTCAGCCTGCTGGCCGAGATCAACCGCGAACTGGGCCTGACCATCGTGCTGATCACTCACGAGATGGACGTGATCCGCCGCGTCTGCGACCGCGTGGCGGTGATGGATGCCGGTGTCATCGTCGAAGAAGGCCCGGTGACCGAGGTGTTTCTGCACCCGCAGCACGCGACCACGCGGCGCTTCGTGCAGGAGTCCGAACACGTCGATGAAAGCGAGCAACGCGACGACTTCGCCCATGTCGAAGGTCGCATTCTGCGCCTGACCTTCCAGGGCGAGGCCACTTATGCGCCGCTGCTGGGTACCGTCGCCCGTGAAACCGGGGTGGATTACAGCATCCTCGCCGGGCGCATCGACCGCATCAAGGACAGCCCCTACGGCCAGCTCACCCTGGCCCTGACCGGTGGCGACATCGATGCCGCGCTGGCGCGCTTCGCAGCCGCCGACGTGCATCTGGAGGTACTGCGCTGATGCTCGAACAACTGCTGCCCAACGTGTTCTGGCCGGAAATCTGGCAGGCCAGTATCGACACGCTGAACATGCTGCTCGGCTCGATGCTATTCACCGTGCTGCTCGGCCTGCCGCTCGGCGTGCTGCTGTTCCTCACCGGCCCGCGCCAGCTGTTCGAACAGAAGGCGCTGTATGGCGTGCTGTCGCTGGTGGTGAACATCCTGCGCTCGGTGCCCTTCGTCATCCTGCTGATCCTGATGCTGCCGGTCACCGAAGTCGTGGTCGGTACCTCGCTGGGGGTGGCCGGCGCCATCCCGCCACTGGTGGTCGGCGCCACGCCATTCTTCGCCCGTCTGGTGGAAACCGCCCTGCGTGAAGTCGAGCGCGGCATCATCGAGGCGACCCAGGCCATGGGCGCCAGCACCTGGCAGATCATCACCCGCGCGCTGCTGCCCGAGGCCCTGCCCGGTCTGCTCGCCGCCACCACCGTCACCGCGATTACTCTGGTCGGCTATACCGCGATGAGCGGCCTGGTCGGCGGCGGTGGTCTGGGCGACTTGGCCGTGCGCTACGGTTACCAGCGTTATCAGCCGGACGTGATGGCCGTGACCGTGGTCCTGCTGCTGATTCTGGTGCAGGTGCTGCAGATGGTCGGTGATCGCCTGGTCATCCATTTTTCGCGCAAGTAATGATGAAAAGCGGCGACTCGCCACCCGCGAGACCCGCGCCAACCTTCCCAAAAGGAACCTTGAAATGAAGAAACTGCTGACTGCCCTGGCGGCCTTCGCCGCCTTCTCGGCCCAGGCCGAAACCCTCAACGTCGCCGCCACCCCGGTGCCGCACGCGGAGATCCTCGAATTCGTCAAACCGGCGCTGGCCAAAGAAGGCGTCGAGCTGAAAGTACGTGTGTTCACCGACTACGTGCAGCCCAACCTGCAAGTGCAACAGGGCAACCTGGACGTCAACTTCTTCCAGCACCAGCCGTACCTGGACGAGTTCAACGCCAGCCGCAAGACCGAGCTGGTCAGCGTTGGCGGCGTGCACGTCGAGCCCTTCGGCGCCTACTCGAGCAAGATCAAGAGCCTCGACGAGCTGCCGCAAGGCGCCACCGTGGCCATCCCCAACGATGCCACCAACGGCGGCCGCGCCCTGCTGCTGCTGCAGAAAGCCGGCGTGATCACCCTCAAGCCGGAAGCGGGCATCCTCGCCACCCCGAAGGACATCGTCGAGAACCCGAAGGCGATCAAGGTGCGTGAACTGGAAGCGGCCACCCTGCCGCGCGTGCTGAGCCAGGTCGATCTCGCCCTGATCAACACCAACTACGCCCTGGAAGCCAAGCTGAACCCGACCCAGGACGCCCTGGCCATCGAAGGCAGCGACTCGCCGTACGTCAACATCCTGGTGACCCGCGCCGATAACAAGGACAGCGAAGCCGTACAGAAGCTGGTCAAGGCCCTGCACAGCGCCGAGGTCAAGCAGTTCATCGAAGAGAAGTACAAAGGCGCCGTCGTCCCGGCGTTCTGATCGCCGCTGACGCCCTGAGCTGCACCCGATGCCGCGCCGCTGCAAAGCTGCGCGGCATTTTCACTTCTGCGCTCAGGACGCAATGAAGCGAATCACACCGGCTTGCCGCGGCCCTGCACCAGCAGGATCATCATTGGGATGGGCGATACCATCGCTGACCGGCACCTCGGCGAAGTCGAAGGGGCTGATGCCCTCCAGGCAGGCGACGTTGACGCCGTACTGATGGGGATTGGAGCGCCGCTGGTGGTGGGTGTAGATGCCGCAGCGTGAGCAGAAGAAGTGCGCCGCACGCTTGGTGTTGAAGCGATAAGTCGTCAACAGGGCTTCGCCCTGCAGAATGCGAAAACCGGCGAGCTCGGCCGATACCGCCACCGCTCCCCGCATCCGGCAGTAGGAGCATGTACAGCGCCTCGCGCTGTGCAGTCCATCACTCAAGGCCACATGAAAACGCACGCCACCGCAATGGCATGCGCCGTTGATCTCGCTGATATCCTTGTTCATCGCCATCCCTTCCGCTCTGTCGAATGCACAGCTTAAGGCAAACAACGGCCGACTGGCCTGGCGCTGAGGTCAGCGACATGCAGCGGTGGTCGAGCAGAGAACGACTTTCACCAGCCATGGCACAGCACGGAAGGTTACGAGGCCGGCGTGTCCTTGGCCCGCTCCGGCCGCGTCCAGATGAACAGCGCCCCGCAGCCCATGCCGACAGCAGCAAACAGCAGCGAAGGGCGATGCTCGACCGTCAGGATCATGATCGTCAGTGCCACCAGCATGCTCAAACTGGCCAACCACTTGGTGCGCCGGGCGATCCGGCCGCCGTTTTTCCAGTCGCGCAACAGCGGCCCGAATACCCGGTGATTCTCCAGCCAGGCGCTCAGCCGCGGCGAACTGCGTGAGGCTGCCCAGGCTGCCAACAACACGAACTCGGTGGTCGGTAGCCCGGGCAGCACCACGCCGAGCATGGCCAGACCGATGCTCAGGTAAGCCAACAACAACCACAGCCAACGCTGCCAGGCCGAGCGCGCCAATGTGGCGTCAGGCAAAGCAGCGCTCCAGATGCACGGTGAAGCGCTGGAAAGCCGCAATCGCCGCCACTTCGGCCAGGCGCTCCTGCTCGGCATCCAGCTCGACGCTGTCGAGCACTGCAGTGAAAGCCTTCCAGCCCTGCGCCCGCCCCCCTTCCGGCTCGGCCAGGTGACGGGCGCCAAAGGTCTCGCTCAAGCCAAGCGCCGGCATGCGTTTGAGCAGAAAGGCCGCACCGAGCTTGGAACCTTCGGAGACGAACAGCCAGGCCAGCTTCTCGCCCAGCCCCATGACCTGAGGGTCGAGACTGTCAGCGCTCGCAGGTAGCGCCTGTTGCAGATCGGCCAGGTCCAGCCGTGCCTGTTCGACACGGCAACGCTGCGGCAGATCAGCAAGCAGCCCGATCAGTTCGGGATCGTTGTACAGCGGCTGCAGATCGCGCTGAAACAGGTACTGCGCCGCCACGAAGCGGGCAAAGCGCTCGGCACTGGCGAACGGCTCGAAGCCCTTTACCCGCTCGTCGAGACGACTATGTGGCTCGTGAGTGATGGCATTGAGACGCTGCGAGCGCAGCGGATGCGAAAGTTGCGAAGATGCGGTCATGACAAATCCCCCTGAATGGTCCGGTTAGGTAAAGACGAATCAGTCGGTTTCATTCAGTAATCCGCGTCGACGAAATAACCGGCCAGACGCTCCAGGTCGGCACTGTTCAGCACACCACCGAGCTGTCGTAGTTGCAACCAGGCGCGCAGGTAACCATGCCGCGCCTCGGCCAGATCACGCCGCGCACCGTACAGCTGCTGCTCGGCGTCCAGCACATCGAGATTGACCCGTTCGCCACCGGCCACGCTCTTGCGCGTTGCCTCTACCAGAGTCTGTGCCGCCGCCACGGCCAGCCGATAGGCGCGCAACCGCGCCTGCGCGCTGCTGCACTGATTGAATTGCTGACGCAGGCGCGTCAGCACATCGGCGCGCTGCGCATCCAGTTCGAAGCCGGCCTGAACGTGGGCCGCCGTCGCCTGGCGGGTCGCCGCCGACACGCCGCCACCGGCGAACAGCGGCACGCTGAGCTGAATGCCGATGCTATCGGTGTCGTACTTCTGGTTGTAGCTGCTCTCCGAGTCGGAGCTGGTCAGGCGGCTGCTGGCCACCAGGCTCAGGGTCGGCAGATGCCCGGCACGCTGCCTGTCTACCGCCCGCGCGGCCACCTCGACGGCTTGTTGCTGCGCCGCCAGCTCGGCATTGGCGGCAATGGCCAGATCACGCCAGGCCTCGAAGCGCGCCGGTTGCAGCGGTTGCACGCTGAAATCGTCGGCCAATGGCAACAGATCGGCACGATCCAGCGGCTCGCCGACGATGCTCTCCAGCGTGCGCAAGGCGACATCAAGGTCATCCCGCGCCTGGATCAGTTCGGCCTCGGCCAGGGCCAGGCGCGCTTCGGTCTCCAGCTCATCGGTGCGGGTGCCCTCACCAGCCTGGAGCAGCCGCCGATTGAGGCGCAGACGTTCACCCAGCGCCCGACGCTGGGCGCGCGCCAGCTGGATGCGCTCGTCGCTGAGCTGCGCCTGGCTGTAGGCTTCGAACAGGCGCACCGCCAGCTCCTGGCTGCGTGCACGGAAGCGCTCATCGGCCAGCAGGGCACGCGCCACGCCCTGGCGATAGTCGGCCCAGGCGGCGTAATCGAACAACGGCTGCTGCAGACTGAGCACCGAGGCGTAGCTGCGATAATCGCGGTCGACGCGCTGCCCGCCCGCACTCACCTCCGATTCGTTGCGCTGGTTGCTGTAGCTCCACGACAACCTGGGCAGCAGCCCGGCACGACCGACCGCGCGCTCCTCCAGGCCGGCGTCACGCTCGGCGATGGCCGCCTGGAAGCTCGGGTCGTTGCGCAGCGCCAGGGCGTAGGCATCGAGCAGCGCCAGGGCCTGCGCCGGCAGCGCCAGGCAGGACAGCAGCAGGAAACAGATCGCACGCATGCTCAGTCTTCCGCCAGGGCCAGGTGAGTGCGGTCGAGCAGCGGTTTGAACAGGTAGTTGAGCAACGAGCGCTCTCCGGTGCGCACGAAGGCTTCCACCGGCATGCCGGGACGGATGCGCAGGCCGCCGAGCTGCTGCATGCCTGCGTCATCCACGCGGATGCGCACGGCGTAGTAGGCTTCGCCGCTGCGCTCGTCCTCCAGGCGATCAGCCGAGACCAGTTGCACCGTGCCCGGCACCCGTGGCGTGGTGCTCTGTTCGAAGGCGCTGAACAGCAGTTCTACCGGCAGGCCGGCGTGCACCTTGTCCACCAGCGCCGGACTCAGCCGGCCCTCGACCAACAGCGGCTGGTGCTCAGGGACGATCTCCATCAGCGCCTGCCCGGGCGCCACCACGCCGCCCTCGGTGAACACGCTGAGGCCCACCACCTGGCCCGCCGCTGGCGCACGCAGCACCAGCTGCTGCAGTTCGACATCCAGGCCCGCCAGACGATGACGCAGTTCTTCACTGCGAATCTGCGCCTCGGCCAACTGGCTGCGCACCTGCTCCTGAAATTGCTCTCGGCGCTGCCCGGCGCGCAGGCGCAACTCGGCGATCTGCCGCTGCAACTGGCCGATACGACCACTGTCGTCCGCCACCAGCCCGAGCAGCTCGGCACGCTGGCGCTCGACATCGAGCAGGCGATTGCGCGGGATGTACTGCTCGGCGGCCAGCTCGCGCAGGCCCACCAGTTGCTCGTCGAGCACCTGCAACTGCGCCTGCTTGCTGCTGCGTAGCGCTCGCAGGCCACCCAGCTGCGCTTCGCTACCGGCGAGGTTCTGCGTCAGCCCATCAAGCTCCAAGCGCAGCGCCTGCTGGCGGCTGGCGAACAGCTGTCGCTGTAATTCCAGACTGGCACTGACCAGCGCATCATCAGCGCGCGCCAGCAGCCAGGGATCGAAGTCGATGTGCTCGGCCGCATCACGCTCGGCGGCCAGGCGGTCGGCACTGGCGCGGCTGCCAATCAACTGCGCGCGCAATGCCTCGGTCTGCGCCCGCAACGTCTGGTCGTCCAGCTCCAGCAGCGCCTGGCCCGCCTGCACCGAGTCACCATCGCGAGCCAGGATGCGCCGCACAGTGCCGCCAACGGGATGCTGTACCGCCTGGCGATTGCCGCTGACCATCACCGTACCGCTGACCGGCACGCCGCGATCCAGCGGCGCCAGCGCGGCCCAGGCGAGAAAGCCGCCGAAACCGACCAACAGCAACCACCAGCCCAGACGCGTCGGCGCCCCGGCATCGACGGCATGCAGTGCGTGAACAGGAGCCGGCGCACTCATTGCTGGCCTCCCGGCTGGGCGCCATAGCTGATGCTCAGGGTCGGCGCGACACGCCGCACCGGCGCGCTTTGCGCTGCGGGACGGGCGCTCTGCTGCAGATCCTGCAAAACCCGCGCGGCCGGGCCGAAGGCCTGCATCTGGCCGGCGCGCAGCACCAGCAATTGATCGGCACCTTTGAGCAGCGTCGGGCGATGGCTGACCAGTACCAGCGTGCGACCCTGCTCACGCAGGCGATCGAGCGCGGCCAACAGCGACTGCTCGCCGGCTTCGTCGAGGTTGGCGTCGGGCTCGTCGAGCACGATCAGCGCCGGCAGGCCGTAGACCGCCCGGGCCAGACCGATGCGTTGCTTCTGCCCGCCGGAGAGTCCGGCGCCACCTTCGCCCAGGCGCGTGTCGTAACCCTGCGGCAGGCGCAGGATCAGTTCGTGCACGCCGGCCATCTGCGCGGCGGCGATCACCTTGTCCGCCTCCACCTCGGCGAAGCGGGCAATGTTCTCGGCGATGCTGCCGGCGAACAGCTGCACGTCCTGCGGCAGGTAGCCGAGGTGCGGGCCAAGCGCCTGTTTGTCCCACTGCTGCAGGTCGGCGCCGTCCAGGCGCACCTTGCCCGCCAGCGGCACCTGCGCCGCCACCAGCAGACGCGCCAGGCTGGACTTGCCGCAGCCGGACGGCCCCAGCACGACCAGGCGCTGGCCCGGCTCCAGGGCGAAGCTGACCCCCGCCAGCACCGGCGCGCGCGCCCCCGGCGCACACGCCGACAGCTGCTCCACGCGCAGCTCGCCACGCGGCGCCGGCAGGCTCATGCCGCTGGTTCGCGTCGGCTGCGCCTGGAGCAGGTCACGCAAGCGCTGGTAGGCCTGCTGCGCACCGCTCCACTGCTTCCAGGCGCCGATCAGCTGGTCCAGCGGACCGAGCACGCGGCCGGTGAGGATGGAGCCGGCGATCATCATCCCCGGGGTGATCTGTCCATCCACGGCGAGCAACGCGCCCAGGCCGAGCATCAGCGATTGCAGGGCCAGACGCACGCCCTTCGAGGCCGCGGCAAAGACCGAACCCAGCTCGCTGGCGCGATTCTGCAACTGCAGAAAGCGCCCGTGCTCGGCCTGCCAGCGCTGGCGCAGGCGTGCCAGCATGCCCATGGCTTCGCTGGCTTCGGCGTTGCGCAGCTGGGCACTGGCCGCCTGGGTCGAGTGGATCGCCAGTTGTCCGGCCTCGGCCAGGGGCGCGCGGGTCAGCCACTGGTTGGCCCAGGTCAGCACCAGCAACAGCGCGGCACCGCCCAGCGCCAGCCAGCCAAGCCAGGGATGGAAGAGAAACAGCACCGCCAGATAGAGCGGGAACCAGGGCGCATCGAACAGGGCGAACAGCGCATTGCCGGTGGCGAACTGGCGCAGGCTGGTCAGATCGTTCAGCGGCTGCGCGCTGCTGCCGCGTGCGACCCGCAGGCTGGCATCGAAGGTGGCATCGTAGACCCGCCCGCCCAGCTGCTGGTCGACCTGCGCGCCGAGACGGATCACCACCAGGCTACGCACCCACTCCAGCAGGCCCGTGAAGGCATACAGGCCGAGCACCATCAGCGTCAGCATGGCCAGGGTCATGTGGTTGCCCGAGGCCAGCACGCGGTCGTAGACCTGCAGCATGTACAACGCCGGGGCCAGCATCAGTAGGTTGATCACCGCGCTGAACGCGCCGATGCTGACGAAGCCACGCCGGCAGGACGCCAGCGCGGCGAGGATTTCATTGCAGGGTTGCATGCCTTCGAGCCCCAGGAACGCCGCCTGCCGTGATTGACGCAGCAGGCCACGCTTGTCGAGAATTCGTGCGACCACCGTGGCGCGAGTTGTTCAGGCCAGCACCACGGCGGTCGTTGCCGGCGGCCGGGAGAGCGATCTCCCCGCCGCCTTTTTCATCACCGCGCGATCAGGCCGCCAGGGCCAGGTCGTCGACCAGCTCCGGTACGCCAACTGTTTCAGCCGAGCCAGTGCTCAGCGGGCCGGCTGCCAGGGCAGCGGCGACCACGTCGAAGGTGTCGTCGGTGGAGACGCCGTAGTCGTCGAGGATGTCGTTCAGCTGTGCTTCCAGTTCGCTGGTGTCACCGCTCATCAGGGCGTAGATGGTGTCGTGCACGTCGCTGCCGCTCAGGCCCAGACCGTCGAAGCTCGCCTGCTCATCGAGCAGGTGGTAACCCGTGCTGCTATCCCGATAGAGGTAACCACCCAGATCGACACCATCCAGATCACCGGACAGTACGTGGGTGGTAATGTCATAGTTCAGCGTACCTTCGGCAACAAACGCACCGGTGCTCTCGTACCCGGAGATGGCGTATTGCGTGCCGCTCAGGTAACCCGGATAGAAACCACCGGTGTTACTGCCCTCGTTGACGTTGCCACTGGTGTGGTTGTTGTCAGCGAAGGTCAGCTCCCAGGCCGAGAAATAGCTGCTGAGCGAGCTGCTCGCATAGGTGGCGCTGTAGGAAATGGAAAGGCTCATGGGTTGATCTCCTATCGGTGTCATTCACGGCCCGCTAACGGGCCGCGATTCGCTCGGGATGAGCAAATTCTCAGAACTGATACTCGACACTGCCGGTCAGGGTTCTGCCGCGGCTGAGGGTGAAGGCATATACGTCGCCCAGCGGCACCAAGTAGGCGCGGTCGAAGGCGTTCTCCAGCGACAGACTCACACGAGTCTGCGCAGTGGCCTGGTAGCCGGCGAAGAAGTCGTACACCACATAGGACGCCCAGTCCGCCGGGTAGATGGCCTCGAGATTGCGCTCGGAGTAATCCTCGGTGTAACCCTCGCTGTAACGGATACGTGCGCCCAGATCCAGCTTACGATCCAGCCAGCGGCTACCCAGCACCAGCGCACCGCGATCCATCGGCATGTACTCGGAGCTACCCATCAGGCCGCCGCAACTGACCAACGAGTTGGCGTCATCGTCCGGGATCGAGATGATGCCGACGCCCGGCACGAAGCCGTAGCGCTCGGCACCGCCGAGATAGGCATTCTTCGAGCAGTACTCGTTCTTGCCGATCATGTGGGTGTAGGTGAGGTCGGCGTAGAAGCGCCCGTTGTCGTAATTGGCCTGGTATTCGACACCGCGAAAGCGTGTCGAAGTCAGGTCGTTGACATGCGCCACCGTACCCAGGGTTGCGCCGGTGCCGAACCCTGGAATCTGTCGGTTGATGGCCATGTAGGTGAAGTTATCCACACGCGTATCGAAGTAGGCGACCTTGATACCCAGGCTGTCGTCCGCTTGCAGCAAGCCCTGGCGGAAAACGTTGAAGCCGACCTCCCAGGCGCTGGAACGCTCAGGTTCAAGATACGGGTTGGGATACATCCACTCACCACCACCGCCATGCGGCCGCCCGTAGATCAGCGTTTCCGTCACCGCTGGCGGCCGCCAGCCCTTGCCATAGCTGGCGAAGAACTGCAGCCAGTCGAGCCCCGGCTTGATCGCCAGACCGAAGGTCGGCGAGAAACGCCCCTCCTCGCGGTCCACGTCGAAAGTCAGCGCCTCCTGAGTAAAAGTCGCAGGGGGACTAAAGCGGCGGATGGTCATGCCGGTTTCGCCCTCCAGCCGATAGCGGTCATAGCGCAATCCGGCGCTAGCCGTCAGCCAGTCGTCATAGTGAAACCGCAGCTCGCCGAACACGCTGGCCATACCGCGCTTGCCAGACGGCGTCATGCCTTCAACATAGGGAAAGGAAACGGCCGCACTCTCGGCCTGCTGATCCGATTTGGGCCTGACTTTGTCCTGAAACAGCTCTGCACCGTAGTTGAAATCCAGGCCGCTGAGCTGACCGAGCGTGAAGCTGGACGTGTTCTCCAGCTGTAGGCCGACGGTGCGCGTACGGTATTCGATCTGATAGGCCGGCGAAGTGCCACGCGCCAGGTTGTTCTGCTCGTTGCGGTTGTCGACGAAGTACAGCTTGCCTGTGAAATCGATCAGCGGATTTTCCGGATCGTAGCTGTAGTCGAGGGCCAGGTTCTGCGAGGTCACTTCGCTGCTGCCGAGCTTCTCCCAGAGCCGATCACCGCTGACGCTCATCAGGTTGGCATCGTCATAGGAGACCTCCGTGCGCAGATAGCTCATCTGCAAACGCTGCGTCTCGTCGAGATTCAAGCCGAACTTGGTCAGGAACGAGCGCATCTCGTTGGCGGAATAGTCGACCGTGGAGTTCTTCAGGCGCTCGGTTGCATCATTGGCCGTCCCCGCCTGGGTACGGATTTCGCCGATACGTCCATTGGAGCCCGGCTCGTAGTTGCCCAGGTTGCGTTCGCTGCCAGCCAGCAGGACATCCCAGGTGTCGTTGCCGAAGGCGAATACGCCGCTGCCGATGAAATGAGTGCCGTTACCCAGACCACCGAGGCCGCTGGTTGCACGAAGCCGACCACCCATCTCCTTGTCGTCTCCCAGAAAGTCGCTCGCTTCCACAGTGCGGAACTCGGCAACACCACCAATAACCCCTGCGCCGCCCAGCCCGGAACTGGCCCCCTTGCTGATCACCACCCCCGACAACAGCTCAGGATCGATGTACATGGTGCCGTTGCGTTGCTGATGGCCGCTCTGTTGGTAGTTCTGACGCATGCCATCGATGTTCATGTTGACCCGGCCGTAGTCCTGGAGACCGCGAATGTTCACCGACAGACCCGGGTCCTGCTGACTGACTGCGGTGTAAACACCAGCGGACTGCTCAAGCATGTCAGCGGCGTGGTGAGGCGGAGTGCGGTCGATCTGCTCCCGATCGATCACCGCCACCGAACGCGGCTGTAGATAGGTTTCCTGGCGCTCGCTGAGCTGTCGGCCCTGCACGGTGGTGGAGTGCAGTTGTAGCGCCTGCTCATCGTCCAGCTCGCGCCGGGTCAGGGTGACCCGTTGCGCTCCGTCGAAGCGGAAGTCCACCGGCGCATTGCCCAGCAGCCGGCGCAGCGCTTCGTCGAGCGGGTAGCGTCCGTTCAGCGCCATGCTGTCGAAACCCTGCAAACGCGCACTGTCGAAGAACACCTGCACGCCGGCCTGCTCGGCGAACGCCAGGGCGGCGCGGTCCAGTGGCTGGGCGGCGATATTGAATGGCATCACCTGACGTTGCGCGGTCGATGCCGTACCCGCCGTTTCGGCGGCGCCGACATGGCTGCTCAGCGCCAGGGCCACGCCCAGCGCAACCCCGCTGAGCAGCAGGGAAGAATGACGATGCGCAGCAGGAGGTACTGCAGAACTGCGATGACTCACGACGAACTCCGAAATACTTATTGTTGGTAATGAAAATCACTAACAACAAGGACGCACAAGCCGGAGAAAGTCAGTAAGAAAAAACTGAAAAAATTTTTACGACGCCGCTCAGGCGTTCGGGCAGTCGTTCAATAGATCAGGCTGAGACCCAGCAACTGCGCCTGCTGCAGGTGCATTTCCCGCACCAGCGTGGCGAGCGCATCGTCGAGTGCATCCAGGCGGAATACGCCGCTGACCTCGCGCTGTGCCAGCGCTTCATCGCCGATCATGATGAGGCCCGGGCGGTAGCGGTTGAGCTGCTCGACCACCTGTGCCAACGGCATACGGTCGAACACCAGCAGGCCACGCTGCCAGCTGGTGGCACGCTGCAAATCGAGCGCCGTGCGACTCATGCCGCTGGCGTCGTAATGCAGGCTGTCGCCCTCCTCCAGACGCTGCTGCTGGCCTCCGGCAGTGACCTGTACGGCATGCTCCAGCACCGCCACCAGGGCGCCATCGCTATCGTCGCGCTGCACCAGAAAACGCGTGCCCAGCGCCTGCGCGGTACCGCCTGAAGCCGCGACCACGAAAGGCCGATCGGCCTGCGGCGCGACCTGGAAGATTGCCGCGCCAGCCAGCAGTTCGACCCGGCGCTGGCCGGGCGAGTAATCCAGGCGAATGGCACTGGCGCTGTCGAGCGTGACTTCGCTGCCGTCGGCCAGGGTCAGGCTGCGCACCTCACCCGTTGTCGTACGCTGGTCGGCCAACAATGGCAGCAACAGGCGATCACCCTGGCTCAGGCCAAGCCCGCCGAGCAACAGCGCCAGGCAGGCGGCCGCGCTCCAGCGACGCAGACGCGCATGACGCCGCGGGTGACGAACCACAGCCACAGGCGTGGCACGCCGCGGCGCAGGCCCATCAGCCGACACGCTCCCCAGCGCCACCCAGGTACGCTGCGCGAAGGCCAGCGCCTCGACATGCCGGGTGTCGGCCTGCAGCCACTGCTGCAATGCCTCACGCCGGGCCTCATCGAGTGCTTCGTCGGCGAGCAGCACCGCCCACTCGGCAGCCACCTGGCGAATGCTGCGCTCCTGCGCATCTTGGCTAATCACGCTCACTGTCGATTCTCGTTATGGGTCGTTGCGGCCGGCCGAATGGTACCCGCCTGATGTAATGACGTGCGACGCGGGTGTTTACCGTAATGCGCGCTCATCTCTGAGCATCCGTTTCCTGCAGTCGTTCCATCACGTGGGCCAGAGCGCGGGCCAGGTGTTTCTGCACCGAACTGTCGGATATACCCAGCTCGCGTGCCACCTGGGCATGGGTCAGGCCTTCGATGCGATTGAGCCGGAAGATTTCCCGGGTACGCAGCGGCAGCTCGGCGAGGGCCTGCTGCAGGCGCTCGACGCTCTGCCGGGCGGCAGTGATGTCATCCAGCGAACTGCCACCGGCCTCGATCGCCTGCAGCACCTCCTCGCCGGCCAGGTCGGTCTTGCGCCGTACCAGCTGACGCTGGTGGTCGATCAGCAGGTTGCTGGCGGTGCGATAGAGATAGGCCGGCGAGTTGTCGATACGCTCGCCAGTGCCCTGCTCGGCCAGGCGCAGGAAGCTTTCCTGAGTGAGGTCAGCCGCCAGCTGCGGGTCGCGGCTCTTGCGCAGCAGGAAGCTGTGCAGCGCCTTGGCGTGCTTCTGGAACAGGCCTTTGAGATCCAAGTCCGACACACGTACATCCCTGGTCTTGGGCAGAAGGAGGCAGCATCTTATTTTTATTGAGAACCATTTTCAATTTCTTGCAGTGAGACAGTCGAGCAGACAATCCAGCGCCGGCTGCCGCTGAGCACGCCGTACCAGAGCAACCAGCGCGCGGTGAAAGGTCAACTCACCCAGCTCGATCATCCGCAAACGCAGCGGCCGTTGCAGCCACAGGCCAGCACGCGGCACCAGCGCCACGCCCATGCCGTTTTCCACCAGGCGCACGATGGCTTCCAGCTCGTCGAGCTCTAGCGCCTCACGTACCGTAAGGCGCTGCTCGCGGAGGAAGCGACTGACCTGGCGGCCGCCGAACGAGGCGCGGTCGTAGCGCACGAAAGGCTGCTCGGCGAGCAGGTGCAGCGGGTCATCGCCGGCTACGTCGAGCGGTGCAATCAGCACGAACGGCTCACGCGCCAGCGGCACTTCGAGCAGCTCCTTGGGCAGGGCGAAGGGCGGACGGATCAGCAGCGCCAGATCCAGTTCGCCAGCATCCAGCTGGCTGAACAGCTGCAGTGAAACGCCCGGCACCAGCTTCAGCTCGACCCGTGGCGCCAGCTGGCGAAAACGCGGCAGCGCCTCCGCCAGCAAGCCGGTCTGCAGGGTGGCGATAGCACCCACGCGCAGCTCGCCGAGCCATTCACCGGCGCCCGGCGGCTGCGCCATCTGGCTGTACAGCACGAGCATCTGCTCGGCCAGCGGCAGGGCGTGCCGGCCGGCGGCGTTGAGCACCGCGCTACGCCCGCTGCGGTCGAACAGGCGCACGCCGAGTTGTTGTTCCAGCACGCGCATCTGCGCGCTGACCGCTGACTGCGTGAGGCTGACCTGCTGCCCGGCAGCGGCGAAGGTACCAAGGCGAGCGACGGTGACGAAGGTCTTCAGTTCACGCAGCATCCGCGCCTCGACTGATCAAAATTTATTGAGCTTGCCGGCAAGGATATTCGCTTTCGAACAATTCTGTTGTTGTTAGGCTGGCAGAAAAACCAACAGAGGTATTCCGTGATGGCCTTGGCTCCCTTTCACCTGGCGATTCCCGTTTACGACCTGGCCGCGGCGCGGCATTTCTATGGCGAGGTGTTCGGCTGCGCCGAGGGCCGCAGCAGCGAGCACTGGGTCGATTTCGACTTCTTCGGCCACCAGTTGGTGCTCCATGAGGCGCCGAAGATGGCCTATCAGGAAGCCGCGGTGAGCAATCCGGTGGACGGCCACGATGTACCGGTGCCGCACTTCGGCGTGGTGCTCGGCTGGGACGACTGGGAGGCGCTGGCCGAGCGTTTGCGCAGCCGCGAAACCGCCTTCGTCATCGAGCCCTATGTGCGCTTCAAGGGCCAGGTCGGCGAGCAGGCCACCATGTTCCTCCTCGATCCGTGCGGTAACGCCCTGGAGTTCAAGGCGTTCAAGGACATCGGTCAGCTGTTCGCCAAGTGAGCATCGGCCGCGCCCGGCTCGGGCCACGTCTCAATCGAGGGGATTGTCGATCTGCGTACGCAGTAACTCGGCAAAGGCCTGGGCCTCCACCGGGCGGCTGATCAGGAAGCCCTGAATCTCGTCGCAGCCCTGGCTCTTGAGATAGTCCATCTGCGCCTGGGTCTCCACGCCCTCGGCGACGACCTTGAGTTCCAGGCTGTGCGCCATGGCGATGATGGCGCGGGTGATTGCCGCATCTTCGCCACCCGGTGACAGGTCGCGAATGAAGGTCTGATCGATCTTCACGTAGTGCACCGGGAAGCGCTTGAGGTAGCTGAGCGAGGAATAGCCGGTGCCGAAATCGTCGATCGCCAGCTTCACGCCCAGGGCGCGCAACTGCTGGAAGGTCACGATAACGCTCTCGACGTTGTCCAGCAGTTGGCTCTCGGTCAGCTCCAGTTCCAGATACTGCGGCGCCAGGCCGGTCTCCTCGAGCACCTGGCGCACCAGGCTGGTGAGGTTGCCCTGGCGCAGCTGATGCACCGAGATGTTCACCGACACGCGAATCTCCGCCAGCCCCTGGCGCTGCCACTCGCACGCCTGGCTACAGGCCCGGCGCAGGACGAACTCGCCGATCGCGGTAATCAGCCCGGTCTCCTCGGCCAAGCCGATGAACTCCCCAGGCGGTACCAAACCCTGCTGCGGGTGGCGCCAGCGCACCAGTGCTTCGGCAGCGTTGAGCTGGTCGTCGGCCAGGTTCAGCTTCGGTTGGTAGAACACCTCCAGCTGCCCCTCCTCGATCGCCTTGCGCAGCTGGTTTTCCAGCTGCAGGCGCTCCAGGGTGCAGGCCTGCAGGTTGTCGGTGAAGAACTGGAAGGTGTTACCGCCCAAGTGCTTGGCATGCTGGACGGCCATGTTCGCCTGGCTGATCAGCGCGCTGATTTCCCGGGCATAGTCCGGCAACAGGCTGATCCCCAGCGATGCGCTGACCACCAGCTCATGACCGCCCACGCTCATCGGCACGCGCAGCTTGGCCAGCAGACGACTGGCCACCCGCGCCAGGCTGGAGAGGCTGCCATAGACATCGAGGACGATGGCGAACTCGTCCCCGGACAGCCGCGCGATGCAGTCGGCCTCCGGCACGTTGTGGGTCAGACGGCGGGTGATCTGCCGCAGCAACTGGTCGGCGACCTCATGGCCAAGGCTGTCGTTGAGCAGTTTGAAACGGTCCAGATCGATATGCATCAGGGCGATGCTGCGGCCACTCTGCCGGGCACGCTGAGCGGCCTCGTGCAGGCGCTCGCGAAACAGCGTGCGGTTGGCCAGGCCTGTCAGCTCGTCGTAATGCGACAGATAGCGCAGGCGCTCTTCGGCTTCACGCCGCGCGCTCAGGTCGGCGAAGAAGCCGACGATATGACTGGGCCGATCCGCGCTGTCGCGTACCAGATTGAGCTGTAACCACTGCGGATAGAGTTCGCCGCTCTTGCGCGTCTCGGTCAGCTCGCCCTGCCAGCTGCCACTGACGTCCAGTTCCTCTTTGATCTGCAGGTACTGTCGGCGCATCTCGTCACTACCGAGCAAACTGCTGACCCGCTGCCCGAGCACCTCTTCGCGGCAATAACCGGTCACACAGCTGAAGGCCCGATTCACCGCCAGCAGCCGGTACTCCGCGTCGAGGATGAAAATGCCCTCGCTGGCCGCTTCGAACACCATGGCGGCCAGGCGCTGCTGTTCCTCCTGCTGACGCCGTGCGCTGACATTGCGACGAGTACCGAGCATGCGCAGCACTCGCCCACTGGAGTCGCGCTCGACCGCGCGGCCACGGTCCTCGACCCACACCCAGTGGCCCTCGGCATGGCGCACGCGGTACTCGACGTGATAGTCCTCGCTGCGCCCCTTCATATGCTCGAGCAAGGCGCGGCGCAGCGTCGGCAGGTCGTCGGGATGCAGCCGAGGGCGCAGATCACGCAGCATTTCCCTGACCTGCTCGGGGTCGAGGCCGAACAACTCACGCAGGTGCGAGTGATGCACCTGATCGCTTTGCAGATCCCAGTCCCAAAGCCCCAGCTCACTGGCCTCCAGCGCCAGGGCCAGGCGCGCCTGGCTCTTGCCCAGCGCGTGCGTGGCTTCGTCCAGCTCCAGGGTACGCTCGGCCACACGCATCTCCAGCTCGCCATGAGCCCCTCGCAACTCGCGCTCGGCCCGACGACGCTGCTCCACTTCACGGGCCAGTTCTTCGTTCAGCCCCTCGGCCCGCTGCTTGGCCTGTTCGAGGTTGGTGATCAGCGCCAGATTGTGGAAACGCTGCAGCAGGCTGCGCTGCACCAGGCGATTGACCTGCCAGGCCACGATCAGCAGGGTCAGCAAGAGAATCACGCTGATCAGCCCCCAGCCACGCTGCAGGCTGTTGTCGCTCAACAGCAGGAAGGCCGCCGACGGCAGCAGACAAGGCAAAGCGAAGGTCAGGAAAGCCGGCAGGCTGACGGCGTAGGCGACACTGGCGGACAGAATCGCCGCGGCAATCAGCCCATACACCAGGACCTGCTGAAAGAACACGTCGGCGGGAACCAGGGCGATTACCGCAAAAGCCAGACTCAGGCCCGAAGCACCGGCACCCAACAGAAAAACGCGCCGCCAGTAAGGCTCTGCCTGTCGTCTTGCCGGGGCATCGTTGAACGCTTTCACCTGGGTCAGACGCAACAGCGCCAACAGCACCACCCAGACCAGCCAGGCGACCAGCAGCGAGGCACTCTGCTGCTGCCAGAGCAAAGACGTGCAGGCCAGGCCGACCAGCAACATCAACAGCGTGGGCAGACGCGAGCCCTGAAACAGCAAGCGCGTACGCTCGACGGCAATGTCAGTGGCGAACTGACGTGCAGCCTGATGCGGGTCCAGCGTCACCTCTTGGATTACGGCGCTAGTCGTGGCGGTCATAGGCGATGTTCTTGTAATGGTGCCTAAGGGCGTGCTTCGCACCTGGCGCGGCGGCGGCAGCCCTGACGTGGCGGCAGAATACCCGAGACAGACGCAGTGCCCAACCGGGATGTGGACAATTTCACAGCCTGGCGTCCAACTTTCGCCGGACGCCACGAACTGACGCCGCACCCTGGCCGCAGCAGGGCGGATGCAGCCGGCTGACCTACCGGTCGTCGGTTGAGCGCTTTCGCCCAGGACTCCCGCGAGGCACTTGCAGCGCCCTGCCCACAGCTCCTAGGATGGCGCCCTCCCGCTCAAGGAAGAATGGCCCTCCGCCCATGGATGAACTGCAACGACGCTGGCTCTTCGCCCTTTCCGCACCGATGGTGGCGATCAATGCCCGCTACGACGCCCGCTACGACCTGCCGAATTTCTATCCGGACAACGAATTCGTCGACCTGACCGAGTCCTGGGACATCGCCGATCGCCCGGCCCTGCTGGCGATGATCCAGCGCATGACCGACAACGGCCATGCCAGCGATCTGAGCGGTGCCTACTGGGACAACGCGCGCCTGCTGCCAAGCGAATGGCAGAGGCTGGTCGACAGCCTGGATGCCAGCCAGCAGGTCGCCTACCGCTACGTCGCCGATACCATCCTGGTGTGCGGCTCCGGCGGCATTCGCGCCTGGGACCTGGGGCGCATGAGCTTCCTCGCCCGCATCGGTCAGCTCAACGGCTGGCTCAGCCTCGAGGAAAACCTCTGGCTGCACAGCCGTCTGGGCCTGCGGGCGCGCTACTACTACCAGAACTGGCAGAGCTACCTGGCCGGCTTTCTCATCGGCCGCAGCTACTGGAGTTGCCTCGGCCACGAGCAGGCAGACGAACTGGCGCTGTGCATCAGCCGCCAGGGCAGCAACCCGACGCACGTCGCGCTGGCCCGCGAGCTGGTGATGAACCCGGCGGCAGGACTGGACGACCTGCACTGGGACCTGGAGCTGGATCTGCCGGAAAAACCTGAATCGCTGGAGGCGTTCGACTGGTCATGAGTTGCTGGGAACACCTCGGCATCGAGCCGACAGACGATCAGAACGCCATTCGCACGGCCTACCGCACACGCCTGCCCGAGGTCCATCCGGAGCGCGACCCCGAAGGCTTCCAGGCGCTGCGCGGGGCCTACGAGGATGCCCTGCGCCACGCGCGCGGCGAGGCCAGCGAAGCGGCCGCAATGCCCAGCGCCAGCGAACAGGCCGTACAGCAGTTCGCCGAGCTGCTGCAGGATGCCGGCCGGCGCTTTCGCCCCGAGGCCTGGCAGGACTACTGCCGGTCGCTGGACCAGCTGCCGCTGGACGTGCTGGAGAGCATCGACGGCTCGCTGCGCCACCTGCTGCTCAGTAACGGGCCGTTGTCGCACCGCTGCGCACGGCTGCTGACCGAGCGCATGGCCTGGGCCAACCGCCTGATGCAGCTACCCTTCGAAGAAGCCGAGCCGCTCGACCAGTTGCTGCAGCGCATTGCCGAACCCGACCCGTTCGACCTCGCCACCCTCCGCGACTGGCCGAGCGTGGCGCAGGTGGAGAACCTCTGGTACGTGCGCACCCTCGAGCACCTGTTCCAGAACCGGCCGCTGCAGGAGTTCCGCGGCTGGAGCTCCCTGCACCTGTGCCTGCCGATGCCCGCCGATCCGGCCTACTACCCGCATCTGTACCGTCAGTGCACCCTGGCCGGCGTGGCCCTCAGCGGTGCCCTGGAGCACTACCAGGCGCGTCACGCCGAGGAGCCGGACGATCTCGACATCCTCTACCTGCTGGCGCTGCAGAAACAGCACCATGACCAGGATGCTCTCGACCTGTGGGCACGCCTGTGGCTGGAACGCGAGATGCCCGAAGCGGCCGCCTGGCTGCTGGCGTGGAGCGCCTACCATGCACCGGAGCACCTGCCCCTGCTGATCATGGCCTGCGACCGCAGCCAGCAGGACCTGGGCCGACAGTACGCCCTCGACGACAACCGCCTGAGCGATGCCGAGCCGGCGCAGAGCCCGCAGACCCTGGCCCGCTGGCTGCGAGCGACCGACACCAACCTGCCGGCCCTCGCACGCACCTTCGTCGCCTGGCAGCTGGGCGACAGCGAATGGCCGTTCCTCGCCGAACTGTTCAGCGCACTGGATACGCCGCTGACCCGCCTGTATCGCCAGGCCTGGCTGCTACAGCGTGGCGAGGCGGCGGACATTGAGCCGCTGCTGAACCTGGCGGCCGATGAGCACCCGCTCGGCGTCATCGTGCAGCAAGGCTTCGTCTACCTGGCCGGGCAACAGCTGCAATGGCTGCGTGAATCGCCCGCCGTGCAGGCACTGCAACATGCGCTGGCGACGCCCGGCGCGGCCTTGCCCCAGGCCCTGTGCGACAACACCGTCGCCCGCGCGCAGATGCTGAGCTGGCTTCGCCGCCTGCGCCATTACGACAACGCCACGCTGCAAAGCCTGTGCAGACTACTGGCGCCGATCGAGAACTGGCACAAAACCTCCTGCTTCGAACTGCAACTGACGCTACAGCAGTCCGGCCGCAGCCTACCGGCAGTACCTGACGAGCTGGCCGCACGCTGGCGCTGGCAATGCCAGACGCTGCTGTTGCTGGGCTTGATGGAACAGCCGGAAGGCTGGCTGGAGCGCCTGGGCGACAACCTAGCGAGGCTGCCCACCGATCCCGCACACCCGGCGCATGAAGTGAAGGCGCAGTTGCTGGCCGCGGATACGCCATGGCACTGGGTACTAGAGCTCGACGAGCGGGATGTCCTGCAGAGGCTCATAGCCAGCGAGCTGGTTAGTCCAGAGATTCTGCTCAACCCCTTGCGACTGCCGTCGGCGGCGCGCATCGAGGCCTGCGTGCAAAGGTATGGTCATGAACTGCACAACGATCCCGTTGGCCAGATGCTGCTGGATGCCGCGCTTTATCACGACCCAACACTGGGACAGAAGCAACACGACGAGGCCCTGCAACGGCTGAAGGGCTTCACCTGTGCCGAGAAGTGGTTCGAACCCTTTCGTCAGGGTCTGATCAAGGGCAACCCACAGGCGCTTTCACAGGGGGTGTGCCGGGACAATAAGCTGGAATATGCCGTCATACAGGCTGTATTCGAAGCCATGCGCGAGCTGTTCGGCGACAAGCACCCGCAGCTGCCGCGCACCGCCGTGATGCGCAAACTGCAGAAAGCCAAGGACAGCGACGCCACAGCTCTAGCCACACGCCTGACCCTGGCCCTGCTGTTGTCGCGCTGCGAAGGCCTGCTACCGCAACCCGAGCAGACTTCTGGGCGGGCAGCGCAATGGCAGTTCTGGCGCCTGGGCGGTCGTCTGAACCGCCTGAATCTCATCTTGCAGACCTTGTGCCTGGCAGGCGTGACATTACCGCTGATCGTCGCCACCGACGAACTAAGCGGCGACCTGGCCTTGGGAGTACTAGGTATTGCAGTGCTGGTGCTGATTGGCAACCTGCTGCGCCGCCTGCATGACATGAGCCGCGGCATCGGAACCCTGCTGATGCTGCTGAGCGGCAGTTTCTTGCTGCCCTACATGCTGTTAATACTTTTCGTCTGGCCGGGTGATCCACTTGCCAACCGCTACGGCTTACCGAGCGGTGCCGCAACGCCTAGGGTGAAGTCTCTGCAAGCGCAATTGCGACGCCTGAACAACGGCAGACAGGCACTGCCGAAATCAGAACCTTAGCACTTCGAGCTGTTGCTCCAGGCGCTGCCGCGCGGCGGTGATCGGCTGCTCCTGCTGGGTGCCGAGTACGTTCTGGAACTCGTCCAGCCACTGGCCGATCTGCTCGCGCTCGGCCCCCAGGGTCTGCATCCAGGCGCGTTCCAGGCGTGCCAGCAGCGTGCGGTTGGGCAAGGTATCGCGCGGGTGGATCTTCAACCCGGCCAGGCGTGCCTGGCTGGTGGCCCGTGCCTCGGCACTCAGGCCGGTGGGGCTGCGGTCGATCACATGGCCGTGGCGCTGGCCGTTCTCCAGGGTCACGTCCACTTCCAGCAGGCCGTTGATGTCGTAGCTGAAGCGCACATCCAGTGCCTGCACCTGCCCGGTCTGGACCAGCTTCACCTCGAAGGCATCGACGAAGATGTTATCGCGCACCCAGGGGCGCTCGCCCTGGTAGACCTCGATGCGGATGTACTCCTGCTGCGCGTGGGTGGTGTAGTAGCGCTGCACCCGCGAGGTCGGGATCACCGTGTTGCGCTCGATGATCGGTGAGAAGGCGCCGGGCTGCTCGTCGCTGCGGCGCGAGGCGATCCCCAGAGTATAGGGGCAGACGTCGGTGAGGATGACTTCCTCGATGGCATGGTCGCGCGCCTTGCAGGCGGCCTGGGCGGCGGCGCCGAGGGCGACGATGGTGTCCGGGTCGAGGTGCCGGTAGGGCAGACGGCCGAACAGGGTCGCCACCAGTTGCTGCACCGCACTCATGCGCGTGGCGCCACCGACCAGCACCAGGCTGTCGAGGTCACGCGGATTGAGCCGCGCATCGCGCAGGGCCTGCTCGATCGGCTGACGCAGACGGGTCAGCAGCGGCGTCCAGATCTGCAGGGCGCGCGCCTCGTCCAGCTGCCACTGGCGACCCATCCAGTCCAGCGTCTGCGGACCGTCGGCGAGGCGCCGCTTGAGTTGCTCCAGGGCATCTTCCAGGCTCGCCAGCGCCTGGCTGTCCAGCGCGCTGCGCGCCAGTTGCCAATCGTCCAGGCAGGCCCCGAGCAGAGCTTCGGTAAAATCTTCGCCCCCCAGGAAGTTGTCGCCGGTAGAGGCATGCACCTCGATCAGCGGCAGCGCGTATTCGAGCACGGTGACGTCGAAGGTGCCGCCGCCCAGGTCGAAGATCAGGGTGCGCTCGAACTGCTGCTCGTGCAGGCTGTAGGCCATTGCCGCGGCAGTCGGTTCGTTGATCAGGCGCTCGACGCGCAGCCCGGCCAGCTCCGCCGCGAACACCGTGCGCTTGCGCTGTTCATCGCTGAAATAGGCGGGCACCGAAATCACCGCCGTGCTCACCGGCATGCCGAGGTGAGCCTCGGCATCGGCCTTGAGCGAGCCGAGCACCAGCGCCGAGAGTTCTTCCGGGGTGAACTGACGGTTGCCCAGCGTGAAACGCTTGTCGCTGCCCATGTAGCGCTTGAATGCCGCCACGCTGCGCAGTGGATGAGTGGTCAGCCGGGCACGGGCAGCGCTGCCGACGAGGATGCTGCCATCTTCGTCCAGGCTCACCGCTGAGGGCGTGAGGACCTCGCCGAGGGCATTGGGAATAAGCTCCGCACGCCCCTCGCGCCAAACGGCGATGAGGCTGTTGGTGGTGCCCAGGTCGATGCCCAGCAGGGGACTTTCCATGGCGTGGGTACCGGTAGACATCGGCGTAACGACTCCTTCAGATCCTTTGAGAGGCGCAGTCTACTCCGCGCGCAGGCCTCGGCAAACCGCCTGGTCAACACGGTTTGCCCTCCCCTGTCCGGCCCCCTAGAATGCCGCGATGCAAAATGACCCCGAACTCCTTCTCGCTTCGCTCAACGACGCCCAGGTCCAGGCCGTGGCCGCTCCGCTCGGCCGCCAACTGGTGCTGGCTGGTGCCGGCTCCGGCAAGACCCGCGTCCTGGTGCACCGCATTGCCTTTCTGATTCAGGCGATGGGCGCTTCGCCTCATTCGATCCTCTCGGTGACCTTTACCAACAAGGCCGCCGCCGAGATGCGTCACCGCATCGAAGACATGCTCGGGCACAGCCCGGCCGGCATGTGGGTCGGCACCTTCCACGGCCTGGCCCATCGCCTGCTGCGCGCGCACTGGCAGGAAGCCGGCCTGGCCGAGAACTTCCAGATTCTCGACTCCGACGATCAGCAACGCCTGATCAAACGGGTGATTCGCGACCTCGGTCTGGACGAACAACGCTGGCCAGCCAAGCAGGCGCAGTGGTTCATCAACGGGCAAAAGGACGAGGGCTTGCGCCCGGCGCACATACAGGCCGGCGGCGACCTGTTCCTGGCCACCATGCGCGGCATTTACGAGGCCTATGAAGCGGCCTGCGCACGCACCGGGGTGATCGACTTCGCCGAGTTGCTGCTGCGCGCGCTCGACCTCTGGCGCGACAAGCCGGGCCTGCTCGAGCACTACCAGCGGCGCTTCCGCCATATCCTGGTCGACGAGTTCCAGGACACCAACGCCGTGCAGTACGCCTGGCTGCGTTTTCTCGCCAAGGGCGGCGACAGCCTGATGGTGGTCGGCGACGACGACCAGTCGATCTATGGCTGGCGCGGCGCGAAGATCGAGAACATCCAGCAGTTCTCCAGCGACTTCCCCGACACCCAGATGATCCGCCTGGAGCAGAACTATCGCTCCACGGCCGGCATCCTCAAGGCCGCCAACGCCCTGATCGCCAACAACAACGGGCGCCTGGGCAAGGAGCTGTGGACCGACGGCGGCGACGGCGAGCCCCTGGCGCTGTACGCCGCGTTCAACGAGCACGACGAAGCGCGCTACGTGGTCGAGAGCATCGAGGACGCCCTGCGCAAGGACGGCCTCAAGCGCAGCGAGATCGCCATCCTCTATCGTTCCAACGCCCAGTCGCGGGTGCTGGAAGAGGCGCTGCTGCGCGAGAAGATTCCCTACCGCATCTACGGCGGTCAGCGCTTCTTCGAGCGCGCCGAGATCAAGAACGCCATGGCCTACCTGCGCCTGCTCGACGGCCGCGGCAACGATGCCGCGCTGGAGCGCATCATCAACGTGCCGGCGCGCGGTATCGGCGAGAAGAGCATCGAGACCATTCGCGAATACGCCCGCGCGCATGATGTGCACATGTGGGAGGCGATCCGCCTGATGCTCGCCAACAAGGTCTTGCCCGGCCGCGCTTCGGGTGCGCTAAGCGGCTTTATCGAGCTGATCGAAGGCCTGGCGGAAAAGGTCCTGGCGATGCCCCTGCACCAGATGACCCAAGTGGTCATCGAGCAGAGCGGCCTGCTCGCCTATCACAAGGCGGAAAAAGGCGAAAAAGGCCAGGCCCGGGTGGAAAACCTCGAGGAACTGGTTAGCGCCGCGCGCGCCTTCGAGAACGACGAGGACGAAGAGCTAACGCCGCTGCAGGCCTTCCTCACTCATGCCTCGCTGGAGGCCGGGGACACCCAGGCCGCCGAGAACGAGGACAGCATTCAGTTGATGACCCTGCACAGTGCCAAGGGCCTGGAATTCCCGCTGGTGTTCCTGGTGGGCATGGAAGAGGGTCTGTTCCCACACAAGATGAGCCTGGAAGAACCGGGCCGACTGGAAGAAGAACGCCGCCTGGCTTATGTCGGCATTACCCGTGCCATGCAGAAGCTGGTGATCAGCTACGCCGAAACCCGGCGTCTCTACGGTAGCGAAACCTACAACAAGGTATCGCGCTTCGTCCGCGAAATACCCGCACCTCTGATTCAGGAAGTACGCCTGAACAACAGCGTCAGCCGCCCGGTGAGCACCGGCTCGCTGGGCGGTGGCAGCCTGTTCGAAGGCAGTGCCGTACCGCAAACGCCCTTCAGCCTGGGCCAGCGTGTACGCCACAGTCTGTTCGGCGAAGGGACCATCCTCAACTTCGAGGGCGCAGGCGCGCAGGCGCGGGTACAAGTGAATTTCGAAAACGAAGGCAGCAAGTGGCTGATGCTGGCATACGCCAAGCTGGAAGCCTGTTAGAACCTACCGTATCTGGAGAAGCATCGATGAATCGCCGCAACCTGTTCGGCGCCGCCCTGGCCGTGATGGCCACCTTCGGCCTGCTCGGCTGTAAAGAAGACAAGGCTGGCAGCGAGCAAACCGCAGCCGCGCCCGCGCAGACCATCCACTGGAAAATGGTCACTTCCTGGCCGAAGAACTTTCCCGGCCTCGGCACCGCAGCCGAACGCCTGGCCGAGCGTATCAACGCCATGAGCGCCGGGCGTCTGACCGTCAAGGTCTACGCCGCCGGTGAACTGGTGCCCGCCCTGGAAGTGTTCGATGCCGTCTCCCGCGGCACCGCCGAGATGGGCCACGGCACCCCGTACTACTGGAAAGGCAAGGTCCCGGCCGCGCAATTCTTCAGCAGCGTACCGTTCGGTCTCTCCACCCTGGAAATGAACGCCTGGCTCAGCCACGGCGGCGGCCAGGCCCTGTGGGACGAAACCTACGCGCCCTTCGGCGTGAAGCCGCTGTCGGCGGGTAACACCACCATGCAGATGGCCGGTTGGTTCAACAAGGAAATCAACAGCCTGGATGACATCAAAGGCCTGAAGATCCGCATGCCGGGCCTCGGCGGCGAAGTCTGGAGCAAGCTCGGTGCGATTACCGTCAACCTGCCCGGTGGCGAAATCTTCACCTCCCTACAGACTGGCGCAATCGACGCCACCGACTGGGTCGGCCCGTACAACGACCTGGCTTTCGGCCTGCACAAGGCAACCAAGTACTACTACTACCCCGGCTGGCAGGAACCGCAGGCGGTGGTCGAGTCGATGGTCAACCAGAAGGCCTTCGACGCCCTGCCGGCCGACCTGCAAGCGATCGTCGTCGAGGCCGCCCGCGCCGCCACCCTGGACATGATGGACGACTACGTGTTCAACAACGCCAAGGCGCTGGACAGCCTCAAGGCCGAAGGCGTGCAGCTCAAGCGCCTGCCGGACGACGTGCTGCAGGCCATGCGCAAGGAGTCCGCCGAGGTACTCGAGCAACTGGCCGCGACAAGCGACCTCAACGGCCGTATCTGGGCCTCGCAAAAAGCCTTCCTCGAACAAGCCAGCGCCATGCAGGCACTGACCGAGAAAGAGCTGTACAACTGGCGCTAAGCCAAACGAACGGGGCCTGAACAGGCCCCGTTTTCCTTTAGGGATGACTGTTAATGCGCCTTTGCTCTCTGCTACTCCTCCCCCTGCTCGCCCTCGGCCTGACCGGCTGCAAGGACGATTCCGCCCCTGCCGACGCAGCCCGGGCGCCTGCGCAAAGCTTCCACTGGAAGATGGTCACCACCTGGCCGAAGAACGCCCCCGGTACCGGCACCGCCGCCGAGCGTCTGGCCGAGCGCATCAACGCCATGAGCGCCGGACGCCTGACCATAAAGGTCTATGCCGCCGGTGAGCTGGTGCCGGCGCTGGAAGTGTTCGATGCGGTCTCCCGCGGCACTGCCGAGCTTGGCCACGGCGCGCCGTACTACTGGAAGGGTAAGGTGCCTGCGGCGCAGTTCTTCGGCGCCGTGCCCTTTGGCCTGTCGACACTCGAAATGAATGCTTGGCTCAGCCACGGCGGCGGCCAGGCACTGTGGGACGAGGCCTATGCCCCCTTCGGCATCAAGCCGCTGACCGCTGGCAACAGCACCATGCAGATGGGCGGCTGGTTCAACAAGGAAATCCATAGTCTGGAGGACATCAAGGGCCTGAAGATCCGCATGCCCGGTCTCGGCGGCGAAGTCTGGAGCCGCCTCGGCGCCACCACCGTGGTGATGCCTGGCGGCGAAATCTTCACTGCGTTGCAGACCGGAGCCATCGACGCCACCGACTGGGTCAGCCCCTATAACGACCTGGCCTTCGGCCTGCACAAGGCGGCCAGGTACTACTACTACCCGGGCTGGCAGGAGCCGCAGTCGGTGCTCGAACTGCTGATCAACCAGAAGGCCTACGACAGCCTGCCGGCTGATCTGCAGGCCATCGTCACCGAAGCGGCCCGCGCCTCGACCCTGGACATGATGGACGACTACGTGTTCAACAACGCCCTGGCGCTGGACGAGCTGAAGAAAAGCGGCACGCAGCTCAAGCGCTTCCCTGACGAGGTGCTGCAGGCCATGCAACGCGAGACTGAACAGGTACTCGGTGAACTGGCCGCGCAGAGCGAACTGAACGGCCGCATCTGGGCCTCGATGCAGGCCTTCCAGGCGCTGGCGACCTCGATGCAGGGGCTGTCGGAAAAAGAGCTGTACGACTGGCGCTGAGCCGCTCAGGGTATAGCAGTTACCCTTGTGGGAGCCCCGCCCCGGGGCGAAGCGTTCGTTACCCCCAGCTTCGCGGCGGGGCGCCGCTCCTACCCGTTCGGCGCGACCAGGTCTCACCTATCAGACCCCGTTTGTCGTTTCAGGCGTCACCTCAGGCCTTGGCGACCATACTTCACGGATGAAGAGCGAGCCGACCGACGCTACCCAGATTCTCGACACCGCCCTGCAACTGGCCGACGTTTGCGGCTGGGAGCGCCTGCATCTGTTCGAGGTGGCCGGCGCTCTTGATATCGGCCTGGACCAGATCGCCCGTCACTACCGCGACAAGGACGACCTGGTGGAGGCCTGGTTCGACCGCGCCGACCAGGCCATGCTCGGCCACGCCGCAAATACCGACCTGCACGATCTCAACGCCGAACAGCGCCTGGAAAGCTGCCTGCTGGCCTGGCTCGGCAGCCTCGCCGCTCATCGGGCCGTCACCGCACAGATGCTGCTGTACAAACTGGAGCCCGGTCATATCCACCTGCAGGTGCTCGGTCTCATGCGCATCAGCCGCACGGTGCAATGGTGGCGTGAAGCCGCTGGCCGACAAACACTGCATCTGCGCCGCATCGCAGAAGAAACCCTGCTCACCAACGCCTATCTGCGCAGCTTCGTGCATTGGCTGCGCCACCCTGAAGAAGACGCAGCAGCGTTCCGCGCCTTTCTCCGCCGGCAACTGCGCTGCGGTCCACTGCCTCTACTGCTGCAACACCAGTAGGGTGCGCCATGCGCACCGTGACCGCTCAGGGAGTGAACCGGGCACGCACGATGGCACCTGGCGCAGGCAAAAGCTGGAAACATTCTGTCACTAGCCACGCCCACCCTTGCCGGGCAAGATGCCGACCAAGCTTTTCCACCAGAGAGAAAACCGTGATGCAGCGTTTCCTCAGTATCGCCATGGTTCTGTGCCTGGCGCTGACCTTCAGCTTCGAAGCCCACGCCAAGCGTTTTGGCGGAGGCAAATCCTTCGGCTCCGCGCCCAGCCACCAGACGCGTCAAGCCACACCGCAGTCGCAACCGGCCGCCACCGCGCCCACCGCTGGTCGCCAGCCTGCTGCCGCCAGCGGCGCCTCGCGCTGGCTCGGCCCGCTGGCCGGCCTGGCCGCTGGCGGCCTGCTCGCCTCGATGTTCATGGGTGACGGCTTCGAAGGCCTGCAGATCATGGACTTCCTGATCTTCGGCCTGATCGCCTTCCTGATCTTCCGCTTCCTCGCCGCCCGTCGTGCCCAGCAGCAGCCGCAAGCCGCCACCGCTGGCGCCCCGTACCAGCGCGAAATGCCGAATGCCACCAACGCTCCGGCGGCTGGCAGCAATATCTTCGGCGCTCGCCTGGCCTCGACTGCACCGGTGATCAATGCCCCGGCCTGGTTCAACGAGCAGAGCTTCCTGGCTGCCGGCCGCGAGCACTTCATGAACCTGCAGCAGCACTGGGACGCGAACGAAATGGACAAGATCGCCGAGTTCGTCACCCCGCAACTGCTGGACTTCCTCAAGCGTGAACGCGCCGAGCTGGGTGATGGTTTCCAGTCCACCTATATCGACGAACTCGACGTGCAGCTCGACGGCGTCGACGACAACGCCGAGAGGACCATCGCCACCCTGACCTTCAGTGGCGTATCGAAGACTTCGCGCTTCGATCAGGGCGAGCCGTTCAGCGAAAGCTGGCGCCTGGAGCGCGCCCAGGGCGACAACCAGCCCTGGCTGATCGCCGGCATCCGCCAGAACTGATCGCCGCGCAACATGAAAAACCCCGGGCTTGCCCTAATGCTGTTCACATAAGAAGTGGTCGAACGCGATTAGTCCCCTCGCCCCTTTGGGGAGAGGGTTGGGCGGGCCGCGTTCGGCGAGGGGAAACTGGCAGTTTTGCGGCATTTTCAGCCCTCTCCCCCAGCCCCTCTCCCATAAATGGGAGAGGGGAGCCAACGTCTGTAACCTTAAATGAACAGCATTACGGGCTTGCCCGGCTTTTTTTGTTTCTCCAGCTATCGCGCCTACAGCTCACACTGGAGCGGTAGCCGCCCGGCGCATGCCGATATGCGGAATGTCATCCTCAAGGTAGACCTCAGTCACCGCCTCGAAACCATAACGCCCGTAGTAACCCTGCAGGTGCGCCTGCGCCGACAGATACAGCGGTACGCCCGGCCAGCGCTGCTCGCACTCGAGCAAGGCCCGCTGCATCAACTGATGCCCCAGGCCGCTGCCTCGCGCCGACGCGGCGATCACCACCCGACCGATCACCGCTTCACCGTCCATGCGCTGCGGATCGAGCAGACGCAGATAGCCCACCAGACCATGCTCGTCACGCGCCAGCAGGTGGCAGGTGTCGCCCAGCAGATCCTGGCCATCGGTTTCCAGATACGGGCAGTTCTGCTCGACCACGAACACCTGGGTACGCAGCGCCAGCAGCTCGTAGAGCGTGGCGGTATCGAGTTCGCGGTGGTGCAGACATTGCCAGGTGACAGACGACATGGGAGAGCCCCGCAAAAGCGCCATTATGAGATGACGGCGACATGTTTTCATTCTCCCCGCCAGCTACTGTATAAAGCCGACCCACATGATGAGGAGCCGACACCGTGGAAGAAGTCATCGAACAGCTGCGCGAACTCAACGAACCGGTGCCGGTACCACTGGAACTGCCGGACGAAGAAACCCTGGTGGAGATTCAGGAGCAAATCCTCATCCACCTGCCCTTCGAGCTGCGCGAGTTTCTGCTCAAGGTCAGCGACGTGGTCTACGGCCGCCTGGAGCCGGTGACCGCCAGCGACCCGCAATCGCACACCTACCTGCCGGAAGTCGCCTCGGTGGCCTGGGATCTTGGCCTGCCGCGCGATCTGGTGCCGCTATGCCAGAGTGGCCGCGACTACTACGCCGTGGACGTGGAAGGCCAGGTGTGGCTGTGGGACGGTGACGAAGAAGAGCTGACCGACGAAAGCTGGGACTCGGTCTGGCACTGGTGCCGCGACGTCTGGCTGGAAAGCTGAGCCGAGTTGCCGCTAAAGCGCCTCCTGCAGTTGACGGGCCGGAGGGGCTTCAGCGCGACCGTCACCACGCATAAGCCAGCCCCGGCTCACGCCTCGCCCTGCTCAAGCGCCAGCAGGTTGAGCAGAAACCGCGCGAAGTACAGCAGGTCCTGCTCCATCGCCTGGCGCGCGCCCTTGGCATCGCCGGCTTCGATGGCGGCAAAGGCATCCTCGTGAAAGTCGTTGAGCCGCAGTGACAGGTCGGCACCGGTGAACAGACGGTTGAAGAAGGGGCCGATCTGTAGCCACAGCGCCTCGATCGAGCGCAGCAGCACCGGGTTACCGCACGCGCCATACAGGTGCAAATGAAACTGGCTGTTGGCGTTCAGATAGTCCTGCACCTGACGCTGTTCGATGGCCGTGTCCATGCGCTGCACGCAGTCTCGCAGCAGTGCCATGTCCGCGCTGCCCAGTCGTGGAGTCGCCAGTTCGACCGCCATGCCCTCCAGCGCCAGACGCACCTGGAAGATATTCTCGTAACGCTCACGGGTCATCGACGGCACCCGTACCGAGCGTTGCTGCTCACCTTCCAGTACGCCCTCCGCTACCAGCCGTTGCAGGGCGGCACGTACTGGCATCGAGCTGGTCCCCCACTCGGCGGCGAGATCACGAATCTTCAGCCGTTGTCCCGGCTGGAAACGCCCGGCCAGCAGGCCAGAGCGGATGTTCTGATACAGATGTTCCTGCAGGTTGTCAGCCATGGGCCAGTTCCATCGGCGGGGCCGGCAGTTGGGCAAGCGTGAGGCTACAGTCGCGCATGAAGAGCTCCATTCAGGGCAGGTGACGAGTCTATTTCGCCAAGCATTTTGTGTGAGAAACCGACATCGAATAAATCTTACCTAATCACAAATCGGCAATAAATTGGCCGTGAAGCGCAAATCAGCGAGCCATTTACTATTTTGTGATCACAAAATAGTATTCTTCGAAATCACGCCGAGGCCTATCCCATGACCACCGCCAGTGGTATCAGCCAAGCCGCCGTGGAGCGCTTCGTCGCTGCCGAGCGCGAGCTGTTCCTGTCCCGTAACCCGAAATCCGCAGCCCTGGCCGAACGTGCACGTCATTCGCTGTACGGCGGCGTGCCAATGCACTGGATGGCCGACTGGTCGACGCCGGTGCCGCTATTCGTCGAGCGTGCCAAAGGCGCACGTTTCTTCGACGTGGACGGTCATGAGTACGTCGACTTCTGCCTGGGCGACACCGGTAGCATGTTCGGCCACTCGCCCGACCCAGTGGCCCGCGCCATCGCCGAACAGGCGGGCAACGGCCTGACCACCATGTTGCCGGGCGAGGATGCCGTGGTCTGCGGCGAACTGCTGGCGCAGCGCTTCGGCCTGCCCTACTGGCAGGTCACCGCCACGGCGACCGACTCCAACCGCTACGTGCTGCGCTGGGCCCGCGCGATTACCCAACGCAAGACCCTGCTGGTGTTCGATGGCTGCTACCACGGCACCGTCGATGACGTGATGGTGCGTCATCGCGATGGCCAGACGGTGCACCGCTCGGGGCTGATCGGCCAAGCCTACGACCTGACCGAGCACAGCCGCGCCATTCCCTTCAACGATGTCGCCGCGCTGGAAGCCGCGCTGGCCCAGGGCGATGTCTGCGCCCTGCTCTGCGAGCCGGCGATGACCAATATCGGCATGGTCATGCCCGACCCGGGCTTCATGCAGAAATGCCGCGAGCTCACGCGCAAGTACGGCAGCCTGCTGATCATCGACGAGACCCACACCATTTCTACCGATATCGGTGGCTGCACCCGCCTGTGGGGGCTGGAGCCGGACTTCTTCGTGGTCGGCAAACCCATCGCCGGTGGCGTGCCGTGCGGCATCTTCGGCTGCAGCGCGCAGATGGCCGAGGCCATGAGCGCCGCCCGCCAACGCGCCAGCGAGGGCAGCCACGGTCATGGCCACAGCGGCATGGGCACCACCCTGTCGGCCAACGCCCTGGCCATGCACTGCATGCGCGCCAACCTCGAAGAGGTGATGACCCAGGCCGCCTACGATCACATGCTGCCGCTGGCCGCACGCCTGGCCGAAGGCTTCCGTCAGCTGATCGGCAAATATGCACTGAACTGGTCGGTGACCGAGCTGGGTGCGCGCTGCGAATTTCAGTTCTGCGCCAGGCCGCCGCGCACCGGCGCCGAGGCCGAAGCGGCCTTCCATGATGAGCTGCAGATGGCCCTGCACCTGTACCTGATCAACCGCGGCATTCTCATCACCCCGTTCCACAACATGACCCTGTGCTGCCCGAGCACCACGGAAGATGATGTGGACAGGCTGGTCGCCACTCTGGATCAGGCGTTGAGCGAGCTGCTGGCCATCCCCGGCGCCCGCGAGTAACCCCCGTGGGAGGTGCTTCAGCGGCGACAGTCGCGGCTAAAGCCCCCCACAAGATGAACTTGGCAGCACCACGTCCTTTTGCGAGAACCACCATGCAATTCGCCGATCCCCAGGAAGCCCGCGACTTCCTCGAACGCTACCCCGAGGTGCGCAGCATCGAGCTGATGCTGATCGACGCCAATGGCATCCCGCGCGGCAAGCTGCTGCACCGCGACGAACTGCTGGCCATCTACGAGCATGGCCGGCCCCTGCCCAGCTCGATCCTGTCACTGACCATCCAGGGTGAAGACGTCGAGGAAAGTGGCCTGGTCTGGGAAGTGGCCGATGCCGACTGCTGGACCTACCCGCTGCCCGGTAGCCTGACCCTGCAACCCTGGCGCACCGTACCCACCGGCCAGTTGCAAGTGAGCATGCACCCGACTCAGGGACTGCCGGCCACACCGGGCGACCCGCGCCACGTGCTGGTGCGCGCCATCGACGCGCTCAAGGCAGACGGCTACCACCCGGTGATGGCGGTGGAGCTGGAGTTCTACCTGCTGGACAAGCAACGCGACGCCAACGGCCGCCCGCAGCCAGCCATGCAGATGAACGGCGTGCGCCCGCAGGCGCCGCAGGTGTATGGCGTGTATGAGCTGGAGCAGCTGCAGCCGTTTCTCGACGACCTCTACGCTGCCTGCGAAACGCAGGGCCTGCCGGTGCGCACGGCGATTTCCGAATACGCTCCCGGCCAGCTCGAGCTGACCCTGGAGCACCGCGTCGACGCGCTGCAGGCGGTGGACGAAGGCGTGCGCTACAAGCGCCTGGTCAAGGGCGTGGCCAACAAACACGGGTTGCAGGCCTGCTTCATGGCCAAGCCCTTCGGCGAGCTGGCCGGAAGTGGCCTGCACCTGCACGTGTCGCTGGCGGATGAGCACGGCAACAACCTGATGGCCAGCGACGATCCAGAAGGTACGCCGCTGCTACGTCACGCCATCGGCGGCATGATGACCACGCTCGACGATGCACTGGCGATCTTCTGCCCCAACGCCAACTCCTTTCGCCGCTTCCAGGCCAACAGCTATGCGCCGCTGGCCAAGAGCTGGGGGGTGAACAACCGCACCGTATCCTTCCGCGTGCCGGGCGGGCCGGCGCACAGCCGGCATGTCGAGCACCGCATCTGCGGCGCCGACGCCAACCCTTACCTGGCCACAGCGGCGATTCTCGCCGGTATCCACAAAGGCATCCGCGAGCAGATCGATCCGGGCCCGGCCATCGTCGGCAACGGCTACGAACAGGCCCGCGACACCCTGCCCACCGACTGGCTCAGCGCACTGCGCAACCTGGAAGGTTCAAGCTGGGCACGCGAGGCACTGGGCGAGGATTTCCTCAAGGTATTCCTGGCAATCAAATGGGCCGAATACCGCCAGTTCATGGGTGAAGTGGGCGAGCAGGATTGGCGCTGGTATCTGAGCCACGCCTGAGTTCACCAGGTGGATGAAAACAGCCTCATCCACCCGAATACGCCCTGTAGCCCGGATGAAATCCGGAGGGAGTCCCGCTCACAGCGGCAGGCAGCGCGCGCCGTCCAGCCCCGCGACTGGCCCGGCAAAACACAGCCGGCCCTGTTCATCAAGCAGCGCTGGCTGGCCCGGGTAGTAGGGATTGTCGAAAGCGCGTAGCTGCTCGGCACTTGGCGTTCCCGGTGGTAACTGCACCAGCCCTTGTAGTAAACGGCGCTGAGCTTCGAGGTCCTGCACGCGCGCGGCGTATTCACGGAAGTCCGGTATGGCCACGTCCAGCAGTACATTACCCACCGGGTTACGCCGATTTTTGTGCAATTGAGGCAGCGGTAACTGCTTCACCTCACGAGCAAACGTCTCAGGCGAGAGCGGCGAAATTTCGGCCAACGGCTGATAGAAAATCAGGCTGGCGTTGATACTCATCTGTGGGCGCAAGCCCCACCACATGAACAGGTGCTCCTTCCAGTTCGAATTGGCGGTAGGGTGGCTTTTGAACATCACAGCCACGCTGTGAAACTCATACTGCAACGGCAGCAGCAGGCTGCGTTCAGCCTTATCGAATGCAGGCACGCTGCTCGGTGCAGGCATCAGCCCCTGACGATAGAGCACCGCTTGCCAAAGCATATTGCACTCGACCATACGCGCCAGAATCATCTTCGCGATCAGCGTATCGGCCCGGCGCAGATGTTCACGCAGCAGATGTAACTCGTCATCGAGGCGCGCCCGGACTTGCTCACCATCCCCTTCCTGAGCCGCCTTGAGCAGTTGCAGAGTCAGCAAGTGCTGGCCGCGGATCAGGTAATGATGGGGCGGCAATGGAGCATTGATGCTGGGCTCCAACAGATTTCGATAGTCATCGAGCTGAAGGAACTGCCAATAGCGCTCACGCAGCAGGCGCTGCTCGTCCGTCTCGACCCAGGCAGACGCCTCACGCAGCAATGTGCTCCGGCAGTCATCTTTTTCTATCGAACAGAACAGTGGGCCTTGCGGTAACGCCAACGTGGTGACCTTCGGCTCCGCAAAGCCCTCATCCATCGGGCCGTGACTGCGGCGCCAGGTGCGATAGGCCTGCAGCCGCTCGGCACCCAGCGCCTCTGGCGACTGCCCGCTGGCGGCATCCAGACCATTGAGAAACACATAGGCCCGACTCTGCCCCTCATCGACCTGAGCCTGTTCGAGCCAGGTTTGAGCGTCGGCACTCAGCGGCTCATCGCGCATCCAGGCAAAGCCACCCGCGCCCAGCAACAGCAGCAGGAACAACGCCAATGCAATGATTGCTCGGCGCATCAGCGGCCCACCTTGATGTACTCACCCGCCACGCTGATGCCCATGCCACCGTAGTCCTGACAGCCCTCGTCGAACACCTCCAGCACGCGCAGGGTGATGCCTTCGCGCAGCAGTTGCACGCTACAACCGGCGGCAAGCTGGGCGTTATCCAGGGTCATCAGGGCTCCGTCGCCGCGCAGGCGGCCGTCCAGTTCGCCGATGGCCGCCGGGCCGTATTCCTCCACCCGTGCCCCGGCGCGCAGCGGCGAGAAGCTGGCGCGGTAGCCGCCGGCTGGGTCAGGCGTGATCTGCAACTTGCTCCACACCGCCTGGCCGCCGTAACGCAGGTAACGGCCCTGCGGGCTGGCCGTCAGCGCCTGGTAGTCCAGCACCTCGGCCACCTTGCCCAGGTGCAGGCGGGTCGAGGCGCCGCTGAGCTGGTTGTCCAGCGCCACAGCCAGCCAGGCTCGCGCCATGCCGGCATCGCCCGCACGCAGGTTGGTCAGGATCAGGTTGTTCAAGGCCAGCTCCAACTGTGCCCCGTCGCCCTGCTCGACGCGTCGTAGCTGACGCTCGAACGCTTCGATGGCATCGTCATAGTGGCCGGCTTGGTAGGCGGCAGTGCCCTGCTGATTGCACTGCACTGCGGTGGCGCAGTCATCGGTTGCCTGCGCTGCACTGGTGAAGGCCAGCAGCAGGGGCAGAGACAGAAGTTTCGAGCGGGTGAGCATGGATGGCATCCTTGCAACAGAAATTGGCGAGTTTAGTTTGAATCTTGCATCAGGCCGCACTCTCAGCAGCCCCACACGCATTTGGAGCAACGATGGAAGCCGGAACCGCACAACTGACGATGACCGTACTGATGACCCCGGACATGGCCAATTTCTCCGGCAATGTTCACGGCGGCACGCTGCTCAAGTACCTCGACGAGGTGGCCTACGCCTGCGCCAGCCGCTATGCCGGCCGCTACGTGGTGACTCTGTCGGTGGACCAGGTGATCTTCCGCGAGCCGGTACACGTCGGTGAGATGGTCACCTTCCTCGCCTCGGTCAACTACTGCGGGCGCACCTCGATGGAGATCGGCATCAAGGTGATCACCGAGAACATCCGCGAGCGCTCGGTGCGTCACACCAACAGCTGCTTCTTCACCATGGTGGCGATGGACGACCAGGGGCGCCCGGCAGCGGTGCCCGAACTGCAACCGGACACCGCGGACGGCCTGCGCCGCCAGCGCCAGGCCGCACAGCGCCGGCAGATTCGTGAAGAATTGCAGCAACGCTACCAGGCGCTGAGCGAGGAAAAGAATCTGCCTCAGTCGTGACCGATGTAGAACAGCAGTTCGCGGCGCTGCGGATGGTCCTTCAGCCACTCGCGGACCTCGTCGGCACGGGCGATGGCCTCATCCCCAGCGATGCGCGTGAAGCGCTCGCGCCGCGCCTGCTCGCTGGCCTGCTGACGCACCTGGCGCTGCCAGGCCTCGGTGAAGATCGCCGGCATGCGGTGGCTCAGCTCCAGCGCCTTGAGCAGTTGCCACTCGCCACTGTCGAGCCAGGCCTCGTCACAGGTACCGCATAGGTCGAGACGGTTGGCGCGGGTGCCGCTGATCTGGAACTTGCTCATCAGCTTGGCGCACTTGGGGCAGCTCAGTGCATGGCTGGTTTCCCCCGCTTCCTCCTCGGCGGCCAGTGCCTCAGTAGTCTCTTGCTGTGGTTGGCGCTCGACCCAATCTCGGTAGTGCAGCAGGCTGACCAGGGTGCCCGCGCACTGCGGGCAGCCATGGCCAAGCAGGCCATCTTCGAGTTTTGCCGGTTGCAGACGGCTGGTGCGGCAGGCGGGGCAATGCATGGTGACGTCCTTTTCCTGTGAAGTGGGCGAACGCTAATGCACAGCCGACGCAAGGGCAAGGAGGATGCTGAGAACTGGGTGGCAGATAGGCTAAGCTCTCTCTCCCGGCCTCGGAGTCACCATGATCAACCTGTTCGATGTATTCCTGTTGATGCTGTTCGCCGCCGTCTGCGCCTGGCTGTGGCGCGGGCACGGCATTCGCGAGCGGGCGCTGGCACTGGCCAAGCAGCACTGCGCCAAGCTGAACGTCGAGTTGCTCGATGGCGCCGTGGCCTTACGTCGCCTGGCCATGCAGCGTGACGCCAAGGGCCACCGCCGCCTGGCACGGCTCTACGACTTCGAGTTCACCGTCACCGGCGAACAGCGCCTGCGTGGGCAGATCAGCATGTTCGGCTCGCACCTCGGACGCATCGAGCTGGAACCCCATCCGGTGCTGGAGCCGCAGCCCGAACCAGTCGCGGTGCAGAATCCGGGCAATGTCATCCGCCTGGAAGACTGGCGACGCAAGGCGCACTGATCCCGCCAGCGTGTCTCAGCCGCGCTGCAGCAGGAAGTTCGCCACCCGCTCAGCGCTGTCCGCCGGCTGCTCTTGCATGAAACAGTGCCCACCCGGAACCACCTGACTGCGGACATGGGCATTGCCTGCACACCAGCGCGCCACCGACTTGGCGACGAAGGGATAGGTATGCACGCCGTGGATCACTTGCGTCGGGGTCGAGACCTTGCCCAGCGATGGCCACAAGCGACGCGGATAGGAGCCGAAAATATCGGCTTCACGACTCGGCCGGCACTTCAGTTCCACCCCACCCTCGACATCCTTCAGGGCATGTTCGACATAGGCCGCGAACGCCGCCTCGTCCCAGCCCTTGAACATGCCCCGGCCGTGCAAGGCCGCATAAGCGCTGGCCCGGTCCGGCCATTGCCGACGGCGCTTCTGTGCCTTCTTTGCCATACCGGTGCGCTGCGCCAGGCCGACCACATCGGACAGCGCCATCACGCCGATCATCGCCGGGCTGAACAGCACCGGGTCGAGCAGCACTGCACGCCGGAAAAGGTCGGGATGACGAGCCAGGATCAGGCTGCTGAGCACGCCGCCAAAGCTGTGCCCAACGGCAAAACGCGGCACCTCGCCGAACGGACCACGCAGCGCTTCGAACGCCTCCACAGCCAGCTCGGCACTGCGGTTCCAACCGTGAAAGCGGCCGCCATGATCGCTGTCGCCGTGACCCTGAACGTCACACAACCAGAGATCGAAGTCTTCGGCCAGTTGCGCCAGCATCGGTGTATAGACGCGCCCGCAATAGCCGTTGCCATGCAGGAAATGCAGCAGCGGCTTGCCCGAGGCCGGAGTGTGCCAGCCGCGCAGGGTAAAGCCAGCAGAAGTGGCGTGAGACCAGGGAAGCAGTTGCATGAAGGTTATCCACAACGATGAAAGCGCAGCGAGTGTATCAGCCAGTCGTCTCGATTCGGCACTGTGCGAAAGCGACCGTCAATGCCTCGACGTCCTGCTTCTGACTGAAGATCAGCTCGAGCCGCGAATCCTTGCGCCACTCGCTGTCGCGCCAGTTATCCACAGCCTGTTCCTGCACGGCGTTGAGCGCGTACCAGCCCTCATCGCCGTGCAGCACGGCCTTGGCCCTGAGCCAGGCCAGCGACTGCAGCCACTGCGTGACCCGAGCCAGATCGAAGCGCTGGCTCGGGTGCCAGCGCCAGCCGATGCTCCAGCCCTCGGCCTGATCCTGGCTCTGCCAGATCGGCTCATCAGCATGGCGCCAGAGCTGCGCCAGCGGCGACGCGCCGCTGGGTAGTTCGGCAACCACCGCGACGGAGCACGCCTGTACGGCCTGCCCCGGCAGCAGGGACAGATCGAGCCGGCCATGGTCGCTCCATACCAGCGGTACAGCCGGCAGCGCGCGGGTGATTCGCGCGCGCGTGGCCGTATCCAGGCCAGCGCTCTTGTTCAGCAACAAGAGCCCAGCTTCGTTCAGCGCCTGGAGCTGCACATCAGGCAACGGCTGCCCCCCGGCCAGCGCCTGAGCGTCAAGCACCAGCACCGCCGGCTGTACAGCCAGCACACCGACCCAGGGCGGTTGACGCAATTGCGCCAGCAACTGCGCCGGGTGGCCCAGACCGGATGGTTCGATCAACAGGCGATCGGGGCGGGCCTTGCGCAACAGGCGACCGAGGCCGACCTGAAAGGGCGCGCCATTGACGCAACACAGGCAGCCGCCGGCGATCTCGGCCATGGCGATGCCTTCGTCGCCCTGCTCCAGCAGTGCGGCGTCCAGACCGATCTGGCCGAATTCGTTGATCAACACCGCCCAGCGTTCAGCCGCCGGCTTCTGCGCCAGCAGATGACGGATCAGGCTGGTCTTGCCGGCGCCGAGAGGACCGGCGATCAGATGAGTGGGGATATGACTGAGCATGGCGCTATGGTCGGTGCTTCGTGGCACAGACTGCAACGGGTCGGCGTGTTAGATTCGCGGGCAGTTTTTCCTGGAGTCGAGCAGATGCGTGCATGGTTGTTGCTGTTTTCCCTACTGCCGGGCCTGGCGCTTGCCGAGGCCTGCGTCGTGCGCAGTAAGGCCGAGCGCCTGGACGTGAAGGTGTGCCAGGAGAATCGCAACGTACCCAGCACGCTGTTCCGCGAAGGCTTCTGTCAGCCGCAGTTGCAGGGGCAGAAGGTCGAGGTGGAGTTCGTCGAGCAATGCCCTGAGGGTGCCTACGGCGTTTGCCAGAACGCGTTGGCCGGTAACGACCTGTACCAGCAGAACATCCATTACTACGGTGTGGCCAGCGATGCGCGGTACCTCGAGCCGGCCTGCACCGGCCAGTATCGCGGTCAGTGGATCAAGCCCTGACATCAAAGCGTCATCAAACTAGCGCCTAATAGCCACGGGTACCTCACGTAACCCTCATGTCGAGTCACGCGTCGACATGATCTCTTGGTGCTTAAGGCCGGGGCAGTCGCTCCGGCCTGTTTTTTTGTGGCCTGCCATCCCTGGCGGCCACCCTCCGGGCCGTCGCTGCGCGACGTCAAAAACTTCTCCCGGAAGTTTTTTGTCCGTCATGCCTGGCAGCAGCATAGGCCTCGCTTCGAGGCAGGGCCCCTACCAAAAGCTACTGCGCCAGCCTTGAATGGCAGGCCCTGCAGGAGCGGCGCCCCGCCGCGAATACCGCAGTGGCTGCAGCCGCTTCGCGCCGAGGCGGCGCTCCTACAGCCGATGCAACACGATGCTCAGGCCAACCAGTCCAGCGTCAACAGCAGGCGCCGCTGACCCGCTGGCGGCTGCGGTGAACGGTGGATCAGACCACGGCCCTCGTTACCCTGCCATTTCTCGCCCTTGGCCAGCGCCACATGGCCGGCCTGCAGCCGCTGGATGGACGTATCGTCCTGCGGTTCGGCATCGGCCTGGCCAAGCCCACGACGCGACATGGCGCTCTCCTCCAGCCATTCGCTGCCGGGGCCGGCATAGCTGGTGATCAGCCGCAGCGGCACATGGTCGACGTGAAAACGCGGACACATGGCCTTGTCCAGCACCCGCAGGCGCAAGCCGACGCGACGGGCATCGAGCAGGCAGGCATAGGCACGCACCAGCCAGCTGACATCGGCGAGGAAGGCCGCCTGCCCCGGCAGGTCGGCGTACTGCGCGACCAGCCCGTCAAGGTTCGGCTGAGCATCGGCATCGGCCAGCTGCAAGGTCATCGACTGCGCCAGCGGCTCACCCTGAATCAACAGGGCCGTGGCGAAGTCGGCAATCTGCGCCGGCAGCTGGCGCTGCCAAACGGCCAGGTTGCAGCCATCGTCAAGCACCGCGCCAAGCACATCGATGTTGCGCTCCAGCACCTGGCTCGGCGCCTCCGGCAAACGCAGGGCGTGCATCATGCGGCCTGCTCCTGCCAGCTGCCGAAGGGATCGTCGAACTGGCGCCAGGCCTCGGGGCCAGCGGCCATTTCCTCATCGCTCAGCAGGCAGGCATCGAGGTCGCGACCGAGACGGGCGAAGTCGATGTTCTGGCCGATGAACACCAGTTCCTGGCGGCAATCGCCGACTTCGGCATTCCAGTAGCGCATTACCCCCTGCAGACCTTCCTCGTCCTGCGGCCAGTGCTGCTTGGGCACGAAGCGCCACCAGCGCCCGGCCAGACCGTGACGCATCAGGCCGCCGGCCTGCGACCAGCTGCCGGCTTCCTGATACTTGCTGGCCAGCCAGAAGAAGCCCTTGGAGCGCAGCAGGCGGCCGTTGTCCCACTCGCGGCTGAGGAAGTCGAAGAAGCGCTGCGGGTGGAACGGCCGGCGTTCGCGGTAGGCACTGGAGGCGATGCCGTACTCTTCGGTTTCCGGCACGTGCTCGCCGCGCAGTTCCTTGAGCCAGCCCGGCGCCTGAGCAGCGCGCTCGAAATCGAAGCGGCCGGTGTCGAGGATCTTGTCCAGGGCGATCTGGCCCATGCTCATGAACTGGATATCGGCGTGGGTGTTGAGGCCGCGCAGGATGGCCATCAGTTCCTCGCGCTCGGCCTGGCTGATCAGGTCGATCTTGCTGATCAGGATCACATCGGCAAACTCCACCTGCTCGATCAGCAGGTCGGTGATCGAGCGCTCGTCTTCTTCGCCGAGGGTTTCGCCACGGCTGGCGAGGCTGTCGGCCTCATGGAAGTCGCGCAGGAAATTCACCCCGTCGACCACCGTAACCATGGTGTCGAGCCGCGCCAGGTCGGACAGGCTGCGGCCCTGCTCGTCGCGGAAGGTGAAGGTCTCGGCCACCGGCAGCGGCTCGCTGATCCCGGTCGATTCGATCAGCAGGTAATCGAAACGGCCTTCGCTGGCCAGGCGGCTGACCTCGTCGAGCAGGTCTTCGCGCAGGGTGCAGCAGATGCAGCCGTTGCTCATCTCCACCAGTTTTTCTTCGGCGCGGTTGAGGCTGACATCGCGCTGCACTTCGCTGCCGTCGATGTTGATTTCGCTCATGTCGTTGACGATCACCGCGACCTTGCGGCCCTCGCGGTTCTTCAGCACATGGTTGAGCAGGGTGCTCTTGCCGGCGCCGAGAAAGCCGGACAACACGGTAACGGGTAGACGTTGGTTCATCGGGGATTCCTCATTCAGTCACGGTCACGCTGATGTTTTTCGCGCTGCTCCTGACGCTCCTTGGCTTCGATGCACAGGGTCGCGGTGGGGCGCAGCAGCAGGCGTTTCAGGCCGATGGCTTCGCCGGTCTCGGCGCACCAGCCGTATTCGCCACGCGCCAGGCGTTCGAGCGCCTGGTCGATCTTGTCGAGCAGCTTCTTTTCCCGCTCCAGCAGGCGCAGTTGCCATTGCCGCTGCTCCTCGGCGGCGCCGATATCGGCGACGTCGCTGCTGCTGTCCGGCTCGCGCAGCAGGGCCAATTCATCGTCGATGCGCAGCTGCAGTTCGCTGCGCTGGCCCAGCAGCAGTTCACGGAAGAACCGTTGCTGGGCTTCGTTCATGTAGTCCTCGGCGGGCTGGTCGAGCAGGTTGGCTTGGCTCAGGGATGTCTCGCTCATGGCTTCGTCTGGATAACTTTAATTGTTATAACATAACATTTATTATTACCAGCAACCCACGGATACGCAATGAACGAAATGACTCTGCCGGATATCGCTGCTCAACCCACGCACCATGAACTCAGCCTGGACTGGGTGGGCATGGCCGGCATCGCCCTGCCCGTTCGTCTGCTCGACAGCCCGGTGGGGGCCCGTCTCGATATCGGCGTCAGCCTCGATGACCCCGGCGCCCGTGGCATTCACATGTCGCGTCTGTACCTGGCGGCGCAGCGCCTGGCGCACCGGGAGCTGGACGTTGCCGCCCTGCAGCAGGTCCTCGACGAATGCCTCGGCAGCCATCAGCAGCTCTCCGACAGCGCCAGTCTGAGCCTGCATGGCGACGTCGTGCTGCAACGCCCCGCCCTGGTCAGCCCGCTGCATGGCTGGAAGCCCTACCCGTTCGAGATCCACGCCCGCCAGGACGGCCGCGGCCTGAGCCTGGAGCTGCAGGTCGAGGTCAGCTACTCATCCACCTGCCCCTGCTCTGCTGCACTCGCGCGCCAGCTGATCCAGCAGCGCTTCGCCGAGGACTTCGCCGAAGGTCAGGTGGATCGCCAGCAACTGCATGACTGGCTGGGTTCGACCCAGGGCATCGTGGCGACGCCGCATAGCCAGCGCAGCAGCGCCACCCTGCAGGTGCGTCTGGACGCCGGCACACGGCAGTTGCCGTTGCTGGCGTTGGTCGACACGGCCGAGCAGGCGCTGGGCACTGCCGTGCAGACCGCCGTCAAACGCGCCGATGAACAGGCCTTCGCCCTGGCCAACGGGCAGAACCTGATGTTCTGCGAAGACGCCGCACGCCGCCTGCACCGGGCCGTGCGTCAGCTGCCACAGGCGCAGGCGTTTCGCATCAAGGTGGTCCATGGCGAGAGCCTGCATGCCCACGACGCCGTGGCCACCAGTCGCTGGAACTGGAACCGGCCATGATCAGCCCGCGCCGCTGGCGTCGGCACCAGGGTCGCCGTCTGCCACCCCACGCTCAAGGAGCCAGCATGATCCGCAAGAACCCCTCCGGCCATCTGCCGCTGATCGCCGAATCGGCCTATGTCGACAAGACCGCGATCATCTGCGGCAAGGTGATCATTCACGACAACGTCTTCGTCGGACCCTACGCGGTAATTCGCGCCGATGAGCTGGACGAAACCGGCGATATGCAGCCCATCGTCATCGGCGCCAACTCCAACATCCAGGATGGCGTGGTGATCCACTCCAAATCCGGCGCTGCGGTGACCATCGGCGAGCACAGCTCGATCGCCCATCGCTCGATCATCCATGGCCCCTGCGCGGTGGGCGATCGCGTGTTCATCGGCTTCAACAGCGTGCTGTTCAACTGCACCGTCGGCGATGGCTGCGTGGTACGGCACAACGCCGTGGTCGACGGCTGCGACCTGCCGCCGGGCTTTCATGTCACCTCGACCCAGCGCATCGGGCCGCAGACCGACCTCGCCAGCCTGCCACGGGTGAGCGTATCGGCCAGCGAGTTCTCGGAGGACGTAGCGCGTACCAACATCGACCTGGTGCGCGGTTACAAGGCCCTGCAGAACGAGTTCTGAACGTCGGCTACCAGCCGCCGCCGCCTCCGCCTCCGCCGCCACCACCGGAGGAACCGCCACCGGATGAGCCACCGCCCCCCGAAGAGCTGCTCGCAGGCGGCGTCGATGCCAACGCCGCCGCACTACTCAGGCCAGCGGCCAGGGCGCTGCTCAGAGCCTGCGGGGAACTGTAGCTGCTGCGACTGTGATACCAGGTCGGCTGATAGTCGCGTTGCGCCGGGTCGATCAGGCCGCTGGCCAGCGCCTCGCTGAAACGCGCGCTCCATTTGTCCTCCACGCCCAGGGCCATGGCATAGGGCAGATGACGCTCGTACAGCGCAATGCTCATCGCCGGGGCATCGCCGGCCAGTGCCAACGCGTCCTTCTCCGCCAGCTGCAGGTAGTTGCGGTAGCCTTCCAACGCATCGAGCAGGCGCCGCCCGGCAAGCGTCGGCGCCGGCAGCAGAAAGTAGAACAGCGCCACCAGCGCTAGGTACAGCGCGATCAGCAGCAACACCGGCAATGACGCCATGGCGCCAACCATGCCCAGGCCGACAGGTGCCGGCCAGAAGAACATCAGCGCCATCAGGCAGAACTTGATGCGTTTACCGACGCTGGGCTGACGCCAGGCCATGCCGAACAGAATGATCGACGGCACGCTGAATGCCAGCGAGAACACCAGCCCGACGATCGCACCGACCCGGTCGTTCTCACCGTCGACGCTCAACAGCAGCATGCCCACGCAGGACAGCAGCGCCCAGATCAGGCCGCAGACCCAGAGCCCCCGATTGTTGACGAACCAGGCCTTGCCCTCCACGTCCAGCCGACTGCTCAGCGCGTCTACCGCATCAGCCAGACGCGGCTCGTAGTCACTACCGATTGCAGACCGATGCCTTCCTTGTTCGCCGGGAACAGCCGTTTGCGCACGTCACGGTCGAGCTCGCTCAAACTGGCGCTCGCACCTTGGTCGCGAGCCAGGCTGAAACCACCGCCAGCCCGGTCCTCGAGGTGCAGGTGCTTGCCGATGGCCATGCTGGTCAGCCATACGCCAAAGGCACGCGCCGCCGAGAAGCCGCCACGCAGGCCGCGATGCCAGAGATAGCCCGCCTGCACCGCACTCATGCCCTGCGGTGCCTCGAACAGGGGGATGATCACGCCCTTGCGCGGATCACGACCGACGCGGTGCCAGGCCAGCAGGTAAAAGATCAGCAGACCGAGCAACAACAGCGCGCCGACACACAGACCCAGGTTATCGCGCAGCAACTGCACAGCGCCCTGCAACGCTGTAGGTCGCGGCAGCAAACCGGCCTGCCAGTCCACCGCCACCGTCAGCCCGCTCGAGGCCGGCAGCGGCTCGGTAGTGGCCAGACGCAGAAAGTCGTCCGTGCGCTGCTGCACTTCATAGGCCTGCCCCTGCGCACCGCTGGCTCCGGTGTAGGCGGCCAGCTGGCCAATACGCGCACCGGCTGGCAGGCGCACCTCGACCGAGGCCTGGCGAATGGGGAACAGCCAGCCATTGCCGGTGACATTCCAGTACAGCTCGTCGCGATCAGCGTGATGCAACAAAGGCCGTCCGACCCTGTAGCGCAACTCATAGCGATAACGTCCCGGCTCCAGCAACACGTTGGCAGAGCCGAGGTAGAAGCGCACCCAGGCGCCATTGCGCTCGCTGCGTACCGACTCCGGCTTGCCATCGCGGGTCGCCTCCAGCAGCCTGATCGGGTTGCTTTGCTGCAGCCCCATCGGCAGCGCATAGCTGACCGGCAGATCGCGATAGATGCCCCGGCGAATGTCCCGCCCCTCGGCGCGCACGGTGATGCGCTCGGTCACCAGCAGGTTGCCGTCGCTCTCGACCTGCAGGCTGACAGCGAAATCCTCGATCACCTCCTGCGCCAGCGCCAGGCCGGGCAGCAGACAACACAACAGCAGCAGGCTACGCAGCCATCCTTGCATGTTCAAAACTCCAGTTTCGGGGAATGGGCGTCGTCCGGCTCATCCAGACTGAAGTACTCGGCCTGCTCGAAGGCGAACAAACGGGCCACCAGATTGCTGGGCACCGACTCGACCAGAATATTCAGCTCGCGTACCGCGCCGTTGTAGTAACGCCGGGCCATCTGGATGTGATTCTCGACTTCGCTGATCGAGCCCTGCAGCTCATGAAAGCGGCTGTCGGCCCTGAGCTCGGGGTAGTCCTCGACCAGCACGAACAGCTGACGCAGCTGGCTACCCAACTGCGCCTCGACCGGTGCGCGCTGAGCCAATGGCGAGTCGCTCAGCTGCACGGCGCGCTGGCGCTCCTGCACCAGCGCCTGTAGCGCGCTCTGCTCGTAGCTCATGTATTGCCGCACGCACTCGACCAGCGCCGGAATCAGGCTGGAGCGGCGCTTGAGCTGCACATCGATGCCGCTCCAGGCCTCAGCCACACGGTGGCGGTTGAATACCAGACGGTTGTAGTAGAAGACCGTCGCTGCGGCGCCCAGCAGCAGCGCACCGACGATCCACCATAAACCCGAACCTTGCATAGTCCCTCCTTGTTTGGCCTGTTGTGACGGCCACTTTCCTCATAGCGACACCCTGGGAGGACATCCCAACGTTATGCTCGTATCCTGTAATCCCAGCCAGCCAGCGAGTCTCTCATGCAGATCGAGCTGATCGAAATCCGCGATCACCTGAATCGCTTCGCCCCCTTCGACAATCTGCCGGAGCAGACGCTCGATGACATCGCCCGACAGGTGCAGGTGGGCTACTTCAAAGCCGGTAGCGAGATTCTCGCCGCTGGCGCGCCGATCCACGAGCTGCACTATGTTCGCAGTGGCGCCGTGGAAATTCACCGGCGCGGGGGCGAGCTGCACAATCGCCTGACCGAAGGCGACATCTTCGGCCAGGCCGGCCTGCTGCGCGGCAACAAGGTACGTCTGGCCGCCCGGGCCCTGGAAGACAGCCTGATCTACTTCATCCCCGGCCCGCTGTTCCAGCAGCTGTGCGATCAGTTCGACAACTTCGCCGACTTCGTCGAGGCCGAAGGCCAGTCGCGGCTGAAGTCGGCGCTGGAAGACAGCCACGGCAAAGCCAGCGAGCTGATGAAGATCAAGGCCCGCAAGCTGATCGGCCGCTCGCCGGTCAGCGTGCCGCTGGACATGCCCGTGCAGCAGGTGGCGCGGGTCATGACCGAACAGGGCGTGTCGTCGGTGATCATCGTCAACCCGGCCCGGCGCTGGCCCAACCCCGCGCAGGTGCAGGTGGCCGATCAGCAGACTCAGGTGATGGCCGGCATTCTTACCGACCGCGACCTGCGCGTACGCGTGCTGGCCGAAGGGCTACCGGGCGATACACCGGTCAGCCAGGTGATGACGCCCGGCCCGGTCACCGTGCAGGCCGACGAGTCGGTGTTCGAGGCCATGCTGTGCATGCTGCGCAACAACATCCACCACCTGCCTGTGCTGCAGCGCCGGCGCCCGGTCGGCATGATTTCCCTCGCCGACGTCATTCGCTACGAGTCGCGCAGCAGCCTCTACCTGGTCAACAGCATCTTCAACAAGGACTCGGTCGAGGGGCTCAAGAGCCTGCTGCCCGACCTGCATGCGACCTTCGTGCGCATGGTCGCCGACGACGCCAGCGCGCATATGGTCGGCCGCGCCATGAGCAGCATCGGCCGCGCCTTCACCCGCCGCCTGCTGGTGCTCGCCGAGGAGAAACTCGGCCCGCCGCCGGTGCCGTACTGCTTCATGATCGCCGGTTCGATGGCCCGCGACGAACAACTGCTGCTCACCGACCAGGACAACGCCCTGGTACTCGACGACAGCTTCGACCCGGAAGTGCACGACCCCTATTTCGCCGAGCTGGCGCAGTTCGTCAGCAATGGTTTGTCCGCCTGCGGTTATGCCTACTGCAAGGGCGGCATCATGGCCAGCAACCCCAAGTGGCGCCAGCCGCTCAAAGTCTGGCGTGGCTACTTCACCCGCTGGATCGAGCAGCCCAACCCGGAGACCCTGCTCAACAGCAGCATCTTCTTCGACCTCGACGGCGTGTACGGCAAGACCGCGCTGGTGGAAAACCTCAAGGAGCTGCTGGCGGAAAAGGCCAGCGCGACCCCGGCCTTCCTCGCCGCGCTGGCTCGCAACGCCCTCAACCGCACGCCGCCGCTGGGCTTCTTCCGCACCTTCGTGATGGAAACCGACGGCCGTCAGAAGAACATCATCAACCTCAAGGGCCGTGGCACTGCGCCGCTCACCGACCTGATCCGCGTGCACGCCCTGGCCTGCGGCTCCAAGGCGCAGAACTCGCTGGAGCGCCTCGACGCCATCGCGGCAACCAAACTGCTGCCCAAAGAAGCACTGGATCATCTGCGCTACGCCTTCGAGTTCCTCAGCCTGGTGCGCATCCGCCACCAGGCACGTGAGGTGGAGGCCGGCAACCCGCCGGACAACTACGTCGAGCCGGAGAAGTTCAGCTCCAGCGAGCGCCACCACCTCAAGGAAGCGTTCCAGGTGGTGAGCAATGCACAGAAATTCCTGCGCTTCCGCTATCCGGCCCAGCCTCTGACCCGTCCGCAATGACTGCCTATCAGAACCAGGACTGGCCGCAGCTGTTCGCCAGTCTCGCAGACAGCAGCCAGGATGAACGTCTGCGCACTTTCTACGGCGCGGGCTGCATCGAGGCCGAGACACCACTGGCGGACGTCCCGCTGGTGGCGCTGGACGTGGAAACCACCGGTCTCGACCCGCGCGAACACGCCATCGTCAGCCTCGGTCTGGTACCGCTCAACCTGGAGCGCGTGCGCTGTGCCGAGTCGCGTTACTGGGTGGTCAAACCCACCTCGGAGCTGAGCGCCGAATCGGTCACCTTCCACCACATCACCCACTCCGACATCCGCCACGCGCCACGCCTGGCCCATGTCCTGGATGAACTGCTGGAAGCCCTGGCCGGCAAGGTGGTGGTGGCGCACTACCGCAACATCGAGCGCAACTTCCTCGACCAGGCCCTGCGCGAACACCTTGGCGAAGGGCTGATCTTCCCCATCATCGACACCATGGAACTGGAAGCGCGCCTGAACCCCAAGCGTACGGTGAGCTGGTGGGATCGCCTGCGCGGCCGTAATCCCATTTCCATCCGCCTGGCCGACAGCCGCCTGCGCTATGGCCTGCCGCTGTACAGCGCCCACCATGCCCTGACCGACGCCCTGGCCTGCGGTGAACTGCTACAGGCCCAGGTAGCCAAGCACTACCCGGCGCATACGCCGGTGGGTGCGCTCTGGAGCTGAGCCCGCTCAACGCACCGTAGGAGCGGCTTCAGCCGCGAAGCTTGTGTTTTTGCTCACAAATACCGAAGCGGTGTAGGAGGCCAGCCGTTTTCATCGCATGGACACTTCGGGACAAATGCTCTAGCGTCCGCCCCTGCTGGCACCGTAGCTCGAATGTCGCTGCCATGCACTGCAACAGGACTGATTATCAAAGGGACTTCATGAAAAAAACCTTACCCATCCTTATCCTCGCGTCTTTTCTCCTAGCCGCCTGCGCATCGCTCTCCAACCTGCCAAAGCCGGAGCAAAGTGAATATTTCACGACTCTCGGCGGTGGCTTCGTCATCACGCTGGGCAATCCTCCCACCTATCAGTACGGCGTAAACCTAGTCATCACCAAGACACTGCCGGAAAGTGCCTACGCAGTGGTCGAGTTCCAGAACCCAGCCGACAGTTCGCAGCCGTTTGTCCTGGCGGGCCCTCTCGAAGACCTGAAGAAAATGACGCCATCGCCCTACCCCAATGTGTGGGTGCTGACCTCACCTGCCGTACAGGGCATCGCCACACACACGAATTACGCCGTGATCACCAGCATCTATTCCGATAGCAGCCGGCAAACGTTGACCGCGAGGCACACGCAATTGGTCAACTCCGAATACATTGAGAACTGACTGAAGGCATTGAGTGCTCGAAGACGGCGGCCAATGCAGTTTCCCTGTCGCCGTCACCCCGGGTAGCGCTGCGCCCCGTGTTCATTACGCTGCAGGCAAGCGTCATGGTGAAGTTCAGAATTGGCTCGATACCGGTGAACGAGGATTTCGATCCTCTCGCCGGTAACTGGACCCCGTGTAAAGAACCCAAACCGTGGGTATCGACCTGGCTCATTTCGATTCCCCTGAGTCTTCTGCTGGCGGTCAGCTTTACCGTGATGCTATTCAAGCTCACGCCTATCGATCTTCAGGGTCTGACGCTTTACAAGCTGCTGTTGCTTTATGCAGTGCTTGTCATCACTCACGAGGCGATACACGCCATGATGCAACCCGACCGGGGCACATCTGCGCGAACCACGCTGGGCTTCTGGCCGTCTCATCTGGTCTTCTACGCCCACTATGGCGGTGCACGAAGCCGCGCCAGCTTCCTGATCGGCCTGATCAGCCCTTTCCTGCTGCTTTCTGTAGTGCCTCTGTTGTGGGCAATCGCATTCCAGACGAACGCATGGTGGGTGGGAGCACTGATCCTGGGGAATGCGGTCGCGTCCAGCGTCGATCTGTTCGGTTTTTTTGCGGTGCTGCTGGGAACCCCGAAGAACAGCCAGGTCATCAACAACGGTTGGTACACCTATTGGCGCTTGCGCAGCTAGAGTGGGCGCCATTCATTCAAGGCAACGCAGACACACACCATGAATCGCCGCAAAAAGATCAAGCAACTGCTCGAAGCCCACGCCAAGAAGGCCAACGCCAAGTTTGCACCCAAAAGCAACAAACCCAAGTACATCAGCAAGGCTGACCGGGCGAAGTTGGCGGCTGAAGCGGCTCAAGAGGGCGTCACGCCTGCTGACTAAAGCTCGGGATACCCATGTAAAGTGCGGACATGAGAACATCGCGGCTGAAGCCGCTCCTGCAGGGCTTAGACAGGTGGATACCTGAGGCGTGACTGGCACAGCACCGTCTACCCGACGCCGCGAAAGCATCGCGGCCAAGCCTGCCACAGCACTCAGGGGTGCTAGCCCAACACTCTGTCTGCCGTATATACCGCCTCGTCAAGAAAGGCATTCACCGCCGGATGGTCGCGCTCGCCCTTGCGGTAGGCGAGAAACACGCCGCGCTGGATATCGGGCAGCAGCGGCACCGCGATGACGCCGGGTAGCGGGCGCACCAGGCGCAGGCCGGAGACGATGGAGATGGAGTTACCCGAAGCGACCATGGCCGCGACCATCTCGAACCCTGCGCAGTGCGCGTTGATCTGCGGTGCAAAGCCGGAACGGCGACACAGGTTGGCGATGAATTCCCCGAACGAGCTACCGCTTGAGTCCAGCGCCCAGGCCTCGTCGCGGAGGTCGGCGACGGTCAGGCTGTCGCGTCTGGCCAGCCCGTGGTCGACGGGCAGCAGCACATGCAGCAGATCCTGAGTCAGGGGAATCAGCGCGTAGTGTTCACGGTTCTCGTCCGGGGTCACGGCCAGATCGTCGATCACCGCCACGTCGATCTGCCAGGAGCCCAGCGCGCTGAGACTTTCCTGCGGCTCCAGATCCAACACCACCACGTTCAGTCGTGGATAGGCACTGCGCAGCGCGCGTACGGTTTCCGCGATCACCGCCACGGCGATCGAGGGGAAGGCCGCCACACGCAGTTCACCGGCGATTTCACCGCGCAGCAGGGCCAACTCCGAGCGCGCTTCGTCGAGCACCACGAGGATGCGCTCGGCATGCGCCACCAGACGCTCCCCTGCCGGCGTCAGCACAACGCCGCGTCCGCGCCGCTCGATCAGCGCCACGTCGACTTCACGCTCGAGCTGGGCAACCTGCTGCGATACCGCCGACGGTGTCAGGTGCAGCGACTCGGCCGCGGCCGCCATGGTGCGGCAGCGGGCCAGTTCGCGCAGGGTTCGCAGGCGGGTTATGTCCATGGCGCAATCTCAATGGTTAAGTGACGCTAACGAATACGTTAAAAATAAATCAGTATACATAATGATATGGCCGTTCTTAGATAGGGCATCCACACGCGCGTAACCGGGCGCGTGTCCATTCAATCGACAAGAAGAACTCCGCCATGGCTATCAGCGTTTTCGACCTGTTCAAAGTTGGTATTGGCCCGTCCAGCTCCCACACCGTCGGCCCCATGCGCGCCGCCGCGCTGTTCACCCATGCCCTGGAAAACCACGACCATATGCCGAAGGTGACCCGCGTGGTCGCCGAGCTGTATGGCTCGCTGGGCGCCACCGGCAAGGGCCATGGCAGTGACAAGGCGGTGCTGCTCGGCCTCAGCGGCCATGAGCCGGATACCGTCAACGTCGATCAGGTGCCCGAGTACATCGAGAGCATTCGTCGCGACAAGCGCATCGTCTTGGCCGGCAAGCATGCCGTCGCCTTCGACGAAAAAGCCGACCTGAAGATGTTCCGCAAGGCACTCCCCCTGCACGCCAACGGCCTGCGCTTCGCCGCCTTCGATGCCGCCGGTATTCAATTACACGACGCCACTTATTACTCGGTCGGCGGCGGCTTCGTGGTCAGCGAGGCGGTGCTGGCCGATGGCAGCAAGCAGAAGATCATCGCGCCGGATGCCACCTCCCTGCCGTTGCCGTTCCGCAGCGGCGCCGATCTGCTCAAGCTGACCCGCGAACACGGTATCGGCATCGCCGAAGTGATGCGCCGCAACGAGCGCCACTGGCGCAGCGACGAAGAGACCGACGCCGGCCTGCTGAACATCTGGAAGGTCATGCAGGCCTGCGTCGATCGTGGCTGCCGTACCGAGGGCATCCTCGCCGGCGGCTTCAAGGTACGCCGCCGCGCCGCCATCCTGGCGCGCAAGCTCGGCGGCTTCCAACGCAGCTACATCGAAGATCCGCTGCGCATGCTCGACTGGGTCAACCTGTGGGCACTGGCGGTCAACGAGGAAAACGCCGCCGGCGGCCGCGTGGTCACCGCACCGACCAACGGTGCCGCCGGCATCGTCCCGGCGGTGCTGCACTACTATGCCAACGCCATATCCGGCGCCAACGAGCGCGGCATCATCGACTTCCTGCTCACCGCCGGTGCCATCGGCATCCTGTACAAGGAAAACGCCTCGATCAGCGGCGCCGAAGTGGGCTGCCAGGGTGAAGTCGGCGTGGCCTGTTCGATGGCCGCAGGTGCCCTGTGTGCAGTGCTCGGCGGCACCCCGGAGCAGGTCGAGAACGCCGCCGAGATCGGCATGGAACACCACCTGGGTCTGACCTGCGACCCGGTCGGCGGTCTGGTGCAGATTCCCTGCATCGAGCGCAACGCCATCGCCTCGGTGAAAGCCATCAACGCCGCGCGCATGGCGCTGTACGGCGACGGCGCGCACTACGTGAGCCTGGACAAGGTGATCAAGACCATGCGCGAAACCGGCGCCGACATGCTGACCAAGTACAAGGAAACCGCTCGCGGTGGCCTGGCGGTGAACATCATCGAGTGCTGATGCTCGCGCGGTACTGAAAACGCCCCGGCTCTCCGGTAATGCTGTTCATTTAAGGTTACAGACGTTGGCTCCCCTCTCCCATTTATGGGAGAGGGGCTGGGGGAGAGGGCTGAAATGCAGCAAAACTGCCAGTTTCCCCTCGCCGAACGCGGCCCGCCCAACCCTCTCCCCAGAGGGGCGAGGGGACTAATCGCGTCCGACCACTTCTTATGTGAACAGCATTACCGGAGAGCCGGGGCGTTTTCGTTTCTGGCGAATGTCGATTTCGCTCAGCATCAGCGTCGGTCTTGCAGCACTTCATTCGTGCGAGAGCCCGGAGCCAGGCGCCTGAGCATCGACCTCGACTGAATGCGGCGCGATCAGGCATTCGTCGCGAGGCGCGACTCCCACAGGCCCGGCACGTTCAATCGAGGGTTGTTGAGGTGGATGTGATACAGCCCGACGAGCGTGTCTCTCGATCAGCATCCTCAGCAGGGTCGCTCTGCCAACGCGATGCCCCCTCGGCAACGAGCCACACCCACGCCCACGCCATACACCGCGAGAGAAGTTGCCGCCCTTTTCAAGGCTCATAAACGACAACGCCCCTATCATCGATAGGGGCGTCGTTTGTTGCCTGGCGTGCTGACTGCAGTCAGCAGCGGCGAGCGCTTAGCGCGGTTCGCTAGCCAGTCCCTTGACGATCGCCACGCAGCCCACCAGCAGCACGATGGTGAACGGCAGCCCCGTGGAAACCGCCATGGCCTGCAGCGCGACCAGGCCACCGCCGAGCAGCAGGGCTACGGCCAGCGCACCTTCCATGACCACCCAGAAAATCTTCTGCGAGGCCGGCGAGTTGATCTTGCCGCCAGCGGTGATGGTGTCGATCACCAGCGAGCCGGAGTCCGACGAGGTGATGAAGAACAGCACGACCAGCACGATGGCAGCGAAGGAGCTGATGGCGCTGATCGGCAGCTGGTCGAGCATGACGAACATCTTCAGTTCCAGCGCAGCCTGGCTCAGCTCGGTCAGACCGCCCAGCGCCTGGCTCAGTGCGGTGCCACCGAAGGTGCTCATCCAGATCACCGACACCAGGGTCGGCACCAGCAGCACGGCAGTGAGGAATTCACGCACGGTACGGCCACGGCTGACACGGGCGATGAACATGCCCACGAACGGTGACCAGCTGATCCACCAGGCCCAGTAGAACGCAGTCCAGCCCTGGCTGAAGTTGGCGTCTTCACGGCCGACCGGATTGGACAGGGCCGGCAGGTACTGCAGGTAGGCACCGAGGTTATCCAGCACGCCGCTCAGCAGCAGTGCAGTCGGGCCGGCGACCATGACGAACAGCAGCAGTACGATGGCCAGTACCAGGTTGATCTCGGACAGGCGCTTGACCCCCTTGTCGACACCGGCCAGTACCGAGCACAGCGCGATCAGGGTGATGATGGTGATCAGCAGCACCTTGGTGGTGGTGTCGGCCGGCAGGCCGAACAGGGTGTGCAGACCCGCAGTGGCCTGCTCTGCCCCCAGGCCGAGGGAGGTGACCAGACCGAACAGGGTGGCGAACACCGCCAGAATGTCGATCAGGTGTCCCGGCCAACCCCACACGCGCTCACCGAGCAGCGGGAAGAAGATCGAGCGGAACGACAGCGGCAGGCCCTTGTTGAAGGCGAACAGTGCCAGCGCCAGCGCGACGATGGCGTAGATCGCCCAAGGGTGCAGACCCCAGTGGAAGATGGTGGCGGCCATGCTCAGGCGAGCGGCTTCGGCGCTGTCGCCGGCTGCAGCACCCAGCGGGGCCCAGTCGGTGCGTACGCCATTGTCGCCCATCGCGGTACCGCCCAGCGCAGTGCCGTAGTGCGACATCGGCTCGGCTACGCCATAGAACATCAGGCCGATGCCCATGCCCGCTGCGAACAGCATGGAGAACCACGACGCGTAGGAATAGTCCGGACGCGCCAGCGTGCCGCCGAGACGCACCTTGCCGAGCGGGGAAACGATCAGCCCCAGGCACAGCAGCACGAAGATGTTGGCCGAGCCAATGAAGAACCAGGACAGGTGTACCGTCAGCCAGTCACGCACGGCCTTGAACAACGGCTCCACCTGATCGTGCATGGCCAGCGCCAGCACGACGAAGATGAGGGCGGTCACTGCCGATATCAGGAACACCACGCCGTGGATATCGAGATTGACCAGATAACGGCCACGGATGTTGTCCTGGCCAACTACATAATCGGTGTTGATGAGATTGGCGGCACCGCTTGGGGCGGGAATACCGTCGGTGGATGATTCGGTTTTGCGGGATACGGGGCCTTGGCTCAAGGGGCTGCTCCTTCTTTTTTTATCTCGCGAGCAATGCGGCGACCGCCGCTGCTAATCGCGGAAGCCGACGCTATCAGAAGGAAAATCAGACCTGCACTGCGGAAACGCCGCGGTTTTTCCCATTAACGACTGCGGGGTCGAAAGGGCGACAGATGACAAAAAACCGTCTGCCGAGGTTCTGGCGCTATTCGCCTCGATCCTAGGCACCATGCGGGTTAGAGGCCTGCCAGGCATGCCCCATACTGGCGCCTGAAGCGCTCCGAAAGGGTGCAAAAAACGACGAGAACAAAAAAGCGCGCCCGTAGGCGCGCTTCTGATCGCGATGAGAACGCGCGTTAGCGAGGCTCGCTCATCAACCCTTTGACGATGGAAATACAGCCCACCAGCAACACGATGGTGAACGGCAGTCCTGTCGAGACGGCCATGGCCTGCAATGCCACCAATCCACCACCGAGCAGCAGGGCGATGGCGATGACGCCTTCGATGCTCGCCCAGAACACGCGCTGTGGCACGGGCGCGTTGACCTTGCCGCCTGCGGTGATGGTGTCGATCACCAGCGAGCCGGAGTCCGACGAGGTGATGAAGAACACCACCACCAGCACGATGCCGATGAACGAGGTGATGGCGGTCAGCGGCATTTCGCCGAGCATGCTGAACAGCTTCAGTTCCAGACCGGCTTCCTGGGCACCGGTAAAGCCATCGACCAACAGCTGGTTGATGGCGGTACCGCCGAATGCAGTCATCCACAGCACCGACACCAGCGACGGCACCAGCAGCACGGCAGTGAGGAATTCACGCACGCTGCGGCCACGACTGACACGGGCGATGAACATGCCCACGAACGGCGACCAGCTGATCCACCAGGCCCAGTAGAACGCGGTCCAGCCCTGGCTGAAGTTGGCGTCTTCACGGCCAACCGGATTGGACAGGGCCGGCAGGTACTGCAGGTAGGCACCGAGGTTCTTGAAGAAATCGGTGAAGATCACCAGGGTCGGGCCGGCAATGATGATGAACAACAGCAACAGCAGCGCCAGGCCCATGTTCACTTCGGACAGACGCTTGACCCCTTTGTCCAACCCAGCAACCACCGACAGCAGCGCCACGCAGGTGATGCCGATGATCAGCAGTACCTTGCTGGTGTCAGTGGCCTCGATGCCGAACAAGAACTCCAGACCTGCAGCCGCCTGCTCGGCACCGACGCCAAGCGAAGTGACCAGGCCGAACAGCGTGGCGAATACCGCGAGAATGTCGACGATGTGGCCCGGCCAACCCCAGACGCGCTCGCCGAGAATCGGATAGAAGATCGAGCGAATCGACAGCGGCAGCCCCTTGTTGAAGGAGAACAGCGCCAACGCCAGGGCGACGATGGCGTAGATCGCCCAGGGGTGCAGGCCCCAGTGGAAGATGGTGGCGGCCATACCCAGACGTACCGCTTCTTCGGCGTTGCCCTCGGCACCACCCAGCGGTGCCCAGTCGGTACGCACACCATCCTCACCGACGCTGATGCCACCGATGGCCGAGCTGTAGTGCGACATGGGTTCGGACACACCGTAGAACATCAGACCGATGCCCATGCCGGCTGCGAACAGCATGGAGAACCAGCCCATGTAGGTGTAGTCGGGGGTTGCGTCCTTGCCGCCGATACGCACCTTGCCGAGTGGCGAGACGATCAGACCAAGACAGAGCAACACGAAGATGTTGGCGGCACCGATGAAGAACCAGGCCATGTGGTGGGTGAGCCAGTCGCGCAAGCCGCTGAACAGCGGTTCGATCTGGTTCTGCAGAGCCAGGGCCAACACCACGAACAGCACCGCTACCAGAGCGGAGATGGTGAAGACCTTGCCGTGGATATCCAGAGAAAAGATGAACTGCCCCTGGATGTTGTCCTGACCGATGACGTAATCGGTATCGATCAGGTTGGCTTCACCGGTCGGTGCCGGGATGCCCTCATTGGTTTCCGCTGCGGATGGCGGGGTCGTGTCATTCGAAGGGACGTTTCCCATACGTGGCGTACTCCTTGATGCGTTTGACTCGCTTTACGAGCGTGAACAGGACGGATGCCCTCCTCAAATTAAAGACGACCTACAAGCGGGTCGAACGAAAAAGGGTAACACATGAATTCCGCTCACCCAGAAATCAAGACACGTGAACGCCCTGAATAATTCCCTGGCAGATGGCGATTGGCCCAACACTGCCATTCGCCGGTTGGCCGTGGCAGGATGCCTGGCGAACGCTACGCAACCCCCGTGGTCAGCTGCACACAGCCCGTGCGAAGGAAGACCCTGCATGCCTGCGGATTTCGGCATTCCCCATCTGTTTGCCTACTTGATCGCCAGTATCCATGCCCTCGGCGTGGTCGCGGCGATTCATGCAGTTCTCACCGTGCGCACGGCACAGGGCGCACTGGCCTGGGGGCTGTCACTGTTCTTCATGCCGTACCTGACCTTGCTGCCTTATCTGGTGTTCGGCCGCAGCCGCTTCGATGCCTACGTCAGAGCTCGCCGCCAGGCTGACAGAGAAATGCGCCTGGCCATGGCCGAGCAGGACTGGCGTCCGTGGATCGAGGAAGCCAAGGCGGCGCACCAGTCGCCCGCCTACGCACGCCTGCGGGCCTTGCCGCGTCTGTCGCACCTGCCGGGTCTGACCGGCAACCGAGTGCAGCTGCTGGTCGATGGCGATGCCACCTTCGACGCGATCTTCGCGGCACTGGCCAGCGCGCAGCAGGTGATCCTGCTGCAGTTCTTCATCATCCGCGACGACAGCCTCGGTCGGCGCCTGCACGATATCCTGCTGGAGCGTGCCGCCGCTGGCGTGAAGGTGCATGTGTTGTATGACGGAGTCGGTAGCCACGCGCTGTCTGCTGCCTATATCGACCGTCTGCGTCGCGGTGGCGTCGAGGTCCACGCCTTTCCCACCCGCGCCGGTCTGTTCAACCGTTTTCAGCTGAATTTTCGCAACCACCGCAAGATCGTCGTGGTCGACGGCGAGATCGGCTTTCTCGGCGGGCTCAACGTCGGTGTCGAATACCTTGGCCAGAAGCCGCCACTGGCACCCTGGCGCGATACCCACATCGAAGTCCGCGGCCCGGTGGTTGCCAGTCTGCAGGAAGCCTTCGCTGAGGACTGGTACTGGGCCTGCCAGAAGTTGCCGCCGCTGCTGATGCCCAGCAAGCAGGACGAGCCCGGCGTGCTCTGCCAGGTAATCACCAGCGGCCCTGCGGACCCGCAGGAAACCTGCTCACTGCTGTTCGTCGAAGCGATTCACGCGGCCCGTGAGCGGCTCTGGCTGAGCAGCCCGTACTTCGTGCCTGACGAAGCGCTGTTCGCCGCCCTGCGCCTGGCCGTGATGCGTGGCGTGGATGTGCGCCTGCTGCTGCCGGCGAGGCCTGACCACCGCGTGGTCTATGCGGCCTCCAGTCTGTACGCGTTCGAGGCCCTGCGGGCAGGGGTCAGGGTATTCCGCTACCAGCCTGGCTTCCTCCACCAGAAAGCCCTGCTGATCGATCATGACGCCAGCCTCATCGGCAGCGCCAATCTGGATAACCGATCCTTCCGCCTGAATTTCGAAGCCAACCTGCTGGTCTTCGACGAGGCCTTCAACGCCGAAGTCGCCACCATGCTGGAGAACGACTTCAGCCGTTCGCGTGAACTGGCCAATGCCGACCGACGCAACCTGCATCGCCTGCAGCAACTGGGCATGCGCGTGGCACGGCTGATTTCGCCAATCCTCTGAGGCGCGGCTATGGTTATCAGGTCAGCCGTCGCCAACCTGCCCTGTCATGAGCCACCGCTTTGTCCTGCTGCTTTGCCTCATTCTGTGCGCTCTGCCCGGCCTGGCGCAGGAGGAGATTCGCGTCGGCGTGGAATTGCAGCCCTACCCACCCTATTCCGACGTGGAGAACGGCGAATACCGCGGCTATGCCCGTGATCTGCTGGATGCCTTCGCCGCCAAGTATGGCTACCGCTTCGTCTATGCACCGCTGCCGGTCAGGCGTCTGCTCGGCGACTTCCTGGCAGACCGGGTTGACCTCAAGTTCCCCGACCACCCGCAATGGAATGCCGATCAGAAGGCTGGCCACGACATCCACTACAGCCATCCGGCGGCCCCTTACGTCGACGCTGTACTGGTCAAACCCGAATATCTTGGCCAAGGCACGGCGCGCATCCAGCTACTCGGCACGCAGAACGGTTTCACGCCCTGGCCCTACCTGCCGGAGATCCGCGCAGGCCGCTTCAAGCTGATCCAGGCCAACCAGATCGAATCGCTGCTACTGATGGCCATCAACGACCGGGTCGATGCGGTCTACCTCAACCCCAGGGTGGTGGCCCATCAACTACACCAGATGGGTCAGCCGGAGCAGGCGCTGGTGCTCGATCCACAGCTGCCGCACGTGGAAGACCACTATTACCTCTCGAGCATCCGCCACCCGCAGGTGATCGAGGCATTCAATCGCTTTCTCGACGAGCACGCCGAAGAAGTCGCGGCGATTCGCTCACGCCATGGTCTTTGACTCTGCATGAAGGCATCCACACGCGGGGTCGCAGGTCATCCAGCGGCAACCCTCCTGCCTAGTATTTCCAGGTCAGGGTCGCGCTGACGTTGCGCGGAGCACCGTAATAGGCCTGGGTCCAGTACAGGCTGCTCAGGTACTTTTCGTCAGTGAGGTTGTTGAGATTGGCCGACACGCTCCAGTTCGGATCGATGTCGTAGCTGGCCATCAGATCGACCACGGCGTAGGCCTTCTGCTTGGCGTCGGCAGTACCAATCGAGGTGAAACCATCATCGGCGGTCAGCGGCACAGCAATTTTGATGTCGTCCTGCCAGCGTACGGCGGCGCCGATCTTGAGCTTTTCCATTCCCGGTATGCGGTAAGTAGCAGCGGTCTTGATCATGTGCTTGGGCGAGTAGGTCACAGCATGTCCGCCATCGGCATCGGTGATGTCGACGAAGGTATAACCGGCACTGAGCTGCAGGCCCTCCAGCGGTTCGCCGGAAAACTCCAGTTCGTAACCTTCACTGGTCAAGCCTTCGATGGCGCGGTAGTAGGCAACAGAACCATTCATGCCGGCTTGCTCGGCGAAATTGTCCTGCTCGGTACGGAACACCGAGAGCGCCACATTGACCGTGTCGTCGAACAGCTCGCCCTTGATCCCGGCTTCGTAGTTCACCCCCTCGACCGGGGCCAGACGCGAGCCGCTGACGTCGGTCTCGGTCTGCGGGTCGAAGATTTCGGTATAGCTGGCATAGACCGAGTACTGCTCGTTGAGATCGTAGACCACGCCTGCATAAGGCACGACCTTGTCGCTGTTCTTCGACGATTTCTCCAGGCCGTAGTTGGTACCGTCACTTTTCACGTCGACGACTCGGGCGCCGGTGATCAGGCTCAAGTCGTCGGTCAGACTCCAGCGTGCAGCTGCGTAGAAACTCTTCATCCGGTCAGTGAAGTCGCTGCCGTCGCTACCGTTGTCGTTGAGCGGCGTCGGGTAGTTTCCGGTCCACTGCTCCAGCGGCGGCAACATGGTCCCGGTGCTCGAGTCATACACGGACAGGTCCTCCAGTTCCGAGCGCGACCAACTGGCCCCCAGCGCCGCCTCATGCTGGCGACCCGCCAGGGTGAATGGGCCGCTGGCCTGCAGATCGACGATCAGCTGGGTGTTCTTTTCGCGGTACTCGGAAGGGTAGGAATACAGACCGGCCCCCGTCTCGCGGTTGGGGGTACCGTAGACATAAAACATTGAGCCATCGCTTTTCTTCTCCACGCGGGTGACCACGGCCTTGGCCTGCCAACCGTTGTCGAACGTGTGCGCCAGCTCGGCAAAGGTGCGGTTCTCCTTGTTATCCCAGTAGGCCCAGTCGGTTGCCGTGCTGGTCGAACGGGAATAGTTGGTCTTGCCGCCGTCCTGATAGACCAAGGGCAATGCACCCCACATCGGCGAGTTGGCGTCGCTGGTCTGCAGGGTATGGCCAAGGGTGAAGACGGTGCTGTCGTCGAGGTCTAAGTCCAGCACACCGTGGAATACGTTCTTCTCGCGCGAGTAACGATCGAGGTAGGAGTTCTTGTTTTCGTTGGCGTAGACCACGCGGCCACGTACCGTGCCGGCGTCATTCAATGCGCCGGATACATCGGTGTCGATACGGCGTTTGTCCCACGAGCCCGCCGTCAGATCGATGCGAGCCTGAGGGACGGCAGTCGGCCGCTTGCGCACGAAGTTGACGGTCGCCGAGGGGTTGCCGGTGCCTGACATCAGGCCATTGGCGCCGCGCACGACCTCCACGCGCTCGTACATTGAGGTGTCCAGATCACCCTCGACATTGCCGTAGACGAAGGGTACGGAAATACCGTCGTACTGGAAGTTGGTGATGTCAAAGCCGCGGGCGGTGTAGTAGGTGCGATCGGTTTCGACTTCCTGCACCTGCACGCCCGGTACGGCCTTGAGCGCATCGTTGACGCTGGTGAGCTTGAAGTCGCGCAACTGGGCGCTGCTCAGGGTGGAGATCGCCTGCGGCGTCTGGCGCGGCGTCAGGTCGAGCTTGGCCGCAGCACTACTGGGCGTGGATTTGTAGCTGTCGACATCTGCCGCAGAACTTTCACCGACAACCGTCTGAGCATCCAGCTCAAGCTGGCGCTGCTCGGCTGCCATGGCGTGATTGAAACTGCAGACGGCCGCGATCGCTGCGGCCAGGTGGCTTTTCCTGCTGAACAAGGGACCTCTCCTGTTGCGCTGTCGTTAGCCGCTGACAGTCCCTTTGCAGCTGGTGCCTCACTGGCATGCATCTGCCATACGCAAATGCGAACTATTAACGACAAATCCTCGCAGCAGAAGAAATACCAGTCAATACGAATTATTTACATATTGAACTGCGTATCACTTATTTTTGAGAGAACCACAATCTGCCGCCACCCAGTGCGCGCGACTCTCCATGCTGCTCGGCTGGCCGTTGTAGGTGCCCTTGACCTGGGTGGTGAACTCCTTGTCACTGACGAAACGCGTCTCCCCCTCCCCCTGAGCATCCGGGCAGGTGAAGCGAAACTTCCACAGCGTCGCACTGCGTTCGAGGATTTCGTTGCTGCAGCCAGACTCAGGGTCATGCAGAGGGATTTCCTGCGCCTTGATCTGCTCGGCGGTGAGACACATCTGTACACCGCCAGCACCGAGCTTGATGCCCTGTTCGGCCAGCATGTTCTCCATCATCTGGCGTTGCTCCGGCGGCAGGTTCTGCAACTGCGCCAGCATTTCCTCCATGCCGGGCATGGCCTGACCACCGACCTGCATGTTCTGCGAACTGACTTCCCAGACACCGGGTTGAATATCCAGTGCGCTGGCCAGGGTTGGTGACAGGCAGAGGGCGAGTGACAGGGCGGAGCGAAAGACAGGGTGCATGACGGGTCTCCTCGGACGGGGCGTTGCTCAAGCGTAGCCGCAGACGAACAAAACCCCCACCGGTTTGCACCGCATGGGGGTTTCCTTCTTTTTCAGCCGGCACTTGTGGCGCCGGGAACATGGGTTCGCTGTGGCGAACCTAGCCTGCGTCAGCCGCAGGGGAGCTCTGTTCGCAGCTCCAGAGTTCCAACGCCGGCTGGCTCGCTTTTGGCGGGCCGAGCCAGTCGCTCATCGGGCGACAACGCTGGTCGATACACAGTTGGTAATCCCCGGCTTCGGGCGTACGCCCGACTCGCAGGGGTTGCAAAGGCGGTAGCTGACGCTGGTAGTGCCAGCTGCCATTGCGCAGTTCGGCGCCGTCGGGAATTTCCATCCCGGCGCCAGAACCCTTGACCCGCGCCTCACCGAGGACCAGGCCCTCGGCGGTGACGCGGTAATCCTCTTCCCAGCGGATCTTCTCGATGGTGTGGGTCCAGGCCAGGGTGAACTCGGGTGTGGGCAGCTCCGCCCACACCGCCCCGGCCAGGCCCAGACACAGACCGATCACGCCGCGGCAGCCTCGGCACGACGTGCGCGCCAGAAGTGCTGACCGATGAACAGGGCGCTGAGGGCGAAGCCGACCTCATCGCTGATCGGCGTGGCGAGAATCAGACTGGCACCTGCGGCCAGACCCAGGATGCGCTCCCACCAGGTCAACTTGGCCTGCAGGAAGCCGGTGAACACCACGCCCCAGATGCCGATCGCCAGCGCCGCCTTGAACACCACGTAAACGGTGGCCAGCAGGCTGTCGCCCTGCAGCATCAGCGCCGGTGAGTAGACCGCCATGTACGGCACGACGAAACCGGCGATGGCGATGCGCACCGCCCACAGGCTGATCTTCAGGCCGCGCTCCTTGGCGATCGGCGCTGCCGCGAAGCAGGCCAGCGCCACCGGTGGCGTGAGGTCGGCCATGATGCCGAAGTAGAAGACGAACATGTGCGAGACGATCAGCGGCACGCCCAGGTCGAGCAGCGCAGGCGCGGCGATCGAGCTGGTGATGATGTAGTTGGGAATGGTCGGAATGCCCATGCCCAGCACCAGGCAGGTGAGCATGGTCAGCAGCAGCGACAGGAACAGATTGTCCTGGCCGATGGCGAGGATATAGCCGGCGAAGGTGGAAGCCACCCCGGTCAGCGACACCACACCGATGATCACCCCGACCAGGGCGCAGGCGATCCCCACCGGTACAGCATGGCGCGCGCCTTCGACCAGCGCGTGCAGGCACAAAGTCAGGGTCTCGCGGCCACCTTTGACGAACCAGCACACCGCCACCAGCGCGGCGATGACGCCGAACACCACACCGATCCCCAGCTGGAAGAAACCGGCGCAGAGCACGCCGAGGGCGATCCAGAAGGCGAAGCGCATGACCTTGGACGATACCCGCAGGATGATCGCCGAGCCGAGGATGACCATGGCGGTCAGCGCCAGACCGACGGTGCCGGAGAACAGCGGCGTGCGCCCGGAGAACAGCAGGTAGATGAGGATGAACAGCGGGATCAGCAGGAACCAGCGCTCACGCACGGACTTCCACGGGTTCGGGCATTCCTCCTTGGGCAAGCCGCGCAGGTTGGCGCGCTTGGCTTCCAGGTGAACCATCCAGAACACCGAACCGAAGTACAGAACGGCCGGAATCAGGGCGGCCTTGGCCACCTCGAAGAATGGCACGTTGATGGTCTCGGCCATGATGAAGGCCACGGCGCCCATGATCGGCGGCATGATCTGGCTACCCATCGACGAGGTGGCCTCGACACCACCGGCGAACGCCGGGCGGTAGCCGAAGCGCTTCATCAGCGGAATGGTGAACTGGCCGGTGGTGACCACGTTGGCCACGCCGGAACCGGTGATGGTCCCCATCAGCGCGGACGACACCACCGAGACCTTGGCCGGGCCACCGACCTTGTGGCCGAACAGGCCCATGGCGAAGTCGGTGAACAGCTTGATCATCCCGGCCTGCTCGAGGAAGGCGCCGAACAGGATGAACAGGAAGATGTAGGTGGCCGACACGTAAGTCGGCGTGCCGTACAGGCCTTCGGTGCCGAACGACAGCTGGTTGACCAGCTGATCGATGCCGTAGCCGCGGTGCATCAGATCACCCGGCAGGTACTGACCGAGCATGCCGTAGGCCAGGAACAGCGCGCAGATGATCGGCAGAGCGATGCCCATGACCCGGCGCGCGGCTTCGAATACCAGCACGATCAGGGTCAGGCCGATGATCATGTCGGCCGTGGTCAGGTCACCGGAACGCTGGATCAGGTCTGCCTCGAAGTACCACTGGTAGATGGCCGTGGCCATGCCGGCCAGACCCAGCAGCCAGGCCAGCGGCTGCCAAGGACGGCCCTTGCCCAGCGCCGGATAGCTGATGAATACCAGCAGCAACAGGAAGCCCACGTGCACCGCACGCAGCACCTGGGTCGACACGGGGTGGAAGGCCGCCGTGATGATCTGGAAGATGGAAAACAGCAGCGCGACGGCGAAGAGCGCCTTCGGCCAGTCGGACGGGCTGGCAGCCAGGCCGTTGTTCTGTTCACTCATGGAGTGCAAACCTCATGACTACTTCGATTGCGGAGGCAGAGTCGCCAACAAAACCCACCGTCCATGAACGCCGGTTTTATTCGCGATTCTGGGGGTTCTGGCCATTGCGCTGTAGGAGCGGTTTCAGCCGCGATCTGCTCGCGGACATCGCGGCTGAAGCCGCTCCTACAACAGCAAGGTCAGCGTGGATGCAGAGCGATCAGGCCGCAACTCACGCCACGGCCTGAACCGTCGTTACAGCGCGCCGGCTTCCTTGTAGAAGCGCTCAGCACCCGGGTGCAGCGGGATCGGCAGGTTCTTGGTGGCAGTTTCCAGCTTGATGTCCTTGGCCGCGGAGTGAGCAGTGCCCAGGCGATCGAGGTTGTCGAACATCAGCTTGGTCATCTGGTAGGCCACTTCGTCGGAGACGCCTTCGTGGCTGACCAGGATGTTGGTGATGGCCACGGTGGGCACGTCGGCGTCCTGACCGTCGTAGGTGCCGGCCGGGATGGTGGCGGCCTGGTAGGCAGCGTTGTCGATCTTCGCGGTCACATCGGCCGGAATGGAAACGAAGCTGATCTTCATGGTCGAGGCCAGGTCACGAATGGCCGCCATGCCCAGACCGGAGGACTGCAGGGTGGCATCCAGCTGACGGTTCTTGATCAGCTCGACCGACTCGGCATACGGCAGGAATTCGACCTTGCCCATGTCCTCGTAGGTCAGGCCAGCAGCCTTGAAGATGGCGCGCGCGTTGAGCTCGGTGCCGGATTTCGGCGCGCCGACGGAGATGCGCTTGCCCTTGAGGTCTTCCAGGGTCTTGATGCCGGATTCGGCGTTGGCGACGATCTGGATGTAGTTCGGGTAGGTACCGGCGATGGCGCGGATTTTCTTCAGCGGCGCCTTGAAGCCAGCATCTTCCACGCCGTTCCAGGCATCGGCTACCGAGTCACCCAGGGCGAAGGCCAGCTCACCACGACCGGCCTGCAGCAGGTTGAGGTTTTCCACCGAGGCCTTGGTCGCCTGGACCGAGGTCTTGGAGCCTTCGATGCCGTTGCTGTACAGCTGCGACAGGGCAACACCGATCGGGTAGTACACGCCACTGGTACCGCCAGTGAGCACGTTGATGAAGGTCGGCGCAGCGAGCACGGCGGTGCTGGCAGTGATGGCCGCAGCAGCGGCGAACAGGCTGATTTTCTTGGTCAGTCGCATGGAAGTATCTCCGTCGTTGTTATGGCTTTATGCAGAGTTTCACTCTAGACGACGCCAGCCTGGCGTCATCGGCGGTGCGCGATCAGCGGCGCAGGGTGCAGCGTGGGACAAGAGCCGCGGCAAGCGCGGTGCGGAGGCGGCCCATGCAAAGCGGCGAGTGCGGCATGGTGCGAGGGGCATGGCAGTTCATGGGCTGACCTCTTGTCGTTGTTATGGTCGCCACGTCGGCAAGATGCTGCGCGGCTGCCATAGCTATAGCAGATGCCGTGCCAGAGCCTGAAAAGCCCGAGGTAGAGGGTTTCCATTCAGCGACTATCCGGTCACTGAGCGAGAAACCGCCGACACCTGTGACGCAGTAGGCAAAAATCCGCTTATCGAGTCCCCCTTGTGGGAGCCGCACCCGCGGCGAATGGTGGCCACCGAGGCTAGCCAAAAGCTTCGCCCCGGGGCGGGGCTCCCACAGGTCAGGGCGATCAGGGTTGCCTGCCCGTAGGGTGAGCCATGCGCACCGCAGATACCAAACTATTTGCCTGGTGCGCACGGCGCACCCTACCTACGTCGCGCCGGCCTACTCCTCGCCACCCGGCAGATAGTCACCGCGCGCCAGGCCATGGCGCTGCATCTTCTCGTTGAGGGTGCGGCGTGGCAGCTGCAGCATCTCCATCACCGCAGTGATGTTGCCCTGGCAGTGCAGCAGGGCGTTGTGCAGACACTGCGCCTCGAAGGCCTCCATCTGCTGCGCCAGTGCCTGACCGGCGAAGCGCTCCGCCGGCGGCGGGCTGGACAGGCCCAGGGCATGACGCTCGGCTGCGTTGATCAGCTCGCGCACGTTGCCCGGCCAATCGTGGCCGAGCAGGCGCGCCAGTTCGCTGGGCGCCAGCGGCGGCGCTTCGCGCCCGTGGCGCTTGGCCGCCTCCTGGGCGAAATGCTCGAACAGCAGCGGGATGTCCTCACGCCGTTCACGCAGCGGCGGGATATGCAGGGTGGCGACGTTGAGGCGGTACACCAGGTCCTCGCGGAAGCGGCCCGCCTTGACCTCATCGAGCAGGTCCGGCTTGGCGGCGCTGATCACCCGCAGGTCGACCTGAATGCTCTTGTTCGAACCGAGGCGTTCCAGGGTCTTCTCCTGCAGCACGCGCAAAAGCTTGACCTGCTGCGCCAGCGGCAGGCTCTCCACCTCGTCGAGAAACAGCGTGCCGCCGTCGGCATGCTCGATACGGCCGATGCGTTTGGCCTGGGCCCCGGTGAAGGCACCACTCTCGTGGCCGAACAGCTCGCTTTCGAAGATGGTCTCGGGAATCGCCGCACAGTTCAGCGCGGCGAAGGCCTTGCCGGCACGCGGACTGAAATCGTGCAGGCAGCGCGCCACGCGCTCCTTGCCGCTACCGGTTTCGCCACGAATCAGCACGTTGACCGAGGTACCGGCCAGTTCGAGGATCTGCCGCCGCAGGTTTTCCATCGCGCGCGACATGCCGATCAGCTGGCTTTCGATACGTCCCTTGTCGGCGACCTGCTGACGCAGCTGGCGGTTCTCGCAGACCAGACGGCGCTTATCCAGCGCGCGGCGCACGCTGTCGAGCAGGCGCTCAGGGGTGAAGGGCTTCTCGATGAAATCATAGGCACCGGTGCGCAACGCCTGCACCGCCATCGGCACGTCGCCATGGCCGGTGACCAGAATCACCGGCAGGTCGGTGTCCACCTGCAGCAACTTGTCGAGCAGTTGCAGGCCGTCACTGCCGGGCATACGCACATCGCTGACGACGATGCCGGGGAAGTCACGGTCGACCAGGGCCAGGGCTTCGGCCGCGCTGGCACAGGCGCGCACCGTGAACCCCGACAGCTCCAGCCATTGCTGGACCGCCTCGCGAATCGCCGCTTCGTCGTCGACCACTATGACCTGAGCGCTCATGGCACCTCCTGATGAAAACGGCAGGCAGTGTAGCCCGGATGCAATCAGGGGGAAGCACTGACGATGAGACTGCGCCCACGGATTGCAATAGTTCGGGGGTGGCCGCGAGGGAGCGCACGTTTTCGCTGAAAACCGGTGCGCACGGCGCACCAGCCGCGACGCATTAACGGAGGTGTGCGCCCTAGGGCGCGGCCGGCAGCTTCAGGGTGAATACCGCACCGTGCTCGCCGTTGTGCGCCTCCAGCACGCCGCCGAGGTCACGGACGATGCCGTAGGACACCGCCAGACCGAGGCCCAACCCCTGGCCCACCGGCTTGGTGGTGAAGAAGGGCTCGAACACACGACCGAGTGCCTCTTCGGCGATACCGCCGCCGCTGTCCTCGACACTCAGCACACAGCTGGCGCCGTCACGACGGATGCGTACCAGCAGGATGCGCGAGTCGCTGTCGAGCATGGCATCCAACGCGTTGTGCAGCAGGTTGAGGATGACCTGTTCGATACGGATGGCGTCACCCAGCACTTCCGCCTCGCCGTCGACCTGGGTGCGCAGCTCCACCTGCTCGCTGCGCATGCGCGGCGCCAGCAATTGCAGGGCCTGCTCCAGCACGTCACCGAGGCACAGGCGCTCGCTGAGTCCGGCCGGGGTCTTGCGGGCGAAGGTTTTCAGGTGGCCAGTCAGCGCGGCCATGCGTTGCAGCAGACCGTCGATGCGTTGCAGGCCCTCGTGCACCGCCTCCGGACGACCGCTGTCGAGCAGCAGGCGCAGGCTGCCGAGCTGCATCTGCAGAGCGGTCAGCGGCTGGTTGATCTCGTGCGCCAGGGCCGCCGACATCTGCCCCAATGCGGCCATCTTGGCGGCATGCACCAGGCCGTCCTGGGCTTCGCGCAGCTCGGCGGTACGCAGTGCCACCTCCCGCTCCAGGCGCTCACGAATACCGGCCTGCAAACGCTGGTTCTTGCGCCGCTGGGCGAGGAACAACAGCAGGAAGGCCAGGGTCATCCACACCCCGGCGGCGGCCAGGCGGTAGCTGCGCACGCTGTCGGCCAGCCCCGCAGGCTCACTGAGCAGGTGCAGGGTCCAGCCCTCCTCGGGCATGACCAGACGTTGCCAGAGGTAATCGTGATTGCCGTCGGGGCCGTCGACCCGCGCCCAGTCGGCCTCCTCGTCGATACGCCGGTGCACCCGGTGCGTCAGCGGTTGCAGGGCCTGCTCGGCGTAGCGGCGCACCTCCACCAGTTCGGCCCGTGCCTGCTCGTCCAGCGGCTGCAATGCGCGGAAGCGCCAGGCCGGCTTGTTGCTGAGGATCACCACCTGGTAGCTGTCGGCGACCAGCAGCACACCGGGCTGGCCGACCCACTCGCGCTGCAGATCCTCCAGCTCCAGCTTGACCACCAGCACGCCAAGCAGCTCGCCGTCGTCACCGCGCACCACATGAGAGAGGAAATAACCGGGAATCCCGGTGGTCACACCGACCGCGAAGTAGCGTGCGCCACCGTTGCGCACGGCGTTCTGAAAGTACGGGCGAAACGCATAGTTGTTGCCGACGAAGCTGCTCCAGTCGCGCCAGTTGCTGGCCACCAGGGTTTCGCCACGGGCATCGAGCAGGTACAGCACGGTGGAACCGGCAGCGGCGTTCAGGCGCTCCAGACGCTGGTTCAACGCCAGGCGCAGTTGACGGTCATGAGGCGCGCGCAGCAGGCTGCGAATATCGCTGTCCAGCGCCAGCACCTCGGGCACCGAGCTGAAACGCTCGACCAGGGTACGGATCGACTGCGCATAGAGCTGCAGCTGGCCACGGGCCTCGACGCTGCGCTCATCCCAGGCCCTTCGTTCGGCGTAGCGCCCGCCCAGCCAGACGCTCAGCAGCAGGCCGACGAGAATCGCCAGAACGGTTAACAGAACGCGATAACGGGGGCGCTGCGGCAAAGACATGATGCGGCTCGCGGGATCGAGACAAGCCGCATGTTACTGCATCAGGCGTACAGATCGGCACGCGTCCAGGGCAGATCGTGACTGCCGTCGTCGCGCGGTTTCACCGCCAGTATCTGATGCAGGTTCATCCAGCCGTGCTGGAAGCCATAGGCGCAGCCGGCCAGATACAGGCGCCAGATGCGCAGGGACTTTTCCGGGACCCACTGCGCGGCCTTCTGCAGTTGACGCTCCAGGCCCTGGCTCCACAGGTGCAGGGTGCGCGCGTAGTGCAAGCGCAAGCTCTCCACATCGACGATCTCCAGCCCCGCTTCGCTGATCGCCGTGGCGATGGTCACCAGATGCGGTAACTCGCCCTGCGGAAACACGTAGCGGTCGATGAACTCCCCAGCCCCGCGGCCAACCGGGCGGCCATCGGTGAAACGCGAGGTGATGCCGTGATTCATCACCAGGCCGCCGGCCTTGACCGCCCCGAACAGGCGCTGGCAGTAAAGGGCCAGATTGGCGTGGCCGACATGTTCGAACATGCCCACGCTGACCACCTTGTCGAAACGGCCGTCCTGCGGCAGGTCGCGGTAATCGAGCAACTCCAGGGTGACGCGCCCTTCCAGCCCCTCCTCGGCCACGCGCTGCAAGCCAAGCTCCAGCTGCGCCTTGCTGAGGGTGATGCCGTACACCTCGGCCTCGAATTCACGTGCGGCGAAGCGTGCCAGGCCGCCCCAGCCGCAACCGACGTCGAGCAGCCGGTCACCGGGTTGCAGGCGCAGCTTGCGGCACAGATGACGCAACTTGGCCTGCTGGGCCTGATCCAGCTCTTCCTCGCCAGTTTCGAAGTAGGCGCAGGAATAGACCATGTCGCGGTCCAGCCACAGGCGGTAGAACTCATTGGAAAGATCGTAGTGATAACTGATGGCCTCGGCATCGCTGCGCTTGTCATGCGCGGTATACAGCTCCGAGGGAGCGGGCTCGTCGCCCAGCAGCGCCGTACTCAGCGCGTCACCGACTTCGATGGCTTCTTCGATGGGGCCTTCCAGATCCACCCGGCCTTCGACATAGGCGGCGCCCAACGCATCCAGGCTGGGATGGGCCAATTGCGTGACCAGACTGGGGTCCTTCACCACCAGCGTCACCCGCGGCTGCGGCCCCAGATCGATCTGGTTGCCGTCCCACAGCCTCAGGCGCAGCGGCAGTTGCAGATCACGAAGTGCAGTGGGCAGGTGCGCGAGCATGGTCATCCCTCCTGATCAGCTGTGATGGAGCCTGAAGCAGATGACCGGAGCAGCCGGCCCAGGTTCGATTCCGACGACTAGCGGCGCCTGAGCAAGGCCACGAAGAACACCCCGCCAATGGCGGCGGTGACGATGCCGATGGGCAGATCCTGCGGCGCCAGCCAGGTGCGTGCGGCCACGTCGACCCAGACCAGAAACGTTGCGCCGAGCAATGCCGCCACCGGCAGCAGGCGACGGTGCTCGGCACCGACCAGAAAGCGCGCCACATGCGGCAGCATCAGGCCGACGAAGCCGATGGCACCGGACAGCGATACCAGCACACCGGTGAGCAGGGACGCCACCACGAACACCAGCAACCGCACCCGGCGCGGTTCGAGGCCCAGGCTCACCGCACTCTGCTCGCCGGCCATTAGCGCGTTCAATGCGCGGCCCAGGCCGAGCAGCACCGCCAGCGCCAACAGCAGGCACAGCGCCGGCAGCCAGAGCAACTCCCAGCGCGCCAGACCGAGGCCGCCAAGCATCCAGAACAATACCGAACTGGCCGCATGCGGATTGCCCAGGTACAGCAGCAGGTTGCTCGCCGCCATCATCACGAAGGACACCGCAACCCCGGCCAGCAGCAGGCGATCACTTTCCAGCCGGCCGCTGCGGCTGGCGATGGCCAGCACCAGCAGCATGCTCGCCAGCGCGCCGACGAAGGCCGCCAAGGGCAGGCTGAGCAGACCGGCGAACTCGCCCAGATACAGCACCACGAGTACCGCACCGAAGGCCGCGCCGGAACTGACGCCGAGCAGATGCGGGTCAGCCAGGGGGTTGCGCGTCACCGCCTGCAGCACCGTGCCGACCAACGCCAGTCCGGCACCGACCAGCGCGCCGAGCAGCACACGAGGCGCGCGCAATTGCCAGACGATACTGTCCTGAGCGCTGCTGACGGGCATCTCGGGCGCCATGCCGAACAGGTGCTGCGCAAGGATCGTCAGCACCTGACCCAGCTCGACCCGCGCCGCACCGAATGCCAGCGACAACGCGCAGGACAACGTCAGCAGCGCAACCAGGCCAAGCAGCAGCAGGCGATAACGGCTCATGGAGCGAACGCCTCAGGATGCAGCGCAGCGGCAAGCGTCTCGACGGCGGCCGCATTGTCCAGGCTTGGCGTGACCGCCAGATAGGGCAATACCACGAAGCGCTGATCGCGGATCGCCGTCACCCCTTGCAGGGCCGGATGCTGCAGCAGGAAATCGCGCTTTTGCGCCGCCGTGCGCTCGCCGTAGTCGACGATCAGGATCAGTTCGGGGTCCTCTTCGACCACCGATTCCCAACCGACCTTGACCCAGCTGCCGGCCACGCCGTCCATCACGTTGCGCCCACCGGCGGCCTCGATCAGCGGCTGCGGCATGCCCAGACGCCCGGCGCTGAAGGGCAGGTCCTCACCGCTGTCATAGACGAACACACGCGGCCGCGTCGGCTGCGCGCCCAGCCGTGCCTGCACCGCCGCGACCCGTCTCTGCATCACCTGCACCAGGGCATCGGCCCGCTCCTCGACGGCGAAGATGCGGCCCAGGTTGTGCAGGTCGGTGTACACATCATCGAGGCGGGCGACCCGCTGCGGCATGACGTGGGCGCAGGACTCGCTCAGTTCGTAGACCGGGATATTGAAGCGCGCCAGGCTGCCAGGGGTAAGCTCGCCGCCGATGCGCATGCCGTAGTTCCAGCCGGCGAATACGAAGTCGGTACCGGCGCCCAGCAGGTTCTCCAGCGAGGGGTAGCGGGCGGCCAGTTCGGGCAGCCCCTCGAGCTGCTCGCGCATCGCAGGGTCGAGGGTCTTCCAGCCGCTGATCCCGGTATAGCCGGCCATGCGCTCTTTCAGTCCCAGGGCCAGGAGCATGGCGGTCATGTTGACGTCATGGCTGACCGCCCGCTGCGGCGGCTGGTCGATGGTCACCTGGCGCTCGCAACTGCTGACGGTCACGGCCCAGGCGGGGCTGGCCAGCAGCAGCGCCGAGAGCACGAGCGTGGGTCGGAGCGGCTTCAGCCGCGAATGGCACAAACTCATCAAACGATCCAGGTAATACGCGGGTGTCCCGCCAGTGGATGGGTATCGACCAGTGCCTGTACACCGAACACCTGTTGCAGCAACTCGGCGCTCAGCACCTCGGCCGGTGTGCCGGCAGCCACCAGGCGCCCCTGGTCCAGCACGCACAGGCGGTCACAGAACGCCGCCGCCAGATTGAGGTCGTGAAAACTGGCCAACGTCGCCAGCCCCAGTGATTTGATCTGGCGTAGCAGTTCGAGCTGGTAACGCGGGTCGAGGTGGTTAGTCGGCTCGTCGAGAATCAGCAGTTGCGGCTGCTGCACCAGCGCGCGGGCGAGCAGGGCGCGCTGCTTCTCGCCACCGGACAGGCGGGCGAAATTCTGCTGCGCCAGTTCGCTCAGACCGACCCGCGCCAGCGCTTGCTCGACCAGGCGCTGATCCTCGGCATCGTCACAGTCGAACAAGCCCTTGTGCGGCGTACGCCCCATCGCTGCCACCTCGTGCACACGCAGGCCGAAGTCCTGCGGGAACTCCTGCAGCACCACCGCCACGCGCTGCGCGCTCCAGCGTGGCGAGCGCTGCCACAGCGCCTCGCCGTCCAGCTCGACGCTGCCGGCGCTGGGCCGCTGATAGCGATAGGCGCAGCGCAGCAAGCTGGTCTTGCCACTGCCGTTGGGACCGATCAGGCCGAGCAGCTCGCCGTCAGCGAGCTGCAGGTCGATACCATCGAGCAAGGTACGCTGACCGTCCGGCGACCAGGCCAGCCCACTAAGGTGCAGACGCGGTCGCATCAGAAGCTGTAGTCCGCGGTGACGAAGAACGAGCGCGGCGCCCCCAGGTACCACTGCTCGCCGTCGCTGCTGGCCGTGGTGGCGTACTGGCGATCGAACAGGTTGTTCAACTCCAGCCCCAGGCGAACATCGGGCAGTGCCTGCCAGCCGATATTGGCATCGACCACGGTGTAGCCCGGCACCTTGGCGGTGTTGGCCGTGTCGGCGTAGCGGGCGTCGACATAGCGCGCGCCGATGCCGACATCTACACCCTGCCCCAGGTCCTTGCTCAGCCACAGGTTGGCGGTGCGCCGGGGCACATTGGTCGGGCGCTTGCCGCTGCGGTCAAGCAGCACGCCGCCAACGCTCTGCTTGAAGTCGTCATAGCGGGCACGGATGAAAGCCGCGTTGGCCGCCACCTGCCAACCGCCATCGAGCGCCAGCTCCAGCGTCGCTTCCAGGCCGTCGGAAGACTGCTCGCCGATCTGCTCGGCAGTGGCGCTGGCGGTGGTCTGGCTCAGCAGCTTCTCCTTGACGATATGGTAGGCGGCCAGCGTCCACTCGCCCTGCCCGTTCCAGAATGCCTGCTTGAGACCGATCTCCGTTTGCTTGGCCTCGGCCAGGTCGTAGCTCTGCTGGGCAACGTTGAGCGTCAGCAGGTTGTTCACCCCCTCGGTGCTGGTGGCGTACTGGCCGTACAGCGACAGCTCCGGGGTCAGGGCGAAGACCAGACCGGCGCGCCAGTTATCGCCACTCAGGCTGCGATCCGCACGGCTGCCATCGACCAGCGCATCACGCTGGATATGCACCTGATCGCGACGCACACCGGTGACCAGCGACAGGCGCTCGGTCAGCTGGGTACGGTTCTCGGCGAACAGCGAAAACTGCCGCGCCAGGTTGCGCTCGCGCGGGCCGTAGCCCTGCGGGTCGGTGCTCTGGTACTGACCGCCGCCGGAGCCGGCCAATGGCACGCTGTCGCTGAAGCTGCTGGCGAAATCGTGCTGGCGGGCGAAATGGATGCGGTTGTAATCCACGCCGACCACGGTGCGGCTGTCGAGACCGAACAGGTCGTGGTCGAGGGTGAAGCTCTGGCGGTCTCCGAGCTGCTCCTGGGTGTGCTTGATGTTGTAGAACTCGCTGCGCTCGACCCTGTCGCCCGGCTGCCAACGGTAGGCCTCGGCGTTGCGCCAGTAGCGCTGGGTCTTGATGTAGTAGAGCTGGTTGCTTGCCGTCAGCGCATCGCTGATGCGCCAATCGGTCACCAGACGGGTGATCTGGTCGTTGTAGCGGATCTCGGCATCATCGACGTTGTAGTTGCGCTCGCGCAGGCTCTCGCGAAACTTGCCATCGACCAGCGGCGTGCCGAGGTAGCGCTCAGGGTCCTGGTCGCCGTGATCGTGGGACAGGGTGAAGCTCAGCGCATCACTGGCCTCCCAGCGCAGCGCGGCACTGATCGCCAGGCTCGCGGAATCACCACGGTCGACCCAACCATTGCTGGCCTGCTGGTTGATATTGAAGCGATAGCTCAGCGCGTCGCTCAGCGAGCCGCCGCTGTCCAGCGCGGCCTGGCGGCGGTCGTCGCTGCCGTAGCCGAGGCGCAGCTGGTTGCGGATCTCGCCCGCGAACGGCTTCTTCGGCAGCACATTGATCACCGCGCCAGTCGCACCCTCGCCGTAAAGCACCGAGGCCGGGCCGCGCAGCACGTCGATGCGCGCCACCGACCAAGTGTCCACCGGAAAGGTCACGGTGCCGGCACCGACGTACTGGCGGGTGCCGTCATACAGCTGCATGGTCGCCGAGTGGCCGGTGAAGCCGCGCGCCGACAGCGCCGTGCCGCCGTTGCCGGGGCTGCCGACGAAGCTGATGCCGGGCGTGCGGGTCACAGCATCCTGCAGCGTCAGGTTGTTACGCTCGCGCACCTGCGCGCCACTCAGGCTGGTGGTGCTGGCGGGCGTTTGCAGGGCCGGCAGATCGAGGCGCGAACCGGCCGTGGTGGGCGTACGCAGCGTACTTTCACCCTCCTGCAGAGTCCTGGCCTGGACAGTCAACTCGGGTAGGTCGACGGGATCTTCGCTGGCCACGGCCAAGCCGCCAAACGCCAATGCGAGTGGCAAGGAGCAATACAACGGGGAGTGAGACACGGCAGAACGTCCAGATTTGCGCGGGGAAACCGACCTCGCCGGCACCAGGCCCATGCGCTCATCGGCGTGTGATGACAGCGAGGGGTCATGGTCGGAAGGCATAATGTTATTGTTATAACATAACATTATCGGTTTTTGCAGCCGCTCTACCCGGCCACTTGGCTGGTGCAGGACGCCCTGAAATAAAGGGTTGTTGAAGCGGAAATGGCGCGCCATAAGAGTTCCATCGTCAAAGGACAAGGCACGGCAATCCGATGGAAATGCGCAACGACAGACAGGAGCACGAACGCGCCCTACTGGAGTCAACGCCCGCCCACCGCGGGTTGCCAGACAGAGTGACTCCAGGCCGGTCTCCGGGCTTGCGAGGGTCATGAACGCATCGCCTTCCCATGCGCGTGGCGCACAGTGGCGTATAGATGCGGTCGCTCGCTTACCGTTGCGGGGGCAGCGTCGGACTTCAACCGACTTCCCGTTTCACCTCACGCGCGGCGGCGTGAGACACCTGAAGCGGGGGCGGATATGACCACCCACACCCGTTCAAGTCAAGGCGCGGGCCTATGTGAGGACACTTTGCTGGCGACTGCTTGCCGTATGAGCGGCTGGGCGGCATTGCGCATCAGCGGCAAACACTCCGAGCCGCATGCTCGCTGCCAGTCCGTTAAACCTTGTGCGCCGAACCTGAAGGAGCGGCGCCCCGCCGTGAATCGCGTACGACGCGGCTCCACCCGGGGCGGGGCCCCTACGCCCAGCGGCATCGGGATGCGTTATCTGATAAACATTAACCTCATGCCTGCTTATCGATCCGCAACTCCGGCAGCGCCCTGCCCGCCACCAGGCGCTCGTCGACCAGGCGAATGACTGCCGCCTCGTCCTTGATGCCATACCACTCACCCTGTGGATAAAGGCTCGCGGTCGGGCCCAGATCGCAGGGGAACTGGCACTGGCTGCGGGTGATATGCACCCCGCCCTCGCACTCCAGCCTGCCCGCCGCCTTGAGTCGCTGGCGCAGAGTTTTCCACAGCCCCAGCGCGCCCTTGCGTGTGCAGCGCGGGCCGTTGCACAGCAGCAGGCGCTGCGCATGTGGCGGAATCTGCGACCAGGCGTGGTGCTCCGGCACAGCGGGCACATCGCTGCAGGGAAGATGTGCGTCACGCTGCTCGAGCAACGCCCCCAGGCCATCGAGCCAGGCATCCTCCATGGCCGTGCAAATCACGAACACCTGCTCCCCGTCACCGCGCTCAGCGATGCGTTCACGCAGCCAGTCGCGGTGTGCGGCGTCGACGCGCGGCTCCAGATCGACCACCAGCAGTGGGCGCGGCGCCTGATCGATGGCCAGCCAGAAGCCGTCCTGCTCCGTATCAGCCAGATGCGCCTCGCCCAGCAGCGCCAGGATGCGCTGCTGCAAACGCTCGGCAGAAGCTCCACGGCTAAGGCCGGGGCCGATGAACAGAACGCGGGCGTAAGGGGTTTGGCTCATGTCGGTCTCCAAAACGGGCCGGCAGTCTAGCAGCGCGTCGTGGTCCGGAGGCAATCCGGCAGGTGATAGAAAGCCCGGTGCGCGCGGCGCACCCTACGGAATTAACGCAACACAGGCGTAGGGTGGATTTCGCTTTTCGCGTCCACCACATCGATCTCGCTTTGTAGGAGCCGCGCCTCGCGGCGAATACAGAAGAATGGACAAAGCAAGGCTTCGCCCCGGGGCGGGGCTCCTAGAGGAAAGCCTGCAACGCCTCCCACAGGGCGTCCGGTTCGGTGAACTCGCGCGTCACAGCCGGCAATTCGGGACGGCGCAACAACAGCACTGGCAGGCCCAGCTCGCGGGCGACCTGCAACTTGGGCTCGGTGGAGGCGCTGCCGCTGTTCTTGCTCACCAGCACGTCGCAGCGGATGCGCGCGAACAGCGCGCGCTCATCCTCCAGGCTGAACGGCCCGCGCGCGCCGATCACCTCGGCGCGCGGCGGCGCCGGCTCGCGCTGCAAGCAGCGCACGGTCCAGTGCTGATGCGCGGGAATCTCATGCAGATGGGCCAGCGGCTCGCGCCCGGAGGTGAAGAACGGCCGCCGGAACGGCGCCAGCGCCGTCACCAAGTCATCCCAACCGTCCACCTCGCGCCAGTCATCGCCGGTGCCTGCCTGCCAGCCGGAACGCCGCAGCGCCCAGCACGGTACACCCGCCAAACCGGCAGCGGCGGCGGCATTGGCGCTGATCTGTGCGGCGTAGGGATGGGTCAGATCGAGCAGCAGTTCGATGCCTTCGCCGGCGATGAAATTCGCCATCCCCTCGACGCCACCGAAGCCGCCGACACGCACACGGCAGGCCAGGTCATTCGGCACACGGCCGAGGCCGGCCAGGCTGTAGATCGTATCCCCCCCCAGGCGCCGCGCCAGACGCAGCGCCTCGGTGGTGCCACCAAGCAGCAGAATGCGCGCACTCACGGTTTGCGCACCGCCAGCAGGGTGATCGGCAGCGCCGCGCGCCAGGTGTCGAAGCCGCCCAGCGGTTGCGCCTGCGCCACCGTCAGGCGCAGCAGTTCGCCGCCCTGCTGTTCGCGGAAGGCCACCAGCGCCGCTTCGCTCTGGATGGTCACCGCATTGGCCAGCAGCCGCCCGCCAGGCTTGAGCGCGGCCCAGCACTGCTGCAGTACGCCGGGTACGGTGACGCCACCGCCGATGAAGATCGCATCCGGCGCCGGCAGCCCGGCCAGCGCCTCGGGTGCATGCCCGGCGACCAGTTGCAGGCCGGGTACACCCAGGGCATCGCGGTTATGGCGGATATGCGCCTGGCGGCCGTCGTTGGCCTCGATGGCGAGGGCGCGGCAGGCCGGATGCGCGCGCATCCACTCGATGCCGATGGAACCGCTGCCGGCGCCGACATCCCACAGCAGCTCGCCGGGTAATGGCGCCAGGCGCGCCAGGGTGACAGCGCGTACGTCGCGCTTGGTCAGTTGCCCGTCATGGCGATAGGCGTCGTCCGGCAGGCCGCAGGTCGGCGGCAACAACTGGGCATCGGCGTCGGCCAGACATTCCAGCGCCAGCAGGTTGAGATCGGCGCCTCGCGGCAACGCCCAACTCGCGGCCAAGCCTTCGACACGGCGCTCGTCAGGGCCGCCGAGGTGCTCCAGCAGGGTCAGGCGGCTGGCGCCGAAACCTCGCGCACGCAAGGCTTCGGCAACCTGCGCCGGCGTGCCTCCATCGGCGCTCAAGACCAGCAGGCGCACGCCAGGAAACAGCCGCGCATTGAGCGTGGCCAGCGGCCGCCCGACCAGCGACACCACCTCCAGCTCCTGCAGCGGCCAACCCAGGCGCGCCGCCGCCAGCGACACAGAAGACGGCGCCGGTAGCACCTGCAGCTCGTCGGCGGGCAGCTGCCGCGCCAGGCTGGCGCCAACGCCGTAGAACATCGGGTCGCCGCTGGCCAGCACGCACACAGCCTCGCCGCGGCGTGCCAGCAGTGGTTGCAGATCGAAGGGGCTCGGCCAGGTTTCCCGCGCGCCGCTGATGCACGGCGGCAGCAACGCCAGCTGACGCGGCGCACCGACGATACGCGTGGCCGCCAGCAAGGCTCGGCGCGCGGCCTTGCCCAGACCGGAGTAGCCGTCTTCACCGATGCCGACCAGGGTCAACCAGGGTTTCATCCAATGTCCTCGCGCAGGCCCGACGGAGCGCCTGTCCGCGCTCCGGGCAAAGCGGGCATAATACAGCCTTCGTCGGTGCCCTTATAAAACGGGCCTACGAGTCTGTTTACGATCTCGCGAGCTAGAGTCATGCAAGGCAAAAGCAGGCGAGGAAGCGGAGTGTGCTGTAGCACATGAGCATTCCGAGTCTGCTTTTAACGCGGCAGGGCCGACGCACAGCAGATCGTAGATAGGCTCGAAGAGGGAACACGGCTAAACCGTGGCTGCCCCCGCAACTGTAAGCAGCGAGTCCAATGCAATCGGCCACTGGGTAACCGGGAAGGCGCGGAGGACGAAGACCTGTCAGCCAGGAGACCTGCCGACGAACGCTGGTCGCGAGTGCCAACATCGGGCGGGGTGTACCGATGCCATGAAATCCCTTCTGCGGGTTTCGCTGGTTCGGTCGCCGCGTCGTTATCCACAGGTGACCACTTGAACGCCTCCATTCGCCCTTCCGCCTGCCCCGGCCTGCTGCGCATCGTCCCCGCGCTGGACGGTGGCATCTGCCGCGTCAAGCTGCCTGGCGGCGTGCTGCGCAGTGCTCAGGCACGGGCGATTGCCGAGGCGGCGCGGCACTGCGCCAGCGGCGTGCTGGAGCTGACCAACCGCAGCAACCTGCAGATTCGTGGCGTGCTGCCCGGCCAGGAAAACACCCTGATCGACGCGCTGCTCGCTGCCGACCTTGGTCCACGCGTGGCCGCCGCCGACGATGTGCGCAACCTGTTGCTCAGCCCTGCTGCCGGCCTCGATCCGCAGGCGCGGATGGACGTTCGCCCGCTGGCCGCGCAGTTGCTCGACCTGCTGCAGGACACCCCGGCGCTGCACGCCCTGTCAGCCAAGTTCGCCCTGCAACTGGACGGCGGCGAAGCCCTGGCGATGCGTGAACACCCGCATGATCTGTGGCTGGCCGCCGAAGACGAGCAGCACCTGTTGCTGGGCCTGGCCGGCTGTCCCTTTGAAGCGCCGCTGGCACGCATCGAGGCCGTGCAGGCGGTCGAGCTGGTGCGCCAACTGCTGCTGTTGTTCCTGGAGCTGGCCACACCGGAGCAGTCGCGCATGCGCCAGTTGCTGACGCAGCTGCCGGCTACCGAACTGCTGCAGCGTTTGCAGGCACGTCTGGACTTTGCCCTGCAGCCGCCGCCTGCCGACTGGCAAGCGGCTGATGGCGTCGAACGTACCCCCGCAGGGGTTTATCCACAGGCGCAAAGCGGCCTGTGCATGGTCGTGGTCGGCGCGCGGCTGGGTCGCCTGCATGCCGAACAACTGCTGGCCCTCGCCGAACTGAGCCAACGCCACGCCAGGGACGAGCTGCGACTGACGCCCTGGCAGGGTCTGCTGCTGGGCAATGTGCCCGAGGAAAAGTCCGCTGAGCTGCTGACAGCGCTGAGCGAACTGGGCCTGCTCACTCAACCCGACGAGCCGCTGCTCGGCCTGGTCGCCTGTACCGGTTCTGCTGCCTGCGCCCGCGGCCTGGCCGACAGCAAGCACCATGCCCTGCACCTGGCAGAACGCTTAGGCGAAAGCGGCGCCCGCCCACAGGTGCATCTCAGCGCCTGCCCGCGCAGTTGTGCCAGCGCCCGGGTACAGCCCTATACCCTGCTGGCCAGCAGCCCCGAACACTACCAACTCTATCAACGCACCCCTGAGGTGACCGGTTTCGGTCGCCTGCTGGTGCCGTCCATGACCATCGACGAGGCCGGCGCCTGGTTCGCCCGCCACCTTCCCGCAGGACTCCCTGATGCTTGATTACATCCGCGACGGCCAGGAAATCTACCGCCGCTCCTTCGCCACCATTCGCGCCGAGGCCAACCTGACCGACATTCCCGCCGACCTGGAAAAGCTCGCCGTACGCGTGATCCACGCCTGCGGCATGGTCGACGTGGTCGAGGATCTGCGCTTCTCCGCCGGCGCCGGCGCCGCCGGTCGCGCCGCCCTGCTGGCCGGCGCGCCGATTCTCTGCGATGCGCGCATGGTTGCCGAAGGCATCACCCGCCCGCGCCTGCCGGCGAGCAATGCGGTGATCTGTACCCTGCACGACGCTGGCGTGCCGGAGCTGGCCCGCGAGGTCGGCAACACCCGCTCGGCGGTAGCCCTGGAACATTGGCGCGAGCACCTGGAGGGCAGCGTGGTGGTGATCGGCAACGCGCCCACCGCACTGTTCTACCTGCTGGAAATGCTCGACGCCGGCGCGCCGAAACCGGCGCTGATCATCGGCATGCCGGTGGGCTTTATCGGCGCTGCCGAGTCCAAGGATGCACTGGCCACAGACAGCCGTGGTGTGCCCTACGTGATCGTCCGTGGCCGCCGCGGCGGCAGTGCCATGGCCGTGGCTGCGGTCAACGCGCTGGCCTCGGAGGTGGAGTGATGGCCGGTCGTCTGCTTGGTCTCGGCGTCGGCCCCGGCGACCCCGAGCTGCTCACCCTCAAGGCCCTGCGCCTGCTGCAATCGGCGCCCGTGGTGGCCTATTTCGTAGCCAAGGCGAAACACAACGTCGGCCAGGGCGGCAATGCCTTCGGCATCATCGAAGCGCACCTGACTGACAGCCAGCAGCGCCTGCCGCTGGTCTACCCGGTGACCACCGAGAAGCTGGCTGCGCCGCTGTCCTATGAGGATGTGATCGCCGATTTCTACGACACCTGTGCCGAGCAGATCGCCCAGTTGCTGGATGCCGGCCAGGACGTGGCGGTGATCTGTGAGGGCGACCCCTTCTTCTACGGCTCCTACATGTACCTGCACGACCGCTTGGCTGATCGCTACGAAGTCGACGTGGTGCCCGGCGTGTGCTCCATGCTCGGCTGCGCCTCGGTGCTCGGCACGCCGCTGGTGTACCGCAACCAGTCCTTGAGCGTGCTCTCCGGGGTGCTGCCGGAAGACGAGCTGGAACAGCGCCTGCGCGATGCCGAAGCCGCCGTGGTGATGAAGCTCGGGCGCAACTTCGAGAAGGTTCGCCGCGTGCTGCGCAAGCTCGGCCTGGACGACCGCGCGCACTACGTCGAACGGGCGACCATGGCCAGCCAGAAGATCGTGCCGCTGGACGAAGTGGAGCCGATGGATTCGCCGTACTTCTCGATGATTCTGGTGCCCGGCCAGAAATGGCGGGGGTGAACGAGCTGCTGCGCGTCGATTGTTGCTGACTGTGCGCTGTTTTGTAGGAGCCGCGCCCCGCGGCGAAGGCGGCCCAACAGGCGGCACACCTAAAGAGCTTCGCCCCGGGGCGGGGCTCCTACAGGGCAAGACCGGGGAAACCGCTTTCACATTCATTCGCTCGTAGCCCGGATGCAATCCGGGAAACTCACACCCCGGATTGCATCCGGCTACAGGATTTACCGCATGAACATCGTCATCCTCGGCGCCAGCGCGCTGGCCACTGCACAACGCCTCAAGGCGCTTTATCCACAGGCCGTGATCCATGGTCTGCGCGGGCGAGTCGAGGCCGCTGAGCGCCACTACGACGACTTCGGCGACAACCTGCGTGCCCTGTACCGGGCTGACCAACCGCTGCTGGTGCTGTGCGCCGCCGGCATCGTCATCCGCAGCCTCGCCCCGCTGCTGGCGGAGAAAGGCAACGAGCCGCCGGTGCTGGCCCTGGCCGAAGACGGCAGCGCGGTGGTGCCGCTGCTCGGCGGCCTGGCCGGGGTCAACCGCCTGGCCCGCGAGATTGGCGCGTACCTGAATGTGGCGCCGGCCATCACCACCAGCGGCGAGCTGCGCTTCGGCACCTGCCTGCTGGAGCCGCCGGCCGGTTATGCACTGGCCGATCTGCAGCAGGGCAAGCGCTTCGTCAGCGACCTGCTCGGCGGCGAAACGGTGCGCATCGAAGGCCAGGCGCCCTGGCTGGAGGCCGCCCAGCTGCCTGTGGATAACGCTGCGAAGCGGGTTATCCACATCACCCCGCAGGCCCGCCCGGCGCAGGCCGATGAACTGCTGATCCACCCGCGCAGTATTGCCGTACTGGTCGAACAACCCGACGCCGAACTGTCGGCGCGCATCCGCCAGGCGCTGAGCGATGCCAAGCTGGCGCCGCAGGCACTGGCCTGCCTGCTGGCCGACGCCAGCGCGATGGCCAATGCCGAGCTGCACACCGCAGCAGCCGAGTTGCAGCTGCCCCTGCGCTTTATCCATAACGATGCCGAGCTGCCCACCAAGTGCCATGTCGGAGATGGCCTGCGCCTGCTGCAGGCCGCGCAGCCCATTGACCTCGACCTGCTTGGCCAGCGGCGCGGCAAGCTCAGTGTGATCGGCCTCGGCCCCGGCGCCGCCGAGCACATGACCCCGGCGGTGCGTCGCGCGCTGGACGAAGCCGAAGACCTGCTCGGCTACGACACCTACGTGAAGATGGCCGGCCCGCTGCGCGCCGATCAATGCCTGCACGCCAGCGACAACCGCGAAGAGCTGCAACGCGCCGCCCATGCCTTCGAGCTGGCGGCCACGGGCCGGAGGGTGGTGATGATCTCCTCCGGCGACCCCGGTGTATTCGCCATGGCCGCCGCCGTGATGGAGGCGCTGGAAAGCCCGCAGAGCGAGGCCTGGCAAGGCGTCGAACTGGAAGTGCTACCCGGCGTTTCCGCCTGCCTGGCCACCGCCGCCAAGGCGGGCGCGCCGCTGGGCCACGACTTCTGCCTGATCTCCCTGTCCGACAACCTCAAGCCCTGGGCGGTGATCGAAAAACGCCTGCAGCATGCTGCCCTCGCTGACCTGGCCATGGCCTTCTACAACCCGATCTCCAAATCCCGCCCCTGGCAGCTCGGCCGCGCCCTGGAACTGCTGCGCCAGCATCGCGAACCGCAGACCCTGGTGGTGCTCGGCCGCGATATCGGCCGCCCGGCCGAAGCCCTGCGCAGCCTTACCCTCGGCGAGCTGACCCCGGACATGGTCGACATGCGCACCCTGGTGATCATCGGCTCCAGCCAGACCCGCCGCTTCTCGCGCGCCGACGGTGGCGAGTGGGTGTACACGCCGCGTTGGTATCCCGCGCAGGCCGACTAGAGCATCGCTCGCAAGCAGGATTACCAAGCGTTTGCAGGAGCGGATTTATCCGCGAATTTCGCGGCTGAAGCCGCTCCTACGGATCAAGGCGCTTGGTTTTATCCACAACCCCGCTCATCTGCACAAACGTTCTAGGCGCGCCCGGCAAACGGGTTAAGCTCAGGCGTTCCACTTACCACAACGGGCCGGGCAATGAACGCGCAGTCATGGGTCGATCTCAAGCAGGATGCCGATACCGGCATCGAGGTCATCCGCGCGCATTTCGAGGGCCATGCCTACGATCCGCACTGGCACGACAGCTACCTGATCGGTTTCACCGAGCAGGGCGTGCAGCAGTTCAATTGCCGCCGGGCCCTGTTCAGCAGCGTGCCGGGGCAGACCTTCTTCCTCGAGCCCGGCGACATTCACGACGGCAACGCCCCGACACCGGGCGGCTTCACCTACTCCACGCTGTACCTGGAGCCGGCCTGGCTCGAAAGCGCCTTGCCGGCGCTGTTCGAACAGGCGCCCGTCGATTGCCTGCCCAGCGTGCCACGCACACAGCCGGATGACCCCGGCCTGTTGCCGCATATCGCCAATGCCCTGCAGGCACTGCGCGAGGGCGAGCCGCGCATGGTCCGCGATGCGGCCCTGGATGGCTTACTCGAGCGCATCTCGCGCAACCTGCACTGGCGCCAGCGCCTGCAGGGCAACCCGCAGATTCCCAGCGTGGCCCTGCGCGCACGCGATTACCTGCACGCACATTTCCACGAGAACATCGGCCTCGGTGAACTGGCCCAGGCCTGCGCTGTGGACCGCTTTCGCCTCACGCGCGCCTTCAAGGCCGCCTTCGGCATAGCCCCGCACGGTTATCTGATCCAGTTGCGCCTGGTGCGGGCGCGGCGTCTGCTGGCCCTCGGCAGCGCGCCAGCGGATGTCGCCAGCGACCTGGGTTTCGCCGACCAGAGCCACCTCGGCCGCTGGTTCCGCCGTGCCAATGGCGTCACCCCCGGCGCCTACCGCAGCCTGTGCACAAAGCTTCAAGACCGCTGAGCGAGGCAACCGGACAATCGCCGCCATGCCCCCAACATGGAGCGATCATCGATGCCCTTCACATCACCAGGGCCCCGGCCATGAACCAGTGGCTGCCCTTTATCCTCTTCGCCTCGGCGGCCTCGATCACCCCGGGGCCGACCAACCTGCTGATCCTCGGCAGTGCCTCGCGTTTCGGCCTGCCCATCGCCCTGACCATTGCTCTCGGCGCCAGCCTGGGCGCCAGTCTCATGCTGCTGGTAGTCGGCCTCGGCCTGGGCGAACTGCTGGCGCGCGCCCCGTTGCTGCAAACGAGCATGACTTGGGCCGGCGCCGCCTGGATCAGTTGGATGGCCTGCAAGTTGATGCGCCGCGATGCGGCCGGTGTCGAGGCACGGCCGATCGACCGGCGTCAGGGCTTCGTCCAGGGCGCCGGCCTGCAATTGATCAATCCCAAGACCTGGCTGATGAGCGTATCGGTCACGGCGATCTTTCTCGAAGGCCAGGCCTCGGCCGCCAGCGTGGCCCTCTATGCCGCGCTATTTCTGCTGGTTTCAACGCCCTGTCTGCTGGCCTGGGGCCTGCTCGGCGCCGGCAGCGCCCGCTTGCTGCGGCAACCGTCGCGACTGCTGTTGTTCAACCGGATCATGGCCCTGTTGCTGCTGGCCTCGGTGTGGCTGCCGTTGCTGATACGTCTGTAGGCGCGCCGACCCGGCGCGAAACGATTGTGGCCCTGGCGCAATAGCGGCGCTGCCCACGACATTCGCCGCGAGGGCGCGGCTCCTACAGATCGGAGGGCGGCATTGCGCCCTGGCGGCGAAAAGCGCCGGGGGCGACGCCGAAACGCTGGCGAAACAGCTTGCCCAGGTGACTGGTGTCGCTGGCGCCGATCTCGTCGGCGATCTGCGCCAGGCTGTGGCTGGAGTTGAGCAGGCGCCAGCGCACGTGTTGCAAGCGCAGCTCGTTCCAGTACTCGCGCGCGCTCATGCCCTGGCGAGCGCGAAACAGGCGGTCGAGCTGACGACGGCTGATGCCGACGCTGGCCGCCAATGACTCGATACCCTCGGCACTGGCGAGCCCCTGGCGCATCAGGGCGATGGCACGGTCGACGTGACGTTCGCCGCTGGGGCTGCCCTGCAGCGAGCGCAGCGCATGCTGGCCACTGCGCGTTTCGTCCACCAGCATATCGGCCAGGCCCTTGAGCGCCCGCGCCCGGCCACAGCCATGCGCCAGCAGTTCCACCGCCAGGTCGATGGCGGCCGTGCCCCCGGCACAGGAAATCCGCTCGGAGTCGATGCTGTATAGGCGTTCGCGCGCCAGACGCAGGTGCGGGAAGCTGGTGCGAAATTCCGCCTCGTGACGCCAGTGCACCGCGACCTGATGGCCCTCGAGCAGGCCGCAAGCGGCCAACAGGAAGCTGGCGTTGTCGATCGCCACCAGCTTCACCCCGGCGCGCGCGGCACGCCGCAACAGGGGCCGGTAGGCCGCTGCCAGCGTCGCCGTGGCCTGCGCATTGCGCCCGCCGAACAGCACCAGATAGTCGTAGTCGGCCAGGTCGAGTTCGACCGGCGTGGCTTCGATACGCAACGCCGCACCGCTGCTCGACGGCACATGCCCCGGCTGCAGGCCGACGATGGTCCAGGTGCAGTAGCGCTGGCGGCTGTAATCCTCGTCGTCGGCGCTGAAGCGCAACTTGTCGAGGAAGCCACCGAACGGCAACAGGGCGAACTCCGGCAGGGGCAGCAGAAGGAAGCGCAGATCAGGTCGTTGTGACATGAGTCGTCCAGAATCGACGGTGAGATGACCAGAATCTACCTCATTACCTGCTGCAGCGCTGAGTAGACTGGCCACCTTCTCAGGAGACTGCACATGGCCCTCGAACTCTGGCTCGTCTACTTCATCGCAACCCTCGGCCTGGCATTGACGCCCGGCCCCAACAGCTTGCTGGCGCTGACCCATGGCGGGCTGTACGGCGCGCGTATGGCGCTGGCGACCATCCTCGGCGGCGTAGTCGGGTTCAGTGCGCTGATCGCCCTGGCCATGTTCGGCCTTGGTGCCCTGCTCAAGACTGCACCCACGGCACTGCTGGCACTCAAATGGATCGGCGGCGCCTACCTGGTATGGCTTGGCATCCAGCTCTGGCGCGCACCAGCGATGAACCTGACCCTGGCCGGTAGTGGAGTAAAACCCAGTGCCGGACGACTGTTTCGCCAGGGCCTGCTGTCGGCCCTGTCGAACCCCAAGGTGATTCTGTTCTACGGCGCCTTCCTGCCGCAGTTCGTCGACCCGCAACGCGGCCTGGCCGTGCAGTTCGTGGTGATGGCGGCGACCTTCGCCGTGGTCGAATTCCTCGTCGAGCTACTCCTGGCCCTGACCGCCGTTCGCATACGCCCCTGGCTGCAACGCGGCGGCCGTGCCTTCAACCGCAGCTGCGGCGTGCTGTTCGTGCTGATCGGCGTGGCGTTGCCGCTGGCGCGTTGAAGCAAGCTCCTGGTTGCCACATCAGGCCTTGAACACCTCACCAATGGCGTAATAGTGCCCGCCCGCCACATGGTGCAGGCTGCGCAGGGACGGGTCGGCCTCCTCGAACAGCCAGTGACCGTCGCGAAATACCCGCTCGTCCGCCCAGGCCGCGATCACCTCACCGATGAACAGGTCGTAAGCCTGCTGGTTATGTGGCTCATCGAGCAGGCGGCACACCAGCCAGGCCGAGCAACCAGCCACCAGAGGCAACTCGTAGCCTGGCTGCTCGAACAGCTCGGCCCCGGCATGTGCCAGCTTGGCCGGGTCGTCGGCCAGGCTGCTGTTGCCCACAGCCTGCGTCAACTGCAGTTGCGCCACGGTCGGAACCTGGATGGCGAACAGTCCACTGCCTTCGATCAACGCACGGGTACGGGTGATCTTGTCGATCACCACGGTGAGCTTCGGCGGGTCGAAATCCAGCGCGCAGCACCAGGCTGCCGCCATCACGTTATCGATGCCCCGATGACGTGCAGAAACCAGCACAGTGGGGCCATGGTTGAGCAGGCGATAGGCCTTGCCCAGCTCGACAGGTACAACGTGCTGCATGGGTATCTCTCCTATGAATGCGCAGGCCGATGGGCGCGGATACGTCGCTCCCGGCAACGCCAGGGTCGCACAGCAGGGCGCCTGGCATCATCTTTGCCACGTAAGGTCTGGATATCTATATGAGTTGAAATTCAGGAGTATTCAATGACCGCCGCCCTACACGAGCACGAGGTCAGCCCGACGACCTTGCGCAAGGTGATCGCCGCCTCGGCAATCGGTAATTTCGTCGAGTGGTTCGACTTTGCCGTCTACGGCTTTCTCGCCGTCACCATCGCCTCGCTGTTCTTCCCTCAGGGCAACCCGACCCTGGCCCTGCTGCAGACCTTCGCGGTATTCGCCGTGTCGTTCGCCCTGCGCCCGCTGGGCGGGATCTTCTTCGGCATTCTCGGTGACCGCATCGGACGCAAGCGCGTGCTGTCGATCACCGTCCTGATGATGGCCGGCTGCACCACCATGATCGGCCTGCTGCCGACCTATGCCAGCATCGGCCTGTTCGCCCCGCTGCTGCTGGCCCTGGCGCGTTGCCTGCAAGGCTTCTCGGCGGGTGGCGAGTATGCCGGCGCCTGCGCCTTCGTCATGGAGCACGCGCCCACCGAGCGCAAGGCACGCTATGGCAGCTTCGTGCCGGTATCCACCTTCCTCGCCTTCGCCGCCGCTGCCGGCCTGGTGTTCGGCCTCGATCAGTTCGTCACCGATGAGCAGATGCAGGCCTGGGGCTGGCGCCTGCCATTCCTGGTCGCTGCGCCGCTGGGCCTGGTCGGCCTGTACATGCGCCTGCGCCTGGATGAGTCGCCAGCGTTCCAGGCCCTGGCCGCCGAGGAAGCGCCCGAGCATTCACCCCTGCGCGAGACCCTGCGCAATCATGGCGCGACCATCGTCTGCCTGAGTGCATTCATCTCCGCCACGGCGCTGTCGTTCTACATGTTCAGCACCTACCTGACCACCTACATGCAGGTGGTCGGCGGCGCCAGCCGTTCCACCGCGCTGCTGGCCAACCTGATGGCGCTGGTCTTCGCCGGCCTGCTGTGTCCGTTCATTGGCCGCTATTCGGACTGGGTCGGCCGTCGCCGCACCATCCTCACCGCCTGCCTGGCACTGATCGTCGCGGTCTACCCGGCATTTTCCCTGGCCACCTCCGGCCAGCTGCTACCCTCAGCTTTCGGCGCCATGCTGCTGGCAGTCGGTGCGGTGATCTGCGGCGTGGTCACCGCCGTGCTGCTCTCCGAGCAATTCCCCACCCGTGTGCGCTACACCGCCTCGGCCTTCACCTACAACGTGGCCTACACCATTTTCGGTGGCACCGCGCCGCTGGTGGCCACCTGGCTGATCGAACAGAGCGGCGACCGCATGGCACCGGCCTACTACCTGATCGTGATCGCCGTGATCGCCCTGATCGGTGGCATGTGCCTGCCGGAAACCTCCAAGCGATCGCTGCACTATCAACCGAGCTGAACAAGGCTGCACCAGGCTTGCGGCGCATCAGCCGCAAGCCTCCTCCTCGCACGGCCCGCGTGCGCGCCGCTGACCTGCCAGCCATGGTCATGGACCACTTGGAGAAAAGTGGACCAATCCGAATCAGCAAGAATGGATCTATGTGAATAGGCCACTGGTGAGTAGATTTCTCTCCACCGGGCCAGTGGTTCTGCAGCGCAGAGCGGCATCGGTTTCTTCTCAACTCGGATACGGATGAAAACCATGAGCCAGCGTCTCGACTACTTCGAACTCTCCCCCAAGGCCTCCGGCAAGTACGTGGAACTGTCCATGCTGCTGAACAAGACACCGTTCCTGGCCGAACTCGCCCATCTGGTCACCCTGCGCGCCTCACAGCTCAACGGCTGCGCCTTCTGCGTGGACATGCACGTCAAGGAAGCGAAGATTCACGGCGAACGCGAACTGCGTCTGCACCATGTCGCCATCTGGCGCGAGTCGCCATTGTTCTCCGAGCGCGAGCGCGCTGCACTGGAGTGGACCGAGGCCCTGACTCAGCTGTCGCCACTGGGCGTCAGCGACGCGATCTACGCCAGCGTTAGCGAGCAGTTCTCCGCACAGGAGCTCTCCGACCTGACCTTCCTGGTGGTCTCGATCAACGGCTGGAATCGCCTGAACGTGGCCTTCCGCACCGTACCGGGCTCGGCCGACAAGGCATTTGGTCTGGACAAGGCCAATCTGGCCTGAGGCCGCTATCTCAGGGAGATTACGAGCATGACCGCATCTCTTCGTGTGCTGCGCCTGATCAGTAGCCCGCGTGGCGCTGAGTCGGAAAGCCTGCGCCTGTCGCAACAGATACTCGAGGGTCTTGCCGGCAGCCACACGCTGGATGTGCAGGACGTAGACCTCAACTCACTGCAGCATGTCGACCACGACTACGCCATGGCGCTGGCCTCACCCACTGACACTGGCCAGATCGAGCCAGGCAGCGTCCTGCAGCGCTCCGCCGAGCTGATTCGTCAGCTCGACGAAGCGGATGTACTGCTGATCGCCACGCCGATGCACAACTACACAGTGCCCTCGGCGCTGAAGACCTGGGTCGATCACATCGTGCGCATTCGCGTGACCTTCAACGGCACGCCACAGGGCAAGGTCGGTCTGTTGCGTGATCGTCCGGTGTACGTGGCAGTGGCGTCGGGCGGGCTGATCAGCGGAGAACAGGCGCGCCAGCCGGACTTTCTGCGCCCCTACCTGCAGGCGGCGCTGGGCACTGTGGGTCTCAAGGATGTGCATTTCTTCTGCGTCGAGGGAACGGCCAGAGGAGAACAGGCGTTGCTGCAGGCGCGTGCCGCCGCCGCGGAGCAGGTCGCCGACTTTTTCTGCTAAGCATGAGCATGCAGGTTTTTTGAGCCCGAAAACCGGCAGGTTTGCCGATGATGGTGACGAATTACCTAGGTCATCCATCAGACAAGCTTGTAGCCCGCTCAATGGAACCTTCGCATGTTGCCCAAGCCGCTTTACGCCCGACCGGCCCGCCTGGCCCTGCTGACATTCAACTGCCTGGCCGTTCCCGCTGCCTTGGCGCAGCAACCCCTGCAACTGGACGCACTGCAGATCAGCGGCACCCAGGTAAGCGAAACGGAAGCCGCGGCCACCGAGCTCAAACGCGTACCTGGCGCCACCAACCTGGTGGACATGGGCAAGGTCGAACAGGGCCGCGTGGCCGGCGTCGCCGACGTGCTGGCCTACCAGCCGGGTGTTTATGCACAGTCGCCGGGCAACGAAGGGGTGAAAATCAGCGTGCGCGGCTCGGGCATCAACCGTGGCCCTGGCTCGCACGCCTCGGGCACCCATATCCTGCTCGACGGCCTGCCACTGACCGGCTCCGGCGGCACGCCTTACGAGTTGCTGGAACCGCTGTGGATAAGTCGCGCCGAAGTGCTGCGCGGCGCCAACGGCTTCGACCGTGGCTCGCTGGCCCTGGGTGGCACCATCGACTACATCACCCACACCGGCTACACCGCGCCCAAGCTGCAACTGCGCTACGAGGCCGGCAGCCACGGCTACCAGAAGCGCAGCATCGCCAGCGGCCAGGTGCTCGGTGACTTCGATTACTACCTCAACCTCACCGATAGTGAGTACGACGGCTATCAGGATCACGCCTCCGGCAAGGGCAAAGGCATCGCCGGCAACTTCGGCTATCACCTCAACGAGAACCTGGAGACGCGCTTCTACCTGCGCTACCGCGAAACCGAGCATGAAGTACCGGGGCGCCTGACCAAGGCGCAGATCAAACATGACCCGCGCGCGGCAGCCGCCAATAACCTGCGCATCGACGCTCACCGCGACCAGCCCGGCAGCACCTGGATCGCCAACAAGACCACCTGGCAGATCGACGACGACTCCACCCTGGTGGCCGGCCTGGCTTACCACCATTACCCCATGGATATCGTCGAAAACAGCTCGCCCAACGGCAACACCTACCGTGTTCGCGTGGACTACAGCGACGTCAGCGCCAGCCTCAACTACATCCGGCGGCATAGCCTGTTCGGGCTCGACAGCAGCACCACCATCGGCTGGCGCAGCACCACCAACCTGCCCAGCAGCAAATCGAAGGAAAACGCCGCCTTGCCGATTACCGTCGGTGGCACGCCCTACCCGGCCGGCACCCTGATGCGCGCCTACGAGCACCTGGGTTCGGACAGCGTGCTGCACTTCAGCAACGACACGGAGCTGGCGCCCGACCTGTGGCTGACCAGCGGCCTGGCGCTGATCTATACCCGCCGCCAGGTCGAAGTGACCTGGCCGGCCACCGACGACAAGCTCAGCGAACATACTTGGGACTACGCCCCGCGCCTCGGCCTGCGCTACCAGCTCAACCCCGAGGTGCAGCTATACGGCAACCTCAGCCGCTCGGTAGAGCCGCCGCACGCCTGGTCGATGATCTGGAGCTCACCGCTACGCTTCCCGGCTGGCAACCAGCCGTACAGCACCCGCCAGCGCGCGCCCATCTCGATGGACAACCAGACCGCCACCACCTTGGAAATCGGCGGGCGTGGCGACTCGGCGCTGGGCCAATGGGATCTCGCTTATTACTACTCCCAGGTACGCCACGAACTGCTCACCGTCGAGGTCGAAAACAACGTCTTCTCCGAATCCAACGCCAGCCCCACCGTGCACCAGGGCATCGAAGCGGGCCTGAGCAGCACACTCTGGCAAGGCAGCGGCGGCGCGCTGAGCCTGCGCCAGGCCTACACCTTCAGCGACTTCCACTACCGTGACGACGACACCTTCGGCGACTTCCACTACCGTGACGACGACACCTTCGGCGACAACCGCCTGCCCGGCCTGCCGCGCCACTGCTACCAGGCCGAACTGCGCTACGACCATCCGAGCGGCTTCTACGCCGGCCTCAACACCCTGTACGCCTCCAAGGTGGCGGTGGACTACGCCAACTCCTACTACGCCGACGCCTACGCCACCTTCGGCGCCACCCTCGGCTACAACGCCCCCAAAGGCGACTGGCAAACCTGGCTCGACCTGCGCAACCTCACCAACAAACGCTACGCCGCCACCGTCACCCCGGGTTATGACGACAACGGCGCGGACGCCGCCCGCTCGACGCCGGGGGAAGGCTTTGGCGTGTATACGGGGCTGTCGTGGAGCTGGCTGTAAGCCCCCGCTCGCTGGTGGATGTAAACAGCGACATCCACCCTACGCATGCCCCGCGTAGGGTGGACAACGCTCTGGCGCCAACAAACCTGGCGATATCAATACACGGCAGGAGCCGGGTTATAGTCCGGTTTTATCCGTGAGGTCCGTAATGAGTCAGCACTGCACCACCTACTACCTGGAAATGACCAGCGCCGAACAGCTGCGCGCCAAACCGCCACGCAGCGACCTGCAGATCATCGAATGCGAAGAGCCGCAGGGCGCGCTCAACCGTTTTCTCTACCAGTTGGTCGGTTCAACCTGGGAATGGGGTGATCTCGACAGCTGGAGCGACGCGCAGTGGCAGGCCCAGGTCGAAGACCCAGGGCACCGCACCTGGGTGGCCTACCACCGCGGCGCCATCGCCGGTTACTACGAGCTCAACCGCGACGAGCGCGGCAACGTGGAAATCCGCTACTTCGGCCTGGCCCCGCAGTTCCTCGACCGCGGTTTCGGCGGCGCCCTGCTGAGCCACGCCATCGCCTCGGCCTGGCAATGGCCGGGCAGCGAGCGCGTCTGGGTACACACCTGCACCCTCGACCACCCGGCGGCGCTGGCCAACTACCAGGCGCGGGGGATGCGGGTTTACAAGGAAGAGGTCAGCGCTGACTGACAGGGTATCGAAAGCTGATCACCAATCGATCTAGGATAGGGTTTACCCAGCAGTAACCGAGGACAGCAACATGGCCACGACCATCGACTTCAGCGACCTGGAAGAAGCCTTCCTGTGGGCATCCGGCTCGTACAGTCACGATACGGCGGCTTACATCTCGCGCTCGACAGGCCAGTGCTACTACTGCGGCGATGAGAGCCCGGATGAAATCCCGGACGATATCGAGGATGACAGCCAATACGCCTGCGTCCCCAGCCAGCACGACCTTGACCTTGGCCAGCGGCTGATTCATCGCTTCATTGGCGAACAGGCGCCCCATCTGGAACAGGACGTCTACGACATCTTCCGGCACAAAGGCGCCTACTCGCGCTTCAAGAACCTGCTGGCTGCAAAGGGCCTGCTGGATCGCTGGCATCAGTATGAAAACCAGGCCACCCGCGAAGCGCTGACCGAGTGGGCGGAAGAAAACGGCTTCAAGGTGCAGTAGCCGTATCGCGCAGGGTGGATGACGCTCTGCTCATCCAGCAACCGGCCTCGCAGCCGCCATATTGGCGGACATGAAAAGCGATGTCCGCCCTGCGTCTTGCTGGCTGGCTTGCAGGTGGACGCAGAGCGCCGGGGGCTGCATTCCCACCGGAGCTCAGGAATCATCGAGCGAGAGCGGCATGGACTGCATGATCAGACTGGCTACACCGGACGATGCGGCGGCAATCAGCCGAATCGTGATCACCGCGTTACGCGAATCGAATGCCGCGGACTACCCGCCCGAGGTGATCAATCAGGTCGCGCAAAGCTTCACCCCTGCAGCTGTGACGGCATTGCTCGACCAGCGCAGAGTCTTCGTCGCCTCGCTAAACGGCGCACTGATCGCCACTGCCAGTCTCGATGGCGATGTGGTCAGAACCGTCTTCGTCGACCCCGCACAGCAGGGTAACGGCGTGGGTCGCCAACTGATGCAAAGGCTCCACGCCCAGGCGCTGAACGCCGGCATCACCAAACTGCGGGTACCGTCCTCACTCACTGCCGAAGGGTTCTACGCTGGCTTGGGTTACCACAAAGTGCACGATGAATACCACGGAGCGGAACGCACCGTGGTGATGGAAAAGACGCTGCAGGCTTGTGGATAACGCTGCGCGGCGTTCCGCATAACTTGCTGCTGTCCAGCAGCCTTGTTCAGAAGTAGCCTAATGCCATCCACCACCGCGCTAGGGATTGCCATGAAAGCCTTGCCGGCTCTCCTGATCTTGCTTGGCCTGATCACCACAGACGCTTAGGCCAAGAACTGCCGCAATAGCCAGCCATGCGGCAACTCCTGTATTTCCTGGAACAAGACCTGCCGCATAGGGACATCCAGCTATGTCGCGCCCAGGTCTACGCTTCAGGCGCAGCCTCCCGCAGCATCCTATGAAACAAAAACGGCCTCAGAGCTGTACGTGCAAGGTGATGATACGTACTCCGTCAGCACTCCCACTCATACCGCCCGACGCCTGAGGCGGTTGGCATTTGGTGAAATGGTGCGCGCTTATCAACAAGTCGGTGATTGGATTCGTATCTCCGAGTCGGGGCAGCCTGATGAGTGGATAACCCGGCAAGACGTGAGCGTCACTCAGCCGTCCCACAGCTCTGCTCAGCCAGAGAAGCAACCACTAAAGTACGAGGTTACTCAGCCCAAAGATGTAATCGCCTGGGGCCACGCGCAAACCGATGCGGCGTTCATCCACGCACTACCGTCACGGACATCGCCCCGTGTACGGCGGCTAGTACTAGGTGAAAAACTTCCCGTTTACGAGCTTATCGGGGAATGGGCGCGCATCTCGCCAGCAGACGCTGACGAGGAATGGGTGATACGCAATTATCTGGGCGTCTAAAGCCCCGCAAGACGGCGTCGAGTCAACTTGCTCAACCTCAAACCGCCTCCAGCCGCTCCACCATGTCCGGATACTGTTCGACCAGTTTGATCAGCAGAGCAGCCTGGGTGTTGGGTCTGGACTTTTGCTGCTCCCAGTTACGCAAGGTCTCGGTGCTGGTGCGAATGCGCCGGGCAAAAACCGCCTGCGACATGCTCAGTTTCTTGCGTAAGGCGACGATCTCGGCTGCCGAAACCTGCGGTGCGGGCTTCTCTTCCAAGGTCGAAGTGCGCAGGGTGATCTTGCCCTCGCGATGGGCGGACATTTCTTCCACACCCGTCATCAGCTCGGTGAACAGGTCACGTTTCTTCATGAGACACCTCGTGCTTTCAGCTCTTGGGTGATGGCGTGTTTCAGGGCTCTTTCCTGTTCGGCAGTCAGGTTTTCCAGTTCGTCCTTGTCATAGATGGCGAACATCCAGAACTGGCCATCACCCAGCAGCCAGTAATAGATCACCCGCAACCCGCCACGCTTGCCCTTGGCGCGGCGGTTGTCGGCCCAGCGTAGTTTGCGAAAGCCACCCGTGCGCGCCATGACATCGCCCATCTGCGGATTGGCCAACATCGCTTGCTGCAACTCGCGATACTGCTCGTCTGTCAGGTAGTCACCCAGATGAGCCGTGAAGCTGCTGGTTTCCAGAAAGAGCGCTTTCATGGACAGAAGTGTAGGCAAGTTGCCTAGCCTTGCCAATCACGGCAACTGAACAACGCTCTTGCCTCACGCCCCCGCCGCACCTTCCTTGCGCAACAGATAGCTATCCATGATCCAGCCATTGCGCTCCCGCGCCTCCGCCCGAGTGGCCGCAATTTTGTCGGCCAGCTCATCCAACGGCCCCGCCATCAGAATCTCATCCGCCGTACCAACGTAAGCCCCCCAATAGATGGTCAGCCCCTGCCCGGTAAACCGCCGGTAGGTGTCCTTGGCATCGAGCATCACCGCCACACTGTCCACCCCCTGCGGCCAGCCTTCGGCGAGCAGGCGGCCGGTGGTGATTTCCACGGCGCGGCCGATGCTGTTGAGCGGGATGCGATGGCGGGCCGTCAGCGCCTGCAGGCTGGTGATACCGGGGATCACGTCATAGGCGAAGTCGCTGCGGCGCGCGGCGATGGCCTCGATGATGCGGATGCTGCTGTCGTACAGCGACGGGTCGCCCCAGACCATAAAGGCGGCGGTTTCGCCATCGGCCATCTGCTCGTCGAGCAGTTGCTCGAACACCGCCTGCTTGTCGCGGTTGAGTTCGTCGACGCTGGCGCGGTAGTCGGCGGCTTCGCGCTCGCGCTCCGGCTGCAGGCCCTCGGCGAAGCGCGGCGTGTGGCCGTCGAGGAAACGTGCGCAGATCTCGCGGCGCAGGGCGTTGAGCTTGTGCTTGGCCGCGCCCTTGTCCATCAGGAAGATCACGTCGCTGCGGCGCAGCGCCTTGATCGCCTGGTAGGTGATGTAGTCCGGGTCGCCGGCGCCAATGCCGACCAGCAGCAGGGTTTTCATGGGGTTCTCCAGGTGCGGCCCGGCGCGCTCGGCGCCAGATCGTCGATATGTTGGTAATCGGCGCCGAGCTGGCGCGCCAGTTCGCGGCTGCGGCCGAGGCGGATCGGCGCGCGTTCGCTGTCGATCAGTAACGTGGGGCAGCCCAGTGGCTGCAGCGCCGGCCAGTCGCGCAGACGGCCGTCGGTGAGAATCAGCAGGCGCTGCTGCTCGGCAGGCTTGAGCCGCTGGCGCTGGAGCAGCCAGTCGCCGGCCTGCTGCAGCGCGTCGAGCAGCGGCGTGCCGCCACCGGCGCCGAGTTGCTGCAGCCAGTGATGCAGCTCGGCACTGGCCTTGCGCCCCTGCCACAGCCACTGCGCCTCGCGGCCACCGGCCTGCAGTACGGCCAGGCGCGCGCGCTGGCGGTAGGCGCTGTCGAACAGTTCGGCGAGCAGGCCCTTGCTCAGGCTCAGCGCGCCGTGGCGGCGGGTCGAGGCGGAGGCATCCACCAGCACCAGCCAGAGTTCATCGGCCTGCCGGCTGCGCGGGCGCAGCACCAGTTGCTCGCGGCGCTGCGGGAGGCCCTGACGCAAAGTCGCCGGCCAGTCGATACGGCCATGCGCGCCCGCCCGTGCGGCGCCACGCAGGCCGCCGCCGAGTCGTCCGGGCCGTTTGCCGGCATCCGCGCCTGTGGCATTGCGTGGGCGGATGCTCAGGGCTTTTTTGTCCAGCGCGGCGGCACCCACCGCTCACCCATGGCCTGTTGCTGCGCCGGCAAATCGCCCCACTGGCCTTCGCCCTGCTGCGGCTGTTGTTGCTGTTGCTGGGGCTGCTGCGCCTGCGGCGGCTCGGGCGGCGTAGCGGCGGGCGGTTGCGGCGGTTGCTGACGACGGCGATGACGCAGGACGAAATCTTCCACCGCGTCGATATCCACAGCCTCGATGCCGGCGACGCCGCGCCAGGCGGCATGGGCGCGAGCGGCGCGCAGCCAGACCAGATCAGCCCGCAGGCCGTCGACAGCGGCGGCGAAGCAGCGCTGGCTGATCTCGCCCAGCGCGGCGTCATCCAGCGGAATCGCGGCCAGCCGCTCGCGGGCACTCTGGCAACGCGCCGCGAGAACATCCTGCTCGGCCTGCCAGTGTGCGCAGAAGGCCGCCGGCGCGGCGTCGAAGGCCAGCCGACGACGGACGATCTCGGCGCGCGCGGCCGGTTGCGGCTGGCCATCCAGCGCCAGATTGAGGCCGAAGCGGTCGAGCAGTTGCGGGCGCAGCTCGCCTTCCTCGACGTTCATGGTGCCGATCAGCACGAAGCGCGCGGCGTGGCGGTGGGAGATGCCGTCGCGCTCGACATGGTTGACCCCGCTGGCGGCGGCATCGAGCAGCAGATCGACCAGATGATCGGGCAGCAGGTTGACCTCATCGACATACAGCACGCCGCCATCGGCGTGCGCCAGCAGGCCGGGGGAAAAGCGCGCCTGGCCCTGGCCCAGCGCGGCGTCCAGATCCAGCGTGCCGACGATGCGCTCCTCGCTGGCACCGAGCGGCAGGGTGACAAAGCGCCCGCCTTCGAGCAGATCGGCCAGGCCACGGGCCAGGGTGGACTTGGCCATGCCGCGCGGGCCTTCGATCAGCACCCCGCCGATGGCCGGGTCGATGGCCGCCAGACACAGCGCCAGCTTCAGCGAATCGGCACCGACCACGGCGGCAAGGGGGAAGTGATGTTCGGTCATGACTCTGGCCTGTGGATAAATGCTTTGCGACTGTAGCCCGGATGAAATCCGGGGCCGTTGCGAGATACCCGGATTGCATCCGGGCTACGACCCTGTGGGAGGCGCTTTAGCGGCGACAAGCTCGCGGCTGAAGCCCCTCCCACAGCAGGTGCATGGCAGACCATGCTCAGTTACCGATACCGCAGATGCTCAGAGGGAAAAGCACGATCCCAAGCACTCGTGGAAACAGAGCGGCCAATCCAGCACTGCCTATTACTCCAGACAGAATCCAGATGCCGATTTCGGCAAGGCTGGTGGGGCCGCTGGCAATCAGAATGAACGAAAACAAGCCAATCCATATGCCAGCCATAGCACCGATGCAAGCCGAGCGAACTCGCTCGCGCCGGGTAATCGGCCGGCGCCACCATACGCCTAATCGGGCCAGTGTTTCTTTCATGCACCTTCCTCACTGTCGAGCAACAAATTCTCCAGCGCCGCCCGATACTCGCCGGGATTCTCCCACAGGCCGCGTTGCTGGGCTTCCAGCAGGCGTTCGAGCATGTCGTTGAGGGCGCCGGGGTTGTGTTGCTGGATAAAGTCGCGGGTGTCCTTGTCCAGCAGGTAGGCATCGGTCAGCAGCGCGTACTGGTGGTCGTCGACCAGTTCGCTGGTGGCGTCGAAGGCGAACAGGTAGTCGATGGTCGCGGCCAGTTCGAAGGCGCCCTTGTAGCCGTGGCGCTTCATGCCCTCGATCCACTTGGGGTTGGCCGCGCGGGCGCGTACCACGCGATTGAGTTCTTCCTTGAGGCTGCGGATGCGCGGGGTGTCCGGCTGACTGTTGTCGCCGAAGTAGCTGGCCACCTTGAGCCCGCGCAGGGTTTCCACCGCCGCCAGCATGCCGCCCTGGAACTGGTAGTAATCGTTGGAATCGAGGATGTCGTGCTCGCGGTTGTCCTGGTTGTGCAGCACCGCCTGCATCTGCTCCAGGCGCTCGACGAAGCGCTGCCGCGCCGGGGCGCCCTCGGCGCCGCTGCCGTAGGCGTAACCGCCCCAGTTCAGGTAGACCTCGGCCAGATCCGCGCGGCTCTGCCACAGGCGTTCCTCGATGGCGTTCTGCACCCCGGCGCCGTAGGCGCCCGGCTTGGCGCCGAACACCCGCCAGCCGGCCTGGCGGCGCGCCTCGGCTTCATCCAGGCCGCCGTCCTTGAGCGCCAGCGACTCGCGCCAGACCCGCGCCGACAGCGGGTTCATGTCTTCCGGTTCGTCCAGCTCGATCACCGCCTGCACGGCGTCGTCGAACAGGCGGATCAGGTTGCTGAAGGCATCGCGGAAGAAGCCCGACACGCGCAGGGTGACGTCCACCCGTGGCCGCCCCAGTTGCTCCAGCGGCAGCACTTCGAAGCGTTCGACGCGCTGGCTGCCCGGCTGCCACACCGGGCGCACACCCATCAGCGCCAGCGCCTGGGCGATATCGTCGCCGCCGGTGCGCATGGTCGCCGTGCCCCACACCGACAGGCCGAGCTGGCGCAGGTGGTCGCCCTCGTCCTGCAGATGGCGTTCGAGCAGACGATCCGCCGCCTGCACGCCGAGGCGCCAGGCGGTGGGCGTGGGCAGGTGGCGCACGTCGACGGTGAAGAAGTTGCGCCCGGTGGGCAGCACATCGAGGCGCCCGCGACTCGGCGCGCCGCTCGGCCCGGCAGGGACGAAGCGCCCTTCCAGCGCGGCGAGCAGGCCGCCCATTTCGGCAGCGCCGCAGGCATCCAGCAGCGGTGCGATCTGTTCCGCCAGGCCATCGAGAATCAGCGCGACCGCCGCGCCGAAGGCGTCGCTGGTGGTGCCGCCGAGGCGCTGCTCGATCAGCCGCAGCGCCAGCAGCTCCAGGCGCTCGCGGGTATCGCCGACGGTGCGCCACGGGCTGTTATCCACAGCCTGCAGCGCCTCGGGCCGCGCGCCCTCCCAAGGCTGACCCATGTCGCAGTCGAGCGGGTCGAGGCCCAGTTCCAGGCCGCGCGCCAGCGCGCGCAACAGGCTGGCGTTGGCGCCCTGGCCGTCGCCACGGGGAATGCGCAGCAGCGCCAGCAGGGTGTCGCGGCGCAGTTGCCCGGCGGGCGATTCGCCGAACACATGCAGGCCGTCGCGAATCTGCGATTCCTTGAGGTCGCACAGGTAGGCGTCGAGCTGCGGCAGCCAGCTGTCGCCGTCATCATTGAGTTGCAGGCCCAGCTCGCGGTCGAGGCTGGCCTCGCGCACCTTGGCCAGAATCTCGCCGCGCAGCTCCACGGCGCGGCGCTGGTCAAGCTGGCTGGCGTCGTAGTACTCGTCGGCCAGGCGCTCCAGATCGCGCAGTGGGCCGTAGCTGTCGGCGCGGGTCAGCGGCGGCATCAGGTGGTCGATGATCACCGCCTGAGTACGCCGCTTGGCCTGCGCGCCCTCGCCCGGGTCGTTGACGATAAACGGGTAGACGTTGGGCAGCGGGCCGATCAGCGCCTGCGGCCAGCACTGTTCGGAAAGGCCGACGCTCTTGCCCGGCAGCCATTCCAGATTGCCGTGCTTGCCGACGTGGATCAGCGCATCGCTGGCAAAGGCCGTGCGCAGCCAGGCGTAGAAGGCGATATAGCCGTGCGGTGGGACCAGATCGGGGTCGTGATAGACCGCTGCGGCGTCGAGCTGATAGCCGCGCGCCGGCTGGATGCCGACGAAGGTCAGGCCGAAGCGCAGGCCGGCGACCATCATCCGCCCGCTGCGGAACATCGGGTCGTTCTGCGGCTCGCCCCAGCGCTCGCGCACAGCCTGCTGGTTCTGCTGCGGCAGGCTGTGGAAAAACGCCAGGTAGTCGTCCAGCGCCAGGCTCTGCGCGCAAGGCCGCGCGTCGAGGCTGTCGAGGTCGTTGGTGACGCCGCCGAGCAGGCTGTGGATAAGCGCGGTGCCGCTGGCCGGCAGGTTATCCACCGGGTAGCCCTGCGCCTGCAGGGCACGGAGGATATTCAGCGCAGCCGCGGGCGTATCCAGCCCGACGCCGTTGCCGATGCGGCCGTCGCGGGTCGGGTAGTTGGCCAGGATCAGCGCGATGCGCTTGTTTTCATTGTTTTTCTCCGCCAGATCGCACCACTTGCGCGCCAGCGCGGCGACATGGGCCATGCCTGGTGCATGCGCCTGGTAGCAGACCACATCGCTCTGGCTGCGCTCGCTGCGCCAGGCCAGACCCTTGAAGCTGATGGCGGTGCCGATCAGGCGGCCGTCCAGCTCCGGCAGCACCACGTGCATGGCCAGATCGCGGCTGCCCAGGCCCTGCGCGCTGGCCTGCCACTGCGCCTGGTTATCCAGCGCGCAGATCGCCTGCAGCACCGGAATATCACGGCGGAACGGCCGGCTCTGCGGCGCCTCGGGGTTGGACAGGGCAAAGCCGGTGGTATTGATGATCAGCGCCGTGGCGGTTTCATCCAGCCAGTCCTGCACCTGAGCAAAACAGGCCGCCTCCTTGAGGCTGGCGACGGCGATCGGCAGCGGGTTGAGGCCCTGCTGTTGCAGGTGAGCACAGAAGGCATCGACAAAGGCGGTGTTCGCCGATTGCACATGGTTGCGGTAGAACAGCAGCGCTGCCACCGGCGCGCCGGCTTGCCACTGCGCCTGCCAGTCGCGCAGCGTGGCCGGGCTGTGCTGCGGGTGATAGAGGCCGACGCGCGGTAGCGGCTGCGGCTCGCCCCAGCTGTCGCCACGCCCCAGCCAGCGGCTGCCGATAAAGCGGAACAGCTGCCCGGCATTCTCCAACCCGCCCTGACGCAGGTACTGCCAGAGGCGATGGCTGTCTTCCTCGCTGGCGTTGCCCATGGCCATCAGCTGCGGGTCGGGCTGATCGTCGCCCGGCACCATGATCACCTGCGCGCCCAGCCCGGCCAGCTCGACCAGCCGCTCGATACCGTAGCGCCAGTAACTCACCCCGCCATGCACGGAGATGAGGATGACCTTGGCGTGCTGCAGCACCTGCTCGACGTAGAAGTCCACCGAGGCGTGGTTGCTCAGCTGCGCCGGGCTGGCCAGACGCAGGCTGGGGTAGTCGTCCGGCAACTGCCTGGCCGCCTCGGCCAGCAGCGACAGGTGCGAGTCGCCAGTGCAGAGAATGACCAGCTCGGCGGGCGTCTGGCCGAGATCGGCAATGCTGTCGGCCGGCAATTGAGCGCCGGGCTGGGTGCGTAATAAATGCATATTCGTTTTGTGGGAGGGGCTTTAGCCGCGACTATCAACAAACCCGCTCGCGGCTGAAGCCCCTCCCACAATCACTCAGGCCAGCGCCGCTTGCAGCTCGGCCTGAATCGCCTCGCGGTCGAGCTGCTGGCCGATCACTACCAGACGACTGATGCGCGGCTCGTCGGCCTGCCAGGCGCGGTCGAAGTGACGGTCGAAGCGCTGGCCTACACCCTGCACCAGCAGGCGCATGGGTTTGCCGGGAATCGCCGCGAAGCCTTTCACCCGGAGGATGCCGTACTTGGCCACCACCGCTTTCAGTGCAGCGAGCAGGCGCGCCTCCTCTGTTTCCGGTAGTTCCACGTGGAACGAGTCGAATTCCTCGTGATCGTGGTCTTCGTCTTCATCGTCGTGGTGAGTGCGGCGGCTGTCGATATGCAGCTCGGTTTCGCTGTTCAGGCCCAGCAGCACATCCAGCGGCAGCTCGCCGCCGTGCGCCTCGATCACCTTGACCGCCGGCGGCAGCTCCTCGGCGACTTCCGCGCGCACCGCCGCCAGGGCTTCGGTGTCGAGCAGGTCGGCCTTGTTGAGGATCACCAGGTCGGCGCTGGCCAGCTGGTCGGCGAACAGCTCGTGCAGCGGCGATTCATGGTCGAGGTTGGGGTCGAGCTTGCGCTGCTCGTCGACCTGATCAGGGAAGGCGGCGAAGGTGCCGGCAATCACCGCCGGGCTGTCGACCACGGTGATCACCGCGTCGACGGTGCAGGCGTTACGGATTTCCGGCCAGTTGAAGGCCTGTACCAACGGCTTGGGCAGCGCCAGGCCACTGGTCTCGATGAGGATGTGGTCGAGGTCGCCACGGCGCGCCACCAGCTCGCGCATCACCGGGAAGAACTCTTCCTGCACGGTGCAGCACAGGCAGCCGTTGGCCAGTTCGAAGACGCGGCCGTTGGCTTCTTCCTCACTGCAACCGATGGAGCACTGCTTGAGGATATCGCCGTCGATACCCAGCTCGCCGAACTCGTTGACGATCACCGCGATGCGGCGGCCGCCGGCATTGGCCAGCAGGTGACGCAGCAGGGTGGTTTTACCGGCACCGAGAAAACCGGTGATGATAGTGACAGGCAGTTTGGCGAGGGTTTGCATGAAAGGCCCCGTGGCGACGATGAGTTCGGCGAACGGGGCGCACGCAGACAGGCACGCCTGAGCGTGCTGGCCGCTGCGGAACACCCCGTCCGAGCAAATGGCGGTTGATCGAGGCAGGTCTCCTGGCTCAGGGTCTGCACTGATGTGCGCCCTTCACCTTCCCGCCATTGGCAGTGGTATATCGAAGGGTTTAAGACCGTTCACAGTTGCGGGGGCAGCCAGGGCATCGACCCTGTTCCCTCTTAGCTTGGCCGCAACCGGCGGCCAAGAACCTCGAAACGGTGAAGGCTACGCAGCCCGGCTGGGCCGGTCAATCGCGGTTGACCGCCGGCAAGGGGCCATGATGAGCTACTGCCCTGCCCCAGACGAATCTGCCTCATGATGCCCAGCCCCGCCGAGCACACCACACGCCCCGCCTGCGCCCTTGTCGCCGGCCTGGGTTGCCGCCGCGGCTGCAGCCTGGACGAGCTGCACAGCCTGCTCGAGCACAGCCTGCAGCAACAGGGGCAGACTGTGGATAACCTCGCGGCGCTGGCCAGCATCAGCCATAAACAGGAAGAAGCCGGCCTGCAGCAGCTCGCCGCGCGTCTTGGCTTGCCCATCACCTGGCTCAGTCCGGAGCAGTTGGCACCCTACCAGACGACGCCAGGCAGCGCGCTGACCCTGGCCGCCACCGGCAGCCCGGCCGTCGCCGAACCCTGCGCCTTGGCCCTGGCTGCGCGCCTGGGCAACAACGCCCGCCTGCTGGCCGACAGAACCCGTAGCGCCAGCGCCACCTGCGCGCTGGCGCAGTTTGACCGAGAACCCCGTGCATGACCGTTTACTTCATTGGCGCCGGCCCCGGCGACCCCGAGCTGATTACCGTCAAGGGCCAGCGCCTTATCCACAGCTGCCCGGTGATTCTCTACGCCGGCTCGCTGGTGCCCGAGGCCGTGCTGCAGGGCCACCGTGCCGAGCAGGTGGTCAACACCGCCGAGCTGAACCTGGGCGAGATCATCACACTGCTGCGCCAGGCCCATGAACGCGGCCAGGACGTGGCCCGCGTGCATTCCGGTGACCCCTCGCTGTATGGCGCCATCGGCGAGCAGATTCGCGAGCTGCGCGCGCTCGGCATTCCCTTCGAGATCATCCCCGGCGTCACCGCCACCGCCGCCTGCGCCGCGCTGCTGGAAGCCGAGCTGACCCTGCCCGGCATCGCCCAGACGGTGATCCTCACCCGCTACGGCACCACCTCGCCGATGCCCGAGGGTGAACAACTGCACGACCTGGCCCGCCACCGCGCGACCATGGCCATCCACCTCGGCGTACGCCAGTTGCGGGCCATCGTCAGCGAACTGCTGCCGCACTACGGCGCTGACTGCCCCATAGCGGTTATCCACAAAGCGAGCTGGCCGGACCAGGATTGGGTGCTGGGTACTCTGAGCGACATCGAAGGCAAAGTCGCCAACAAGGGCTTTCGTCGCACCGCGCTGATCCTTGTCGGACGCGTATTGGACCCCGACCACTTTGCAGAGTCGGCACTGTACAACGCCACACATCGCCATCTCTATCGGCCAGGCAGCGACCGAGACTGAGCAGCGTTTGTCGAAAAACTGTACAAAGCGCTGAAACCCTTGATACAAATGGCTTTCAGATGATTATCCACAGGATAGAAAAGAAGTTACCCCAAAGCTTTGTGGATAATGCTCAAAAGAGGATCAGTTTTTGTACAACTGGCTTGAGATCACTGACTACAACGGTTTCAGCCAGGTATCACGAGGATATCCACAGGATGATCCACGCCAATTGTTAGCAACTGCTCAAAGCTGAACTTCCAACCGCTTGATGCCAAGCGCCCGCAACTCCACCACCAATTCATCAAGGCAGGCAAAGCTCTCGACCTGCTCCGCCGCATCCACTAGAAAAAAGCTGCGTCCGGCATCTTTCTTGAAGAAGACGATCCATTCGGCAGTATTGGCCGGATTGGCCATGATCTGGGTGTCGAACGTGATCCCCTCAGCCGTTCTGCGTTTTACATCCGCGCGCTTCATCGTCTCTCCTGTTTCAACATGACTCCAATTTTCCGACCACTCGAGTGCATCTGCCTGCGAATGGCACCTGCATTTTAAAGGATGGTGCGATGCAGACGCTTGGTCAGCATTGCCAGACGCAATCGGTGGATGGCAATTGCTGATCGTTTCTATATGATTCATATACGAAACGTATAGAGGCAAGCATCGTGGGGATCGTCAATATCGATGACCAACTGCATGATCAGATTCGCCGCGCGAGCGCCGTGTCGAGTCGCTCCATCAATGCCCAGGCGGGTTTCTGGATTCGCATCGGCATGCTCTGCGAAATGAATCCGACATTGAGCTTCAACGAAGTCATGGCTGCCGAGCTGCGTGCGGCCGGCGTCGCGGTGCCAGTCAACGCCGAGGCCCTGGCATGCCCAAGAGTGCGCAGGAAATCGCCCTGATGGCCGAGTCCGGCCGCCTGCTGGCCTCCGTATTCACTTACCTCGATGGCCTGGACCTGCTCGGCAGGTCGACACTCGAGGTCAATGCCCTTGTGGATAACTACATCGTCCACACGCTCGGAGCCCGCCCTGCGAGCAAGGGCCAGTACGGGTTTGCCTTTGCCATGAACACCTCGCGCAACGAAGTGGTGTGCCACGGCGTGCCCAGTGCTGACGACGTTCTGCGCGATGGCGATCTGGTGAACTTCGACATCACCCTGGAGAAAAACGGCTATATCGCCGATTCGAGCAAGACCTATCTGCTTGGCGCGGTTCCAGAAGCCGGGCGTAAGCTGGTCGACGTGACCTATGAAGCGATGTGCAAAGGTATCGCGGCCGTGCGCCCTGGCGCTCGCCTGGGCGATATAGGGCATGCCATCGAAAGGCACGCACGAACCCACGGTTATTCAGTGGTCAGAGAATACTGCGGCCATGGCATCGGCCGGGAAATGCACGAACCGCCCGAGGTCCTGCACTGGGGCAGAGCCAACACCGGGCTGACGCTGCGTGAAGGCATGACCTTCACCATCGAACCCATGCTCAATCAGGGCAAGGCGGATGTCCGCACCCTGCGCGACGGCTGGACGGTGGTCACTCGCGATGGCCGGTTATCGGCGCAGTTCGAGCACACCGTGGCGGTTACCGCCACTGGGGTGCAGGTGCTGACACTGCGCCAGGAGGAGACTAACCGGCTACCGCGCTGACGGCTTGTCGAGCGCCACTGATGGCCCGATCCACCAGCACCTGCAAGCGACCGCGCGAGCAGCGCTCGACGCGCGCCTCGACGCCGTACACCTCGGCCAGCAGCGCTGGCGTGAGGATCGCCTCGGGCGTGCCGCTGGCATATACCCGCCCGCCGTGCAGCACCACCATCACGTCCGCGCAGGCCGCGGCCAGATTGATGTCGTGCAGCACCGCCACCGCCAGCAGGTGATGCTCGCGCACCAGGTCACGGACGCAGTCCATCACCCGCAGCTGGTAATGCAGATCGAGCGCACTGGTCGGCTCATCGAGCAGCAGCACCTGGGGCTTGCGTGCGATCAGCTGGGCCAGTGAAACCAGTTGCCGCTGGCCACCGGACAGACCATCCAGCGAGTGCTCGGCCAGATGCTCGATGCCGATCCGCGCCAGCGCCTCGAAGGCCGAGCGCAGCACATCGCTCTCGTTGCCCACGCGCAAGGCGGCAATCACGCTTTCCAGCACACCGAGGGCGATGCCGGGGGGCAATTGCTGCGGCATGTAGGCCAGCAGCCGCGCGCGCTCGGCGGCGCTCAGCCGGGTCAGGTCACGGCCATTCAGGCTCAGCTCGCCCTGCATCCGCTCCAGCCCGGCCAAGGCGCGCAGCAGGGTCGATTTGCCAGCGCCGTTGGGGCCGACCAGCGCCACCAGGCCGCCAGGCGGTAAATCGGGCAGTGAAAGACCGTGAAGGATCTGCCGGCGACCGTAGGCCACCGCAATGTTGTCGGCCTTGAGACTCACAGGCGCCTCCCGCGGCGGAATACCAGCACGACGAATACCGGCACGCCGACCAGCGCAGTGACGATGCCCACCGGCACGATCACACCCGGCAGGATCAGTTTGCTGGCGATAGATGACAGCGACAGCAGCAAGGCACCGACCAGCGCGCTGGCCGGCAGCAGGAAGCGTTGATCCTCACCGACCAGCAGCCGCGCCATGTGCGGACCGACCAGGCCGACGAAACCGATGGTGCCGACGAAGGCCACCGCGGTCGCCGCCAGCAAGCTGATGCGCAGCAGCGAGGCGTAGCGCAAGCGGCGCACGTCGACGCCGAAGCTGCGTGCGCGGTCCTCGCCCATGCGCAGCAGGGTCATGCCTGGCGCCGCACGCAGAGAAAACGGCAGCAGCACGGCAAGCACCGCGGCGAGAATGCCGAGCTTTTCCCAGTTGGCTCGCGCCAGACTGCCGAGCGTCCAGAACACCAGTTGCTGCAACACGTCTTCAGTGGCCAGCAGTTGCAGCAGCGACACCAGCGCATTGCAGCTGAACACCAGAGCGATGCCGAACAGCACCAGGCTTTCCACACCGGCACCGCGCAGGCGTGACATGGCCTGCAACAGCAGCACCGACAGGCAGGCGAAGACGAACGCCGCCACCGTCACCTGGCCGCTCGGACTGAGCCAGTCGATGGCCAGCGGATAAGCGATGGCCAGCGAGGCGCCGAGCGCGGCCGCCGAGGACACCCCCAGCGTGAAGGGGCTGGCCAGCGGATTATCGAGGATCGCCTGCATCTCGGCGCCAGCCAGCGCCAGCGCAGCACCCACCAGCACCGCCATCAAGGCATAGGGCAGGCGCACGTTCCAGATGATCACCCGTTCGGTGGGGCTCAACGCGCCAGGGTCGAGAACGCCAGCCAGCAACTGGCCCAGCCCCATGCCCGAGGCACCGCTGGCCAGATCGGTCAGCACACTGAAGACCAAGAGGGCCAGCAACAGCCCCACCAATACGCAACGCCGCAGCAACAGCCGGCGGTAACTCAGCGCTGCCGCCTCCAGCGCGGGCGCGGCGGTGCTTTGCAGATAGGCACTCACGGCGTTGCATCGATCCAGTAGTGGCCATCCAGGCCAACAGCCAGGAAGCGGTTGATCTCGGCCTGGGTCGCCTGCGGGTCGAGGTCGGCGAAGCGCTCGGGGTGAATCCAGCGCGCCATGTTCTCGATCGCCAGGATGTTGAACGGCGAGTTGTAGAAGTCATGCCACAGACCATGGGCCTGACCGTTCTGGATCGGCCGCAACGGCGCGAACTCCGGGCGCGCGGTGATCTTCGCCAGACTGTCGCGGGCGGTCTTCTCGTCTACGCCAGCACCGAGCAACACGCCAGGGTTACGGTTGCCGGTAGCGATGTAGACATCCGGATCGGCGGTCAGCACGTATTCCACGCTGACATCGCCAAGCGCCCCGGGCACCACGCCAGCGGCGATGTTGCGCCCACCGACCGCCTCCACCACGCCGCCCAGGCCGCTCTTGCCGGTAGTGTGACCCGGCGCCTGCCAGACACCGGCAAGCAGTTCGAGGAACACCTTGGGTCGCTGCTCCTCGGGCAGGCCGACAAGCGCATCGGTGATGCGCGCCAGGTGACGGTCATAGAAGCTCAGATATTCCTGTGCCTCATGCTCGCGACCGAGCAGTTTGCCCAAGGCCTCCAGACTGACGCGGGTGTTCTTGATCGGGTGCACGCGAAAATCGATGAACAGCACGGGAATGCCCGCCGCAGCCAGCAGATCGGCCACCGGGCTGTGCTGGGTCGGGCCTTCGCCGGCGATGCTGAACACGGCCAGATCGGGCTTGAGGGCCAGAATCTGCTCGGCGCTGACGCTCTGCTCCGAGGCCTGACCGATCAGCGGCAGGTCAGCGATGGCCGGGTACTGCTCGGCATACACCTCATAGGTATGCGGATCGAGCAGGCGCATGTCGTTCTGCCAACCGACCACGCGCTTGAATGGTGCTTCGCGGTCGAGCAGGGCCAGGGCGAAGAACAGCCGGCCTTCGCCGAGCACCACGCGCTTGGGTTCGGCCGGCACCTCGACCTTGCGGCCGAGCACGTCGGTGACTTCCACGGCATGGGCGGAGCCGGCCAGAGCCAGCAGCAACAGAGGCAGCGCGCAGACGCGCCGCAGCAGGGAAATGTTCACGCAGGTGACCTCGAGTGGATTCAGGTGTCGCTCCAACGGCGGAGCAGGTTGTGATAGACGCCGGTGAGTTCCAGCAGTGATTGATCGTCGGCGCCCTGGGCTGTGAGGCGCTGGATGGCCACATCCATGTCCAGCAGCATCTGCCGCTGGCTGTCCTCGCGCACCAGGCTCTCGATCCAGAAAAACGCTGCCAGGCGCTCGCCGCGTGTGACCGCCTCGACACGATGCAGGCTGCTGCCGGGATAGAGCACCAGGTGCCCGGCCGCCAGCTTCACGCGCTGCTCGCCGAAGGTGTCGCGGACCACCAGTTCACCGCCGTCGTAGCTGGCAGGGTCAGCCAGGAACAGGGTCGCCGACAGGTCGGTGCGCACCCGCTCGCGCACGCCCTTGATGCCGCGAATGGCGTTGTCGACGTGGAAGCCGAACGCCTCGCCACCGCCGTAACGATTGAACAGCGGCGGGTAGATGCGCTTGGGCAGCGCAGCGGACATGAACAACGCGTTGTCCGACAGGCGCCGCAGGATCAGCTCACCGAGCTGGCGGGCCAGTGGATTTTCCTCGTCCAGCTGGCGGTTGCTCTTGACCTGCGCCGACTGCACGCCAGCAGTGGCCTTGCCGTCGACCCAAGGTTGCGCCAGCAATTGCCGGCGCACCTGGTCCAGTTCCTCGGCGCTGAGCAGCCCTTCGATTTCGATCAGCATCAGAAGCTGTAATCCACACTGGCGGTGACGGTACGTCCGGCGCCTGGCACGCCATACAGCTGGAAGCCATCGAGCGAGGCGCCGATGCGGCTGTAGTAGTACTTGTTGAACAGGTTGTCGACGTTGAGGTTGACCGTGGTGCTGGCATCCACCCGGTAACGCGCGGCGACGCTGTGCAACCAGTAACCTGGCGCCTTCTCATGGTCACGGGTGTAGATGGGGAACACGCCACCGGGGCCGTCGGCGTAGCTGCTGTTGTTGTTCAGGCCACCGACGTATTTGTTGTCGCTGTAGCGACGACGCCCCACGTAGTTGGCGCCATAGCTCAGGCTGAGGTCATTGCTGAGGTCGTAGGTGGTCCACAGGTTGGCGGTCAGATCGGGAACGTTCTTCGCCTCCTCGCCCTTGTTGGTGCCCTTGGTCTGGCGGCTCTTCATCGCCGCGAAGCCAGCGTAGGCGCTCCACTTCGAGGTCAGCTCGCCCTGCAGACCCAGCTCGATGCCGTCGACGCGCTTGGCCGGCAGCGCACGTACCGGCGTGGCCTCGCCTTCACTGTACTCCCAGCTGTTTTCCAGTTCGGTGCGGAAGATCGCGGCGGTCAGGCCCAGACGCTTGCCCAGCAGTTCCCACTTGGTGCCCAGCTCGTAGGTGCTGGCCTTGGCTGGCTCGTAGCTCGCCGTGCTGGCCGCGCCGTAGACCTGATTATTGGTGGTGGCACCGATGGCCGAAGGCTGCGCCGACTGGCTATAGGACAGGTAGATGCTGCCGTTGTGCACGGGCTTGAACACCAGCCCGGCACGACCGCCAAAGGTGTCGTCACGACGATTGGTTTCGTTGCCGCCATTCTCGGTGCTGACCTTCCAGCGGTCATAACGCAACGACAGCAGCAGCTGCCATTGCGGGCTGAAGGTCAGGGTATCGGAGACGTACAGGCCGGCGTTCTTCACCTCGGTGGCCGGGTCGCCGTAGCCCTTGCGCGCATAGGTAGAGGTGAAGTGATAGGCCGGGTCGGTCATGTCGAAGAACATCGTGCCGTCCGGCACTTTCATGCTCTTGTGCAGGCCGGCGTAGGTTTCCTTGTACAGCTCAACGCCGGTCACCGCCTGGTGGCCGATACTGCCGGTGGCGAAGGCGAAGCTCAGGTCGGTCTGGTTGTCGATGATCGAATAGCGCTTGGACTGGCCGAAGTCGCTGCCGCGCAGGTAGCCATAGCGCGTATCGCTACTGTTGGCGTAGTCGGTGTAGGAATTGACGCCATTGACCGAGCTGACCGGACCGACGCCGACATAGCCAAGGCTGGCGCAGCGTGTGCCGGTGCAGGTGCGGCTGCCATCGGCGTTGGCGGCGACGAAGCGCGCCGGCGACAGCACCGCCCAGTTGTCGGTCTGCTGCCAGCGCAACTGGTTACGCAGCATGGTGCTGTCATCGAGGTCATACTCGAACAGGCCGGTCAGCGAGCGCGTTTCGGTCTGCTGGGTGTACAGGCTCGAGTCGCCGTACCAGGCGTCGCGCGATACCCCGGGCATACGCTTGCCGTTGCTGCCACGCTGGATCGGCACACCGCCGTCCGGGGTGTTCTCGTCCTTCTGGTAGAAGGCATCGAGCCAGAAACGGGTGTCGCTGCCCAGGCCGAAGCCGAAGGAGGTGGCCAGGCCCCAACGGTCGTAGTCGACTTCGTCACGCTCGGCCACGGCATTGCCGTGCTTCATCAGGTTGATGCGCACCGCACTGGTATCGTTGATTTCGCGGTTGATGTCCGCAGTCAGGCGCTTGTAGTTGTCGCTGCCGATGCCTGCCGACAGCTTGCCGTCATCGCCGAGGTGGGCGCGCTTGCTGACCAGGTTGACGCTGCCGCCGATGGCCGAGACGCCGGATTCCACCGAGCCGGTCCCCTTGTAGACCTCGGCCTGCTCCAGGTTGAAGGTGTCGGTGCGGCTGGACATACCGGAATCACGTACCCCGTCGACGGTCAGGCTCTGCTCCGAGGAAAAACCGCGAATGGAGAACAGATCGCCCCAGCCCAGATTGCCCTCGCCGGACATGAAGGTGATGCCAGGCACGTTGCGCAGCACGTCCTGCAGGCTCTGCGCATTCTGTTCCTCGAGCACCTCACGTGGCACCACGTTGATGCTCTGAGGGGCATCGAGCAGCGGCACGGCGATCTTCGCCGAGGAAGCGCGGTCAGCCTTGTATGGCACGTTCTGGCCGGTCACCTGGGTGGCCGACAGTTCGACCGCTGCGTCGTCGGCCAGCGTCGGCAAAGCGCAGGCGCCCAGCATCAGGCCAAATGCCGGGGCCAGGGTTCTGGACAGACTCGAGGGCGCAGCGGGGAGCACTTGGGACATCAAGATTCCTTAAATACAATCAGTCGCATTTGTATTCGGCGAATACTATCGACAGTCCCTTCTCCCCCTGTCCGGCAGATGTATCGATGGCGACATGAACACGCCAGCCACAACATTCCATTACATTTTTCCCGCGGGGCCGGTGTAAGGTGCCCGTCCCACCCACAGGTGATACCCATGTCCCGACCGAATCACATTCTCATCGTCGATGACGACCCCGAGATTCGTCAGTTGCTGTCCACCTACCTGAGCGATGCCGGTTACCAGACCTACGTTGCCAGTCAGGGCGTGGAGATGCGCAAACGCCTCGAGGAACACCTGATCGATCTGGTCGTGCTGGACCTGATGCTGCCTGGCGAGGACGGCCTCTCGCTGTGCCGCGAACTGCGTGTGCGCAGCAATGTGCCGGTGATCATGCTCACCGCGCGTGGCACCCTGGTCGACCGCATCGTCGGCCTGGAAATGGGCGCCGACGACTACCTGGGCAAGCCCTTCGATCCGCGCGAGCTGCTGGCACGGATCAAGGTGGTGCTGCGCCGCACACAAAGCTTCCCGGACCGGGCGCGCCTCGATGAGGCCACCATCCTGCGTTTCGCCGACTGGCGTCTGGACACTGCCACGCGACAATTGCGCTCACCCGCCGGAATGGTGATCAGCCTGGGCAATTCCGACTACCGCGTGCTCCGCCTGCTGTTGCAGCACCCCAACCGCCCGCTGAGCCGCGACTTCCTGCTCGGCCACGCCTTCGACAAGGAACGCGCACCGTTCGACCGCAGCATCGACGTGTGCATCAGCCGTCTGCGCCAGCATCTGGAAGACAACCCACGCGTTCCCAAGCTGATTCGCACCGTGCGCAACGAAGGCTATGCGCTGACCGTCGAGCAGGTGCAACAGGGGTGAAGCGCTTCTGGCCCGACTCGCTGTCCGGTCGCCTGGTGCTGATCCTGGTGACCGGCCTGCTCGCTGCGCAGATCCTCACCAGCAGCATCTGGTACGAAGTGCGCCATGGCCAGGTGCTGGAGATCCCCACGCGCCTGCTGGCCACACGACTGGCCGACCTGATTCTGCTCGACCGGCGCAACCCGGATCAGGCGCTGGAGCTGATCAGTGCCCTGCAAACCGATGACTTTCGTCTGCTCGAACATCCCCCGAGCTTACCGGTGCTGGACAAGGTCGATCGCAATCGTGAAACGCTGCTGCGTGAAGTGGTCGAGCAACGCACTGGCGAACGCCCCAGGTTGCGCCTGCTGAGCCTCGAGGTACTCGATCAGGACGGCCACCCGGCCAGTCTGCCGGTGCTGTTCGGCACCGGCCTGGCCAGCGGTCGCTTCCTGGTGGAGCTGCAGTTGGCCAGCGGCCCGCAACTCTACCTGCAGGCCACCGAGGAACAAGGCTGGACGAACACCCCGCCGCTGTCGCTGCTGCTCGACTACCTGACCCGCATCTACCTGCTACGCATCGTCGTCGTCGTGCTCATCGCCCTGTTTGCCGTACGCCTGGTGCTGCGCCCGCTGCAGCGCATGACCGCAGCGGCGGAAACGCTCGGCCAGGACATCCACCGCCCGCCGTTACCAGTCGACGGCCCGCGCGAGGTGCGCCAGGCGGCGCAGGCGTTCAATGTCATGCAGCGCCGCCTGATCGACAGCATCGCCGAGCGCACGCGCTTCTTCGCCGCTGTTTCGCATGATCTGCGCACGCCGATCACACGCCTGCGCCTGCGTGCCGAAATGCTCGCCGACGAAACCACCCGTCAGCGCTTTCGCGACGACCTGCAACGCATGGAGGAAATGGTCTCGGCCAGCCTCGACTTCCTGCGCAGCGGCGAGTTGGACGATGCTCGCGAGCAGGTGGATATCGACGCCCTGCTGCAGGGCCTGCAGGCGGACTTCGATGATCTCGGCGCCGATGTGACGGTCCATGGCAGCACGCGTCCCATGGTGGCGCATGCCAGTGGCCTGCACCGCTGCCTGCAGAACCTGCTGGAGAATGCCGTGCGGCATGCCGGCGGCCCCATCGAAATTCAGCTCGAAGATCGCGATGAGCAGGTGCGTATCGGCATCGCCGACCGCGGACCGGGTATCGAAGAAACGCTGCTGGAACGTGTCATGGAACCGTTCTACCGCGGGGATGAAGCTCGTGGCGAAGGCACTGCCGGCTATGGCCTGGGGCTGAGCATCGCCCGGCAGATCGCCAGCGCCCATGGCGGCAGCCTGACGCTCACCGCACGCCCCGGCGGTGGCCTGCTGGCCACGCTGGCACTGCTGATATTCAGGAATGAAGTCGGTTCTACTGTCCCCCCAAGACAGCGCGGCCTCCAGCCTTATGGGGAAAAATCCAAAGTCGGTTCGATCCCTGGTTTTTCCACGAAATGCTTTAACGTCTGGGAATAAAGTCGGTTAGAGGGGCCTAGCAAGTGGATATCTCCTGCAACCCACTATGAAATTGCCCTGACTTGACCACCTGTTTGCACAGTCTGACACCAAGCGTCGGAAGGAATTTTCCAGCTTCGCGCTGAGGCATGCAGGGGTAGCACGACAGCTCTAGGGTGGGCTTTATAGGCTTTTATAGTCAATTATAGAGTGATTATAGAATCCGCTTTGGAGAGCCTGATTCACACCCGCTTGCGGCTCTGGATTCAACTGACCACCAGCGTCAGCTTCCGGACAAAGGCAGCCAGTACAGGTGGTGTTCTTCGGCTATGCAAGCAGCTCACAGATTACCTGCCTGCAGCTGATGGCAAAGAAAATAGCCGTGGCACAGAGCACGTCGGGAGACGTATCGGAATCAGGACTCGACTCGTTGAACCAGGGCGGTGACTCGGTTGAGATGGCCTTGGCCAGACAACTCATTGCGGCGTAAACCAAGGCCACCTTCGGTGGCCTTGTACTTTGAACACTGTCGCTGCTCCAACGACTTCTGTGTTTGGGCCTAACGTACAAAACCTCATCAACGATGGCTATTTGCCAGATCCTCAATGTCCTTCTAGATTTCTACAGTCCGTCCTCGTGTTCTTCTTTTTTCATTAAGTTACTCAGGGAGCATCATATGCCGGGACTAACTCTATCTAAAACCGTTGCCACACTGCTGGCCTGCACTACAACTCTTGGATGCGTGAAGCCTGCTACCACACCTAGACCTGCCGAGTTCATTATTGAACCGGTGTATTGGTCTGACAGCGAAAGAGACGAACTCAAGAACAACGAATACTACGTATCCCTAAAAAGTATTTCAGAAAAAACAGTCATATCATCAAATCAGTGCATAGACCAAGGACTACTCGATTACTTTAGAAAAATTCTTTATAAAAATGCAACAGAGGTCTTTGCAATTATCACCTTCGAAAACTCAGGCCTATCCGAAATTAAGGCCCCGATATATAGCTTCGCTATAGACGAGACAAAGCAAGCCAATGAAGCTAACAAATGCCATAGCTATACGTATTCCGCTTCACTTTCCCCATGGAATGTGGCAACTCCTAACGCCACTCAAACAATAAAACTAGAATTCGGGCATAAGAAGAAATTTGACTTCAAAGCATCTGAAAATCTAAGCTCTCTCTCAGAAGGGATGAAAATACTATCAATTGGAACTAACGGCTTCATGGTGAAACAACTTGCAAGCCAAGGCTTTAAGAATGTTTCAGAAAGCCTTCGCAAAAGTGTGGAAGACAACGTAAGCATCTCAACACAAGACACCAAAATAGAACAATTAAGCGTTATTCCTGGAAAAGGCAACATTAAAGCCTTAAGAATCAAGCTACCCCAAGTAAACAATGCTGCCACCGGTTCTAGTCTCGACTCAGAAAAATATGCATCCTTTACAATCGGGCTAGAAACAATGAAATCACATTTCATAGCCAACGACACTCCAACACCATACTACAAAGTGATTTCTACACAGCTTGCCAGAACAGAAATACCTGACCATGGAACCTTGCTAGAACTTCTAAGAAAGGGTATCGAAGGTGTAACACCAAGCAACCTAGAGAACATCAGCACTTTCAAACAGGCCGAATTAGCATGTAAAAATTTAGAGCAGGGATTAGGCAAGGCATTTACAAACACAGATGTTACTATTGCAAAATACTCTATACTAAATAGCTTCGCCCCACAGACCCTAACAAATCCGAAATTTGCTAATGAGATATGCATAAACGCCAGCGATAGAAAAACACTAGAAAAATACCCTAACTACTTCCCGCTACAAGACCCGACCCGGATGAATGATGAACGCCGCGATAAAGATGTGACAAGAATTATAGGTCCAGTCCTTCAAGCTATAAAGTCAGGTGACGAAAAATCTATACGTTCTTTCCTCTCCAATGAAAACAAAGCACTCCGCACTCGAGATCTTAGCGGGATAAATTGGGGAAATGAAAGCTTAGACATGAGCATCAAAGATCCGGTCAGCAGACTCGCCAAATTCGGCAAGGGAATTTCTTATGGTTGCTATCAGGCATCACCAATCGCGTCTCTTGCGCAAATTGGCACAGTACTAAATATTAGAGGCCAGCGTCTCGGGGCTATTCTGTACTTTGGTCCAAATGGCGAATTCGAACAAATTACTCTGGACTCAATTGAAGAAATACGCAATATGGGAGCCCTCGGAGAAGACTATGCTAGCGCTGAATGCAATATTTAACAAACCAGAAGCCCCTCAAAAAATAGCCTTTTCGAAGGTCAGCTTCGATAAATATTCGATTTTAAAACAGATCTCTCACAAACACAGAGGTCTCTCAAAGTCTCCTGACTTTTATTATAGAACAGTAAATATACCAACAAGAACTAGTGCAAACACTTCATCTTTCATTTTTTCGTCTTCGATACGGTTTGCGCTCAGAAGCCAGTTGTGTAGCACATATCGTTGACTCAACGGTCCGTCCTGCATAGGTAGCAACCAAGAACTCGACTAACTCATCCTTGCCCGGTACCCAATTAAACGTCACTTGTGCTTAGCTTGAGCTAGGTTTTGTGCAAAAAGCACTGCCACATATAACGCACTGTTGTCAGCTTTATAGGAATTTATAGTCAATCATAGAGTGATTATAGAATTTGCTTTGGATAGCCTGATTCACACCCGCTTGCGGCTCTGGATTTAACTGACCACCAGCGTCTGCCTCCGGCTAACTCTGTGGAGAGCGTCGGCCTCTGAGAGAGCTGCTGTTCGGCAGCTCAACAATCGCTCGACTTTGCCGTTTCCACGTAAAAACCAAGAAAGATACGACTTCTGAGCGAGCCAGGTTCCAACGTCACTAACGCTCTTTCGTCGGCAAAAATCGCGGCGAGACTGTTTTAGACAGAATCGGCCTGTAGCGAGCGTTTAGCAAAGAATCGGTCCCCTTTTCCGAGTTCGTCATGCCGTGGAAAACATGCCCCGGTCATCGTTGGATGGTCTTATCTAACCCACTCCCCCCGGCACTTCCTTGCCAATTCGGCCAGTGGGTTTAGGTGGTGCTACTGGGCTTATGCCCTTAGCTCAGCGAGCGGCATCATCGGATGACTGGCAAGAACCCATCTGGCCATTTCTCCCAACGGTCCAGGCTCATCAATAAACATAAGAGCAGTTCTCGGAGAGACCACTGGCGTTCCCACCAGTGGCCCCTTGAATTTGATCGGTTCCCGCATGAATCCGTACTCCCAGTTACCAACTGCTGCATGGCAGAGAGCTATATTCGTATCTTTCACCAAATTCCAAATTTCCTTCTGATTATCTACATTCATTCTTCCACCCAAAATCACCCCGGAAATCGCCTCTATTGGCACATCCATGGCATAAATTGGGTGGCCTGAAGCAGCAGTGCCTCCTGTTTCTTTGCAGTCAGCGAGAGCGCGAATTAACCTAACCTCTCGTTCGTAACTCCAGACATTCGACTTCACACACAAGTCCGCAAGGGGGATGGTGCAATCGTAAAAGTCTTTTAAGTCATAGACCGGACGACGCGTCTGATATTTGACAGGAATTGGCCCTGTAAAGAACTCGTGACTTTCATCGAATTCTACGACTGCCCCGGCATATTCGTCAGCGTAGTGTGCCCACATGAGAAGGCTTTCGTGATTCTTGCTTAAACACAAAATACCAACTTTGTCGTTTAAGGAAGCGACGATTTTTCTTGCTTGGAAGTCTCCTTGGATTGCCTCGATAGAGACCTTGCGCTTTCGATCAAGACCCGTCCTACGGGGGCTATACATACAAAAACGGAAACTCCTCTCAACGTCCTCCAGTTCGGTTGAAACCAGGAACTGCGGAAGCAACTCAAATGGATCATTGAACGCACCAGGCTGAGTAAAACGAATACTTCCTTTCAAAATTCTTACCGCTGTTCCTGCTGTTACATATTTATAAAGCGCCATTATTACTCCTTGATCCTACAATGCACCGAGCACAAACCAATAACCCCATAACCAATTGTCACGCCACTCAGGCGGCTAGGGTTGGCTTAACGGGAACAGCAGGCGCAATAGCCCAGAAAACGAAAAGGGGACATGAACGAAAAGGGGACAGATTCCAACCGCCTGCAATTGGTCGCGTTCTGCCGGTTCTGAATCGCCTATAATGGGTCGAGAGTCGACGATCATGAAGGGCCGAACGTACCTGTCACAGTCAGCCATTTGGTTTCCGGCTAAGAACGCACCAGATCAAGCACGAAAATGACGACACGCCCTTCTCGAGCTGATTTGCTTTCGGTAATGAGCATCTCCCGCAATTCGTCCGCTGTTTGAGGTGCTTTCGTACCTCGCCCTGGGTTTTTAAGACGCTTGCTCGCTTGTTGCTGATTGCCAAACCAGAGGACGAGATAGATGCCGCGATCCTCTGCCTGCCAATCTCGCGTGTAGAGTGCATCTAGCTGCATATCTGCGCCTCGCCAGAGTTCCGAATGCCACTGCCCCTTGACTTCGATCGGCATTCGAATTCCCCCCGCCGAACAGGCAATATCAACTTCTTTATCTGCAGCGACATGCGCTTCGGGATCAAACGTGATCCCTTTCGTCCCCTGACGAAGCAGCCCTAGCAGATGATCACGGCAGCGCTCCTCCGCGAAGGGCACACGATTGTCGTCATAGAAGCCGCGCCAGGATTCGGCATCGTCGCTCTTGATCTTAGCCTGGACGATCGCGAGTTCTTCGAGCACCAAAGCCTGCAGATCGGTGGCTGAAACGGGCAGGAGATTACGGGTAATTGCATTGATCGCTTCGAGAGTGGGAGGAGCGTAAGCCGCTTCGACACGGATGCGCGCTTGCTCGGCGATCACAATCTTGACCGATTCGGAATAATCGTCGGCCGGCGCGGTCCTCAAGCGCATCAACGCAGTGGCCGCGCCTTCACTGGAGTCGTTGCCCAGCCGACGAATCAGATAAACGATATGGTCACTTGCATTCCAAGGGTTGGTATCGCCCCCAGAAGGGCCGCTGGGACGCTCCACCATTGGCCAGAGTGGGCGGAAGGTCGTGATGATCCATTCAAGCTGTGCGGGGCTAAGGGCAATATTGGCACCGTCGTCGAAACGTCCACCTGTGCGATGCCGCAAGTGCCAGAATAGCTCGGGCTCGATCGGGGACACCTCAAGCCGCGCCACAGTCTGCTCAAAGTCGACGATAAGACCAATCGCATCCCAATTTCGCCGTCGCTCATCGTCAGCCAGCCCTACGTGATCAGCGGCGGCGCGGCGTAACGCCTCGAATCGTCCTGAGCGGATAAGCCGATCGATCAGTTCTGTTTCCGGCCCGACCGGAATATCTGGAAAACGCTCTAACCATTCTGCAGCCAGCTCGGCAGCCAACTCAGCATGAGCCTCGTCTCGTACAAGTGCATAGAGGCCGTCTACTGATTCACGCCGAGCCTGAAGTTGAGGTTCATGGTAGAACCGCATCGCCTCCCCCCAGATGCCGCGACCCTGGATAGCGGCCTCGATCGCCTCTCTGAGGCCGACAACTCCAGCATGACCGTCGATACTGGTACGGCGCAGCTCGAAGAACCCCGCCATCAGGCGCTCATCAGCAAGGTCGTCGAACCCTATACCCTTCCGAAAACGCTCGGCGAGTGCGGCAACGATAATGTAGCTAGCCTCGTAGTACTTGCCTTGTGCAAGGCTTTCTGCAATGTCCTGCGCAGTGGGCGTAGGTGGATCGAGCACCAGAAACGCTTCGAACCCCACATGCGCGACGTCGCCGATATCGTCACCAAGCCATTGAGAGATTCGCTTATGGGCAGGCAGATCTTCTCCAATATCGTTGAAGAGGTTGAGATAGGCTTTAGCGGGGGCAATGATTGTTTCGTATTCACCTAAACGCATTTGGTCGATACAAGCCACATATTGCTTTCGGTGTTCTGCGTGCGCTGCAGCTTGCTTTGCTCGGCGAATGCGTTCGTTTTCAGCCTGCTTGATCTCCCATTCGGGTAAAACCGGCGTGGCAAGCTTGTCTATCCACTCCAATAGTTCGGGGCTGTGTGCTGCGAAGGGCTTGGCGGCCGCACGAACCTCTACCCCTATTTCTTTGCCATGTGGAGTAAGTTGAACCAAATCGCGCCAGCGTTCATCGCTGTGATTAAGAGGATCAAGCGTTTCAAGTAAGGTGAGGACGTCGGCGGCTGTCGGCGAAAAACCAGATGACCGCTGGCGCAACCGCCATGCTAGTTGCCAGGGACTCTTATCGCTGGGCAGTTCGAGCAGTACGTGACGCTGTATGGCCTGGCGAAAGCTATCGTCATTACGGATGAGGGCATCTAGCTGCTGACGAGATTCGCGCTGATACCCAACGCTGGTATCAAATGGTTCAATCCAAGACCAAAGCTTTTCGGCAGTAACGCCACCGGCTGCCACGCCACGCACGATCAGGTGATATGCGAAATCCGTTACGACTTCATTCCCGGGGCGTTCGTACGGTTTGCCGAGCGTTTTTACCACTACGGCTAAGCGATCAAGTACACCTCCGATCCTAGGGGCAGGAAGGTGTCTTTCCAGGCCCATCAACACGCCAATCGTACGACCGTCATTTAGAGCGTGAGCAATCACTAGGTCGACGATCAGATCGTCGTCGATCCCTTCATAGCCAATGTCCTCAGCCAAGTCGATGGCCAGTCGAGTCGAGAGCTGATCGTCATAACTGTGCAGCGTACGGAGGATGGCCGGCCAATCATCCTCGCCATTTTGCTCGGCAAGCGCCTCACCTGCTGCTCTCCGGCTCGCGAAAACCGCCTGAGGGTCGAGAATAATCCTCCTTAAATCTCCTGCTAACTCTGTAGCAATCTTCTGTCCCTTAATCGCTTCGAGCACAAGGAGGCGTAGGTTGAACGGTGTTTTAGGAACGTTGATCAGTCGCCGTATGTCTTCGATTAGCTCGGGCTGTGTGATTCCACCCACAGAATATGGTCCCCAATCACGAAAACGAGGACTGTTTTCTGCCAGTCGCTCCAGCGCCGCAAGAAGCGAACGAGCATGTTCAACCGTTAGATCGTCGGCATCACCATACTCGATCAAGCCCATTGGATCAGCGGCTATCACCGCTTGGGCAAGAGCCGGATCACGAGCAAGCCACGCATGAATGCCACGTAGACTTGCCGGCACGAGTCCATGGCTGTGGAACATTGATAAGAGACGCCTGCGTTTAGGCGGGGTATCAGCCTGCTTCGCAAGCCATCGAGCCCCCAGATATTCGCCGACACGGCGATGCAGATAGCCGAAGCGATCGGCACCATCGGCTTTAAACAGCCGTGTGCCAAGCATGGCATCTATGGACTCTCCCTCAGAGAGTCGGGAAATATCGGCTAGCTGCACCTCGCCTTCAGCGTCGTTCGCTGCGGACGTTCGGACGATGGCTTCGCTGCCAGTAAGAATCAAGCCAGCAAAAGCAGCGCCTGCGGCATCAAGCCCTGTCTCCCGTGCGAGCTGACCGTCGGCCTTGGCATCTCGATGCTCGACTCGCAAAACTTCGATTGCTCGCTCGAAGAGCTCGCTACGTGTCTCAGGCAGGTTTCCCGATCCGGCAACACGGGCGATGAGTTCGAGAGTCTGCGGATTGCCAAGTAGTCCGTTGAGCCCGCGTGCGTTGAAATGCCCGACCACCGCCTTGGCGGTCTCGCCCCCAAGCGAGGCGCTTAGGAAGGTTGCCGCGTCATCATCATTAAAGGGCTCAAGATGCAGCTCAAGAGGTTCCTCTGGATACTGCTCGCGA
>NZ_JBJKFJ010000010.1:0-208914 GCF_050473265.1 Pseudomonas pichavaramensis | reverse complement strand
GGGGCCTCGCGGCCCCTCGGGAAATCTGTCCGGTGCTGGCGATGTTGTCGCCGCTTTCTTCGCCCGCCTGGTTGGGCAGTGCGGACCCGGGTGCCGGTGCGATCCGGTAGGACCGTCGGCGCCGACTCACCTGATTGGGCGATGCCGGTAGGACTTATCGTCCGGGCCGTGAAACTGAGAGAAAGCTTACGCCCATCCCGCCGAAATAAGATTGCTAAGATTGCTTACAAACTTACCAATTGCGCAATTTACCGCTAAAGGAGCACTATTTATCGCAATCAAATAATGAGCCAGCAGAAAAATGGACAAACTCGACCGTTACGACCTGAACATTCTCGCCGAATTGCAGCGCAATGCTGCCCTGTCCAACCAGGAGCTCGCCGAGCGTATCGGCCTGTCGCCCTCGCCCTGCTCACGGCGAGTCAAGCAGCTGGAAGACGACGGCTACATCACCGGCCAGGTCGCCCTGCTGGATCGCAAGAAACTCGGCCTGAGCCTGACCGCTTACGTGCTGATCGGCATGGACCGGCATACCCCGGAACGCTTCGAGCATTTCCAGGAGGAAATCCGCAAATGCCCCGAGGTTCTGGAATGCTGCCTGGTCACCGGGATGGACGCTGACTATCAGCTCAAGGTGGTGGTGCCGGACATGGATCACTATCAGAAGCTGCTGCTAGGCACATTGACCCGCATCGACGGTGTCTCCAGCGTGCGCTCGAGCTTCGTGCTGCAGCAGATTCTCTCCAGTACGCAACTGCCGCTACAGCACCTGCGCGACTGAAAGTCGCAGGGAGAAACGGATCATGCTGCGGTCCAAGTCAGGGCGCGTATAATTCTCGCCCCGCGTTTTCCGTCCGAATCACGAGGCTCCATGGAAACCGAACAATTCGAAGCGCTGATGATGTACGTCCTGGTGGGCGGCCTGATTCTGTTCATGTTCTTCATCATCTGGGACCTGGCGAAGAAGTCCAAGGCCGGCCGCCTGGGTACCGCGATCCTGTTCCTGGGCCTGGGCCTGTGCCTGTTCGCCTTCCTGGCCAAGCCGCTGATCACCTACATCATCGAGACCACACGCGGTATCCACGGATAAGGTTGTCAGCCCCTAGTACACCAGACCTGCCCCTGCCACGAGCAGAAACGCCCCGCCATTAACAAGGAGTTGCATATGAGCGCCGCCAATCTGGTGATGCAGAGCTATGGACGCTGCTGCGCCAGCCCGGTTTTCTTCGATGATTTCTATCGTCACTTTCTCGCCAGCTCGCCGCTGATCCGCGACAAGTTCGTCGACACCGACATGAGCGCGCAGAAGCAGCTGCTGCGCCAGGGCATCATGAACCTGGTGATGCACGCACGCGGCATGCCCGATACCAAGCTGCGCGCCCTCGGCGAGTCGCACTCGCGCCAGCGTCTGGACATCCGCCCCGAACTCTACGACCTGTGGCTCGATGCATTGCTGTTGACCATCAGCGAACACGACAAGGAATGCGACGCCGATGTGCGTCAGGCCTGGCGTGAAGTGCTGAACAAAGGTATCGCCGTGATCAAGGCCGGTTATTGACCCAGGTCATGTTCGCCGGCACCCGGGCGCTGCGACAAAACGCCTGAGTGTCACTCCAGCCTGGCCGCGACCTCGCGCCACTGGCCAGGCTGCAGCCCCTCCAGACGCCAGGGGCCGATGGCCACGCGCACCAGACGCAGGGTGGGCAGGCCGACTGCAGCAGTCATGCGCCGCACCTGGCGGTTGCGCCCCTCGCGAATCACCAGTTCCAACCAGGCGGTCGGCACGCTCTTGCGAAAACGCACCGGCGGGTTGCGCTCCCACAGCTCGGGCGCATCCAGCCGCCGCGCCTCGGCCGGCAGGGTCGGGCCGTCATTGAGCGTCACGCCATCGCGCAACTGCTGCAGTTGCTGCTCGCTCGGCTCACCTTCCACCTGCACCCAGTAGGTCTTCGGCAGCTTGTGCTTGGGGTCGGCGATACGTGCCTGCAGGCTGCCATCGTTGGTCAGCAACAGCAGGCCTTCGCTGTCGCGATCCAGACGTCCGGCCGGGTACACGCCGGGCACCTCGACGAAATCCTTGAGGGTGGCGCGCCCCTGGTCGTCGTTGAACTGGGTGAGCACATCGAACGGCTTGTTCAGCACCAGCAGACGCGGTTGCGCGGGCGGCGCCTTGGCCACACGGCGTGGCGCAGCAGGACGATACTTGGCGGGAGGACGAGGGCGCGACATGCAACGGGCTTCAGCGGAACAGGGCCGTGCAGTGTAACCCACGATAAGCGGCGCTGATGGTGCTTCTACGCTGCTGCGCAGCGACTAAGCTGCTGATTCACCCTCAGCACTCAGGAGCCTTCCATGAGCAGCAGCGCCGAACTCGCCACTTTCACCGGCTGGGCCGCCACAGCGCCCAAGGCGCCTCTGGAGCGCCTGAGCTACGACCCCGGCCCACTCGGCGCCGAAGAGGTGGAGGTGGCAGTGGAATATTGCGGCATCTGCCACTCAGACCAGTCGATGATCGACAACGAGTGGGGCAATGCACGTTACCCCTTCATCCCCGGCCATGAAGTGGTCGGCAGCATTGTCCGCCTCGGCGAGCAGGTACGCGGCCTCGAGCTGGGCCAGCGCGTCGGCATCGGCTGGTACAAGGGCAGCTGCATGCACTGCGGCTCCTGCATGGAGGGCTCGCACCAGCTGTGCCGCTCGGTCAAACCGACCATCGTCGGCAGCCACGGCGGCTTCGCCGACCGGCTGCGCGCGCACTGGGCCTGGGCCGTGCCGCTGCCCGAAGGGCTCGACCCGGCCTTGGTCGGCCCGTTGTTCTGTGCAGGCTCCACGGTGTTCAGCCCTTTGCTGGAATTCGATATCAAGCCCACCGATCGTGTCGGCGTGGTTGGCATCGGTGGCCTCGGCCACCTGGCGCTGCGCTTTCTCAACGCCTGGGGCTGCGAGGTGACGGCCTTCACCTCATCGCTGAACAAGCAGGACGAAGCCAAACGCCTGGGCGCACACAAGGTGGTGGCCTCCACCGACAGCGCGGCGATGAAGGCGATTGCCGGCACCCTGGACTTCCTCCTGGTCACCGCCAGCGCGGATCTCGACTGGATCGCCCTGCTCGGCACCCTGCGCGGCAAGGGGCGGCTGCACTTCGTCGGTATCGTGCCCAGCGCCATCCCGGTGCACGTGTTCAATCTGATCCCGCAGCAGAAGAGCCTGTCCGGCTCGCCGGTCGGCTCACCGAAAACCATGGCGACCATGCTCGAGTTCTGCGCACGGCACCAGATTCTGCCGCAGGTCGAGCAATTTCCCATGAGCCAGGTGAATGCGGCCATCGACCATTTGCGCAGCGGAAAGGCGCGCTACCGCGTGGTGCTCGACGCCAGCAAATGACAGCACGGGCGCAGAGCTGGCATGCTCTGCGCCCTGCTTGATCCAAGATGCCTGCCGCCATGCCGCTGATGCTCAACGCCCCCACCGATGCCGAACTGCCCACGCTGGTGGAAATCTGGGAGGCCGCCGTACGTGCCACCCACCACTTCCTGCCGGAGAGCGACCTGCAGGTAATCAAGCCGCTGCTGTGCACGCAGTATTTCCCAGCCGTTCGACTGACCTGCGCACGAGACGATTCAGGACGGATATTGGGTTTTCTCGGTAGCGCAGAAGGCATGGTGGAGATGCTCTTCGTCGACCCGGCCAGCCACGGCCAGGGCGTAGGCAAAAGACTGATGCGCCATGCCATCGACGAACTGGGCGCCACCCGGGTCGACGTCAACGAACAGAATCCACTGGCTGTAGGTTTCTATCAGCACCTGGGCTTCGTCGTGGCCGACCGCTCGCGCCTGGACGGCGGCGGCAGGCCCTTCCCCATCTTGCATATGACGCTCAAGCGATAGGCCAGGCCGCCGCGATCGCTTCCAGCGCCTGCTTGAGCTGGGCGCGACTGGCCGCCGCGGCGAGACTGACGCGCACCGCATTTCCCGGATTGGCCTCGACCGCAAAGACCTCAGCGGGCACCACCTCCACACCGTATTGCCGGCAGGCTTCGGCCAGGCCGACAGGCGCTGCACCGTCCAGCCACAGATGCGGCGCCACCGCCCTGCCCTGCGGCATGCGCGGCCCAAGAATGCGCGCTGCCAGGCGCCAGCGCTGCTGCAACTCGTCGATCTGCCAGTTCAGGCGCTGTTCGGCGATGCCGCTCTCGATCCATTCGCAGGCCAGCGCCAGACTCAGCGGCGTAACCGCCCAGCGCGTGGCCTGGGCCTCGGGGTCGATGCGTTCGAGCAACTCTGGCGCGCCGGCGATAAAACCCAGGCGAAGACCCGGCGCGACGCTCTTGGACAGGCTGCTGATCAGCAGGCAGCGCTCGGGAAGCTGCACCGCCAGCGGCGCCTCGCTGCCCAACACGCCGTAGACGTCATCCTCGATGAGCCAAAGCCCACGCTGCCGGGCCACCTCGGCAATGGCAGCACGGCGCTCAGCATCCAGGCTGGCGCCGCTGGGGTTCTGCAGGCAGGGGGTGAGCACCGCTACGCGCGCGCCCGTGGCCCGCGCCTGGCGGTCGAGTTCATCGGGCAGAATGCCGCGCTCGTCCATCACCACGCCGTGCAAGGGTAATCGCAGCTGGCGTGCCGCTGCCTTGATTCCCGGCGCGGTATAGCGCTCTACCAGAATCGGCTCACCGGCCTCGCACAGCGCCAGCAAAGCCGCCGACACCCCCTGTTGGGCGCCGGCACAAAGCAACAGGCCACCCGGCGCCAGCTCCAGGCCGCGCCGCCGCAGCCAGGTGGCAGCCGCCAGATGAGCCCGCTCGACCAGTGCCGCCGAGGGATAGGCCTGCAGCGCATCCAGCTCGCCGCGAGCCGCCAGCGTGGCGAGGCTGGTAGAGAGGTCACGGTTGTCCGGGTCATGCACCGGCACATTGGTCGACAAGTCGATCAGGTCACCCTGCGCGGTCGGCTGCTTGAGGCGGAACAGGCTCGCCTCGCGGCTGCCGGCGAGCACGTAGGTGCCGCGGCCGACCTCGCCGGAAACCAGGTGGCGCCGTGCTGCCTCGCGGTAAGCGAGCATCACCGTGCTCGGGTTGATACCCAGCGTCCAGGCCAGGCGGCGCTGCGGCGGCAGACGCTCGCCTGGCTTGAGTTCGCCCCGGCCGATCGCCGTGGCGATGGCCTCGACCAGTGCGAGGTAAGTGGGCAGGGAGCTGTCTTGCAGATCAGGGAGCCACATTGTTTGCCATGCAATATAAATATTTACCCATACAATGCCCGCGCACTAGCATTCGGGTCAACGTCACCCGGAGCCCCTGCCATGTTCGACCTCACCCAACTGCGCCAGAGCGCCCAACTGGTTTACCGCCACATGGCCCCCACTCCCCAACTGAGCTGGCCACTGCTGTGCGAACGCACGGGCTGTGAGGTGTGGGTCAAGCACGAGAATCACGCACCCACTGCCGCCTTCAAGGTACGCGGCGGTCTGGTCTACATCGATGCGCTGCTGCGCCGCGAGCCGCAGGTGCGCGGGCTGATCACCGCCACCCGTGGCAACCACGGGCAAAGCCTGGCGCTGGCTGCACGCGCAGCGGGGCTGGCGATCCGCATTCTGGTGCCGCATGGCAACGCACGCGAAAAGAACGCCGCCATGCGCGCCCTTGGCGCCGAGGTGATCGAGCATGGCTGCGACTTCGACGAGGCCCGTATCGAGGCGGCACGTCTGGCCGAACGTGACGGCCTGCACTGGGTGCCCTCACTGCATGAGGATCTGGTGCGCGGCGTGGCCACCTACGCGCTTGAACTGCTGGAGGCGGTACCGAACCTGCGCCGGGTCTATGTGCCCATCGGCCTGGGCTCGGGCATCTGCGGGATGATCCGTGCCCGCGACCTGCTCGGCCTCGACACCGAAATCGTCGGCGTGGTCGCCAGCGGTGCCGATGCCTACGCGCAGAGTTTCGAACAGGGCCGCCTGGTAGAGACCGAGCGCGCCGACACCCTGGCCGACGGCATGGCCTGCCGCCAACCGCAGCCACTGGCGCTGGAGATGATCGGCGCCGGTGCCGCACGCATCGTGCGGGTCGACGACGACGAGATCCGCGATGCCATCCGCAGCTATCACGAAGATACCCACAACCTCGCCGAAGGTGCCGGTGCTGCGGCACTGGCGGCACTGATGCAGGAACGCGAGCTCAATGCAGGGCAGCGCGTGGCCGTGGTGCTGAGTGGCGCCAATATCGACCGGCGCGTGCTCGCCGAGCTGCTGACTGACGAGGCTGCTGCCGCCTCAAATCAGCGCTGAGCAAGAGGCTCGACGGCAAGGCGAACGGGGGTTTGCCGCAACCAGCGGGAAACGCCCCACTCCGCCGCGAGCAATGCCAGCAGCAAGCCAAGCTGGATCAGCAGGGCGATGTAGAACGGCTTGAACACATGGCCAATCTGTCGCTTGAGCAGACCAAGCAGGAAGTCGGCCTGGAACAGTTGCCCGATACGCGCATCCAGCACCTGCGTCAGCACCTTCTCGTTGAGCCCGCTGTAACGGGACGTCTTCTCCACGGCCAGCTCACCGATAGCCTTGCCCAAGAGACTGGCACGCAGACGGTCGAGCAGGTCCAGGGCGATCCGCTCGGTCGCCGAAGCGTCGACACGCTCGACCGTCTCCGCCTGCCGCGCGCTGCGCAGGTAATCCATCGCCAGTTGGTCAAGCAACGCCTGCACGCTGACCTCACGCACTGCCAGTAGCCCTTGCTCGTCCTGAGTCTCGACATAGGCCTGGAAGTCGGCCCAGATGTCGTCAGCCATCGCCTGCACCAGCGGTGCGTAACTGTCGAGGTGGCGGTAGATCTGCTGCTGGCTGCCGTACAACACACCACCCTGAAAGCCGAGAAAACCACCTGCCAGCGGCAACAACAGGAAGTAGAGCTTGAGCAACAAATGGTGCCAGCGCTTGTTGCGTGCCAGCCAACCCAGGCGCTGCAGCTTGAACGCCAGCAGCAGACCAGCGCCAGCGCCGAGCAACAAGGCCAGGCCGGTGTAGAGGAAAAGACTGAAAAAGCTGAAGGGCTCCCACAACGCGGTGAGCAGCAGACGCGCCTGTTCCATGCGTATTGCCTCGTTCGTCCATGACGGGCAAGGAGTCTAAGGCAAAGCGCCGATACAGCGCCGCAAAGGCGTGGCCGGACTGTGCGCCAGGCCACGCAGGTACTCGTCAGCGGAACGGTGGTTCGTCGAAACTGCGCAGCTTGCGCGAGTGCAGCGAGTCGAGCTGGCTGCGCATCAGTTCCAGCGCGGCGATGCCGATGTGCAGGTGCTGGGTCACCGCGCGCTCGTAGAAAGCGCCAGCCGCACCGGGCAGCTTGATCTCGCTGTGCAGGGGTTTGTCCGATACGCACAGTAGCGTGCCGTAGGGCACCCGCAGGCGATAGCCTTGCGCGGCGATGGTGCCGCTCTCCATGTCCACCGCCACTGCACGTGACAGGTTGATCAGCGGTCGTTCCTGGGCCCAGCGCAGCTCCCAGTTGCGGTCGTCGTAGGTCAGCACGGTGCCGGTGCGCAGGCGCTTCTTCAGCTCGTCGCCCTGTTCGCCGGTCACCAGCTTGGCAGCCTCCTGCAGCGCCTGCTGCACCTCGGCCAGCGCCGGCAGCGGGATATGCGGCGGCAGCACGCGATCGAGAATACCGTCGCGGCGCATATAGGCGTGGGCCAGCACATAGTCGCCGATGGTCTGCGATTGGCGCAGACCGCCACAGTGGCCGATCATCAGCCAGCAGTGCGGACGCAGCACGGCGAGGTGATCGGTGATGTTCTTGGCGTTGGACGGGCCGACGCCGATGTTGACCAGGGTCACGCCGTGACCATCCTCGGCCTGCAGGTGATAGGCCGGCATCTGGTAGCGGTGCCAGACCACGTTCTCGATGATCGCCTGCATCTCGCCTTCGGTCATGCCGCGGCTGATCACCACGTTGCCCGGCAGCACCATGCGGTTGAAACGCGAACTGCCCACCAGCATGTCCAGACCATGACGAATGAACTGGTCGACGTAGCGGTGATAGTTGGTCAGCAGAATCCACGGTTGTACATGACGCCAGTCGCTGCCGGTGTAGTGCTGGATACGCTTGAGCGAGAAGTCGGTGCGCGCCGCATCGAACAGTGCCAGCGGCAGCGGATCGATGTTTTCCCAGTCGTACAGACCGTCGGCGGTGCCGTCGGTGGCCGCCGACAGGTCGGTACTGGGGAACACCCGCGCCAGCTCGGCGGCGGTCACGCCACTGCCGGCCAGCTCATCGCCACCCTCGACCACGTATGGATACGGGATGTTCTGCTGGCTGCGGCCGACTTCCACGCGCACGGTAAAGTCGTTCATCAGCGGGCGCATCTGCTCCAGCAAGTATTTGCGGAACGCGGCCGGCTGGGTCACGGTGATCGCGTAGGTACCCGGCACCTGCACCTTGGCATAAGCACGCACCGTGGTCGGCACCTCGCCCTGGCACAGGTAGGTCAGGCGTATTTCGGGGTAACGAAACAGGCAGTGCTCGCTGGCATCCGGACGGATGCGCTCCTTGAGATAGCGTTTGAGCGCCTGGCTCAAGGCACCAGTGGCCTCCTGGTACAAGGCGGCGAGACGGTCCACCGCCTCCTCGGGGGTGTGAACAACGATGAAATCATCTGAGCAGGCTTTCACGATGCATCTTCCTGACTGAACGAACACTTCTATCTTGCCTGCATACGTTGACGAAAACATAGCGCGACGACGCTCACGGCACGATGCCAGCAGCTAGGCTTAAGACAATTCCCCAGAGGTCATCGTCATGCTCCGTGCATTCAGTCTACTGCTGGCCGTCGCCGCATGTACCGGCGCCCATGCCGGCGAACTCGATGGCCGCTACCAGACCACCGTGGACGATCAACCGACAGAGCTGATCCTTCGCCACCAGGGCAATCGGGTAGAGGGACACTATGTGGAAAACCAGAGTCTGCGCCTGACGCTCAAGGGCAGTTACGACGGTCAGTTGCTACGCGCCGAGATCAGCGACCCGCAATCCGGTCAGCTACTGGCGAACATGAACGCCACCTACGCCAACGCGATGCTCAACGTATCGATTGCCGCCCGCGATCCGCGCAACGGCCAGGTACTGGAGCGCCAGGCGCTGTTTCAACGCGAGCCAGCGCAGGCTGCAGCGACACCTGCCGCCGCCGATACACGGGACCCGGCACTGGTCGGCACCTGGGTGCACGAGAAGATCATCAACAGCGGCGGCGCCAGCTTTGCCTCGTTCAACACCCTGATGACCCTCCAACTGAACCCCGACGGCAGTGTCACGCAATGGAGCCGCTCGGCTGGCGGTGGCACGGACTGGAGCTACGACAGCCCGGGCGAAGTGCAATACAGCGGCCACTGGCGCAGCCAGGACGGCGTGCTGATGGTGCGTCTGGCAGGCGCTGCCGACTTTCAACCTGCGGCCTACTACCGCTTCAGTGACCAGTATCTGGTCACCGAGAGCAATACCGGCAAGATGATCTGGCAACGCCGCCGCTGATAAGCGAGGTCAGGCGGCCTGGTGCAGACGCACGTTGAACAGCGGCCCCTGACTGAAACGCGACAGCGTCTTGGCTGCAGCCAGCACGCCCAGGTCGACCAGCGGCTCGATCAGGATCACGCTCATGTAGGCCAGACCGAAACTGCCCACCGCCGCCAGGTTTTCGCTGGAGAAGCCATGGCCATAGACGGCCCAGAATGCCACCCAGGCGACGATGCCGCCCTGGTAGGCGGTCGACAGCGCCAGCGCCTGCTTGTAGGAAAGGTCCACATAGGCGGTGCCCGGCGCAACGATGCGCTTGGCCAGCAGGCTGATACCCCACAGCGGCAGCAGCAGCGTGGTGACGTTCATGCCGTACTGCGGCAGGTCGAACGGCGCGAAAAACAGGCCTTGCAGCAGCAGCCCGGCAGCCAGACCGATGGCGGCAGCGCCTGCACCGAACAGCAGCAAGAGGGTCGAGCCGAGAATCAGGTGAACCTCGGAAACGCCCACGGCGTGGTGCGGGAAAACCTCGAAGAAGCAGAACACCAGCGCAGTGGTCAGCAGGCTGCGCAGTGCCAGTGCGGCGACGCCGCCGTTGTTGCGGATGCTGTCCAGGGCGAGCTTGGCGGTGAGGCCGAGAGCGCTGACGGCGGTTGCGTAGCTGAGCAGGATCTTGGCGCCTTCGACGACACCGGGTTCGATATGCATTGGGGTTCCTTGGCCGCGCCCACCGCGCGACGATTCGGATGGGAGAAAGGGCAATACGCCCGTGAGCGATGGCAGGTCTCCTGGCTCACGGCTTGCCACTTCACCCGCCTTCCCGACCATCGTCAGTGGCACAAGGGGTGTCGTTCGCCGCTTACAGTTGCGGGGGCAGCCAGGGCCTTGGCGAGAGTCGCCGCACCCTGTTCCCTTTTCATCCGCGTGACGCGTGCGCACGCAGAACCATCGGCCGCCAGAGTACTCGTCTACCGCGGCAAAAAACAGCGCCTCAGCAGTCAGTTGGGTTCAACCCTACTGGAGTAGGGAAAATGGCAAAGCCAGGCAGGCCGAAGCGCTGCTCGACCGGGTCATCCCCGCTGGCGCGGGGAACACTGCAGGTTGAAGGCCTCGAACTCGCCCTTGAGCGGTTCATCCCCGCTGGCGCGGGGAACACCCAGCGCGCTGGGGTTGCGCTGTGCACATGAGCGGTTCATCCCCGCTGGCGCGGGGAACACAAGCAACTGGCTGAACTGATCCGTCCAAAGCACGGTTCATCCCCGCTGGCGCGGGGAACACTCCTTGGCACGGTTCAGGCTCACGACCATCGCCGGTTCATCCCCGCTGGCGCGGGGAACACATCGACAAACCAGACCCTCCCTCGCGCGTCCACGGTTCATCCCCGCTGGCGCGGGGAACACGCGGTTAGGATCATCGAGTCGACGGCGCCGCGCGGTTCATCCCCGCTGGCGCGGGGAACACCTGCAGCAGGGCGTGCCTGCACTTTCCGAGGCCGGTTCATCCCCGCTGGCGCGGGGAACACTCGTCCAGGCGCTGGGCGGCGGTGGTGGCCGGCGGTTCATCCCCGCTGGCGCGGGGAACACGCGCCGCCACTGATTCATGAGGGTGCCGCACACGGTTCATCCCCGCTGGCGCGGGGAACACCGGTGCTGCGAGAGCATGACCCGCGCGACGAGCGGTTCATCCCCGCTGGCGCGGGGAACACCATTGGCCACCTCCAAGCACTTCTGCAGGCGCCGGTTCATCCCCGCTGGCGCGGGGAACACATATCGACCACCCCGCCCGTTTGCCGCTGCCACGGTTCATCCCCGCTGGCGCGGGGAACACACTTAGCGTAACCAATTGTTCTCAAAAGAGAAAATTGGCCGCTAAAAATCTACCAACTTTTTCTTGTTAAAGATCGGGGTTTTCCATGGGGTGAAACGCGACCAGATTCAGGCCGTCGAAGTCCACCGGCAGGCGGCGGTTTGGGCCTAGTGTCTGGAACTCGTAGCCGGACTCATGGTTACTCGCCCAGGCCATGACCACGTTGCCATCCTCATGGCCTTGGCTCAGTTGCTCCCAGATCATTTCACGGGTACGCCTGGATACATCGCCGATATAGACGCCCGCTCGCACTTCCAGCAGCCAGATCGCCATGCGCCCGCGCAGGCGCGGCGGGACGTTCTCGGTCACCACTACCAGAAAGGCCATTACTGCGCCCTGTGCCCGGCATCGCCGATGCTTTCCGGATTGGGAATCGCGGGCGGCACGGACTCCGGCGGCGCCTCGGGCGGCGAAATACCGCCAGCGGACAGCACCTCTTCGATGGTGGGAATGATCTTGCCGAGGATCTTGCTGGAGCGGAACAGATCACGGCAGCCAAGGCGCACTTCCCGTTCCGGCTGGTGTGGTTCCTTGGCCGCGATGCGAAAGGCCAGCGGCACCACCGTCTCGAACTTGAACAGGTCGGCGACATCGTAGACGAAGGACAACGGCTTGCCGGTGTGGATAAAGCCCACTGCCGGGGCATAGCCAGCCGCGAGCACCGCCGCTTCGGTGATGCCATACAGGCAGGAAGTCGCCGCCGACAGGCAGCGATTGGGGATGTCGGCTGCATCCCACTCCTTGCGGTCATAGTTGCGCGAGCGCCAGTCCACGCCGTATTGCTTGGCCAGCAGCTTGTAGGTCTCGCGTACGCGCGCGCCCTCGATACCACGCAGTTGCTCGACGCTACGCCGGGCCGGCGCCGGCTCCTGAAAGCGCAGCTCGTACATCTTGCGCACCACTTTCAGGCGCAGCTCGTCGTCCAGCGCCAGCTTGGCCTGATACAGCAGCCGATCCGCCCGCGCCCCACCCGGTTGACCACTGGCGTACAAACGCACACCGGACTCCCCCACCCACACCAGCAAGGTGCCGACAGTGGACGCCAGATGCACGGCGGCATGCGAGACGCGCGTTCCGGGTTCGAGCATGATGCAGGCCACCGAACCGACCGGGATGTGCATGCGCACGCCGGTCTTGTCGATGACCACGAAGGCTCCGTCCTGTACGTCGATCTGCCCGTACTGGACGAAGATCATCGACACCCGGTCCTTCATCGGCAGAGGCTTGAGAGGTGGCAACAGATTACCGGCCATGCTCAGTGCCCTCCTCGATCAGCGACACCTGCGCCGCCTGAATCAGCACACGCATCTGCCGAATGGCCAACGCGTTCAGGCGCTGCAAACGCTCGGATTGGGCAAGCCCTTCACCAATGAAATGCGCATTCATCGACTCCAGATTGGCCAGGCACACCAGTTGCTGAACATTGGCATGATCACGCAGGTTGCCTTTGAGTTCGGGATTAGCCTCGCGCCACTGCCGCGCTGTGACGCCGAACAGCGCCACGTTCAGCAGATCCGCCTCGCTGGCATAGACGAAGCTGATCTGTTGCGGACTCAAGGTATCGGGAATCAGGTTCTCGCGGATGGCGTCGGTGTGGATCAGGTAATTGACCTTGGCCAGATTGCGCCGGATGTCCCACCCCAACTGCTGAAACTCCTGCTCCTTGAGGCGCTGAAACTCCTTGATCAGGTAGAGCTTGAACTCCACCGAAATCCAGCTGGCGAACTCGAAGGCAATATCCTTCTGGGCAAAGGTGCCGCCGTAACGTCCAGCCCTGGAAATCAGCCCGATGGCGCCGGTCTGCTCGATCCACTGCTTGGGCGTCAGGGTGAAGCTGTTGAGGCCTGCCTGCTTTTTAAACCCGTCGAATTCGACGGGTTTAAAATCTGGATTATTGAGCTGCTCCCAGATACCCAGAAACTCGATGGTATTGCGATTGCGCAACCAGTTGCGGATCAGGTCGTCGGTTCGATCCGCATTTTTGTATCGTGCGATATCCGTTATGGAGATGTACTCAACACCATCCTTGATATGCGTATTAATGTCCTGCTCCAGCACCTGCAGTTTGGCTTTCATGCTGCCTCCATGATCAGCTCCCGATTCAGCCGCGCCCCACGCTGAGCAGCCCGCAACCGAATGCCTTGCCAGGGCCGATGCCTTGTTCCAGCGCGCAGCTGAAAGCCGTCAGCTCACGCACCTGCAAACGCCCCTCGAAGCACACTCGCTGCAGGCTGATACGGCTCTCCCCCTTGCGGCTGGCCAACACATCGCTGGCCGTAACCAGCGCCGCCTCGACCGCGAAACCATGGCGTTCGCCCTGCCGGCCCAGCCAGGCAAGCTGCTCCTGCTCGCCGACCAGGCCATAGCGCTTGCCCTGGCGGGTCACGGTCGGGTTAGCCAGCAGACGGAAGCGATAACGGCCACCGCCCTCAATCCAGCGCTGCAGTTCGAGCGGCTTGCATTCGACTTCGCGCTGCAGGTAATTGGACAGCCCCTGCAATACCGACCAATCGGCAACTTGCGCCGACTGCACCAGCACCACGGGGCTGGCCCAGGCATTGCTACCGGCCTCCAGACGCCAGAGAAAACGTGTCGGCGTGCTGTGCTCATCAGCTACGAAGGCACGCGCCAGGGTGCGGTGCATTTCGTAAGCGTCGGCCAGGTCACGGCGCGCCTGAGCGCTGCGCGGGTCAAGCGTCAGTCTGGTCAGGTACATGCAGCACTCCCGATTTCACGTAACGTGGGCCGAACCGGCGTTCGGCAAAAGGTGCGACGGGTTGATCCAGGCGGATGGCGCCTTCCTGATCATCCTCCAGCAGGCAGCGCAGGGGCGCTGACGAGTCGCTCCGACGCGCACTGGCAAGCCGTGGGTAGTGCGCCAACGCCGCCTCCAGCGGCAGAGGAGAAAGACCATCCGGCAGCCACACCGGCATGCCCGGTGCGAAGCTCTTGCGGCCCAGCGCCAACGGCCAGTGCGGGGCACGCAAGGCGGCATGAATACGCGTCAGCAGGGCTTCATCCGCACCCTCCAGGCCAACCAGAAAGGCGGCATCCGACAGGTAATAACGCGGGCTGACCACGGTGCGGCGCAAGTCCGACTTGCCGGTGGCGATCAGCACACCGGTGGCGGTCTGGTAATCGCGCATCGGTACGCCTTCGTGGTCGACACGCACACCCATGCGCAGCACCGCCAGATCCTCGACCGGCTCCTGGCGGTCACGCCCCAGCGCGGCGCAGACCAGCCCGAGCACGCCCGATTTGGAAGGCTCCAACTGGGTATCGCGCTCATCGAAGCGGCTGGTGGTGCCCCAGGATTGCATCGGCCCCTGCAAACGCAGCAACAGGGTGGCCATGCTCAGCCCTCCAGTTGTGCGGCGACCTGCGCCCGTACCCAGGTCGCCAGCTCGCCCAGGTTCTGCACCTGCGCGCCCTTCTGCGCCGGCCAGGCCTCGCTCAGATCGAGGTACGCCCACTGATCGCGTGCATCGGCATACACCGCCGCCAGCTGGCTCTCGTGGCGGGCCAATTCACTGACCGACTGGCTGGTCAGTGCTGCATCCTGACGGGCGCTGATGGGTTTCTCGAAAGCATTGGCCAGATTCAGCGGGCCGCCATGACGCAGGCAGACGCCGACGAAACTCGGCAGGTTATGCGCGGCGAAGGTGTTCTGTTTTCCAGTCGGAATGGCGCGCACCATGGCCTGGGTAAAGGCCTCCAGTGCGGACAGGGTCAGCTCGCGATCCTGCTGCAGGTTGCCGAGCAGCTTGCCGGCATCGACCACTGCGTAGCGGTACAAGGTGGCGGAGTTGAACTCCACCTGACCGATCATGCCGGCGCCGGTTTCGTCCGGCCCGCCCTTGTCGTCGACGGCGGTGAAGTAGTCGAACTCACGCTCCACACGGTGCGTGCTGATGGCATGGGCCACCTGGCAGGCGGCGTCCTGGTTGACCTCCGGCATATCGGCGAGCATGCGCCCGAATAGCGCCACATCCACCGCCTTGCCGCCGTCGAGCAGGGCCTTGGCCTTTTTCACCACATCCGCCGGGGCACTGGCCTTGGCTTCCTTCTTGCCTTTCTTCTCGCCACCTGCGGGAGCAACTGCCAACTCGTCCCAGTGCTGCTCGATCAGGCTGGCGAAACCGGCGACCTCGGCCTCGCCGAGAAACAGCAGGTACTCCGTCTTGCCATCGTCCTTGAGCTTGAGGCCGGCAGCGGCCAGAGCGACTTCGATCTTGCCCTCGGCTTCCAGCGCGTCACGCCCGGCCAGGCGCTCCTGCAGCAGCGCCTTGAGCTTCTTGGTGCGCACGCCGCGATACTCCGGTGCGACCAGTTCGTGCTCCTGCGCCGCCAGGCGGATAGCGCGCTTGAAGCACTGGCTGCTGACCCGCGCGCGACGATAGCCGCCGAACAGGGCATCCTTGGGCGCGCCGGTGTCGTCGCGGTTGAGGTTGGATGGCGCGAAGTTCTGGATCAGGTGAAATTCGACAAACAGACTCATGATGTCCCTCTCAGTCGTTGGCAGCTTGTTCAGTAGATTCGGCAGCAGGCGCCGTCAGGGCGCGATAGAAGTCCCGCGCCCAGCGCTGACGCACGTTGTCGCGGCGCTCGGCATCGATATAGGGGTTGAGCCAAACGCTCAGGTCGCGCAGCAGCACGCCGTAGTCCAGGGCTCGGTCATCGGCGGCCAGCAGGCTAATGATCTGGCGCAGATACAACGCGAGGTTTTCCGCATCGGCACCGAGCAAGGCGATAAAACGCTGCTCGATACTGGCGCTGTCGCGCTTGCGCATCAGCTCGCCGAGGCTTGTGCCCAGGCTCTTGGCACCTTGCTCCGGGTGAGCCGCGAACAGCCCCGCCGTCAGGTACAGCGCCAGGCGCGAAGCATCCTGGGCATGCCGCTCTGCCGCGACGAAGCGCTCCACATAGGGATAAGCCGGCGGATAGGCGCCCGGCGCAAAACTCAGGCTGCGACGCAGCACGGCCAGGGCGCCACGGTCGCGTTCCTGCAGACGCTGTAAATGCGTAATAAAGCCCTGCGCAAACTCACTCATGCGCGAACCTCCTTGTCAGGTGTGGGAGTCGCCCGCAACGGGGCCAGCAGCCCCAGCAGGCGTGGATGGTGGCGCGCCTCGGCGCGCAAGGCCCTGGCGCCACGACCAAGACCAGCCAGCACGGCCTGCCAGGCATCACGGGCGGCATCATGCAGGCCCTGCTTCCAGAGCGCCTCGGCCTCGTCCAACTCGTCGTTGCCCAGGAGCATCATGGTGCGCCCCAGATGGCGCTCGGCACTGGCGAAGTACAGCGTGCCCGCCGGGCCGGCATCGATCAGGCTGCGGGCACGCGCCCAGGTGTCCTTGCTGCCGGGGTCGGGCAGGGTTTCGGCGAGCATGCCGGTGGCCAACTTGCGCAAGGCGCTGAACAACTCTTCGGCATCACGCACATAGCGGCGTAGCTCGTTGGCGTGATCCGCCGAGGCCAGCAGCTTGGCTGGCAAGGCGATGCGTTCGGAGCGCCAGCGCAAGTACTTGACCTTACCTGGCTCAGTTGCCAGCCCAGCAACTAGGAGCGGCTGCTCTCTTGCATTGGCCCAGTTAAGGTTCGCAGCCCACTCCAAAATGGCAGCAGGTTGAGACATAACTCCAGATACTTGAGGAAGCAACGCCGGTAGATCCCGCCAAACGGCTCGACCTTCGGTAAAGGTTACTCGAACAAGGCTGTTGCTCCCCGCACGGTAACTGGCCATGGGATCAGGAGCCTGAACATCCTCACCTAAAGCAACTCCAGCAGCAAAACGAATCCATTGAACTTGCCCTTGCTCATTAGGCAAAAACATCACGGCACGTGTGAGCCGCGTATAGCGATCATTAGGGCCACTAGCCAGAACAGGATCACCACGCAAATCATCAATCGTCGGTGGCGCAAGCTCCCAACAAGGCGAGTCTATGTGTCCCGACTGCGTTGGAGGGTGAAGTGATAAGCACAGGGTTTCTGCTAGCGAGTTACCAACAGGTATAACGGCCGCAGTATTCGACAGAGGCCCCGCTTTATCTGAACTTCGAATGGATTGAACTAGCCCTCCTGGTATGAACTGCAGAAAACCCAACAAAGTCCGCAGGGCATCGGCGGCACCGATGCTGCGTGGCGCCAGATCGCAGGAATGATCGAACACCACTGGCGCATTGCCATTGGCACTGGCCAGGGAAATCTGCGTCCAGGGTTTGAGCTTGTCGCGGGTGGCTTCGGCGTCGGCCAGCGCCGCCACCTGCATGAAGGGATACTGCGGATGGAACAAGCAGAAACGCTCGCGCCAATGCTGCAGATAGTCGCGAATGGCCGCCAGCGGCAGCCCGTTCTGATACCAGCGCAGCCGCTCGGCATCGGTCCAGCGCCCTTGCGCCTGGCTGATGGCGCGGTGGGTGATTGCCAGCAACAGCCGGTATTGAGCGATCAGGCTCGGTGGCGAGGTTTCCGCCAGGGCGCTGATCTCGCCTGCCTGTTCGAAGAGCGCCAGCAAACCCAGTTCACGTACCTGCCCGTCGTGCATCCGCACTGCCAGCCATGGCTCGTCGAGCAGGCAGAACGACTCATCCATGCCACACCTCCGTTCCCTGTTGTCCGCGTGATTCCATCATCCCTCTCCCTGAATCAGACAGACACGCAGTAAAGCAGACAAAGTGCCATTACGGAATGAGCTAGATCAGTTCAGCCTGCAAACTCCCAGGGGTTGATCAGCGCAACGCCAGTGGGCTGAAAATCCGCCACGTTGCGTGTAGCGACGGTCATGCCATGCACCAGCGCAGTTGCGGCGATCAGAGCGTCGCGCTCGGCACGTGGGTCGGGGACGTGCAATTGCGCGCAGCGCTGCGCCACAGCGGCATCGACCGGCAGGATGCGCCCAGCGAAACCGGGCAATACGTGGCCATCGAGCCAGGATCGCAGCAGGCTGCCCTGCAGAGGGTCACGCCTTTCCACCAGCAGCACGCCGGTCTCCAGCTCAAGCACGGTGATGGCGGAAATGAACAATTGCCCAGGCATCAGGCGCTGTGCCCAGGCCACCAGTTTGGGGTCGGCCTTGCCACTCTTGGCCTTGCGCAGTTCGGACACGACATTGGTGTCGAGGACGAACATCAGCTCAAGTCCACCGGACGCGACAAGCCTTGCGCGCGCGGCGCCTCAAACTCGATGTCCTCGACTGCCGGCATGGCCAGCAGGTCGATGATACTGCCGGGGCCTCCGGTCAGGCGCTGGTACTCCTCAATGCTCAGCAGCACATGAGCCGGTTTACCACGATCAGTGATGAAGACCGGGCCATGGCTGGCAGCGCGCTTGGCACCGCTGGCATCTTGATTGAACTCACGACTGGTCAGGATGGTTTGCATGGCACACCCCATAAATGTAGAAACATAACTACATGATACGCCTGCTCATCACCCAAGCAAGCCTGCGGATACCTAACGCTGATAAACCAGCCCCAGCTCATCATCCAGCCGCACCGTCAGACGCCCGATCTGCAAGCAACCGTCAGTCAGTACCAGCGGCTTGAGGTGACGCAGCAGCGGATGCTCGCTGAACGCATGCGGCGACTCCAGCGCCTGTGCATGCTTGACCAGTGCAGTACGTGAGGTTTTCAACTGGCGGGCGTGCAGCTGTTTGGCCAGCGCGTTGGCCAGCGGCTGAGCAGGGTCGAAGGCCTCGCCATCCGCTTTCAGGCTCCAGCCACCGGGCACCTGATGCACGGGAATCAGGGTCGCGGAATCATCGCCGAGGCGGGTGTAGTTGGGCAGCCCCAAGCCTTCCTCACCCTCTTCATAACCACGGTTCTTCTGGGTGTAGGCGTTTTGTGGCTCGGCTTCCGGGTCGATAGCAACATTACGCGCCATCATCCGCTCGGTCTGCCGTTTGCCTAGATGGCTACCGTAGGCTTCATCCTCGATAAAGGCGCGGTCAGCTTCGGCCAGATCCGCCGGCAAATCCTCGCTGTCATACACCGCCTGCACCAACCGGTCGATATCCTGCGGCAGGTGCAGTTCCTGCTCGCGCGACAGCAGCGCCCAGGTGCGCCCGAGGATGTAAGGCTCGTAGACGAATTCCCAGGCCGTGCTCTTGAGATCGGGCAAGGCTTCGGGCGTCAGCCCCGCCACATACAAGGTCGCCAGGCGATGCGCCTCGGGCCGCTCACGCTTATGGCGATGCAGGCGACCGGCACGCTGCAGGATCAGATCCACCGGCGCCAGGTCGGTGAGCATGAAGTCGAAGTCGATATCCAGGCTTTGCTCGGCCACCTGAGTGGCAATCAGCAAGGCCTTGGCCGGGCGCTCACCATGCTCGCCAAAGCACGCCAGCACGGTCTGCTCCTGCTCGCTGCGCTGATCCGCCGGGAAGCGCGCATGAAACAGCAGCAGCGGCACGGCATCGCCCAGCTCGGCCTTGAGCCTGAGATAAAGGCCCTGCGCGCGATCCACGGTATTGACGATCAGCGCACCGCAACCGCCTTGCTGCACCAGCTCACAGGCTTTGGCGGCCAGGCTGTCGATGGTTTCCGTTACGGCCTGGAGCTGAATCGGCGGCAAGGGCCGCGAGTCGCACGTACCACCATCCACGCCACGCGCATCGGCCAGCAGCAGGCGCGGGTAACTCAGCTCGGGCGCACTCTTCGGGGCAACGCCCCAGGCACGCAGCAAGGCATCACGACGCGGCGCCGGCAAGGTGGCGCTCATCAGAACCACGGAACTGCCCATCGCCTTGAGCCAGCGCAGCAGCGCTTCGATCAGGCCACTGGTGTAGGTGTCGTAGGCATGTACTTCATCGAGCACCACCACGCGATTGCTCAACCCCCACAAGCGTACGAAGTGATATTTGACGTTGAGCGTGGCGAACAGCGCCTGATCCACGGTGCCGACGCCATAAGGCGACAGCAAAGGCCGACGGCGCTGGGAGAACCAGGCCGACGAGGTGACATCCTCGCCCGCCGCACCGTGGATGCCCCGCAGCGCCAGCACCTGCTCGTTGAGCCCGGCGCCGCCATGCATCAGTTGCACATCCAGCGAGGCGTCGGCAGCGAAGCCCTGCAGAAAGGTCAGCGCCCGCTTGAACAACGCATTGCCTGTGGCCTGGGTCGGCAGCGCCACATACAGCCCGCGATGCTGATTGGCCGCCTGCAGGCGCAGGTGGGCGAGAAAGGCCAGCTCGGTCTTGCCCTCGCCCATCGGCGCCTCGACCAGTAATAGCGCCGGGCCTTGCACGCCATCGAGCAGACGATCAGCCTCGCGCTGCAGAGGCCGCGCCGTCAGCTTCGGGCGCTGGACGATCTGCGCGATCAGATGATCTGCCGTGGGCGAGTCTTTCAGCAGCGGCTGGAAGGCTCGCCAACCGATCTGCTGCAGGGCCTGATCCGCGCGCAAACAGGCATCGGCATGATGCTCGGCCAGCAGCGCATGGCGCTCGCCCAGGGGAAACCAGTCCGGATTGGAGCCGATCCAATCGGCCACGCTGGTCAGCCCAGCCAGCCATTGCACCGCCGGTTGCGACAGCGCCTCGCGTTGCGGCGCACCCTGCGGGGCCAGTACAGACCAATAGGCCGCGAAGATTTCCCGGCGCGCCTCACCCCAGGCCGGCGGCTCGAAGGGCGGCTTGCTGCGGTTGAGTTCGCTCTGGTTGAAGTTGTAACCATGGTGGGCACTGATGGCCTGCAAGGCATGGCGAATCCACAGCAGATGGCCGATACCCTGCCCCGGCAAATGCTCCCAGAGCAACGCCGCACTGGCACAGGCATGATCGGTCACGTTCAACGCGCGCTCAGGGAAAGCCAGACCAAGCGCCTCATCGGCCTGCCGCCCTTCCAGCCACTTATCCTGAAAACCGGGGATAGCCTTGCCGAAATCATGCAGCCCCACCAAACAGGCGACCCAACGGGCGACATGCTCGCGCTGCAGCCCCAGAACCTGACTCGCCCACTCCAGCGTACTTGCCGGTTCATGCGCCAGCATCCGCTCGGCCACCGCCGCCACATCCAGCAAATGCGCCAGCACACCATGGCCAAAACCATCGCCACTCTTGGCCCAGAGACGGCGAGCCTGGTCGCTCAGATCAGCGAATCCTTTCATCTGTCATGCCCTGCATTACTTGATCAACGCGCACGACAAAGTGCCATCACGCGTAGAAACAGGCAATGCCGAGTAGGAAGGGAACAGGCAAGCGTATTGGCGATAAACGCCTGTGCGCGGGTGCTAAGGCAGGAAAAGTGAGCCGTCTTCGTTTCGTGGACGAAAGTAGCCTTTGATGCAGGTCATATCGCGTACACAGATCTGCACATGCGTTTGCTGACGAAAGGATGCCCCAGGATATAGGGCTGGCCCTTCCAGAAAAGGAGAGCGAACAGATGCGTATGAAGAAAGCCCGACAACCTCACGAGCCTGATGGAGCGTCTGAAAGACTGCGCAATCCAAATGCCGCTTCAGATTGTCTTGATCACCCTGAAAGCCCGGAACGTTGACCGGGAGCTCATCCGAGGAGGCCAGCAAGAGTTCATGAGCGGCCTTGAGCTCCAAAAGAGCGCCTTCATCAGTGAGGTTCAGGCATTGCTTGAGGTCGATTACAGCTCCGACGACAAATGGATTCTTGATCGAACCTTGGCCACGTTTAGCGTGCTTTTTTAGAAACTTCGCATAACTGAGTGCACGCTCGGGGCTGTTTTCCCAAAAATAAGCACCCTCACCCAACCAGTCGTAATCATTGACGCTTGCTGCAATATGACTACCGGCCAAGACAGCTTCACCGACCTCTCGATCACACCCATGAAAGCCCAGGACGAAAGAGGGAAGCTGTTGATACATCAGCGATAGGCCGCCTTGAGCTCGCCCTTGGCGTTATATACACCGGTTTTGACGCGAAACACCTTCGCCTCTGCTGGGTTACCGGCCAGGACTTGGGCAAGCTGACGAAAGCGCTCAGCAGCCTCGACATGTGGATTGTCGGTTTTATCAGATCTTGGGGCTTGTACAGTCACGCGCGACCTCCAAAGGTCGGTGAAACGATAACGAGAGATTTTATAGATCAAGAGAAGAGTTGTCTGCATATCCCCTGTAATGGCCGGCAAGATGCCACTCGTCATGCCGAACATCCGGATGCAGCAAATCTCCTGTGGTTCATCCCCGCTGGCGCAGGGAACACTCCACTACGCGGCGCAGGGCGCCGATTGTGCCCGGTTCATCCCCGCTGGCGCGGGGAACACCTGACCTGATAGCCATTGCTGCCGACGTATCGCGGTTCATCCCCGCTGGCGCGGGGAACACGTACGGCAGCTCGCACAGTACGCCGCGCGCGAACGGTTCATCCCCGCTGGCGCGGGGAACACATTCTGACTACTGCTTTAGGTAATCTCATAACCGGTTCATCCCCGCTGGCGCGGGGAACACGCCCGGCCTGCAGGAGCTCATGCAGCACGCGCACGGTTCATCCCCGCTGGCGCGGGGAACACAACGTAACAAGCAATTGAAAGCACTACTCCGTACGGTTCATCCCCGCTGGCGCGGGGAACACCAGCACCAACTCGTACGCGGTCAGAGTTTGCGCGGTTCATCCCCGCTGGCGCGGGGAACACGCCGAGTGGAGCAAGCTTCGCGCCGCAGTCAGTCAGGTTCATCCCCGCTGGCGCGGGGAACACCGTGGAGGAATGTGAATGCCGCCATCTTTTTTCGGTTCATCCCCGCTGGCGCGGGGAACACGCCACCGCCTGCCAGAACAAGCCCAAGCGCCGCGGTTCATCCCCGCTGGCGCGGGGAACACTCGCCAGGCATCCCAAACCTCTTGCGGTACGCCGGTTCATCCCCGCTGGCGCGGGGAACACTTGCTATTGCCAAAGATTCATTCCACCCGACTCGGTTCATCCCCGCTGGCGCGGGGAACACAGCCGCACCGCACTGCACCGGTACCGCAAGGGCGGTTCATCCCCGCTGGCGCGGGGAACACGACCCCGGTACTGGAGGGTAACCCGCTGGTTGCGGTTCATCCCCGCTGGCGCGGGGAACACAGGCTGTAGGTGTCTACAAAGCAGCAGCTGTGCGGTTCATCCCCGCTGGCGCGGGGAACACAGCTTCAGCTTCGCCTCGATGCCGCCCTTGAACGGTTCATCCCCGCTGGCGCGGGGAACACATTCGGTGCGGGGTTCGCTCTCCATCCGATCACGGTTCATCCCCGCTGGCGCGGGGAACACTCTTTAATGGCGCTCATGATCTCAAGTAGTGGCGGTTCATCCCCGCTGGCGCGGGGAACACGTCGAGCAGGCCCGCCAGAAAGCCAGGGATGCCGGTTCATCCCCGCTGGCGCGGGGAACACCAGGTAGTGGGTACCGTACAGATAGCCGCGGTCTGGTTCATCCCCGCTGGCGCGGGGAACACAGCGTCCGGCACGCCGAGCACGTGGCCACCGACGGTTCATCCCCGCTGGCGCGGGGAACACGGCCGTGCTGGAACTATTACCCAATGTTGACGCGGTTCATCCCCGCTGGCGCGGGGAACACGCCGCATACCAGGGCTCGCAGGAGTCGACCCGCGGTTCATCCCCGCTGGCGCGGGGAACACACAGATAGTTGCCCCATCAATCGCCGTCGTGTCCGGTTCATCCCCGCTGGCGCGGGGAACACTGCAAGTCATGGGTAGCCATTGAGCCGGAAGACGGTTCATCCCCGCTGGCGCGGGGAACACAGAAAGCTGATCAGCCAGATCAGGTTCTCGCACGGTTCATCCCCGCTGGCGCGGGGAACACGGCGCCGGGCTTCGGGAATGTCATCACCACAGCGGTTCATCCCCGCTGGCGCGGGGAACACGCCGCGCCACTCGGCGACAAGGCCACGATCACCGGTTCATCCCCGCTGGCGCGGGGAACACTCAGCCGGACCGCCAAGACCATCGAAATTGGTCGGTTCATCCCCGCTGGCGCGGGGAACACAGTTCGTTCATGGCCCAGATGGCGGCGGCGTCCGGTTCATCCCCGCTGGCGCGGGGAACACAATGACTCCATAATCACGACGCGATCAACCTCCGGTTCATCCCCGCTGGCGCGGGGAACACGAACGGTCGCTGGCCAACGGCGCACCGCTACGCCGGTTCATCCCCGCTGGCGCGGGGAACACTCCTCGCCATCGACCAGCAGGCGCAAGCTCCACGGTTCATCCCCGCTGGCGCGGGGAACACACTTAGCGTAACCAATTGTTCCCAAAGGGGAAAATTAGTCGCTAAAAATCTACCAACTATTCCTTGTTAAAGATCGCTCTGCCATCAAAGCAGATTTGGCGTACTGCGCGCCAGCAGCGCCTCGACATCGACACCGCGTGGCAAGGTGCCGTAGACCCGCCCTCTCCCGTCCAGGCGGCTGGCGATGAAGGCATCACTGACTACGCTGTTGCCCGCCTCGAGCAGCAGCTTGGCCTGCAGTGCTACGGCCATGTCCTCGGTAAGCTGGCGGGCGCGGTACTGGATGTCGGCGGTATCGCTGAAGTCAGCCTTGAGCCGGTGGATATGCGCTTTCAGGCGGGCATCACCATGACCATCGCCCAGCTCGGCGAACAGCGCGTCGAGCACGCCCGGCTCCTTGGACAGGGCACGCAGCACGTCCAGGCACTGCACATTGCCCGAGCCTTCCCAGATCGAGTTGACCGGCGCCTCGCGGTACAGGCGCGGCATGATGGTCTCCTCGACATAGCCGGCGCCGCCCATGCATTCGCTGGCTTCGTAGATCATTTCCGGGGCGCGCTTGCAGATCCAGTACTTGCCCACGGCCGTGACCAGACGAGCGAACTTGTCCTCCTGCTCGTCGTGCCGATGGTCGAGCGCGCGGCCCATGCGCATGCACAGCGCCAGCGCGGCCTCGCTTTCCAACGCCAGATCGGCCAGCACGTTCTGCATCAGCGGCTGTTCGGCGAGCACCTTGCCACCGACCTGACGATGCGCGCAGTGGTGCGCTGCCTGGGTCAGCGCCTGGCGCATCAGGCTGCTGGAGCCGACCATGCAATCGAAGCGGGTCATGGCCACCATCTCGATGATGGTCGGCACGCCGCGCCCCTCCTCACCCAGCATCCAGGCGAAGGCGCCACGGTATTCCACCTCGCTGGAGGCGTTGGCCCAGTTACCCAGCTTGTTCTTCAGACGCTGGATATAGAACTCGTTACGCGAGCCATCCGGGCGGTGGCGCGGCAGGAGGAAACACGACAGCCCCTTGTCGGTGTAGGCCAGAGTCAGGAAGGCGTCGCACATCGGCGCCGAGCAGAACCATTTGTGGCCGACCAGCTCATAGCCCTGCCCCGGCCCTCCGAGACCAATCGGATAGGCGCGTGTGGTGTTGGCGCGCACGTCCGTACCGCCTTGTTTCTCGGTCATGGCCATGCCGATGGTGACGCCGCTCTTCTGCTCCATCGGCAGGTTGCGCGGGTCGTACTCGGTGGCGAGGATCTTCGGCAACCATTGCTCGGCAACATTGGCCTGCAGACTGATGGCCGGCACGGCAGCGAAGGTCATGGTCAACGGACAACCGCTGGCCGCCTCGGCCTGGCTGTGCAGATAAGTGAGGCCGGCACGAGCCACATGGGCGCCGGTCCGCGGATCGGTCCAGGGCAAAGATGGCAGGCCATGCTCGACGGCCGTGCGCATCAGCTCGTGATAGGCCGGGTGGAACTCGACCAGGTCGATACGGTTGCCGTAACGATCGTGGCTCCTGAACTCCGGCTTGTTCTCGTTGGCGAGAAACCCCGCCTGCATCAACGCGCCACCGGCAAGGGCACCATAGCGACTCAGGCGCTCGTCCGCCCAGCCGCCGTCGTAACGCCGAATCCACTCCTGCAGCGGCAGGTCGAGGTGATAGAGGTTGGCACCATCCAGGCTGGGAACCTGATTGAACACCTCGTGGGTTTCGGCGTGCAGGCTGGGTTTCATCGTGTGGGCTCCTCGGCGCCGACGGCGCGCAGGCAGAAGGTGACGAGGCCGGCGCTGACCTGCGCCAGCTCCAGTGTGGGCTGCCCGGCTTCGCGGGCGGCGCGGGCCGGTGGCGACAGCGGCCCGACCAGGGATTCGGCAATGGCACCAACCAGGCAGGCTGCCACCAGACCGACCTGTTCGATACGAAATTCGCCGGCGCGAACGCCCTCTTCGAGCAATTCGATGAACAGCTCGGCGTAGGCTTCACGATAGAGCAGGCGCTGCTCGTCGACTTCCGGGTCGACCGGCTCAGCGATCAACGCGAAGGCCAGGCGCCGGCTTTGCCAGGCGCGGGCAGCGAACTGCTCGAGACCGCTGCGCAGACGCTGCGTCGCGCTGCCCGCACCGCGCAGAGCGGCGCCCAGAGCGTCGACCTCGTGCTGGCTGGCGCTGGCGAAGACCTCGGCGGCCAGTTCGCCCTTGCTGCGAAAGTGGCGGTACAGGCTGCCGGTGGCGATGCCGACATCCTCGGCCAGCGCCTGCATGGTCAGCGCGGCAAATCCACCAGCGCTGACCCGCTGCAAGGCACAGGCAAGGATGCGTTGGCGCAGGGCCTGGTCGCGGTCAAGTCGGGCTTCGGTCGTGCGATACACCATGGTCTGAATCCTGATTCACTCGCGCTCAGTGAATCAGGATTCAGACCATGGCTAAAGAGACGATCCGGCCAAATCTGCGGCGTACTCGTGCAAAGCTGCACGTGTAGGAGCCAGCTTGCTGGCGATCATCGACCTGACAGGCGCCAAGCATCGCCGGCAAGCCGGTTCCTACAAGGCTGAGCGACTTCCACCCGGCGAAGCCTCAGATCGGCGCGGCGCCACTGGAAACCGTTGCCGGGCGGCACAACACCCAGTCGTGCAGCAGCACGCGCAGCTCCTCGAACTTCACCGGCTTGGCCATGTAGTCGCTCATGCCGGCCGCCAGGCAGCGCTCCCGGTCGCCGCTGTGGCTGTGCGCGGTAATCGCCAGCACCGGCACTTCGGCACAACCCGGCAACGCGCGGATCGCCCGGCAGGTGGCGAAGCCATCCATGATCGGCATCTGACAATCCAGCAGCACGGCATCGACTGTTTCGTCACGCAGCAGCTCCAGGGCCTCCGCGCCATTGTCGGCCGTGCGCACGCGGTAACCGAGCTTGAGCAGCATGCCGCGGGTCACCAGTTGGTTGATCGCATTGTCCTCGACGATCAGCACCGTGCACTGCTGTGCCTGGCGCAGCGCCGCACCACAGGGCTGACGCTGCGGACGGGCGACCGGCGTGGCAGGCTGCTCCGGCAGGGTCAATGGCACATTGAGGCGAAAGCGACTGCCAACACCGGGCTGCGACTCATGACTGAGGCTACCGCCCAGCAGGTCGACCAGGTGCCGACAGATCGCCAGACCGATGCCGAGACCACCGTACTTGCGCGTCATGGAACCATCGAGCTGGTGGAAACGCTGGTACAGATCGCCCTCGACATGCGCGAAACCGATACCGCTGTCACTGACCACCACGCTGAGCGGCAGGTTGCTGCCAATGCTCCCGGCCCGACTGACCTGCAGGCTCACGCCGCCGTCACTGGTGAACTTGATCGCGTTGTCCAGCAGGTAGCCCAATGCCTGCGCCAGCTTGGCGGCATCGCCTTCGAGGGTGTCGGGCAGGCTGTCATCCAGCTCCAGGGCGAAACTCAGCCCCTTGTCCTCGGCGCGCGGGGCGTACTGTGCACGCAGACCATCGAACAGCCCGCGCAGGCTGAAGGCTTCGCGCCGCGGGTAGAGCTTGCCGGCCTGCAGCTCGGTGAGTGCGAGGATGTCATTGACCATGCGCATCATGTCGCGCGCGGAGGCCGCGGCCGTCTTCTGATATTGCTCCAGCTCCACGTCCATCTTCACCGTCTGCATCAGCTCCAGCGAGCCGATCACGCCATTCATCGGTGTGCGCAGTTCGTGGGTGACGGTGGCGAGGAACTCATCCTTGAAGCGGTTGCTGTCGGCCAGTTCCTGGTTCAGCGCCTCCAGCTTGCGCCCGGCCTCCTGGAGGATACGCGTGCGCTCTTCCTTCATCGCATTGATGCGATCGGCCAGCGCCAGCGACAGCAGGCCGACCTCCAGAGCGGAGCCGATCTGGCTGGCGTACATGGTGAGAAAGACGTTGGGTAGATAGCCCAGGACCATCAGCGTATTGATCACGCCACCGATGAGAAAAGCCGTCCAGGCGAAGATGAAGTAGCGCGCCACACGCATGCCGCGCAGCCAGGCGAGGATGCCGGCGGCGAAGATCACCACGGTGAACAGCAATGCCAGGTAGGTGGCCAGCCGCAGCGCCGTGGCATAACTGATGCACAACGCCAGGATCATCACCGTGGCACCACACGCCATGAGCAACAGCAGCAGGCGGTCGACCCAGGGGCTGTGCTCGGCCGTATGCAGGAAGCTGCGGGCGAACTGACAGCCGAATAGCGCGGCAGAGCCAATCAGAAATGGCGTCGCGGCATTGGCCCACCAGGGACTGTTGGGCCAGAAGTACTCGATGCCGGCGCCATTGACGGAGACCTGATACAGGCCGAACGAGGCGATATAGAAGATGTAATAGAGGTAGCTGGTGTCACGGACGCTGAGGAAGATGAACAGGTTGTACACCAGCATCACCAGCAGCACGCCGTAGATGATGCCCAGCACGTAGATGCGCCCGGGCTGTTCTTCCAGGTAGGCGTTGGGCGCCCACAGGGTCAGCGGTGCCTGGATCGAGCCCTGGCTTTCCAGGCGCAGATAGATGCGCTTGCTCTGACCAGGCTCGAGGTTCAGCTCGAACAGGTAGTTGTTCTGCCGAATCTGCCGGCTGTCGAATGGCAACGCGTCCCCCGTCCGTTGCGCCAGGGCAAAGCTGCCGTTGTCGTCAGGCAGGTAGAGCTCCAGGTGATCGAGCGGCGGATACGCCAGCTCGAGTAGCCAGTTGCGCGAGCCTTGCGCCTGCTGCGGGCGATACTGCAGGTCCAGACGCAGCCAGAATACCGAACGCGAATAACCGGCGTTCAGCACAGGCTTGTCGTGCAGACGGAAACTGCCCTGCACCGCCTGAGAGGAAACGTCGTCGATGCTGGCATCGCCACGTACGTCTTCGAAAACGTACATGCTCTGCCCAAGCGGCAGCGCGCGCACCTGTTCGTCGAAGGTAACGGCGCCCACGAGCGAGGAAAAAACGAGGCTCAGCAAGAGCACGAGCAGCCGGGACATACGACTCCACTAGCCCTGTCGAACGACACTCAGGCTCCCATCAGCCCTGGATGGCGCCGTCACGCAAGGCAGACTTATATTCGAATCGCCCTACTCTAGGGACTGTCGACGCTATTTGCCAGATTCGGCTGGCAGTTTAAGCAACGCTTGCGTGATGGATTCGGCGAGATACTGCAGGGAAAACACGCCGCCGTAGGTCCAGGTCGACGGCATCGCCGCAAAGCGCCCGGCGCGAACGAAGGGCATTGCCTGCCAAAGCGGCGAGGCGAACAGTTGCGCCTGTTGGGCGAACGGCTCGATATGCAGGACGACGCCACTGTCGATATGCCCCAACGCGGTAATCGGCACCTGAGTGACTCCCCAGGGGCTGGGCTCCAGTTGTATGGCCGGCTGCAGACCGAGCAACGTCAATGCATGCTGCGGCATGGAGTTGGGACCATTGATGAAGGCCGCGGTCGGCGAGGAAAAGCGAATCACCGTCACCGCCGGCAGTTGCCCGGCATAGTGCGCCTGCAACTGCTCACGCAATTGCTCCAGCTCATCGTCCATTGCCTGCAGACGTCGCTCGGCCAGGGCCTCACGCCCCAGCGCACGGGCCAGGCTGCGAAACGCCTCGCGCTGCACCTGCAGGTTGTCGTGCTGCTGGCCAAAGCTCTGATACACCTGCACTGGGGCAATGCGCTCCAGCAATGGCCGAATGTCCTCGAGCAGCGGCGGAATCACGATCAGCTGCGGACGCAATTCGGCCAGCAGTTCGAGATTGGGCTCCAGGCGCGAACCGCTCGACGGCACGCTGTCAGGCAATGTCGGACGCACCACCCAGGCGCGATAGTCGCCGGCATCCGCGACGGTCACCGGGGTGACGTCAAGCATCAGCAGATGCTCTGCCGCCTCCCAGCTCAGCGCTGCCACCCGTGGCGCGTCATTGGCCCATACGGGCGTCAGCCAGAGCAACAGCAGACCCAGCAGCCAAACCCTCACGCCAGTCTCCCGCGAATCAGCAAGTACACGAAGTACGCGCCGCACAGCACCGAGGCGACGATGCCGACCGGAATCTGCAGCGGGAAGATCAGGGTGCGCCCGGCCCAGTCCGCCAACAGCATCAGTACTGCGCCTAGCGCTGCGGCCAGCAGCAGTTGCGGCAGCACACGGCGCGCACCGAGGATCACCGCGATATGTGGCGCCAGCAGGCCGAGAAAAGCCACAGGGCCAAGCAGGCTGGTGACCAGCGCGCAGAGCAGCGCCACCAATACCAGCAGCGCCAGGCGCAGGCGCGGTACATTCAGCCCGCGGCTGGCAGCCACGCCATCGCCGATCCCGATCAGCGTCAGTGCGCGCTGGAACAGTGCCGCCAGCACGCCAAGCACCACCACTCCCGCACTCAGCCACAGCGCCTGCGCTGGCGTGGCGCGATAGGTGGAGCCAGCCAACCAGCCCAGCAGGGCGAAGGAATCTGCCGTGCCCTTGGCCAGCACGAACTGCAGCGCCGCATTGAGCAGTGCGCCGAGGGAGATACCCAACAGCGCCATCAGGGCCGGGGAATAGCGGTGACGGCGACCGAGCAGCATCAGCACGATCAGCACCGCCAGGCTGCCGATGAAGGCCGCCAGCGGCGCCACGGCGCCGAGCACACCGCCACCGAACAGCATCAGTGCGAGCATCACCGCCAAGGTGGCGCCGGCCGACAGGCCGAGGATATCCGGGCTGGCCAAGGGGTTGCGCAACAGGCGCTGCAGCAGCAATCCGGAAATAGCCAACCCCGCCCCTGCCGACGCGGCGGTGAGCACGCGCGGCCAACGCAGCGACCAGACCAGCGCCGACGGCCACTGCAGACGCCAGCCGTCCAGGCCGCGCGCCAGGCCCAGGGCCAAAATCAAGGCCAGCAGAGCCAGCAGCGCGACCCACAGCGCACTGCGCCAACCGAAACATTCGGCACCGGCCGGCAGTTGCAGGCCGTGCGGGTCTTCGGCCGCCAGATGCCGGCGCGCCATCCACAACAGCACCGGCGCGCCGATCAACGCCGCAGCCGCGCCGCTGGGCACCAGCTGGCCGCCGAGCTGATTGGCCAGCAACGCCAGGGCATCGGTGGCCAGCAGCAACAAAGCGCCGAGCAGCGTGCTGTACAACAGTTCGTCGCGCGCCGTACGGGCACCGAGCAACCGCGCCAGGTTGGGCGTGAGCAGACCGATGAAGCCGATCAGCCCGACGGCGGTGATCGATACCGAGCACAGCCACAGCGCAGCCAGAAACAGCGCCAGCATCACCGGCCACAGTGCCAGACCGCGGGCCTGGGCGGCGTCGCTACCCAGTTGCAACAGGCTCAACGGGCGCGGCGCCAGGATCAGCAGCGGCACCGCCAGCAGCAGCTTGGGCCACAGCCACTGCACCCAATGCCAGTCGATCTGCGCCAGGTCGCCCGCGCCCCAGACGAACAGTCCCTGGGTGTACTGGTTGTTGATCAGCACCAGACCCGCCGCCAGCGCACCCAGCAACAGGTTCATCGCCATGCCGCCGAGCACCAGTGGCAAACCGCCGATACCACTGCGCCCGGCGATCAGCAGCACCAGTCCGACCGCTGCCAACGCGCCGCCAAGGGCGGCCCATTGGCCATGGTCGGCGGCGAATGCCGGCACCAGCAGGGTGGCCAGGACCAGCCCCAACCAGGCCCCCGAGGAGGCGCCAATGGTCATCGGCGACACCAGGCGATTCTGCGTGATCTGCTGCAACAGGCTGCCGGAAAGCCCCAGTGCCGCACCTGTCAGCAGCGCCATGCACAGCCTGGGTAGCGCCGACAGCTGCAGTTGAAGAAACTCGAAACTCTGCGTCTGCGCGCCAAGCAATGCCCACAATTCGAACGGAGCGAGCTCGGCCGCCAGCCACAGATGAACCAGCATCAGCGGCAGCAGCACGAGCAGCGTCAGAAAGTGGCGTGACGGCGCCGAGACTGCCGCCACGTTCAGGCCACCACGGCAATCTTGCGAGCGCTGCCTGGCTGCTCGATCAGTTCGATATCGATGTCATAGAGCTGGCTGAGCAGCGGCCCGTCGAGCAACTCGTCCGGGCTGCCATCGAAGAAGATGCGTCCCTGCTTCAGCGCGATCACTCGGTCGGCATGCCGTGCGGTCAGGTTGATGTCATGCAGGATGGCGACGATGCCACGACCACTGTCGCGGTTGAGCTGGCGCAGCAGGCCCATCAGCTCGTACTGGTGAGCCAGGTCCAGCGCCGAGGTCGGCTCGTCGAGCAACAGCAACGGCGAATGCTGGGCCAGCAGCATGGCGATCCAGGCCCGCTGCCGCTCGCCACCGGACAGGCCATCGGCCAGTTGCTCGGCGTAGTGCGCGACATCGGTCTGCGCCAGTGCCTGATCGACCGCCGCATGGTCCTCGGCGCGCCAGCGGCCGAGCAAACCGCGCCAGGGGAAGCGGCCCAGACGCACCAGCTCACGCACAGTCAGCCCGGCGACGTCCGGCAGGTGTTGCGGCAGGAACGCCACGCGCCGGGCGAAGTCACGGGCGGAGAAGCGCGACAGCGGCTGATCATCGAGCTGCAGGCTGCCACGCGTCGGCTCCAGCTGACGCGCCAGCAGGTTCATCAGGGTGGATTTGCCCGAGCCATTGTGGCCAAGGATCACGGTAAAGCGATCACCTTCAAGGTGCAGCTCGTCCAGGGCCAGCGTCACTCGCTCGCCACGGCGAACTTCGATGTCACGCAGCTTCAACATGCCAGCGCCAACTCCTCACGCAAACGCAGCAGACGCTCGTCCCGCTGCAGCTTCGGGCAGGTACTGCACAGGCTGCCGTCACAGCGGCGAAAATGCTGGCAGCAGGCCTTGCGTTCCAGGGTCAGGCAGTCGCGGCCATCGTCCAGGCGCACGGTGATCAGGTCACTGCCACCACTCAGACCCAGCGCGGCCAGCCATTGCCCAGCCAGTACAAGCAGTTGCTCGTTGCCCAGGACCAGCTGGCGCTGCACCAGCAACAACGCTGCCAGCACGAAATCAGCCGCCAGGCGCTGCGCCAGCTTGCCGTGGATGCTCTGTACCTGACAGAACTCGGCATGCTGGCGACGCAGCCACTCATCGAGCTGGCGTGCTGCCCGGCCGATCAACTCAGACTCGCTGGCCTGCCATGGGCAATGCTCAGCCAGGCAAAAGCCCGAGACCACGCCGCTGTGCAGGCTTTGCCCGAGGCTGGCCAGACAAGGAGCACGCTGTGCCAGGTGCACGCTGAGCAGTGTCAGGTAGATGGGTTGCCAAACCAGGTAGGTCCAACTGCGGACCGACCAATAATGCGGGCCGGCCTCCGGGTGCGCCTCACGCCAATATTGATAGAGGCTGGCGATACGCTGGGTGTTGCCATCGCTGCCGCAGACCAACTGCTCGTCCTCGGCGCAGCCGATTCGCCACGGCACGCCCGGCAGGGTGCGGGAAATCACGTCGAGCAGATGGTGAAGGTCGTGCATCGCGGCGGACCTGGGAAAGACCAAAAGAGCAGCGAATTTAATCATCGATATGCATATGCATCAAATTATCATTCGCTACTGAGGTCTCACGCAGTGCTGGGTTTGCGCACCAGCAAGGGGAACAGCGCCGCCGTCAGCAATAGGCCGGCCGCCCCCACCCAGAACGGCACGACCTGGCCGTAGTGACTGACCAGCAGGCCGGCACCGTAGGCTGAGCCCATGTTGCCCAGGCACTGGAAGATGTTGATCTTGCTGAAGTCCACCGCGTAGTGCTCCGGCGAGCTCAGCTCGAACAGCAGCGCATCGAGGCGCACCGTGACCTGATACAGCGCCCAGCCGAACAGTACCCGGCCGAGCAGGATCAGCCACTGATCACCGAAGCCCTGGATGAAGGTGGCGACGGCTCCCAGCAGCAGCCCGGCAAGGATGCCATCGCGGGTATTGCCCTGCTTGGTCGCACGACGCCCCCACCACAGCGCCAGTACGGCCACCGCGCCGGGCAGTGAATAGACGAAGCCGGCGGCCATCTCGCTGTTCCACTGCGCCACCTGCTGCCAGTAGACGGCGAAGAACGGCCGCGTGATGTAACCAACGCAATAGAACAGCAGCATCACCAGGCACAACCGGTAGATGGCCGGCAGGCTGCGCGCCTCATTCTTCACCGGCGCCTCTTCGCTCGCTGGCTGCTCGCCAGGAGCGGGCAGATGACCACGCACCAGATGCATGCAGATGGCCATCTGAATGAAGTCGCCTGCGGCCATCACCAGAAACACGTCGCCGATGTTCATGATCTGCAGGATCAGGCCGCCCAGCGCCGCGCCAAGAATGGCGCCGAAGTGCACCACCACAGACAGCGTACCGATGGTCTGGGTGTGGTTGTCCTGCTGTTGCAGGCTCATCACGTAGGGATACATCAGCAGGTAGCTGCCCTTAAACAGCACCATCACCAGCGACACCACCCAGAACAGCGGCAGCGAGTCGATGAAATAGCAGGCGGCGGTGAGGCTGCCAGCCATGAACTGCGCACTGATCAGAATGCGCACCGGGTGCACGCGCTTGGCCAGACGCGCCCAGAGCGGAAACACCGCCATCACCACCAGACTGACGACCGCCAAATAGAGGCCGACATGCTGCTCCGGCGGATTGTCGAAGCGTTCGGCAAAATACTGCGGGTAGAAGGGGATGATCAGGTTATCGGTGATCACCGCCAAGGCGGTCATCATGATCAGGCAAGTACGCAGCGTCATCGGCAGCAATCGGGCAAGGCGGCAGGGCCGCGCATGATGCCATTTCCAGCGAGGCAAACGCCAATACAGACGAGAATCAGAAAGGCTACTGAAGGGCATGCCGTGCAGCCTCCTGACCACGGTTAGTGATAAGCTCGCGCACCATGAAAATGCCAAACTCTCGCCCCGTAGTGCTCTGCATGTCCGGCCACGACCCCAGCGGTGGTGCCGGCCTGCAGGCCGATATCGAAGCCCTGCTCGCCCAGGGTTGCCACGCCGCCCCGACGGTCACCGCGCTGACCGTGCAGGACACGGTCAATGTCAGTGATTTCCGCGTACTCGACCGCGACTGGGTGCTGGCTCAGGCCCGCGCGGTGATCGCTGACCTGCCGGTGGCGGCGGTCAAGCTGGGCATGCTCGGCTCGGTGCAGATGGTCGATACCGTGCTCGAGGTGATGAGCCAGCTGCCTGGCGTACCGCTGGTCTGCGACCCGGTGCTGCGTGCTGGCGGTGGTGGCTCACTGGGCAAGGATGACGTCGGCTACGCCATGCGCGAGCGCCTGTTCGCCGTGTCCACCATCGCCACACCCAACCTGCCGGAAGCGCGCATCCTCGCCGAACTGCCAGACGGCAGCGCCGACGAATGCGCCGACAAGCTGCTGCCTTTCATCGAGCACCTGCTGATCACCGGCGGCCATGGCGACGAAGCCGAAGTGCATAACCGCCTGTACAGCCGCGACGGCAGCCGCCACACCTTCACCTGCGCGCGCCTGCCCGGCAGCTACCATGGCTCCGGTTGCACCCTGGCCAGCACCCTGGCCGGACGCCTGGCGCTGGGTCAGGAGCTGGTCAGCGCCGTGAAAAGCGCGCTCGACTACACCTGGTGCACCCTGCGTGACGCCGAGCAGCCCGGCCACGGCCAGTTCGTTCCGCGCCGCCTGCCGCTGGATTACGGCCAATGAACCTGCGCGGCCTCTACGCCATCACCGACACGCCACTGCTGACGGGCGGCAAGCTGCTGCCCTATGCCGAGGCGGCGCTGCGCGGCGGTGCGCGGTTGCTGCAGTACCGCGACAAGTCCGCCGATGCCGGGCGCCGCTTCGATGAGGCACAGGCCCTGGCCGAACTGTGCAGCAGCCACCAAGCCACGCTGATCATCAACGACGATCTCGAACTGGCCGCGCGCCTGGGCGTCGGCCTGCACCTGGGCCAGAGCGACGGCTCGCTGGCTGCTGCCCGTGCCCGCCTCGGCAGCGACGCCGTGATTGGTGGCACCTGCCACGCGCAGCTGGAGCTGGCCGAATGTGCCGTCAGCAAAGGCGCCAGCTATATCGCCTTCGGCCGTTTCTTCAACTCCAACACCAAGCCAGGCGCACCGGCAGCCACCGTGGAGCTGCTGGATGAAGCGCGTGCTCGCTTCAGCGTGCCCATCGTCGCCATCGGCGGCGTGAACCTGGACACCGCCCCCGGTCTGATCGCTCGCGGCGCCAGCCTGGTCGCCGTGATCCACGCCCTGTTCGCTGCGGACTCCGCCTCCGAGGTGGAAGACCGCGCCCGCGCCTTCGCGGCGCTGTTCGATTGACCCTTTTGCAGAGAGAACCCGTCATGTCCCGTTCCGAGATCCTCTTCGCCAACGCCCAGAAGCACATCCCCGGCGGCGTCAACTCGCCAGTACGTGCCTTCCGCAGCGTCGGTGGCACCCCGCTGTTCTTCAAGCACGCAGAAGGCGCCTACGTGGTCGATGAAGACGACAAGCGCTACGTCGACTACGTCGGTTCCTGGGGCCCGATGATCCTCGGCCACAGCCACCCGGACGTACTCGACTCGGTACGTCGTCAGCTGGAACACGGCCTGTCCTACGGCGCACCGACCGCCCTGGAAACCGAGATGGCCGAACTGGTGTGCTCGCTGGTACCGTCGATGGAGATGGTGCGCATGGTCAGCTCCGGCACCGAGGCGACCATGAGTGCCATCCGCCTGGCCCGTGGCTACACCGGCCGCGACAGCATCATCAAGTTCGAGGGTTGCTACCACGGCCACTCCGACAGCCTGCTGGTCAAGGCCGGTTCTGGCGCCCTGACCCAGGGCGTGCCGAACTCCGCCGGCGTACCGGCGGCCTTCGCCAAACACACCTTGACCCTGCCCTTCAACGACATCGACGCCGTGGCCGAGTGCCTGGCCCAGGTCGGCGGCGAAGTGGCGTGCATCATCGTCGAGCCGGTCGCTGGCAACATGAACTGCGTACCGCCAGCGCCGGGTTTCCTCGAAGGCCTGCGCGAGCAGTGCGACAAACATGGCGTGGTGCTGATCTTCGACGAAGTGATGACCGGTTTCCGCGTCTCGCTGGGCGGCGCCCAGGGCTACTACGGCATCACCCCGGACCTGTCGACCTTCGGCAAGATCGTCGGCGGCGGCATGCCGGTCGGCTGCTTCGGCGGCAAGCGCGAGATCATGGGCTGCATCGCCCCGCTGGGCCCGGTCTACCAGGCCGGCACCCTGTCGGGCAACCCGCTGGCAATGGCCGCCGGCCTGACCACGCTAAAACTGATCAGCCGCCCGGGCTTCCACGCCGAGCTGAGCGACTACACCTCGCGCATGCTCGCCGGCCTGCAGGAGCGTGCCGATGCCGCCGGCATCCCCTTCGTCACCACGCAGGCAGGCGCCATGTTCGGTCTGTACTTCAGCGGCGCCGACGATATCGTCACCTTCGCCGACGTGATGGCCAGCGACAGCGCGCGCTTCAACCGCTTCTTCCACCTGATGCTCGAGGGCGGCGTGTACCTGGCGCCGAGCGCCTTCGAGGCCGGCTTCACCTCCATCGCCCACGGCGACAAGGAGCTGGAGATTACCTTCGCTGCAGCCGAGCGCGCCTTCGCCGAACTGAAAAAAGCCTGATGCAGTACAGCACGGCCTTCAGCGATGCCCTGCTGGCCATCGCCTGCGCAACCTGCGCCTGGCTTGTCGGCCGGGCCCGCGGGCGTCATGGCGAAGGCGACCAGCCGGCGCTGTTCTGTGCGCTGCTGGGGTTCCTGTTGCCTGCAGCGGCCGCCAGCGTCGGCGTGGTGCGCTACGGCCTCGACACTGGCTGGCAAGAGGCGCACCTGTGGCTGAGCCAGGCCAGTGCCTTTCTCGGCCTGCCACTGCTGGGCGCTGCAGCACTGGCGCTGAGCCGTGGCTGGGCCTGGAGCCGGCCGAACTGGGGACGCATCCTGCTCGGGCTGTGCGCCTTCTTCGAGCTGTTTCGTCAGCTCGGCTACCTCGAGGACTACCGCCTGGCGCTGAATCTGCTCACCCTGGTGCTGATTCTCTATGCCGGTGCCATGCAATGGCCGCAGCGTAGCGCGCTCTTCGCTGCCGGCAGCGCAGTGGGCTTGTTCCTGCTGGCCGGCATCGGAGTGGGCAGCGCGGGCGCGATCGGCTCGCTGCTGCGTGTGGACCTGTTCCACGTGCTGCTGGCACTGGCTTATCCGTTGCTGGTCTGGCTGCTCTTAACCCTGCCGGGAAGCGCGAAGAAACAGGCTTTGTAACAAACGCGCGGTTTATTCCATAATGCGACGGTCGGCACGCATCGCGCCGACCGGGCACGTCACCCGCCCTGAACTGCCGAGGTCCCGTTATCCAGATGAACCGCACCGGCCGCACCCTGTCACTGGGCTGCCTGTTGCTTTTCCTCCCGCTGTTTGCATCCGCAGGCGGCAACTCCCTGCTGATTCCCGCAACCGGCAGTTGTGCCCTGAACGCCCCTCCCGAAGACATGCCCGATGCGCTGGCGAGCTGCCAGGAGATGGCGCGTGGCGGCGATATGCAGGCGGCCTTCGAACTCGGCGAGTACTACTACGATGGCAAGCGCACCCCGCGCGACCTCAAGCAGGCGCTGAACTGGTTCGAGCGGGCATCGCTGCAGGGCCATGCCGAAGCGCAATTACGTCTGGGCACCATGTTCTTCCGTGGCGAAGGCGTACCCGCCAACAACGTGCAGGCTTACATCGTGTTGAAGATGGCCTCGGTCAATGGCTCGGACGAAGCCATGGACAGCGCCGACCTGGTATCGGCGCAGATGCGTCGTGACGAGCTGGAAATCGCCAGCCAGGTGCTGGGGCAGATCTTCCGCAGCTACCTGCTGGAACTGCAGACAGCCGAAGGCCGTTCCCCTTTCGCACCTCTGCCTTGAACGCGCGGGTGCGCGCGGCGCACCCTACGGCTCCGGGCTTATTTATCCGGCATCGGCATGGGGAACGGCATGACGTTGCCGCCGCCCTTGGCCTCGCTGATCTTCGCCGTGCCCAGACGCTCCACCTCGTCGATGCGGATGATCGCGTGCATCGGCACGAAGCTGCGCACCACGCCCTCGAACTGCGCCTTGAGCTTCTCCTCGCTGGGGTCGACGACCAGCTGGCTGCGCTCGCCGAAGACGAACTCCTCCACCTCCAGAAAGCCCCACAGATCGCTCTGAAAGATCTGCTTGGCGTACATCTCGTACACCTGGCCCTGGTTGAGGAAAATCACCTTGTAGATGGGATCGCGCTTGCTCATGAAGGCTCGAAGTCAGGAAAAACGGGGCGCGCAGAATAGCACAAGGCCGAAAGCAGCACGCTAGCGTAGCCGGATGCAATCCGGGGATGAATGCCCGACCTGCCGCGCTCTGGATTGCACCCGGGCCACATGAGCCTCGATAGCCATGCGCCGCTTGTAGCCTGTTGCCTGCCTCTCCCCTATAATGCGCGGTCATTTTTTAACCACCTCAGACAGTGCCATGACCAAGAAGCTCTATATCGAAACCCACGGTTGCCAGATGAACGAGTACGACAGCTCGCGCATGGTCGACCTGCTGGGCGAGCATCAGGCCCTGGAGGTTACGGAAAAACCCGAAGACGCCGACGTGATCCTGCTCAATACCTGCTCGATCCGCGAGAAGGCGCAGGACAAGGTGTTCTCCCAGCTCGGTCGCTGGCGCGAGCTGAAACAGGCCAACCCGGACCTGGTGATCGGTGTCGGCGGCTGCGTGGCCAGCCAGGAAGGCGCCGCCATTCGCGACCGCGCACCCTACGTCGACGTGGTATTCGGCCCGCAGACCCTGCACCGCCTACCGGAAATGATCGATGCCGCGCGCGTGACCAAGACCGCCCAGGTGGACATCAGCTTCCCCGAGATCGAGAAGTTCGACCGTCTGCCCGAACCGCGTGTCGACGGCCCCAGCGCCTTCGTCTCGGTGATGGAAGGCTGCAGCAAGTACTGCACCTTCTGCGTGGTGCCCTACACCCGCGGTGAGGAAGTCAGCCGCCCACTGGCCGATGTGCTGCTGGAAATCACCCAGCTCACCGACAAGGGCGTCAAGGAAGTCACCCTGCTCGGGCAGAACGTCAACGGCTACCGCGGCGAGACCCCGGACGGGCGCATCGCCGACTTCGCCGAGCTGCTGCACGCCGTGGCAGCGCTCGACGGCATCGAGCGCATTCGCTACACCACCAGCCACCCGCTGGAGTTCTCCGATGCGATCATCCAGGCCCACGCCGAGATTCCGCAGTTGGTCAAATACCTGCACCTGCCGGTGCAGTCCGGCTCGGACCGCATTCTCGCGGCGATGAAGCGCAACCACACGGCGCTGGAGTACAAGTCGCGCATCCGCAAGCTGCGCGCAGCGGTGCCGGACATCCTGATCAGCTCTGACTTCATCATCGGCTTCCCCGGCGAGACCGAGAAGGACTTCGAGCAGACCATGAAGCTGATCGACGACGTCGGCTTCGACTTCTCCTTCTCCTTCATCTACAGCTCGCGCCCCGGCACCCCGGCCGCCGATCTGGTGGACGACACCCCGGACGAAGTGAAGAAGCAGCGCCTGGCCCTGCTCCAGCACCGCATCAGCCAGAATGGCTTCGAAAACAGCCGACGCATGGTCGGCACCGTGCAGCGCATCCTGGTCAGCGACTACTCGAAGAAGGACCCGGGCATGCTCCAGGGCCGCACCGAGCAGAACCGCATCGTCAACTTCCGTTGCGATAATCCGCGCCTGATCGGCCAATTCGTCGATGTGCATATCGACGATGCCCTGCCACACTCGCTGCGCGGCACACTGCTGGACGCCGAGACCCTCCACTAATGTCGCGGTCGCCCACACTTTGCGTTGTGGGCGGCCAGCGTTATGCTGCCTTTCAATACCCAGCCAAGTGACGATCACAACATCACCTTGAACGCCTCTCTAGAACCCCATCGTTTCACCCTCGAGCCCTTCGAGGCCCGCCGTTTCGCCAACCTCTGCGGCCAGTTCGACGAGCACCTGCGCCTGATCGAAGAGCGCCTCGGCCTGGAAATCCGCAACCGAGGTAACCAGTTCGAGATGATCGGCAGCGCCGACAAGACCCTGGCCGCCGAGACACTGCTGCGCAAGCTGTACCGCGAAACCAAGGCCACCGAACTATCGCCGGACATGGTCCACCTGTACCTGCAGGAGTCCGGCGTCGAGGAACTCGTCAACCCGAGCAACGCCCCGCAGGTAACCCTGCGCACGCGCAAGGGTGTGATCAAGCCGCGCGGCGCCAACCAGCAGCGCTACGTCAAGGCGATCCTCGACAACGACATCAACTTCGGCATCGGCCCGGCCGGTACCGGCAAGACCTACCTGGCCGTAGCCTGCGCGGTAGATGCGCTGGAGCGCGAGCAGGTGCGGCGGATTCTGCTGGTGCGCCCAGCGGTCGAGGCCGGCGAAAAGCTCGGCTTCCTGCCCGGCGACCTGGCGCAGAAGATCGACCCCTACCTGCGCCCGCTGTACGACGCGCTTTACGAGATGCTCGGTTTCGACCACGTGGCCAAGCTGATCGAGAAGCAGGTGATCGAGATCGCTCCACTGGCCTACATGCGCGGCCGTACGCTGAACAACAGCTTCATCATCCTCGACGAGAGCCAGAACACCACCGTCGAGCAGATGAAGATGTTCCTCACCCGCATCGGCTTCGGCTCCACTGCGGTGATCACCGGCGACATCACCCAGGTCGACCTGCCGCGTGGCACCAAGAGCGGCCTGGGCCACGTGATTGAGGTGCTCAAGGACGTGCCAGGCATCAGCTTCACCCATTTCCTGCCCAAGGACGTGGTGCGCCACCCGCTGGTGCAGCGCATCGTAGAGGCCTACGAACGCCACGACGCCCGCGTGCAGAGCAAGGCCGAGGGCAAGGATGCTTGAGCTCGACCTGCAACTGGCCAGTGATGGCCAGCATCCTGATGAAGCACAGTTGCGCCGCTGGTGCGAACTGGCCCTGCGTCAGCGCACGGCCGACTCCGAGCTGACCATCCGTCTGGTGGACGAAGCCGAGGGGCGCGAACTGAACCACACCTGGCGGCACAAGGACTACGCCACCAATGTGCTGTCCTTCCCCGCCGATGTGCCGGAAGGACTGCTCGATATCCCGCTGCTCGGCGACCTGGTGATCTGCGTGCCGGTGCTCGAACGTGAGGCGGCCGAGCAAGGCAAGACGCTGGAAGCACACTGGGCGCACCTGGTGATTCACGGCTGCCTGCACCTGCTGGGCTATGACCATATCGAGGAAGAAGAAGCCCTCGAAATGGAAGATCTGGAACGACAATTGCTCGCCGAACTGGGTCATCCCGACCCGTATGCCGACGATGAACGACCTGCCTTGTAGGAGCGCCGCCCCGGCGCGAAACGATAGTCGCAGCGGCGCGAGATCGCTGCTGCCCTGTCCGTTCGCCCCGAGGGCGTGGCTCCTACAAAAGCCTACTTGCGACCTCAACAGCTAACGCGTACATAGCCAATAACTTTTCCTGACAAGGATCCCGAGTAAAACGCCATGAGCGAAGACCGATCGAGCAACGAGCAGAAGTCCTGGTTCAACAAACTGACCCAGGCTTTTGCTCATGAGCCGAGAAACCGCCAGGAGCTGCTGGAAGTCCTGCGCGAAGCCCACCAGAACAAACTGCTCGACAGCGAAGCGCTGACCATCGTCGAAGGCGCCATCCAGGTCGCCGACCTGCAGGTACGCGACATCATGGTGCCGCGCTCGCAGATGATCAGCATCAAGGCCAACCAGACTCCCCGCGAATTTCTCCCTGCCATCATCGATGCGGCGCACTCACGCTACCCGGTGATCGGCGAAAGCCTCGACGACGTGATCGGCATCCTCCTGGCCAAGGACCTGCTGCCGTTGATCCTGCAAAGCGAGCAGCCCAACTTCAATATCAAGGACATGTTGCGCCCGGCCACTTTCGTGCCCGAGTCCAAGCGACTCAACGTGCTGCTGCGCGAGTTCCGCGCCAACCATAACCATATGGCCGTGGTGATCGACGAATACGGTGGCGTCGCCGGCCTGGTGACCATCGAGGACGTGCTCGAGCAGATCGTCGGCGACATCGAGGACGAGCACGACGTCGAGGAAGATGGCTATATCAAACCCTTGCCGTCCGGCGACTACCTGATCAAGGCGCTGACGCCCATCGACAGCTTCAACGAGACCTTCGACAGCCAGTTCTCCGACGACGAATACGACACCGTCGGCGGTCTGGTAATGAATGCCTTCGGCCACCTGCCCAAGCGCAACGAAGTGACCGAGATCGGCGAATTCCGCTTCCGCGTGCTCAACGCCGACAGCCGCCGTATCCATCTGCTGCGCCTGACCCCGGTCAGTCGCTGAGCCCTCGCCCTCTCCACCTGGAGAGGGCGAATGCTTTCCCCCGCCTCGATTCCGCTCTACCCTTGCGCCACTCCGTATCCAAGGATCTGCCCATGCTGCAATGGATCACCCGTCCGGGCTGGCCCGGTCATCTGCTCGCCTGCGGCGCAGGCGCCCTGACCACCCTGGCCCTCGCCCCGTTCGACCTGTGGCCACTGGCCGTACTGTCCATCGCCCTGTTCTATCTGGGCCTGCGCCATTTGCGCCCGGGTCAGGCAGCGCTGCGCGGCTGGAGCTATGGGTTTGGTCTGTTCGCCTCGGGTACCAGTTGGGTGTATGTCAGCATCCATGACTATGGCGCCGCCTCGCCCGCGCTGGCCGGTATTCTTACCCTGGGCTTCGTCGCAGGCCTTGGCCTGTTCTTCGCCCTGAGCGCCGCCCTCTGGGCACGCTGGATACGCCGTAGCGAAGCACCACTGGCCGACGCCCTGGCGTTCGCCGCACTGTGGGTGTTTCAGGAGGTTTTCCGCAGCTGGTTTCTCACCGGTTTCCCCTGGCTCTACGCCGGCTACAGCCAGCTCGACGGCCCGCTCAGCGGCCTGGTGCCGGTCGGTGGTGTATGGCTGGCGTCCTTCCTGGTCGCGCTGTCGGCAGCGCTGATCGTCAACCTGGAGCGCCTGCGGCCGCACAAGCCGCGCTACATTGCGGGCCTGATACTGCTCATCGCCCCCTGGATCGCCGGGCTGTCGCTGCAGGATCACCCATGGACCTACCCGTCCGGCAACAGCCTGAGCGTCGCCGCCGTGCAGGGCAACGTCGAACAGAACATGAAATGGGACCCCGCCCAGCTCAACGCCCAGCTGGCGCTGTACCGTGACCTCAGCTTCAGTGCCGAGCGCGTCGACCTGCTGGTTTGGCCGGAAACCGCCATCCCGGTACTCAAGGACATGGCGCAGGGCTATATCGGCGTGATGGATCGTTTCGCCCGTGATCGCCAAAGCGCGCTGATCACCGGCGTACCGGTGCGCCAGTCCAACGAGCGTGGCGAGCTGCGTTACTACAATGCCATCACCAGTATCGGTGATGCGCAGGGCACTTACCTCAAGCAGAAACTGGTTCCCTTCGGCGAATACGTACCCCTGCAGGACTTGCTGCGCGGGCTGATCGCCTTCTTCGACCTGCCCATGTCCGACTTCGCCCGCGGCCCGGTCGAACAGCCGCCCCTGCAGGCCAAGGGCTACCGAATTGCCCCGTTCATCTGCTACGAGGTGGTCTACCCGGAGTTCGCCGCATCCCTGGCGGCGGACAGTGACATCCTCCTGACGGTAAGCAACGACGCCTGGTTCGGCACCTCCATCGGCCCTCTGCAACACCTGCAGATGGCACAGATGCGCGCGCTCGAGGCCGGCCGCTGGATGATCCGCGCCACCAACAACGGCATGACCGTGGTCATCGATCCGCAGGGCCGCATCCAGTTCAGCCTGCCGCAGTTCGAACGCGGCGTGCTCTACGGCGAGGTGCTGCCCATGCAGGGGCTGACCCCGTACCTGCAATGGCGCATCTGGCCGCTGGCGATTTTCTGCGCCCTGCTGCTGGGCTGGGCGCTGTTGGCCAGCCGTATGGCCAAGACGGTGTAGGCAAAGCGGAGCGAGACACCGAACAGGCCTTTAGGCTCGATCGAGCCGCCAAGCCACAGCATAGTAGGAGCGGCTGGGCGGCACTTCGCTTCAGCCGCGAAAGCTCTGCCAGCCTCGTTCGCGGCTGAAGCCGCTCCTACGCGAACGCTCAGCCTCAATCAGCACCGTATACCCACGGATAGGCGAGCAGCCCGATGGCCTCATTAAGCAACTGACTGCTCTGCCATATCACCCGCGACTCCGGCAGCCAGCCGCCCAACGGGCGTTCATAACCGGCGCTGAGATAGCCCATCGGTGCGGTGATCACCTCGAAGCCGGCCTGCTCGAAACACCAGCGCGCCCGCGCCATGTGCCAGGCCTGGGTGACCAGCACCACGCGGCGCACTCCCTGCGGCTTCAGCAATTCGGCACTCAGCAGCGCGTTTTCCCAAGTCGTGCGGCTCTGCTCCTCCAGCCAACGAATCTCCAAACCGTAATCGCGCTTCATCGCATCGGCCATCAACGCCGCTTCGCTGGGCGGCTGGCCGTAATGCAGGCCGCCGGTAGCGGCCAAGGGCAAACCGGATGCTCGCGCCAGACGCGCCGCGTAACGCAGGCGCTCCAGCGCCATCAGTCCAGGCTGATCGGTTCCGCCCCAGCCTGGATCGTTCTGTTCACGCCCGGCGCCGAGGATAACGATGGCATCAGCGCGCTGCGCCAGGGTCGACCACTGCGCTTCGGCCAGCGCCGGTTCGCGCTCAAGCTGGCTGGCGCCCCACTGCATGACAGCCGGCAGACTCATCAACCAGAGCCCACCAAAGCCGAGCACGAAGCATCCCGTCGCCAGGCGTGGAAACCTGCGACGCCACCACCAGGCGAGCAGGATCAACAGCAACAGCGCACCTGGCGGCATCAGCAATTGTTTGAGGATGTAGCGAATCGGCATCAGGCACCTCCGGGGTGCCAAAGCCTAACAGGTTGCAGAAAAACCGAGCGAGACGAAAACCGCTAGCGAGAATTGCCACTGCGAAACAGCTTCGAGCCGCAAGCCTGGCACGCCTGCGCCTCCTGCCCGCGGTGCCAGCTGACCGGCTCCCCACAGAGCGCACAGCACAATGCCTGACGGCGCTTCATCAGCGGTTTGATCCTGCCCGTCGGTCTGCCGCCGGCAGGCTTGGCACTGCGCAGCGGCTGACGTTGAATCAAGGCAAGTTCCTCTGCCGCCGCATGCCAGCCACGCAACCAGTGCAGATCACGATTGAGGTACGCGCGAATCAGTTCCAGCTCGGCCGGGCTCAGGCCATCGAGTTCCAGATCGCGCAGGGGTTCGGCATGCAGGCGACTGGCGGTGTCCGCCTCCTCTAGCGCCAGGGCAAGACGCTGCAGTAGCCGCTCATAGAGACCGCCACCCCGCTCCGCTTGCCGTGCATCAGCCATCTAACACCTCGCGAGACCTGCCAATTGCAGGCCTTTAACAAAGCTTAGCGAAGGCCATGCAATGGGCTCGATGCCGCGACAAACGGCGAGCGCAGCACAATCTGGGTTTCCCTCGATAGACGGCGCTCATGTATGCTACGACGTTTTCCGCAAGCCCCCTTTCCTTCAGCGCCAGAGCCATGCACGAACAGTACTCGCCCCGTGAAATAGAAGCCGCCGCGCAGTCCCACTGGGACGCGCAGAATTCCTTCGTCGTCAGCGAACAGCCCGGCAAGGACACCTTCTACTGCCTGTCGATGTTCCCTTACCCCAGCGGCAAGCTACACATGGGTCACGTGCGCAACTACACCATCGGTGACGTGATTGCCCGCTACCAGCGCATGCAGGGCAAGAACGTGCTGCAGCCCATGGGCTGGGACGCCTTCGGCATGCCGGCGGAAAACGCCGCGATGAAGAACCAGGTAGCGCCGGCCAAGTGGACCTACGAGAACATCGCCTACATGAAGTCCCAGCTGAAATCGCTGGGCCTGGCCATCGACTGGACGCGTGAAGTCACCACCTGCAAGCCGGACTACTACCGCTGGGAGCAGTGGCTGTTCACCCGCCTGTTCGAGAAGGGCGTGATCTACCGCAAGAACGGCACCGTCAACTGGGACCCGGTGGACCAGACCGTACTGGCCAACGAGCAGGTCATCGACGGCCGCGGCTGGCGTTCGGGCGCGCTGATCGAGAAGCGCGAAATCCCGATGTACTACTTCAAGATCACCGCGTACGCCGAAGAGCTGCTGAGCAGCCTGGATGAGCTGGACGGCTGGCCCGAGCAGGTCAAGACCATGCAGCGCAACTGGATCGGCAAGAGCTTCGGTGCCGACATCGCCTTCGACTACGACGTCGACAGCATCGGCATCGCCGGCCAGCTCAAGGTCTACTCGACCCGCCCCGACACCCTGATGGGTGCCACCTACGTGGCCGTGGCCACCGAGCATCCGCTGGCCCAGCGCGCCGCCGAAGGCAGCGCCGAGCTGCAGGCGTTCATCGCCGAGTGCAAGGCCGGCTCCGTGGCCGAGGCCGACATGGCCACCATGGAGAAGAAGGGCCTGGCCACCGGCCAGTTCGTCATCCACCCGCTGACCGGCGACAAGCTGCCGGTATTCGTCGCCAACTACGTGCTGTGGGGCTACGGCGAAGGCGCGGTGATGGCGGTGCCGGCACATGACGAACGCGATTTCGAATTCGCCAACAAGTACAACCTGCCGATCACCCAGGTGTATGCCGGCGAAGGCAAGGACTACGACGCCAGCACCTGGCAGGACTGGTACGGCGACAAGGCCGGCCTGAGCACCATCAACTCCGGCAAGTACGACGGCCTCGACTTCAACGCCGCCTTCGACGCCATCGTCGGCGACCTGGAAGCCAGCGAGCACGGCGCCCGTAAAACCCAGTTCCGTCTGCGCGACTGGGGCATCAGCCGTCAGCGTTACTGGGGCTGCCCGATCCCGATCATCCACTGCCCGAGCTGCGGCGACGTGCCGGTGCCGGAAGACCAGCTGCCGGTGGTGCTGCCCGAAGACGTGGTGCCGGACGGCGCCGGCTCGCCGCTGGCGAAGATGCCCGAGTTCTACGAGTGCAGCTGCCCGAAATGCGGCACCGCGGCCAAGCGTGAAACCGACACCATGGACACCTTCGTGGAAAGCTCCTGGTACTACGCCCGCTACGCCAGCCCGAACTACGAGGGCGGCATGGTCGACCCGCAAGCGGCCAACCACTGGCTGCCGGTGGATCAGTACATCGGCGGCATCGAACACGCCATCCTGCACCTGCTGTACGCGCGCTTCTTCCACAAGCTGATGCGTGACGAAGGCCTGGTGTCCTCGAACGAGCCGTTCAAGAACCTGCTGACTCAGGGCATGGTGGTCGCCGAGACCTACTACCGCACTCTGGAAAACGGCGGCAAGGACTGGTTCAACCCGGCTGACGTCGAGGTCGAGCGCGATGCCAAGGCCAAGGTCATCGGCGCCAAGCTCAAAAGCGACGGCCTGCCAGTGGAAATCGGCGGCACCGAGAAGATGTCGAAGTCGAAGAACAACGGCGTCGACCCGCAGGACATGATCGACCAGTACGGCGCCGACACCTGCCGCCTGTTCATGATGTTCGCCTCGCCGCCCGACCAAAGCTGCGAGTGGTCGGACGCCGGCGTCGAGGGCGCCAACCGCTTCCTGCGCCGCGTCTGGCGTCTGGCTCACGCCCACGTCAGCGCCGGCCTGCCGGGCAAGCTGGACGTGAGCAGCCTGAACGACGAGCAGAAGGCCGTACGCCGCGCCATCCACCTGGCCATCAAGCAGGCCAGCAACGATATCGGCCAGCACCACAAGTTCAATACCGCCGTCGCTCAGGTGATGACCCTGATGAACGTGCTGGAAAAGGCCGCTACCGCCACCGAGCAAGATCGCGCCCTGGTGCAGGAAGGCCTGGAAACGGTCGCACTGCTGCTGGCCCCCATCACACCGCACATCAGCCATGAGCTGTGGCAGCGCCTGGGTCATGGCGATGCGGTGATCGATGCACAATGGCCGCAGGTCGACGAAGCCGCTCTGGTGCAGGACAGCCTGACGTTGGTGGTACAGGTCAACGGCAAGCTGCGTGGGCAAATCGAAGTGCCGGCCAGCGCCAGCCGCGAAGAAGTGGAAGCCAGCGCCCGAGCCAACGAGAACGTACTGCGCTTCACCGAGGGCGTGACCATTCGCAAGGTCATCGTGGTACCGGGCAAGCTGGTCAACATCGTCGCCAACTGATTAAGCTCGGCGCCAGACTTCGGCTGGCGCCCTGATCCGCCAAGGGGATATGAGAATGATGAAACGGAATCTGCTGGTCATCGGCCTGGCTGGCCTGCTCAGCGCATGTGGCTTCCAGCTGCGCGGTACAGGCGACGTTCAGTTTGCCCTCAAGGAACTCGACGTCAGCGCCCGCAACGCCTATGGCGAGACCGTGCAGGAGCTGCGCGAGATGCTGGAGAACAACGACGTCAATGTTCACGCCGGTGCTCCCTATAAGCTGGTGATCCGCAACGAGTCCGAGAATCGCCGTACGGCCAGCTTCAGCGGCGGCGCGCGTAGCGCCGAGTATGAAGTGACCATGGCTCTGGATTATGAAATCCGCGGTGCCCGCAACCTGCTGCTGAGCAGCAGCCAGGTGGAAGTGCAGAACTACTACATGCAGGATGACAACAACCTGACCGGTTCGGATCAGGAAGCCCTGCAACTGCGTAATGAACTGCGTCGCGAGCTGATTCAGCAACTGACCCTGCGCTTGCAGCAAATCACCCCGGCTCAGCTGGACCAGTTGCAACAGGCTGCCGAAGCTCGTGCCCAGGCCGAAGCCGAAGCGCTCGAGGCGGCCCGCCAGGCTCGCGAGAGCCAGGTTGCCCCGCAACAGTCGCCAATCGAACTGCCGATCCAGTAACGGACCTGGGCCGCGCCTGCGGCCCTTGCCCACTCGCCTTGATGACATCACCTCGATGAAGCTTGCCCCCGCCCAACTCGGCAAACATCTGCAGGGCTCGCTTGCCCCTGTTTATGTGATCAGCGGTGATGAACCACTGCTGTGCCAGGAGGCCGCCGACGCTATCCGCCAGGCCTGCCGTCAGCAGGGTTTCGGCGAACGCCAGGTATTCAACGCCGAAGCCAACTTCGACTGGGGCAACCTGCTGCAGGCCGGCGCCAGCCTGTCATTGTTCGCGGAAAAGCGCCTGCTGGAACTGCGCCTGCCTTCCGGCAAGCCGGGCGACAAAGGCGGCGCAGCACTGCTGGAATACCTGGCCCGCCCTCCAGAGGACACCGTTCTGCTGCTCAGCCTGCCCAAACTCGACGGCAGTTCGCAGAAGACCAAGTGGGCCAAGGCGCTGATCGATGACCAGGCCAGCCAATTCATCCAGATCTGGCCAGTCGACGCCAACCAGCTGCCACAGTGGGTGCGCCAGCGCCTGGCCCAGGCCGGCCTGAGCGCCAGCGCCGATGCGGTGGAGATGATCGCCGCACGGGTGGAGGGCAACCTGCTGGCCGCAGCGCAGGAAGTGGAAAAACTCAAGCTGCTCGCCGAAGGCAACCAGGTGGATGCGGAGACCGTCCAGGCTGCGGTGGCCGACAGCGCCCGCTTCGATGTATTCGGCCTGATCGACTGCGCACTCGCCGGAGATGCAGCGCACGCACTGCGGGTACTCGAAGGGCTACGCGGCGAAGGTGTCGAACCGCCGGTGATTCTCTGGGCACTGGCGCGCGAGATTCGCCTGCTCGCCGGCATTTCCCACCAGCACAGCCAGGGCATACCGCTGGACAAGGCCTTTTCCAGCGCCCGCCCACCGGTCTGGGACAAACGCCGCCCACTGGTATCCAAGGCCTTGCAGCGCCACAGCAGCAAGCGCTGGGGCCATCTGCTGCAACAGGCCCAGCAGATCGACGCGCAGATCAAGGGCCAGGCACCCGGCGATCCCTGGAGTAACCTCGCGCTGCTGAGCCTGCAACTGGCTGGTCAGCGTCTACGCCTGTAAGCCGATATACCGCCCTTCATCTGGACATTTTCTGTACAGCGGCGCATAGTCCGCGGCGCCTGCATCCGTGCATGCAATTCAATAGAGGACGTGTCATGAGCAAGAAAACCGGCAAACGGCCGAACAAGGCCAAATCCATGGTCGCCCAGCCCTTGTTTCGTTCCCGCCAGGAGCGACCACTGAAAGGCAAAGGCAGCTACCGCCGCGAAGCCTCCCAAAACTGGGAGGCTTCTTGCTTTATGGGGTCATGGATAGCCCAGCCTGCGGCCTGAGCATGCTAAGGTAGCAGCCTGCTTATATGCCTTGAGATAGACATGCCACACCAGTTTCCCCGTCGCGCCTTGGGCCTCCTTCCTCTTCTGCTGCTGGCCGCCTGCGCCCAGGCCCCCGCTGAAAGCCTTCCGACCGTTCTCACCCCGGCAACGACCCAAGCCCCTGCTGACGCTCTCGCCCCCAGTTTTGCCGACTGGCGCCAGGCGCTTCGTGGCGAGGCGCTCGCCGCCGGTATCGACGCCGCGCTGTTCGACCGCGTATTTGCCGACATCACACCAGACCCTGCAGTGCTCAAGGCCGACAGCAGCCAGCCGGAATTCACCAGGCCGGTGTGGGAGTATCTCGATGGCGCAGTGTCTTCCAGTCGCATCGGCCGCGGCCGGGTCCTGCTGGCGCAACACAATCTGGTTCTGCAGCGCATCGAGCAGCAGTACGGTGTCGATGCGCGGATTCTGGTAGCGATCTGGGGGCTGGAAAGCAACTTCGGCAACAATATCGGCAGCCACAGCGTAATCCGCTCCCTGGCAACGCTGGCCTATGACGGCCGACGCCAGGGGTTCTGGCGCGGCCAGTTGCTGGCCGCACTGCAGATCCTGCAGAACGGCGATATCACCGGCGAGCGCATGATCGGCTCCTGGGCCGGCGCCATGGGCCAGACCCAGTTCATGCCGACCACCTACAACCAGCATGCCGTCGATTTCGACCAGGACGGTAGGCGTGACCTGTGGAATTCCTCCACCGACGCCCTGGCCTCGGCAGCACACTACCTGCAGGCATCGGGCTGGCAGCGAGGTCAGCCCTGGGGCTTCGAGGTCAACCTGCCAAGTGGTTTCGACTATGCCCTGGCAGACCCGGAGCAACGCCGCACCCTGGCCGAATGGGCCGAGCTCGGCGTGCGTCCGCTATCGGCTACCGGCGCTGCTGCCAGTTCCCGCGCCAGCCTGCAGCTCCCTGCAGGCCATAGCGGCCCGGCGTTCCTGCTGCTGGACAACTTCCGCAGCATTCTCAAGTACAACAACTCCACCTCCTATGCCCTGGCCATTGGCCTGCTGGCTGACAACCTGCTGCGCCCCAGCGAAGTCCGTGGGCAATGGCCACGCGGTGAACGCCAGCTCGGTCGTAGCGAGCGTATCGAGTTGCAGGAGCTGCTGACCAAGGCCGGCTTCGATCCGGGCCCGGCGGACGGCATCATCGGCGCCAATACGCGCAAGGCCATTCGTGCGCTGCAACTGCAGCTGAAATGGCCAGCCGACGGTTATCCCAATACGCAACTGTTGCACCAGCTGCGCACGCTGACCTCGGCAACCAGCAGCTAAGCGATTTTTGCATCGCGTAAAGCGACGGATGCAGGACGCTTTGTCGACAGACGGCCCCGGCGTCTGCATACAGCTTCTGTGATAGACTGGCGGGCGGCCAAAAGCCACCCGCCCCACGGAGCCTCTACCGGAGCCCAGATTTCCGATGTCCGACACCTCCTCGCCAAAATCCGTCGCCAGCGGCGAAAAATTCCGCACAGCCCAAGGCATCACCGCGATCAAGGATGGTCAGAAGCGCCGTGCTGCGGCCGAACCTCAGGTATTCGAGCCCAAGCCGAAGTGGTTGCGGGTCAAGGCACCGGGCGGCAGCCGCTTCGAGGCGGTCAAACGTAATGTCGGCGAACATCGCCTGAGCACCGTGTGCCAGGAATCGCACTGCCCGAACATGGGTGAATGCTGGTCCAACGGCACGGCCACCATCATGTTGATGGGGTCGGTGTGCACCCGCGCCTGCCGCTTCTGCGCCGTAGACACCGGCAACCCCAACGGCTGGCTGGACCTGGAAGAACCGCAGAACACCGCCAAGTCCGTCGAACTGATGGCGCTACGTTACATCGTGCTGACCTCGGTAGACCGCGACGACCTCGAAGACGGCGGCGCCAGCCACTATGCGGCCTGCGTACGCGCGATCAAGGCCAACACGCCTCAGGTGGTGGTCGAAGCACTGACCCCTGATTTCGACGGCGATCATCAGGCCATCGAGCGCGTGGTGGATTCGGGCCTGGAAGTGTTCGCACAGAACGTCGAGACTGTTGAGCGTCTGACCCATGTAGTGCGCGACCCGCGCGCCGGCTACGAGAAGACCCTCAAAGTGCTCGAGCACGCCAAGAAGCACCGCCCGGACGTGCTGACCAAGACCAGCCTGATGCTCGGCCTCGGCGAGACCGACGAGGAAGTGCTGCAGACCATGGATGACCTGCGCGCTATTGGCGTGGATATCCTCACCCTCGGTCAGTACCTGCAGCCAACGCGCAACCACCTGAAGGTGCAGCGCTGGGTCAGCCCGGAAGAGTTCAATCGCCTGCGCGACATCGGCCTGGAGAAGGGCTTCATGGAAGTCGCCGCCGGCCCGCTGGTGCGCTCCAGCTACCGCGCCGACCGCGTGTTCGAGAAGAACAACCTGGGCCTGGCCGCTCCCGTTCCGGTACCCGGCCAGCAAGTCGACAGCAGCCTGATTCCGGCACTGAATCTGAACTGAGACAGATTCTTCACGACAAACGAAAGGGACGCCTCGGCGTCCCTTTTTCGTTGCTGCCAGCAAAGAGCGACAGAGGCCTCGTTGGTGAACGTAGCGCACCCTACGCGTGTCTCGACCGGAGCACCGCCTGCAGGGTGCGCCATGCGCACCGAGAGATTAGGGATCTAGCCGCCTAACTAGATAGCCCCACGAGACTCTACGCGTAACCCAAACGGACGCGCAGCACTCGCTCCAGGCGCTGCGCAACCTCGTCGAACAGCGGCGCCGTGCTCAGCAAGTCGCGCATCTGCACCATCTTCAGCCCGGCGTAGCCGCAGGGGTTGATGCGCTGAAAGGGCGTCATGTCCATATCGACATTGAGCGCCAGACCATGGAACGAACAACCGCGGCTGACCCGCAGGCCCAACGAAGCGATCTTGTCGCCCGCGACGTAGACCCCTGGCGCATCGGCCTTGGGCGCAGCGTCGATACCATAGCTGCCGAGCAGCTCGACCAGGCTCTGCTCCATGGCCGTGACCAGCTCACGCACTCCAAGATCGAGACGGCGCAGGTCGAGCATCAGGTAGGCCACCAGTTGACCGGGACCGTGATAGGTCACCTGGCCGCCGCGCTCGACCTGCACCACCGGAATATCCCCCGGCGCCAGCAGGTGCTCGGCCTTGCCGGCCTGCCCCTGGGTGAACACCTTGGGATGCTGCAACAGCCAGATCTCATCTGCCGTGTGCTCGTCGCGTTCACGAGTCAACTGGCGCATGGACTCCAGCGTCGGCTGGTACTCGACCAACCCCAGATGACGCACAACCAGTTCGGGCATGGCTATCAAAGCACCATGTGCACACGGCCGGTTGCGCGCAGATCGACATGAATCGCCTGCAGCTGCTCGACACTGGTCGCGGTGATCAGCACCTGCACGGAGAGAAAATTGCCGTTGCGGCTGTCGCGCATCACCAGTGTGGAGGCATCCAGATCCGGCGCGTGGCGCTGGATGACTTCGATCACCAGATCGGAGAAACCTTCGCCTGCGGTGCCGATCACCTTGATCGGGTAGCGCTCACAGGGAAATTCGATTTTTGGCGGTTGAACGTCGGTATCGGTCATGGCATCAGCGGGCTCGCGGCCCGTCCAGAAAAGGGCCGCCCACCTGGAGCGGCCGGAGCTATCAGTTGAACAGGCCGTAGAAGAACAGGCGGATGCTGTCCCACAGGCGACCGAACAGGCCAGCCTCCTCGACCGACTGCAACGCTACCAGGTTGGCGCTGTGCACCACCTCGTCACCCAGCTTGACCTCGACCTTGCCGATCACGTCGCCCTGCTGGATCGGCGCGATCAGTTGTGGGTTGAGGGTCATGCTGGCTTGCAGTTTCTCCAGCTGGCCCTTGGGCATGGTCAGCGCCAGATCTTCTGCCAGACCGGCCTTGACCTGATCTGCCTGACCTTTCCACACGGTAGCCTGAGCCAGTTCGGCGCCTTTCTGGTAGAAGGTGCGGCTTTCGAAGAAGCGGAAACCGTAAGTCAGCAGTTTCTGAGTCTCGGCGGCACGCGCCTGCTCACTGTTGGTGCCGAACACGGAAGTGATCATGCGCGCACCGTCACGCACGGCAGAGGACACCAGGCAGTAACCGGCTTCCTGGGTGTGGCCGGTCTTCAGACCGTCGACGGTCTTGTCGCGCCACAGCAGCAGGTTACGGTTGGGCTGTTTGATGTTGTTCCAGAGGAACTCCTTCTGCGAGTAGATGGCGTAGTGGTCGGCATCCTCGTTGATGATCGCGCGCGCCAGGATCGCCATGTCGTGCGCACTGGAATAATGCTGCGGATCAGGCAGACCGGTGGCGTTCATGAAGTGACTGTTGCTCATGCCCAGACGCTCGGCGGTGGCGTTCATCATGTCGGCGAAAGCGTCTTCGCTACCGGCGATGTACTCGGCCAGGGCGATGCTGGCGTCGTTACCGGACTGAATGATGATGCCGTGCAGCAGGTCGTCCACGCTGGCCTGGCTATTGACCGGGAGGAACATGGTCGAACCGCCCGAGCCGGCACCGCCGGTACGCCAGGCGTGCTCGCTGATGGTCACCATGTCCTTCTCGCCGATCTTGCCGTTGCGAATTTCCAGGGTGGCAATGTAGGCGGTCATCAATTTGGTCAGGCTGGCGGGCGGCAGGCGCTCGTCGCCGTTCTCGCCCACCAGCACCTGGCCGGTGGCGGCGTCCATCAGCACGTAAGCGGTGGCCGCCAGTTGCGGCGGCGCCGGGACGACCTGCGGGGTGGCCCAGACCAGTGGCGAAACCAACAGGGTCATGAAGAGAAAGGCACGTTGCGCGAAGCTGGTGATGTTCATCCGTCTCTCGAAAAATTTGCGTGGATTGTGAAACAGCCCATGAAGGGCCCTCCCCCGGCCGCCGATGATGGCACCCGAGAGTTAGTCCGGCCAAGGCCGGTTTAGTGCCCCGGGGCCAGGAAAGAATCATCATGACCCTTGCCGCGGCCCAGCGGGATCGAAGTCAGTCGCCGCGCACCAGTGTCGGTTGCCCGAGATTGGCTACGCGTACGCTGCTCTGCAGTTGCTCAGCCTCGCCCTGGTTGCTGATCGGCCCCAGGCGAACCCGGTGCAGAATCTGCTGGTCGCGCACCACTGAGCTGATGAACACCGGCACACTGGTGCTCTGGCTCAACTTGTCCTTGAGCAGCTCCGCAGCGTCCGGATTGGCGAAGGCTCCAACTTGGAGATACAGGCCAGACGCTCCGAGTGAATCGTTTTTTTTTGCGTCAACCTGCACGGGCACCACGGCCGCGGCATGCTGCGCAGGCGGCGGCGCGTATTGCTCGACCACTGGTTTCGGCTGCGCGACAGGCTGGCTCACAGTGGCCTTGGCCGGCTGATTGTTGGCCAGCACCAGCGGCACCGGACGGCCTTGCTGCGCCCACCACTCATGCGGATCGATGCCCTCTACCTTGACCCGCGCAGTGCCCTTCTCGGCATAGCCGAGCTTCTTCGCCGCAGCGAAGGACAGGTCAATGATGCGGTCGGAGTAGAACGGCCCACGGTCGTTGACCCGCAAAATCACACTCTTGCCGTTTTCCAGGTTGGTCACACGTACGTAGCTGGGCAGCGGCAGGGTCTTGTGTGCGGCGGTCATGCCGTACAGATCGTAGGTTTCGCCATTGGCAGTGGCCTGACCATGAAACTTGGTGCCGTACCAGGATGCCGGGCCCACGGCCTGGTAGCGACGGGCATCCTGAATCGGGTAGTACTGCTTGCCGAATACCGTATAGGGCGAGGCCTTGACCGGGCCGTAGTGCGGCATGGGAATGGCGTCCTGAATCTTCGACACGTCGACATCCCACCAAGGCGCGCCGTCGCGGTGCGGACGATTGAAGTCATCCGGCCCGGATATGCCCGCGGACTGCCCCGGCGTCACGCCCGGCTGCGTCGCTCGATTGGAAGAACAGCTGGCCAACAGCACAGCTGCGCTTACACAGGCAGCCAGTGGCAGCAGTTTGGACAAATTCATCAATTACCCCGCGCTTCGACCAGCAACTCGGCCAGTTGGTTGACCGCCATTGCGTACATCACGCTGCGATTGTAGCGGGTGATGGTGTAGAAGTTCGGTAAACCGAACCAGTATTCGTCACCTTCGGCACCTTCCAGACGAAATGCGGTAACCGGCACGTCCTCGGCAAGCGTGTCCTGACTGGTCCAGCCCAGCTCACGCAGTTCGGCGACATTCTTCACCGGATCGAGCCCCTGGGTCAGACCTTCCTCGACGCGCTCGCCACTGATTTCGACGCGGCTGGCTACCTGACCACCCGCCTGCCAGCCATGGCGCTTGAAGTAGCTGGCGACGCTGCCGATGGCATCGGTCGGGTTGCTCCAGATGTTGATATGGCCGTCGCCATCGAAGTCCACCGCGTAGGCGCGGAAGCTGCTCGGCATGAACTGGGGCAGGCCCATGGCACCGGCGTAGGAACCTTTCAGCGAGATCGGGTCGACCTGTTCTTCACGGGTCAGCATGAGGAATTCGCGCAGCTCCTTGCGGAAGAACGGCGCGCGCGGCGGGTAATCGAAGGCCAGGGTGGACAGCGCGTCCATCACCCGCCAGCTTCCGGTGTTGCCACCATAGAAGGTTTCCACGCCGATGATGGCGACGATGAACTGCGCCGGGACGCCATATTCGGCCTCGGCTTTCTCCAGCGCAGCCTGGTTCTGTTTCCAGAACTCGACGCCCTGGGCGATACGCTTGTCGGTGATAAAGATCGGCCGGTATTCCTTCCACGGCTTGACCTTCTCGGCAGGCCGCGAGATCGCATCGAGAATCGCCTGTTTGCGTTCGACCTCGGCGAACAGGCTGACCAGTTGCTCACTGGCGAAGCCGTAATCGCGGGTCATCTCCTCGATGAACTCGGCCACCTGTGGCGATCCATCGTAATCGGCCGCCAGCGCCTGGGAAGTCGCGCCGAGCAGGCCCGCCATACCGACTCCGATGAACGTTCGAGCTGCCCAACTGCGCAGTGAATGCATTGAATCCAAACCCCCAATCAAACCTGAGCGATCCACTTACGGTGCGTGTGAATCGCCATCAATATCCCGAAGCCTGACAACAGCGTGACCAGATGGGTTCCGCCATAGCTAATGAAGGGTAGCGGCACTCCAACCACCGGCAACAGTCCGCTGACCATGCCGATGTTGACGAATACGTAGACGAAGAAGGTCATGGTCAGCGCGCCGGCCAGCAGTTTGCCGAACAACGTCTGCGCCTGGGCGGTGATCACCAGGCCACGTGCGAGCAGCAGCAGGTACAGCAGCAGCAGTATGCAAACGCCCACCAGACCGAACTCTTCGGCAAGCACGGCAATGATAAAGTCCGTATGACTTTCCGGCAAAAAATCCAGGTGCGACTGGGTGCCGAGCAACCAGCCCTTGCCCAGCACACCACCGGAACCGATGGCCGCCTTGGACTGGATGATGTTCCACCCCGAGCCCAGCGGATCACTCTCGGGGTTGAGGAAGGTCAGCACGCGGCGCTTCTGGTAGTCGTGCATGAAGAAGAACCACATGCCTACCGCGATCGGCACCACCGCTGCTGCCGCGCCGATGATCCAGCGCCATTGCAGGCCGGCCATGAACACCACGAAAGCGCCCGAGGCGAGAATCAGCAGCGAGGTGCCCAGATCCGGCTGTTTGGCGATCAGCACCACCGGCACACCGATCATCGCCAGGCTGACGATCAGATGCTTGAAGCGCGGCGGCAAATTATGTCGCGCCAGATACCAGGCGATGGTCATCGGCATGATGATTTTCATCAGCTCCGAAGGCTGGAAACGGATCACGCCGGGAATGTTGATCCAGCGCGTGGCGCCCATCGCGGTATGGCCCATCACCTCCACCACGATCAGCAGGCTTACCCCCAGCACATAGGCCAAGGGCACCCAGCGCGCCATGAAACGCGGATCGAACTGAGCGATGACCACCACGGCGAGCATACCGATGCCGAAGGAAGAGGCCTGCTTGATCAGCAGGTCGATATTCTTGCCGCTGGCCGAATAGAGGATGAACAGACTGCCGGTGCCCAGAATCAACAGCAGCAGCAACAGCCAGCCGTCGATATGCAGGCGCTGCAACAGGCTGGCGCGCCTGCGCAGCACGTCCTCATCGGAAAGCGTACGGTCGAAGTTACCGATCATCGTTGACTGACCTCAGCGCTTTGCGGCAATGCGAATTCGGCCTTCAGCTGACCGGTCTCTTGATCGAGCAACCAGGCGTCCATGACCTGTTTGACCACCGGCGCGGCAACGCCAGAACCGGATTCGCCGTTCTCCACCATCACCGCCACGGCGATCTGCGGGTTTTCCACCGGCGCAAAGCCAATGAACAGCGCATGGTCACGATGGCGCTCCTGAATCTTGTTGCGGTCGTAGCGCTCACCCTGCCTGATCGCCACCACCTGAGCCGTACCACTCTTGCCGGCGATGCGGTAGACGGCACTGTCGCCGACCTTGCGTGCGGTACCCCGAGCGCCGTGCATGACCTCCTCCATGCCGTGGATGCTGTAATCCCAGAACTTGGGATCACGCAACACGATATCTGGCATCGGGTTGGGGTCCACAGGTAGGCGGCCATCGATGCTCTTGGCCAAGTGCGGGCGAATCCACTTGCCGCGCGTCGCCATCAACGTCGTGGCCTGAGCCAGCTGCAGCGGCGTGGTCTGCATGTAACCCTGGCCGATGCCGAGGATCAGCGTCTCGCCTGGGTACCAGGGCTGGCGGTAGCGTGCACGCTTCCAGTCACGCGACGGCATCAGACCCGCGGTTTCCTCGAACATGTCCAGCGCCACGCGCTGACCGAGACCGAAGCGACTCATGTAATCATGCAGGCGATCGATCCCCATCTTGTGCGCCAGATCGTAGAAATAGGTGTCGTTGGAGCGGGCAATCGCCAGGTTCAGGTCGACCCAACCGTCACCGTTACGGTTCCAGTTGCGGTACTTGTGGCTGTTGTTGGGCAACTGATAGAAGCCGGGGTCGAACACCCGGGTAGAGGGCGTGACGACACCAGCATCGAGCCCCGACACCGCGACCATCGGCTTGACCGTCGAACCCGGCGGATAGAGGCCACGCAAGACCCGGTTGTACAGCGGCTGATCGATCGAATCGCGCAACTCGCCGTAGGCCTTGAAGCTGATCCCGGTGACGAAGGGGTTGGGATCGAAGCTCGGCTGGCTGACCATCGCCAGCACCTCGCCGGTTTTCGGCTGAATCGCCACCACCGCACCACGGCGCCCGCCCAGCGCATTCTCGGCAGCCTCCTGCAGACGCGAGTCGAGGCTCAGGACGATGTCCTTGCCCGGTTTCGGGTCGATGCGATTGAGCACCCGCAGCACGCGCCCCCGGGCATTGGTCTCGACCTCTTCGTAACCGACCTCGCCATGCAGCTCTTCTTCGTAGAAGCGCTCGACCCCCGTCTTGCCGATATGGTGGGTGCCGGCATATTCGGTCGGATCCAGGCGTTTGAGCTCCTGCTCGTTGATCCGTCCAACATAGCCGACCGAATGGGCGAAGTGCTCCTGCAGCGGATAATGCCGCACCAGTTGTGCCGCCACCTCGACTCCAGGCAGGCGGAACTGGTTGACCGCCACCCGGGCGATCTGCTCCTCGCTCAGCTCGAACAGAATCGGCACCGGCTCGAATGGCCGCCGCCCCTGACGCACCCGCCGCTCGAACAGCGCGCGGTCTTCTTCGGTCAACTCGAGCACCTCGACCACGGTATCCAGCACCTGCTGCCAATCACCGGCGCGTTCGCGGGTCACGGTGAGGCTGAAGCTGGGCCGGTTGTCGGCGATGATCACGCCGTTGCGGTCATAGATCAGCCCGCGCGTGGGCGGGATCGGCTGCACGTGGATGCGGTTGTTCTCCGCCAGGGTGCTGTGATGCTCGTACTGAATCACTTGCAGGTAGTACATGCGCATGATCAGTACGCAGGTAAGCAGGATGATGACCGCACCGCCGACGAGTACCCGGCGCTTGACCAGGCGAGCGTCTTTTTCGTGATCCTTGAGGCGAATCGGCTGCGGCATCGGTTACGGCTGACTATTTGTGATAAGGGTGGCCAGACAGCACGGTCCAGGCCCGATAGATCTGCTCGCCAAGCAGGATACGCACCAGCGGATGTGGCAGGGTCAGCGGCGACAGCGACCAACGCTGCTCGCTGCGCGCGCAAACCTCCGGCGCCAGCCCTTCCGGGCCGCCGACCATCAGGTTGACGTTACGCGCATCGAGGCGCCATCGATCCAGCTCCGCCGCCAGTTGCTCGGTGCTCCACGGCTTGCCATGGACCTCCAGCGTGACGATACGTTCGCCGGGCTGCACCTTGCTCAGCATGGCCTCGCCCTCCTGACGAATCAGGCGCGCGACATCGGCGTTCTTGCCACGGGTATTGAGGGGAATTTCCACCAGTTCCAGCGGCAGCTCGGCCGGCAGGCGCTTGACGTACTCCTGCCAGCCATCCTCGACCCACTTCGGCATGCGCGAGCCAACGGCAATCAGCTTGATTCGCACGGCGCAGGCTTACTCGGCCGAATGCTGGGCGCGGCTCTGCTCGGCACCCTGCCACAGGCGCTCGAGATCGTAGAACTGACGCGCTGTCGGCAGCATCACGTGAACGACGATGTCGCCCAGGTCGAGCAGCGCCCATTCGCCGCTGTCCAGGCCTTCGCTGCCGATCGGACGCACGCCTTGTTCCTTGACCTTCTCCAGCACGTTCTCCACCAGGGATTTGACCTGACGGCTGGAGCTACCGCTGGCGATCACCATGAAATCGGTGATGCTGGTCTTTTCCTTGACGTCGATCACGGTGATGTCGGTCGCCTTGATTTCTTCCAGCGCCGCCACGGCGATCTTGACCAGCTCGGCGCTGGGCATGTTCTGCTTACTCATAAATGACTCGTTTGCCTCGTGTAATGGACGCCTGCGCTGCTGCGCGACGTATCAAGCATTCGGCGCACGGTACAGATCGTGCGCCTGGATATAGGCCAGTACCGCGTCCGGCATGAGAAAACGCGCGGAACGGCCGGTTGCCAACAAGTGGCGGATCTGCGTGGCGGAAATCGCCAGCGGAGTCTGCCAGATGAAACTGATTTGCCCGCCTGCGCCCTCCAGGCTCAGCGGGTCGCTGACACTGCGTGCGGCAAGCAGGTCGCGCAGCGCTTCCGGCGCCTCGCTGTCGGCATCGGGACGCTGCAGCACCAACAGGTGACTGTGCAGCAGCAACTCCTGCCAACGGTGCCAACTGGGCAGGCTGCAAAAGGCATCCCACCCAAGCAGCAGAAACAGCTGATCGCCCGGCGCCAGCTCGGCACGTATCGACTCCAACGTGTCCAGCGTGTACGACGGCTTGTCGCGTTTCAGCTCGCGGTCATCGACCTTGAGCCGCGCCTCACCAGCCACCGCCAGCTCGACCATGGCCAGACGCTGCTCGGCCGTCGCCTGTGGCGTGTCACGATGCGGTGGTCTGGCGCTGGGAATCAAGCGCAGCTCGTCCAGCGCCATGAACTCGGCCACTTCCAGCGCCGCACGCAAATGCCCGATATGCACCGGATTGAAGGTACCGCCGAGCAGGCCGATACGCCGGGCGCGAAGTCCGTTCATTTATGTGCGAATGTGTCCGTCGCCGAAGACTACGTACTTCTCGCTGGTCAGCCCTTCCAGACCAACCGGGCCGCGGGCATGCAGCTTATCGGTGGAAATGCCGATCTCCGCGCCGAGACCATATTCGAAGCCATCGGCGAAACGCGTGGAGGCATTGACCATCACCGAGGCGGAATCCACCTCGGTGAGGAAGCGCCGCGCATCGCTGAAGTTCTCGGTGATGATCGAGTCGGTGTGCTGCGAGCCGTAGTGATTGATGTGCTCGATGGCCGCATCCAGCGAATCGACGATGCGAATCGCCAGGATCGGCGCGTTGTACTCGGCGAACCAGTCGTCCTCGCTGGCCTCCAGCACATCGCCACCGAGCAGTTCGCGGGTGGCGGCATCGCCGCGCAGCTCCACGCCCTTGTCACGGTAGATGGCGGCCAGCGGCGGCAATACGCGGGCGGCGATGCCCTCATGCACCAGCAGGGTCTCCATGGCGTTGCACGGCGAGTAGCGCTGGGTCTTGGCGTTGTCGCAAACGCGGATGGCCTTGTCGAGGTCGGCGGCGATGTCGACATAGACATGGCAGACGCCGTCCAGATGCTTGATCACCGGCACCTTGGCATCGCGGCTGATGCGCTCGATCAGGCCCTTGCCGCCACGCGGCACGATCACGTCGACGAACGCCGGCATGGCGATCAGCTCACCGACAGCGGCACGATCAGTGGTCTCAACCACCTGCACGGCAGCCGCCGGCAGGTCGGCCTCGGCCAGGCCCTGCTGAATGCAGCGGGCAATCGCCTGATTGGAATGAATGGCCTCGGAGCCGCCACGCAGGATGGTGGCATTGCCGGACTTCAGGCACAGGCTCGCAGCGTCGATGGTCACGTTCGGGCGTGACTCGTAGATGATGCCGATCACGCCCAGCGGCACGCGCATCTTGCCCACCTGGATGCCCGACGGCAGGTAACGCATGCCCTGAATCTCGCCGATCGGGTCTGGCAGGGTGGCGACCTGGCGCAAACCCTCGATCATGCTGTCGATGACTTTAGGGGTGAGTGCCAGGCGGTCGACCATGGCCGGCTCCAGGCCACTGGCGCGCGCGGCGGCCAGGTCCAGTTCGTTGGCGACAGTCAGTTCGGCGCGAGCGGCGTCGAGGGCATTGGCAGCAGCCTGCAGGGCGCGATTCTTCTGCGCGGTGCTGGCGCGGGCAAGCACCCGTGAAGCCTGGCGGGCGGCCTGGCCCAGGCGGGTCATGTAAGCGTGCACGGACTCGGTCATGGCGGCGGAGGTCTGGCAGTTGGAAAAAGGGGCTGATTATAGCCGGCTCGCAAGGCCACGCCCAGCGGCGTCTGGCAAGCGGTAGGACAGCGCCTGTGGTAACGCTCACTGCGGTGCTACGCCAGCACACGCGGCGCAGCGGTGACAGCAGGTGAATGGTGCCGCCCAAAGGTTGGGTCAAAAAGTCGCCCTGGAGTGCTTACCTTGCAAGCGAAGCGTTACCAGACCAGGCCAGACGGCGCCGAGCGCCGCCACACCCCAGAAGAACAACAAGAATCACTGGAGTGCCCATGCGTTACCGCACCGATTATAGTGCCGCCCAACTCGCCGCCGCGCCGCAGGTCATCGAGATCGCGGGCTGGCGCCTGCACTATCAGGCCTACTCGGTACGCCAGCGAGACGCGCGCGCACCGGTCCTGCTGCTCGGAGGCGCCTTCCAGAGTTTTCGTTCCTTCGCTGCCGAGGTAGATGAGCTGATCGCCGAGCATCCGGTGATATTGCTCGATCTGCCCAGCCAAGGCGGCAATCTGCAGCTGGCTCCCGAGTTGAGCCTGGAGCAGTTGGCCGACCTGATCGCCGGCTTTGCTGAGCAATTGGAGTTGCCGGCACTGATGCCAGTGGGTCTGTCCTATGGCTCGGCATTGGCCGCGCTGTTTGCCGCCCGCCACCCACAGCGCTGCTCACGCCTGCTGCTGGCCGGCATCACCGCGTTCGGCCGGCCAGGCGCGAGAAGAATGCTCGAGGAGAGCATGGTCCTGCTCGATGAAGGGCGCCTGGGCGAGTTCGCACAAGGCACGCTGAGCAGCCTGCTCAACCCACTGCAGCTGCAGGAAACCGGCATCTCGCCGGTTTTCCGCAAGGCACTTCTAAGGCAGCTCCAGCGCCTGAGTCCGGCCGAGATAGAGCGTTACCGGCAAAACAGCCAGCGCCTGCTGGCCTTCGGCGGCTTTGCCAAACATCCACAATGCCCAACACTGGTGCTGGCCGGCGAACACGACCACTTCACCCAGCCTTGGGAACACGCCCAGTTCACCTCGGCCTGCATTCGAGGCGAGTGCGCACTGATCCACCAGGCCGACCATCTAGCCCAGTTCGAACGCCGCGAAGCCTGCGGTGCACTCTATCGCCCCTTTCTCGGCAATCGCTCGCTACCAGTACGCAGCCCTGGCAGCACGCGCCTGCAAGCCGGGCAACTACTCAATATGGAAAAACGCTGCGAGCCGCGCCATAAGCCGCTTCAGCGCATGGCCCAGCTGCAGCACGCCGACGGTCAGCAGTGGCCGGTGGAACTGGGCGAACTAGGCTTCCTCGGCGGCCGACTGCACGCCGACCTGCCGCGCCAGTTGCCGCAACGGGGCTGGCAGTTGAAATATGCCGACCTGCCGAGCCAAGCCATTTTACCGCTGCGCCACGATGACCAGGGCCTGGCGTTCGTCTTCACCCATACCGATGCCAACGCCATCCAGGCGCTGGCCGAACGTATCCACCCGGTGCCGTTGCCGGCCGTGTCCTGCGCGTAGTACCCCGGATGCAATCTGCGGCATGAGTGCAAGTCGTCCCGGATTGCATACGGCTACGGCTCGAGCGGCGCACACTCTACACCTGCGCCTGAATCACCCGCACCAGACCTGGCAAACGCGCCGACGGCAGACCGAGGCTCGGCGCCTCGGCAGCGGGGTCGAGCACCTGAACCCGGGCGAAACCACAACGCCGGAAGCCCGCGATGATCTCGTTGTGATCACGGCAGTACAGCGAATAGCTACCGCGGGTGAGCCTGCCGATCAGGTCGACGCCCCAGCGCAGTTGCCGATAACGCGGATGTTCATGCAAGTCCGGGTACAGCTCGGTCAGGTAAACGGCTTCTGGGAACCCACCCAGCTCTGCAGCCAAGCGACTCCAGAAACCTTCGATCAGCGCCAGCGGAAAGTAATTGACCAGACCTTCGGTGATCACCAGTACGGGCTGACTGCGGTCCAGGCCCGCGAACAGCGCGCCCAGACACTGATTGCCGTGCGCCGCGAGAATATCCACTGCGCGTACCTGATGCCGGCCATCCAGCCAGCCTTCGCCATGCAGCAACAAACGCTTGCGCGCCGCCATCGCCGGCAGATCGGCTTCCAGGTACTGAATATTCGGGTAGCGCGAGCAGAACCGCCGACCGCGAGGCGAGAGGCCGCAGGCGATCTCCACCACCTGACGTACGCCTTGCAGCTCTATCGCCTCGGTGAGCAGCGCATCGATCTGCAGGTGGCGCTGTAGCAGCAAGGTCTCGATATCCAGCCCGAAAGCAGCCCGCGCGCCCCAGCTCAACGGCCACAACAGCTTGTGTACGAAACTGCCAAAAGCAGTGGCAAAAGCCGGTTCAGCCAGACGATGGCGATACCAGACGTAGCCGGTGTAATGCGCGGAGGGACTGATGTGAGCACTGTTGGCGCGGACACGTTCAGGCATTTTTAAGGTTCTTGTTGTTATGCTCGCGGCCCCAGATTAGAACGCTGCGAGCCGCTGCGACAGATCATGCCTGCCGAACCCACCCTAAGTTTGCCCTGGCCCGGCGCCAACCCACTGCCCGACTCGTTCTTCAACCGCGACGCCCAGTTGGTCGCTCGCGAACTGCTCGGCAAGGTGATTCGCCATCGCGTCGGCGATCTGTGGTTGAGCGCACGCATCATCGAGACCGAGGCCTACTACCTGGTCGACAAAGGCAGTCATGCGTCACTCGGCTATACGGAGAAGCGCAAGGCATTGTTTGCCGATGGCGGGCACATTTACATGTATTACGCCCGTGGCGGTGATTCCCTGAATTTCAGCGCATTGGGTCCCGGCAATGCGGTATTGATCAAATCCGGGCATCCGTGGATCGACCGCATCAGCGGCGCTGAGTCGCTCGCCCTCATGCAGCGCAACAATCCCGACAGTCTCGGCCGGCCACGCCCGGCAGAACGCCTGTGCGCCGGGCAGACCCTGCTGTGCAAGGCACTTGGTTTAAAGGTGCCGGATTGGGACGCACGTCGCTTCGATCCGCAGCGCTTGTTCGTCGAGGACGTCGGCGAGCGTCCGCATCCGCTCATTCAGTGCGCACGCCTGGGCATTCCCCAGGGACGCGACGAACACCTGCCCTATCGTTTCGTCGACGCCAGCTATGCCCGTCACTGCACACGCAACCCTTTGCGCCGAGGACAGGTCGAAGGGCGTGACTATCGACTGTTGAATGCAGAGGGATCTGAGCAATGAGCGTCTGGCTGGATAACCTGACCACCTGGCTGGGCAGCAACCCCCAATGGCTGGGGCTGGCGATCTTCCTCATCGCCCTGCTCGAGTGCCTGGCACTGGTGGGCATCATCCTGCCGGGCGTGGTGCTGCTGTTCAGCATCGCGCTACTGGCCGGCAGCGGCGTACTCAGCCTGTGGCAAACCCTGCTGCTGGCCTACGCCGGGGCCCTGTGTGGTGACATGCTGTCGTATGCGCTGGGCCGGCGCTTCCAACACAACATCGGGCGCTTGCCGGTCCTGCGTCGGCACCCTGAGTGGGTGCTGCGTGCAGAGCTGTACTTTCGCCAGTACGGCGTGGCCAGCTTGCTGGTCGGGCGTTTCATCGGCCCGCTGAGACCGATGCTGCCGATGGTAGCCGGCATGCTGAACATGCCGCTGCTGCGTTTCGTGCTGGTGAGTCTGGTTGCCGCCGCCGGCTGGTCAGTGGCCTATCTGCTGCCTGGCTGGGCCACGGGCGCTGCCTTGCGCCTGCCGATGGCCGAGGGTTTCTGGAGTGAAGCCGCAGTACTGCTCGCGGCCATTGCCGTGATACTGCTGCTGACGATCCAGGCCAGCCTTGCCGAGAAAAAACGCGCCAGCCTGCTGGGCGGCGGCCTGAGCCTGCTGCTGTTGCTGGCCATGATCATCGGCTGGCCGCATCTGGATGCACTGGACCAGGGGCTGATGACGCTGGTTCAGGAACAGCGCCAGGCCCATCTGGACAAGTGGATCGGTACATTGACTCGCCTGGGTGACTTCCATATCCAGCTGGTCGCCGCCGTGGTGCTGTGCGCGCTGCTGTTGCTGGCGCGGCGCTGGCGTCACCTGCTGTTCGCCGGCTCGACCCTGCTGTTGACCGCACTGGGCAATACGACGCTCAAGCATGGCTTCGCGCGCGCTCGCCCCGACGTGCTCAGCGAGCCACTGACGTCGTTCAGTTTTCCCAGTGGCCATACGTCGGCGGCTTTCGCCTTCTTCCTGGTTCTCGGCGTACTGGCCGGACGTGGCCAGTCGGCGCGCTTGCGCCTGGCCTGGCTGGTCGTGGCCTGCCTACCGGCACTGGCCATTGCCTTGTCACGGGTGTATCTGGGTGTGCACTGGCCCAGCGACATTATCGCCGGCGCCCTGCTGGCCTCGGCCATTTGCGGCCTGAGCCTGGCGCTGTGCCAGCGCCAGGCGCTGCTGCCGGCGCTACCGGCACGCCTGTGGTGGATCGTGCTGCCCGCCTGTCTCGCCGTACTGGGCGGCATGGCCACCTGGCAGCTGTCCACAGCGCTGCTGCGCTACGCCTACTGAGACAGACGCTCAGGCATCGCCCTGCAGCGACTCCAGCATGGTGTGCAACTGGTCGAGACGCTGGGCAGGGTCGTCCAGCTGCAGCAACTGCAGCTTCTGCCCCGGCTCGAGCGGCAGCAGGTAAGCCAACTGGTTGGCCAATTGCTGCTGCCCCGTCACCACGCCCAACATCCCTAGCCCGGCCACCAGCGGATGTTCGGCCAGCGCCGCATGCAGGGCCGCGAGATCGGCATGCTCGGTTTGCAGCGGGCAATCCGGCGCTTCTTCCAGCCACTGCACTTCGGCGACCGTCAGTTGATCGGGCAGGACCTGGGCGCGCTCGACGCGAAAGCGCCGGCCACCCTCTACACGGATACCCAGCAGGCCATTGGTACGCTGCTGAAAATCACGCACCAGCGCCTCACAGCCAATGGCGGCGAAACGACTGGCGGCTTCCCCGACCTCTTCGCCTTCGACGATGCACACCACGCCAAAGCCGCTGCCCTGTTTCATGCAGCGGCTGATCATGTCCAGATAACGCGCCTCGAATATCTGCAGGTCGAGCACGCAACCGGGAAACAACACGGTATTGAGCGGAAACAGCGGGAGAGTCATGGTTCGCAGCCAGTTTTCAACGCAGCCGGCAGGCTCTCACAGGAACAGCACAATCGCCAGTGGTAACAGCACAGCGGTAATGACCCCCATCAGGCTCATGGCCAGTGCCGCGAACGCGCCGCTCTCGTCGCTATCCTGCAGGGCCCGCGCGGTCCCTACGGCATGCGCGGTAATCCCCAATGCCATGCCCTGCGCAGCCGGATGGTGAACCCGACACAGACGCAGAATCGACGGCCCGACGATGGCGCCGATGACCCCGGTGATCATCACGAACACCGCGGCCAGCGCTGCGATGCCGCCGATCTGGTCGGCCACCAGCATGGCGATCGGCGAGGTCACCGACTTCGGCGCCATGCTCATCAGCACCAGATGCTCGGCGCCGAACAGCCAGGCCAGCCCCGCGCCGAGCACGGTGGCGAAGGTTCCGGCGATCAGCAGGGTCAGCACGATTGGCCAGAACAGCTGACGAATCCGCCGCATGTTGAGATACAGCGGTACTGCCAGCGCCACGGTTGCCGGGCCCAGCAGCAGGGTCAACGCCGAGACGCTGTTCCTGTATTCGGCGAAGCTCAAACCGCACAGCAACAGAATACCGATCACCGTGAGCATGGACACCAGCACCGGTTGCAGGAATACCCAGCGCGTGCGCTCGTAGGCGGCCATGGCCAGTTGATAGGCGCCCAGGGTGATACCGATGCCGAACAACGGGTGATGCGTCAGCGCCTGCCAGGCGCCCTGCCAATCCGGACTCATGCGTCCTCCCGGCGCTGCTGGCGCTCGATCAGCTTCTGCATCAACCAACCGGCGAAGGCCACGGAGACCAGCAGCGACAACACCAGCGCACCGACCACAGCCCAGAAGTCCGCCGCAATATCGCTGGCATAAGCCATCACGCCAACGGCCGGCGGCACCAGGATCAATGGCAGGTACTTCAGCAAGCTGCTGGAGGCGACGCTCAGTGGCTCACCCACCTCCCCTCGCGACAAAAGAAAGACGAACAGCAGCAGCATGCCGATGATCGGGCCGGGCAGCATTGGCAGCAGCAGTACATTGAGCGCGGTGCCGAGCAGTTGACACAGCACCAGCCAGGAGAGGCCGCGAAGCAGCATGGTTGAGGTCTCCAGAAAACGGGCAATAGCCGGCATCACCTTCTGCAAGAAGGGATTCCGGGCATCCTTGGGGGCATGTCGGCCATTATAAGCCTGATGCACCTGCGCTGGCCTCCGTATTGCTTCGTCAATCTCACCTATGCCATGCCATTCAGTAGCGCTAGGCAGGTTGACCGACTGTTGTCGCCATGCTGATCTAGGCTGCAACGGTTTCACGCACACAATAAAAACACCCGTGTCCTCAAGGAGGAACTATGCCGTTCGTACCCGTAGCAGAGCTCAAGGACCATGTTGGCAAGGAACTCGGCAAATCCGAGTGGCTGACCATCGATCAGGAGCGCATCAACCAGTTCGCCGAATGCACCGGTGATCACCAGTTCATCCATGTCGATCCGGAAAAGGCCAAGCAGACCCCCTTCGGCACCACCATCGCCCACGGTTTCCTGTCACTGTCACTGGTGCCGATGCTGATGGAGAAGATCATGATCATGCCGCAAGGCCTGAAGATGGCGGTGAACTATGGCCTCGACAGCGTGCGCTTCATTCAGCCGGTCAAGGTCGACTCCAGGGTACGTCTGGTGGTGACCCTGGTTGATGCCAACGAGAAGAACCCCGGCCAGTGGCTGCTCAAGGCACGCGCCGTGCTCGAGATCGAGGGCCAGGAAAAACCCGCTTATATCGCCGAACCGCTGTCGCTCTGCTTCGTCTGATTACCTACGGACATTCCGAATCGCTCCCGCTTGCGGTGCCTCGCACCCGAGCGGGATCCCGGCGATGATGGCAAAGCGTGCGGTGCGGCAGCGCAAGCATTCGGGCTTGCGGCATACTGCGGGCAAAGCACCGACCTGGATGTCCGTCATGAATCCCCCTGCCTTGCGCTTGCTCCCTCTTTGCCTGGCCCTGCTGCTCGCTGGCTGCGACCAGGCCCGCCCACTGTTGCCAGCCAACGCTACCCTGCCGGATGGCGGCCAGTACCGTGGCGAAATCGTCGATGGCCTGCTGCAAGGCCCGGGGCGCCTGGACTATCGCAACGGCAGCTGGTTCGCCGGCCAGTTCGAGGACGGCATGCTCGAAGGTAGCGGCGAGTGGCAAGGCCCGGGCGGCGAACACTATCAGGGGGAATTCCATCAGGGCATGTTCCACGGCCAGGGCACCCTCACCTACAGCGATGGCAGCCGCTATAAGGGCAACTTCGAGCGCAACCGTTTCAGTGGCGAAGGCCTGTTCGAACAGGGCAGCCAGCGCTATCAGGGTGAGTTTCGCGACGATCGCTTCCACGGCCTGGGCAAGCTGGAAATGGCCGATGGCAGCAGCTTTCAGGGCCAGTTCGTCAACGGCCAGCCACAAGGCCAGGGTGTACGCAGCGATGCCTATGGCAATCAGTACAGCGGTACCTTCAGCCAGGGTCTGATCAGCGGCCAGGGCAGCTACAGCAACGCCGATGGCGACAGTTACAGCGGCAGCTTCCAGAACGGTGAGTTCCACGGCAAAGGGCGCTACCAGAGCGCCAGTGGTGAGGTCTGGGCTGGCGAGTTCGTCGATGGCGTGATGCAGGGCCCCGGTGAATACAGCGCCGGTGAAGGCACGCGCTATCTCGGTGACTTCGAAGACTGGCAGTACGACGGGGAAGGCCTGCTCACCCTGGCTGATGGCAGCGCCTATCAAGGGCATTTTTCTGCTGGCGAATACAGTGGCAAGGGCACTCTGACCCAGGCCGACGGCAGCCGCCTGGTCGGCATCTGGCAGCGCGGTCGCCTGATTCGCGACGAACAGGGCAAGGCGTTACCCGACAGCCTCGAGCTCGGCCTGCTCCAGCAGGGGCGCCTGCTCGACGAGACCATCGCCGCCATTCCGGCGTCCACCCCGGCGCGAGAACTGTACGCGGTGACGCTGGCCGGCGACGGCAAGCAAAGCGTGTTCATGCGTGAAGCCGACTATGTCAGCCGTCTGATGCGTGAACGCTTCGGCGCCTTCGCCAGCGTCACACTGGTCAACCACCGCGATCATCTTGCCGATCGACCATTGGCCACCCGCGAGAACCTCGCCCGCGTCGTACAGGCGCTGGCCGAGCGCAGCGGCGAGGAAGACCTGATCTTCATCTACCTGACCAGTCATGGTTCACACCGTCACGAGCTCAATCTCGACCAACCGCGCCTGCAACTGGCCGACCTGCCCGCAGGCGAACTGGCGGCCCTGCTGGCGCCACTCAAGCAACGCGACAAGGTCGTGGTGATTTCCGCCTGCTATTCCGGCGGCTTCATCCCACCGCTGAAAGACGACAAGACCCTGGTGATGACCGCAGCTCGCGCCGACCGGGTGTCCTTCGGCTGTAGCGAGGAGAACGACTTCACCTACTTTGGCCGCGCCCTGTTCGCCGAAGCACTGGGTGAGACCGATAATCTCGAACGAGCGTTTGAACTGGCCAAGGAAAGAGTTGCCGAACGTGAGCAGAGCGCCGGTTTCGAACCCTCCGAACCGCAGATCTGGGCACCGCGCGGCGTACTCCAGCACTGGCGCAACCTGCGCCAGAGCCAGGCCGAGCGTGCGCTGAGCGCCGTGGCCAGCAGGCCGGCAACGGACTAAGCTGAACTGTAACGGACAAGAGACAACCGCATGTACCTGACTCCGCAGCACATCCTCATCGCCGGGGCCACCGGTCTCACCGGTGAACACCTGCTTGATCGCCTGCTCAGCGAACCGACAGTGGCGCGCGTGCTTGCCCCCACCCGACGACCGCTGGCAGCCCACCCGCATCTGGAAAACCCGGTTGGCGACTTGCAAACCCTGCTGCCACAGCTGTCCGGCCCGGTCGACACGGCTTTCTGCTGCCTGGGCAGCACCATCAAGCAGGCTGGCTCGCAGGAGGCCTTCCGCGCAGTCGATCATGACCTCGTGCTGGCTTTCGCCCAGCGTGCCCGCGAGTTGGGCGCGCGGCACCTGATAGTGATCAGCGCGCTTGGCGCCAATCCAAGCTCATCGGTGTTCTACAACCGCGTCAAAGGCGAAACCGAAGCATCGCTGAAAGCCATGGACTGGCCGCAACTGACCATCGCCCGCCCGTCGCTGCTGCTCGGCGCGCGCCATGAATTCCGCCTTGGCGAACGTCTGGCCGCCCCTTTGCTGCGCTGGCTGCCGGGCAAATATCGCGGTATCGACGCTTGCGTCCTGGCCCGTGCGCTGTGGCGCCTGGCGCTGGAGGAAGAGGACGGCATCCGCGTGATAGAGTCTTCCGACCTGCGCCGCCTGGGGCGCTGATGCTGTGGATGACACGATGAAACCGACGAGCCTGATCGAAGCCCTGCAAGATACCGACATGCTGGAGGTCGACGGCCTGTACGCCTGGCAGTTCGATCTCGACACCGAGCTGCTGGCGCAGATCAGCGCCGGCACGGCTGGCAGCGACAGCGCCGACAAACCTCTGCTGCAGGTCCATTGCATCGATGGCCGCGAACGCCGCCTGTGGAAGTTTTCTCTCGCCGCGGTACAAGCCGCACGATATGACGAAGAGAGCGACAGCTGGCATATCGAAGGCAACGAAGTCAGCCACACCCTCAAGTGCTTTGCCGCTTTCCGCGGCGACAACGATGATGACGACGACGTCTGAATCATGGGCCTCTACGACCGTCATGTCCTGCCTTACCTGATCGATTTCGCCTGCGGCATGGGCGCGGTGATGAAAGCCCGCTCGCAGATCGTGCCGCTGGCGAAAGGCCGAGTACTGGAAATTGGCATCGGCAGCGGCCTCAACCTGGAGTTCTACGACCCACAGCGCGTTCAGGTGGTGGTCGGCGTCGATCCATCCGCCGATATGCAGCGCCTGGCCCGCGAACGTGCGGCGCGCTGCAGGGTACCCGTGGAAATGATCGCCCTGGAGCTGGGGCAGATCCAGGCGGCGGACGCCAGCTTCGACGACATTGTCTGTACCTTCACCCTGTGTACCATCCCCGACGCCATCGCCGCGCTCAGGGAGATGCGCCGCGTGCTCAAACCCGATGGTCGCCTGCTGTTCTGCGAACACGGCCTGGCACCCGACCTGCCAGTAGTGCGCTGGCAGCAACGCCTCACGCCAGTGTGGAAGCCCCTGGCCGGCGGCTGCCACCTGGACCGCGACATACCGGCGCTGATCCAGGCCGGTGGCTTTCACATTCGCCAGCTCGATACCGGCTACCTCAAGGGCCCCCGGCCGATGACTCACGTCTATCGCGGCTGGGCTGACTGAGGTTCAAGCTCTTGGTTGCGCTGCAAGCCTCGGTGCGCAAGGCGCACCCTACGGACGCGCCCGAGCTTCCTCACCTGAACGAATCGCCAGCGGGTCGATCAGCCCAGCGGCAATGACCATACCCACCAGCTCCGCCAGGGTTTCGGCCTGCATGCGCTTCATCACCCGCGAGCGGTACAGGTCGACGGTCTTCACGCTGATATGCAGCTGCTCGGCCACTTCACGGTTGGTGTAGCCGCGTACCAGCGGCAGCAGCACGTCACGCTCGCGCGGGGTGAGCTGATCCAGGCGCGCCTGCACCTCATCCAGACGTGAGTCGCGGCGTGGCACAGGCGCACGCCGGGCCAGCGCCTGCTGCACGCTGTCGAGCAACAATTGTTCGTTGTAGGGCTTCTCGATGAAATCCACCGCGCCGGCCTTGAACGCACGCACGACGATGGGCACATCGGCATGGCCACTGACGAAGATCACCGGCAAGTCGATGCCCCGCACCCGCATCTCTTCCTGCACGTTCAACCCGCCCATACCCGGCATGCGCACATCCAGCAACACACAGGCATTGGCCTTGGGCTCGCAGGCGTCGAGAAAGGCGCGGCCACTGGTGAAGGGCACGCCTTTCAGGCCCACCGATTCCAGCAGCCAGAGCGTCGAGTCGAGCATGCCCTGGTCATCATCGACCACATAAACCAGTTGTTGCATCCCTGTACAGCTCCTCTTGTTGTTATGCATTTCATCGCTCGCGGCTACGACTGCCTGGATGCAGGAGGTAGAGCGAAGCAGGATGCCCGAGCCGAAAGCCCCCTGCCACAGCGTGCAGGCTTCGTGAGCGGGACTTCAGCCGTGACCGTTCGACAATGCCTCGTCATCCCGGCCCAACGGCAAACGACACTCCAGGCACAGGCCGCCCTCCAGCGGAAACGCCTCCAGCGCGCCGCCGAAGCCCTCGACGATGCTGCGACTCATGGACAAGCCAAGACCGAGACCCTCCGCCTTGCTGGTGTAGAACGGGGTGAACAACTTGCCCAGTTGCTCGCTGCTGACCCCAGGCCCCTGGTCGATCACGCGGATCGCCAGGCTGCCGTCCTGCTCGCAGGCTTCCAGGCGAATCTGCGACGGCGCGACGGCATGCACTTCACGATTGGCCTCGATAGCGTTGCGCAGCAGGTTGAGCAGCACCTGCTCGAGCAGCACCCGGTCGGCGAACACCGGCGGCAGATTGTCCGGCAAGGCGTCGCTGAGCGCCACCTGCGCGGCACCGGCTTCCCAGCTACACAAGCGCACCGCCTCGCGCGCCACCTCGGCCAGATCCAGCGCCTGCATGCGCCGCTGGCCCTTGCGCAGGAAGGCGCGCAGACGCTTGATCACCTCCGAGGCATGGTTGGCGTGCTCGGTGATGCGCGCCAGGCCCTGCGCCACCTTGTCCACCGCCACCGGATCACCGCCAACGCCCTGCAGGTAGCGCTGGCTGGCGCCGGCGTAGTTGACCACCGCCGCCAGCGGCTGGTTGATCTCATGGGCGATACCCGAGGCCAGCTCACCCAGAGTGACCAGGCGCGCGGTGTGCGCCAGCTCGTCCTGGTGACGACGCTGCTGTGCTTCGCGCAGTTCACGCTCGGTCATGTCCCGCGCCACCAGCGAGTAGTAGCGCTCGTCACCGGCACCACGATGCGCCAGCAACACCAGCGACACCGGCAGCGAGCCGCCCGCCAGCGGCAGCAAGCGCGCCTCGCAGCTCCACACGCCGCCAGCATCGGCGCGGGCCCAGCCTTCGCGCTCGAGCAGTGCCAGATCGGCCTCGGCCAGCAGTTGCGGCAAGGTTGGCAGCGGCTGCTCGGTAGCGATGCCCAACGCCCGCCGCGCCGAAGGGTTGAGGTGGGTCAGGCGTCCGCCTGGTTCGATGAACAGCACCAGATCGGTATTGGCCTCGACGACCTCGGCCAGGCGCCGCTTGTTCTCTTCGGCCTGGATGCGCGCGGTGATGTCGCGCGAGACACTGACCACCTCAACCACCGCGCCGGTGTAGGTCTCGCGGATGGCCCGGCTGGCGGTCTCGAACCACAGGTAATGGCCATCACGATGACGAATGCGATAGGTCATGGTGTGGTAACCGTCCTGCTCCAACGCCTCGTAAGCCTGGCGCACCTGCTGGGCCTGATCCAGTGGATGCAGCAGGCTGTCCACGCTGCGCCCGCGCAGCTCTTCCGGCCAGTAGCCGAGCAGCGTCCAACTGGCCGGCGAAGCATCGAGGAACACGCCCTCCGGTGTGTGGCGGGAAATCAGGTCGGTGGTGTTCTCGGTAATCAGCCGATACAGACGCCGCGCACGCGCAGCCTCGCGCTGGTCACGCACTTCCTGAGTCGCCTCACGGCAGCGCGCCAGTACGCGCTGTTCTGCGACATCCGGAATGAAGCTCCAGATCAGGATGCGCTCGCCATCCTGCGCCTCGACCGCCTCGATGGCCCTGCGTTGCTCCAGGCAGGCACGCACCAACGGCAGGTGATTGACCGGCAGCAGGGCCTCGACCTGCGCCAGCGAGCGCTCGCCAAGCAGCGCCTGCAAGGCCTGGTTGAACTCCAGCGGCCGCGCTCGCGGGTCGAGCAGCAGCGCCGGTTGCGGATCGGCCGAGAGCAACGGCGCGCTGCGGCTCATGCCGCCGGCCAGGCCGACCAGTTGCACCAGCAACTGGCGCAGCCAGGGCAGCCACTCCAGCCCGACACCCTCGTCCACCTGCAGCAACAACAGGCCCGCAGCACCGTCCTCCAGGCTCAGCGCCAGCGCCTGGCCATGGTGGATGGCGGCGCGGCGCAAGCGCCCGGCCAGCCAGCAGGGCAGTTGCCGCAGCGTATCCAGACTCATGCTTGGCTGCGCCAGCAACGCGTCGAACAGCGCCTGATCGCTGGCGGCCAGAGGGTCGCCCTGCCCTGGCGGCAGACGCGGTCCGCCGCCCTCCTGCGAATAGGTACGACTGGCTGGCTGCCAGGCCAGATACCATGCCTGGCGCACTTGTGGGCAACCCAGCACGGCGCGGCGCAGAGCTGCCGCCCGCTCGTTGAGGGGCGGCGCCTCGCGCTGAATGCGCAGCCAGGCCTGCAGCGGCACAGCCGCCTGATCGCTAGATAGATTCATATAGTAGTTATTCTATAAAACCTTGGTACAACTACCATGAAAATTAGAAATAACCTATAAATTATCGCCAGAAAGATTCGGTAATGCCCGCATCATTACCGGAATAACCAGAGCTAACAATCAGCCAAAGGTGTATCCGCCATGTCGATCTACGAGCAGGGCCTCGGCCGCGCCGCCGTCAACCATGTCGCCCTCAGCCCCCTGAGCTTTATCGAACGCACGGCGGCGGTATACCCGCACTACCCGGCCGTGGTGCATGGTTCGATTCGGCGTGACTGGGCCGAGACCTACGCGCGCTGCCGGCGTCTAGCCTCGGCACTGGCCGGACGCGGCATCGGCAAGGGCGATACGGTGGCGGTGATGCTGCCGAACATCCCGGCGATGCTCGAGGCGCATTTCGGTGTGCCGATGATCGGCGCGGTGCTCAACACCCTCAACGTGCGCCTGGATGCCGAAGCCATCTCCTTCATGCTGCAGCACGGTGAAGCCAAGGTGGTGATCGCCGACCGCGAGTTCTTCGATGTGATCCACGCGGCCATCGGCATGCTCGACCATCCGCCGCTGGTGATCGACGTCGACGACCCCGAGTACGGCGAAGGCCAGGCGGTCAGCGAGCTGGACTACGAAGCCTTCCTCGCCGAGGGCGACCCGCAGTTCGCCTGGCAGTGGCCGACGGACGAGTGGCAGGCCATCAGCCTCAATTACACCTCCGGCACCACCGGCAATCCCAAGGGCGTGGTCTATCACCACCGCGGCGCGTTCCTCAACGCCATGGGCAACCAGATGACCTGGAACATGGGTAACCACCCGGTCTACCTGTGGACCCTGCCGATGTTCCACTGCAACGGCTGGTGCTACCCCTGGACCATCACCGCGCTGGCGGGCGTGCATGTATTCCTGCGCCGCGTCGACCCGGCGAAGATCCTAACCCTGATCCGCGACGAGCAGGTCAGCCACCTGTGCGGCGCGCCCATCGTGCTCAACGCGCTGGTAAACATGCCGGCAGAGGCCAAGGCAGCCATCGATCATCCGGTCAAGGCCATGGTCGCCGGCGCTGCGCCACCAGCCAAGGTGATCGGCGCGGTGGAAGAGATGGGCATCTCCGTGACCCACGTCTACGGCCTGACCGAGGTCTACGGGCCGGTGACCCTGTGCGCCTGGCACGCCGAGTGGGACGAACTGCCACTGGAGGAGCGCGCCACCATCAAGGCGCGTCAGGGCGTGCGCTACCCGACCCTGGAAGGTGTGATGGTCGCCGACCCGAAAACCCTCGAGCCGGTGCCGCGCGACGGCCAGACCATCGGCGAGATCTTCATGCGTGGCAACACCGTGATGAAGGGCTACCTGAAGAACCCCAGCGCCACCAGCGAAGCCTTCGAGGGCGGCTGGTTCCACACCGGCGACCTGGGCGTGTGCCACGCCGATGGCTACGTGGAAATCCGCGACCGCCTCAAGGACATCATCATCTCCGGCGGCGAGAACATCTCCACCATCGAGGTCGAGGGCGTGCTCTATCGCCACCCCGCCGTGCTGGAGGCCGCCGTGGTCGCCCGCCCGGACGAGAAATGGGGTGAGACGCCCTGCGCCTTCATCACCCTCAAGACCGGCCAGCATGCCAGTGACAGCGAAATCATGGCCTTCTGCCGCGAACATCTGGCCGCGTTCAAGGTACCCAAGACCGTGGTCTTCACCCAGTTGCCCAAGACCAGCACCGGCAAGATCCAGAAGTTCGTCCTGCGCGATATGGCCAAGGCGCTGTAGAGGCGCCCTCTCCCCCGGCCCCTCTCCCGCAAGCGGGAGAGGGGTGAATGAACCGTTTTCACAACAACAATAACCGGCCCTGGCGGCCGACGGAGAACCCTCATGCAAATCTTCAAGCGCCGTGACGGCGACGAGCAACCGCACTGGCCTGTCGGGCCGTTCAAGGTACGCCTGCCGTTCGTCCACTACCGCTGGGAAACCGCCGAGATGCTGCAGGCGCTGATCATGTTCGTGGTCAGCCTGGCGATGATCCCGCTGCTGGAAAAGTACCTCGGCCTGCCCTACGACGTCGCCCTGGCCTACGTGGTGGTGTGCGGCATCGGCTTCATGCTGCCGGCACTGCTCGGCGTGCCCTTCGTGCCCGGCTGGATCACCCCCGGCATCCCGGTGGTGCTGCTGTTTCTCGGCAACTACGAACCGGGCCCGGAGGCCATCCGGGCGCTGTTCGCCCTGCAGTTCCTGGTGTTCGTGATCTTCCTCTTCCTCGGCGTCACGCGCCTGGGCAGCACGCTGGTACGGTTGATCCCCAACTCGATGAAGGGCGGCATCATCATCGGCGCCGGCATCGCCGCGCTGATGGGCGAGATCAGTGCCGGTGGGCGCCTGGCCAACACACCGATCTCGCTGGTGCTCGGCAGCCTGATCTGCCTATACCTGATGTTCTCGGTATCGTTCAAGGGCCTGACCGAGCGCCTGCCGCTGGCACGCAAGATCGTCAATTACGGCATGGTGCCCGGCATGCTGATCGCCATTTTCATCGGCATTGCCGTGGGCGAGTACAAGATGCCCGACGTCAAATGGGGCATCACCGCGCCGGCCTTCGGCGAGATGTGGAACTACCTGCCGTTCAGCGTCGGCTTCCCCGGCCTGGACGTGTTCATGCTGGCCGTTCCCACGGCGGTGATCGCCTACGTGATCGCCTTCGGCGACATCATCGTCGGTCAGTCGCTGATGCAGCGCGCCGATGAACTGCGCACCGACGAAGTGATCGAAAACAACGTCGACCGCGTGCATCTGGTGACCGCCATTCGCAATGCCCTGCACGCCTTCTTCGCGCCCTACCCTGGCCTCGCCGGGCCATTGTGGACGGCCGTGGCGGCGACCATGGCCGAGCGCTACAAGTACGGACGCAAGGCGATGGACTCGATCTACAGCGGCGCCGGCACCTTCTGGATCACCGGCTTCGCCGCGCTGTTCATGCTGCCACTGGTCAGCTTCTTCCAGCCGGTGCTGCCGATCGCCCTGTCGCTGACGCTGATCCTCACCGGCTATATCTGCCTGATGGTCGGCTTCGAGCAATTGAACAACAACACCGAGCGCGGTATCGCCGGCACCATGGGTGTGGTGCTCGCCGTCTACGGCGCGGGCTGGGGCCTGGCCGCAGGCGCTGCGCTGTACATTCTGGTCGAGCGCACCCATCTGCTTAAATTCACCAGCGTCAAGGATAAGCCGCACGAACCGGCCGAAGCCGACTAACAGACCATTGAAAAACTACCTGCGTTGCCATTGCTGCGTTAAAAACAGGCTCAAAATGCTCATTTACAGCTCCGTAAACTCCGCTTTTTCGCCTGTTTTTGCCTTGCACTGGCTGCCTCGCCTACGTTTTTCAACGGCCTGCTAACGTTTTTTCGTTCCACACGCGCCGCGCTCGTCGCGGCGCCCCTGCTGTCGAGGTTGCACCATGCCCGAATTCAACGCCCCGCTGCGCGACATGCGCTTCGTTCTTCATGAGGTATTCCAGGCGCCGAGCCTGTGGGCGCGCCTGCCGGCCCTGGCGGAAAGCGTCGACGCCGACACCGCCGACGCCATTCTCGAAGAGGCGGCCAAGGTCACCGGCGCGCTGATCGCTCCGCTCAACCGCAGCGGCGACGAGGAAGGTGCGCAGTGGCTCGATGGCGACGTGCGCACCCCGGCCGGCTTCCGCGAGGCCTACGCCACCTATACCGAGGGCGGCTGGGTCGGCCTCTCCGGCAACCCGAACTATGGCGGCATGGGCATGCCCAAGATGCTCGCCGTGGCCTTCGAGGAAATGCTCTACGCTGCCGGCTCCAGCTTCGCGCTGTACTCGGCGCTCTCCTCCGGCGCCTGCCTGGCCATCGACGCGCACGCCAGCGAGGAACTGAAAACCACCTATCTGCCGCCGATGTACGAAGGTCGCTGGGCCGGCTCCATGTGCCTGACCGAGGCCCATGCCGGTACCGATCTGGGCATCATCCGCACCAAGGCCGAGCCGCAAGCCGATGGCAGCTACAAGGTCACCGGCAGCAAGATCTTCATCACCGGCGGCGAGCAGGATCTGACCGAGAACATCATCCATCTCGTGCTGGCCAAGTTGCCGGACGCACCTGCGGGCCCGAAAGGTATCTCACTGCTGCTGGTGCCCAAGGTGATGGTCAATGCCGATGGCAGCCTGGGTGAACGCAATGCGGTGAGCTGCGGCTCCATCGAACACAAGATGGGCATCAAGGCTTCGGCCACCTGCGTGATGAACTTCGACGGCGCCACCGGCTACCTGATCGGCGAGGTCAACAAGGGCCTGGCAGCGATGTTCACCATGATGAACTACGAACGCCTGTCCATCGGCATCCAGGGTATCGGCTGCGCCGAGGCGTCTTACCAGTCGGCGGTCAGCTACGCCCGTGAACGTATCCAGAGCCGCGCCGCCACCGGCCCGGTGAACCAGGACAAGGTTGCCGACCCGATCATCGTGCATGCCGACGTGCGCCGCATGCTGCTGACCATGAAGGCACTGAACGAAGGCGGCCGCGCCTTTGCCTGCTACGTCGGCCAGCAACTCGACCTGGCCAAGTACGCCGAGGATGCCGGCGAACGGCAGAACGCCGAAGCCCTGGTCGCCCTGCTCACCCCGGTGGCCAAGGCCTTCTTCACCGACACCGGCCTGGAGAGCTGCGTGCACGGCCAGCAAGTGTTCGGCGGCCATGGTTACATCCGCGAGTGGGGCCAGGAGCAGTTGGTGCGCGATGTGCGTATCGCGCAGATCTACGAAGGCACCAACGGCATCCAGGCCCTCGATCTACTCGGACGCAAGGTGGTGGCAAACGGTGGCGCGGCGCTGCGACTGTTCGCCAGTGAAGTGCGCGCTTTCGCCCATGCTCACGAATCGGCCCATGGCGAGCGCCTGATCGAAGCCCTGGAACGCCTGGAGGCCGTCAGCGGCTGGCTGCTGGAGCAGGCCAAGGCCGACCCCAACTCGGTAGGCGCCGCCTCGGTGGAATATCTGCACCTGTTCGGCTACGTCGCCTACGCCTACATGTGGGCGCGCATGGCCGTCGTGGCGCAAGACAAGCTGCGCGAAGACGAAACCTTTTACGGCGCCAAGCTGGCCACTGCCGAGTTCTTCTTCAGCCGTCTGCTGCCGCGCACGCTGAGCCTGGAGGCGAGCATTCGTGCCGGCAGCCAGCCGCTCTACGCTTTGCCCGCCGAACAGTTTTAAACAGTTGAGCGTGTTGCGCGGCCGCTTCGGCGCCGCGCCTTTTTATTCCCCCACAGTGTGCGCTGGGCGCACCCGAGCAAGCGCCGCAGATCGGCGAGGAATTTCTTATGCGTGAAGTCGTGATAGTTGCCGCCTGCCGTACTGCCATCGGCAGCTTTCAGGGAGCGCTGAGTCGCATCCCGGCGCCAGAGCTGGGCGCGATGGTGATCCGCGAGCTGCTGGCGCGCAGCGGCGTGGACGAAGCCCAGGTGGACGAGGTCATCCTCGGCCAGGTGCTGACCGCCGGCAGCGGACAGAACCCGGCGCGGCAGAGTGCGCTGCTCGCCGGCCTGCCGCACACGGTACCGGCCATGACCCTGAACAAGGTCTGCGGCTCCGGCCTCAAGGCGGTGATCCTCGGTGCCCAGGCCATCCGTGGCGGCGATGCCGAGATCATCATCGCAGGCGGCCAGGAGAACATGAGCCTGGCGCCCTACGTCATGCCGGGCGCCCGCACGGGGCTGCGCATGGGCCATGCCCAGTTGGTCGACACGATGATCCAGGATGGCCTGTGGGATGCCTTCAACAACTACCACATGGGTATCACCGCCGAGAATCTGGCCGAGCAGTACGGCATCAGCCGCGCCGAACAGGACGCCTTCGCCCTGCGCTCGCAGCAACGTGCGCAGGCGGCGCTCCAGGCCGGGCGTTTCAACGCTGAAATCGTCCCGGTGAGCGTGCCGCGCCGTGGCGCCGAAGCGCTGCTCGTCGAACGTGACGAACAGCCACGCGCCGACGCCAGCCTGGAAGGTCTGGGCAAGCTACGCCCGGCGTTCAAGGGCGACGGTACGGTAACCGCCGGCAATGCCTCGACGCTCAACGATGGCGCCGCTGCAGTGCTGCTGATGAGCGCCGAGAAGGCCGCCGAGCTGAACCTGCCGGTAATGGCCCGTATCGCCGCTCACGCCAGCGCCGGGGTCGATCCGGCGGTGATGGGCATCGGCCCGGTGTTTGCCAGCTGCAAGGCGCTGGAGCGCGCCGGCTGGAGCCTGGAGCAGCTCGATTTGATCGAGGCCAACGAGGCCTTCGCCGCCCAGGCCATCGCCGTCGGCCGCGAGCTGCACTGGGACAGCGCCAAGGTCAACGTCAACGGCGGCGCCATCGCCCTCGGCCACCCCATCGGCGCCTCCGGCTGCCGTATTCTGGTCAGCCTGCTGCACGAAATGCAGCGCCGCGATGCGAAGAAGGGCCTGGCTACGCTGTGCATCGGCGGCGGCCAGGGCGTGGCTCTGGTCGTCGAGCGCTAACGGAGAACAAGCGAGCCGGTGGGTGTAAAACGCGACATCCACCGCCACGCCTCACCTCGCTTCACCGATCCACCGTGCAATCCCAAACAAGAACAAGAGAAACCCCATGCGAACCCTGACCACCCTGACCGGCAACAGCCAGAAACTCGACGGCGGCGCCATGTTCGGCAACGCCCCCAAAGCACTCTGGCAACGCTGGATGCCGGCTGACGAACTCAATCGCATCGACCTGGGCTGCCGCGCCCTGCTGGTACAGGAAGACGGCCGCAACATTCTGGTCGAGACCGGCATCGGCGCCTTCTTCAGCCCTGAACTGAAGCAGCGCTTCGGCGTGCAGGAAAGCCATCACGTGCTGCTCGACAGCCTCGCGGCTGTGGGCCTGAGCGATGCCGACATCGATATCGTGGTGCTCACCCATCTGCACTTCGACCACGCCGGCGGTCTGCTCGCCGCCTGGCAAGACGGCCAACCGCCGCGCCTGCTGTTCCCTCATGCGCAGTTCGTCACTGGCCGCAGGCAGTGGCAACGTGCGCGCCAGCCCCATGCCCGTGATCGTGCGTCGTACATTCCGGAACTGCTGGATCTGCTCGAAGCCAGTGATCGCCTGCATCTAATAGATGAAGGTGCCGAGTGCAAGCTGCTCGGCCCTGACTGGCGCCTGCACTGGAGCGACGGCCACACCCCGGGTCAACTGTTGCCGGAAGTCGCCATGCCAGGCGGGCCGGTGGTATTTCCTGGCGATCTGATCCCCGGAGCGCCGTGGGTTCACCTGCCGATCACCATGGGCTACGACCGTTTTCCGGAGGGCCTGATCGAAGAGAAGGAAGCCCTGCTGGGCGATCTCTACGCCCGTGGCGGCCGACTGGTGTTCACCCATGACCCCGAGATCGCCATGGGCCGGGTATCACGCGACGAAAAAGGTCGCTACGGGCTCGATGAGGCGGTAAAAACGGCCCATCTGCTGGCAAATTGACGTCAGCAGGCCTTGACGTACCCGTCATGCAGCGCGAGCATGGCCGCTTGTTTTTCAGCAGTGGTCGCGACCACAGCAGCGCCCCAAGGACGGGTTGCGCCAGGCCAGTGGGAGACTGGTCGCCGTGTCGTGTCCACCTCGACAGCCCTGGGGAATCGCTTCATGAGCCTGGCCTCTGTACGCGCCTTCTTCGCCGCCAAGGCGCCCGATATTCATATCATCGAGCTGCAGTCCAGTACCGCCACCGTGGCACTGGCAGCCGAAGCCCATGGTGTCTCGCCAGGACAGATCGCCAAGACGCTGGCCTTCCGCATTGCCGAACGCGACCTGCTGATCGTCGCCCGTGGCGATGCACGCATCGACAATCGCAAGATGAAGGAATGCTTCGGCGCCAAGGCCAAGATGCTCGACGCCCAGACCGTGATCGAGCTGACCAGCCATCCGGTCGGCGGCGTCTGCCCGTTCGGCCTGGCCACGCCGCTGAGCGTCTATTGCGACCGCTCGCTACTGGCCTTCGATGAAGTGCTGCCGGCAGCCGGCGCCACCCACAGCGCAGTGCGCATCTCGCCGAGGCGCATGGCCGAGCTGGTCGATGCAGAATGGGTCGATGTGTGTCAGGCAGTAGAAACGGAAGCCTGCTGAACAGAGCGACGTGCGCGTAGGGTGCGCCGCGCGCACCAAGGCTTTCCCGGATTGCATCCGGGCTACAGTCCGCCGGTCACGCCAAGGCTCACTCCCAGCGCCGTGGCCAGCGAAAACGGCAACAGCAGCGTATCGAGCAGCACACTGCCCGGCAGATCCAGTCCCGGATAAGTGGGCGCCTCAGCGCCGAAGCGGTCCAGCGGGCAGCAACCACCATTGAGCGTGTACCAGTCCAACCGCGTACCGGCGTAGACCACCGGTGCACCGACCTTTGCCGCATCCAGCGTGCGTACCGTGGCGCAGCCCTGCACAGCCAGGATCATCAGCAGCATGGCGACACGCCGCATTTCAGTCGTCCGAAACCATGTGGTGCTCGCCCCAGCGCGGCAACATGTCCTGAGGAATGCCCAGGCAGTTGAGGATGCGTGCGACGACGAAGTCGACCAGATCATCCAGCGTCTGTGGCTGGTGATAGAAACCGGGCGAGGCCGGCAGGATGGTCACGCCCAGATTCGACAGCTTGAGCATGTTCTCCAGATGGATGCTCGAATAGGGCGACTCACGCGGCACCAGAATCAGCTGGCGGCGCTCCTTCAACGCCACGTCGGCGGCGCGCTCGATCAAGTTGTTGCAGGCGCCAGTGGCGATGGCCGAGAGGGTACCGGTGCTGCACGGCACCACCACCATGGCGGTTGGGGCGCCGGAGCCGGAAGCGGCCGGTGCCATCCAGTCTTCCTTGCCGTAGACGCGGATCTGCCCGGAAGCGGCGCCAGTGTATTCGGTAAGAAACTGCGCCATCGCCTGCGGCTTGCTCGGCAGCGCCACGTCGGTTTCGGTGGCCATGACCAGCTGCGCAGCCTTGGATATCAGGAAGTGCACCTCGCGGTCTTCCTGCACCAGGCAATCGAGCAGGCGCAGACCGTATTGCGCGCCGGAGGCGCCGGTCATGGCCAGGGTGATGCCCTCGGGACCTTGCATGCTTATGCCTCCAGGGCCTTGGCCAGCTTGCCGTGCAGGCCGCCAAAGCCGCCGTTGCTCATGATCACCACCTGGGTGCCTGGACGTGCCAGCGCCTTCACACCTTCGATGATCGCCTCCAGCGAGTCGCACACCTGCGTCGGGTTGCTCGCCGCGGCAACCGTGGCGGCCAGATCCCAGCCGAGGTTCGGCGGCGCGTACCAGAACACCGCGTCGGCCTGCACTGCAGACTCGGCCAAACCGTCACGATGCGCGCCAAGCTTCATCGAGTTGGAGCGCGGCTCGATCACCGCGATCACCTGGGTGTCGTCGCCCACACGCTTGCGCAGGCCATCGAGGGTGGTGGCGATCGCCGTCGGGTGATGGGCGAAGTCGTCGAAGACGGTCACACCCTTCACCTCGGCGACTTTTTCCATGCGCCGCTTGGCGTTGACGAACTGACCCAGCGCCTCGATGCCGAGCGCCGGCACCACGCCGACATGGCGCGCCGCCGCCAACACCGCGAGGGCATTGGCAACGTTGTGCTGGCCGGTCAGGTTCCACTCCACGGTGCCCTCGACCTGGCCCTCGAAACTCACCTCGAAACGCGAACCGTCGGCACTGAGCAGGCGCGCCTGCCACTGGCCGCCTTCGCCGGTAGTCTGCACCGGCGTCCAGCAGCCCATGTCGATCACCCGCGCCAGCGCGGTTTCACTGGCCGGATGAATGACCAGACCTTCGCTGGGCACGATACGCACCAGGTGATGGAACTGTCGCTCGATGGCCGCGAGGTCCGGAAAGATATCCGCGTGGTCGAATTCCAGGTTGTTGAGGATCGCCGTGCGCGGACGGTAGTGCACGAACTTGCTGCGCTTGTCGAAGAAGGCACTGTCGTACTCGTCGGCCTCGACCACGAAAAACGGCGTATCGCCCAGCCGCGCGGAAATACCGAAGTTCTGCGGCACGCCACCGATCAGAAAGCCCGGGCTCATGCCGGCATGTTCCAGCACCCAGGCCAGCATGCTCGAACTGCTGGTCTTGCCATGGGTGCCGGCCACGGCCAGTACCCAACGGCCCTGCAGCACATGGTCAGCCAGCCACTGCGGGCCGGAAACATAGGGCAGGCCCTTGTTCAGCACATATTCCACCGCCGGGTTACCGCGACTCATGGCATTGCCGACCACCACCAGGTCAGGCGCGGGTTGCAGGTGGGCCGGGTCATAGCCCTGCATCAGCTCGATGCCCTGAGCTTCGAGCTGGGTGCTCATCGGTGGGTAGACATTGGCATCGGAGCCGGTAACACGATGGCCAAGTTCCTTGGCCAAAACGGCCAGCGACCCCATGAAAGTGCCGCAAATGCCGAGAATATGGATGTGCATTGATGACCTCTGAACGTGCCCGAAAAAGCGGGCGTGGAGCGATGGCCGCAGGTTAGCACAGCGCCCGCCGGGCGGCTGCCGCGCCCTGTTCAGACCGGGGTGCATGACGCAAGTTGCCGGCGCGCACAAAATCAAACGCTTGCTTGGATTGCACTTTCAACTGGCTTTGAGGCAGCATCGGTTGGGCTACTGGCACAACAGCTGCATCGTCACGCCTGCCCCATAACAGACAGAAGCCGAGGCCCACCATGCGCATCGTCCAAGCCACCCTGGAGCACCTGGACCTGCTGAACCCGCTGTTCGTCAAATACCGCGAGTTCTACAACGAACTGCCGTATCCGGAATCCTCGCGCAAGTTTCTCGAGAAGCGTCTGCGCCGCAAGGAGTCGGTAATCTACCTCGCCCTGGCCGATGAAGAAGACAAGCTGCTCGGTTTCTGCCAGCTCTACCCCAGCTACTCCTCGCTGTCGCTCAAGCGCGTGTGGATTCTCAACGACATCTATGTCGCCGAAGACGCTCGCCGCCAACTGGTCGCCGACCGCCTCCTGCACACCGCCAAACAGATGGCCAAGGAAACCAACGCAGTACGCATGCGCGTCGCTACCAGCCGCGACAACGAGGTTGCGCAGAAGGTCTACGAATCCATCGGTTTCGTCGAGGACGAGCAGTTCAAGAACTACGTGCTGCCAATCAACAGCGACTGAGCCTCAACCGCCGAGACTCAGCAACAAGCCCAGCAGTAGCGGTAGAACGATTACCCCCAGCGCCGCCAAACGCCTGGGCTGCAACGGATCACGCTGCAAGGCCTGGCTACGGCGCTGCTGCAGAGGCTGTTGCAAGGCCAGTTGAAATTCAGAGAGCGCCTCGAACCGCGCCTGCGGCTGCGGCGCCAGGGCACGCGCCAGCACACCATCCCAGCCCTGCGGGGCGCGCACGGCGAAGTTGGCCAGCGGCACGTAACAATGCCCTGGGCCAACGTCTGCACGCGCAGCCTCGGGCCATTGTCCGCACAGCAACCAGTAAGTCAGTGCCGCCAGGGCAAACTGATCGGCACGACCATCCAGCGCGCGCCCGCTGCGCAGCTCAGGCGCCAGTGGCACCGCCTGCTCAGGCAACGACTGACGGGCAACACCCGGCAGAATCGCCGCCGCACCGGGCAGCAACAGCACGCTACCATCGCCGCCCACCAGGATCTGCCGTGGGCTCAGCCACAACCCCTGCATGCCGCGCCGCTGCAAGGAGCGGACGGCACCGATCAATTGCGTCAGCACGCTCAGCAGCGTGGTGGCGTCCGGCGCCCCCTGCACAGCCAGCCAATCGACCAGGCAGCGCATGTCCCCTCGGGGCACGGCCAACACCAGATAGGCATGACTGCGCGCCTGCAGGGATGAAAGCACCTGCGGCAACGACTGTTGAGGACTGCGCCGCAACGCCCATTCACGTTGCCAGAAGGCTTCATCTGCAGCGTTTTCGGAAAACCACAGCAGCGCATCTCTGCCTGCTTCATCACGGCTGAAGAACAGCCGCCCCGGCGGCCCGTAAGGACACTCGCGCAGCAGGGTCCAGCCATCGACCTGCTGACCACAGGCGACCTCGTCCAACACCGGACAAGCTGCCAGCGGCGTCATTGACGGCAACCCCTGATACGCCTCGGTCCGCAGCAGCACTGCCGCACCCGGCGCCTGCAGAAGTGGTTGCAGCAGCTCGCCCGGCATGGCGTCAGGCCTGTCGCACAGGGATTGCAGGTCACTGACGTCGAGCAACGGCTGAGGCGCCAGCAACAGCTGCTCGCCGCACTGCGGCAGCAGGCTGTGCTGCACCAGCGCCAGCTCCGCCTGGCCACCCAGGGCCTGACCGTCACGGCCTATCAGGGTAGTGGTCGAACTCCCCTGCACACGCGTCAAGCCAACACAGCCGGCTTGCAGAAACTGCAGCTCATCTCCCTGCAGCAACAGCATGCCGGCGTGCAACTCAACCATGCCCTGACCGGCCTGACGCTTGCGAAACAGCTGCAGATTCAGCGCAGCCAAAACCTGACGAGCAGCCAGGGTTTCGCTCCAGCTCTGCGGCGTGCAGCGAAAATCGGCGAACAGGGCATCGAGATGACGCTCCAGATACTGCACCACATCAGGGCAGTGACGCGCCCAGAGGAGCATGATCAGCAGCAAAGGTGGCCGCTGCTGGCGGCCCGCCAGCCACATGGCGCGCGTACGCGCAGCCTGCTGCGGCAAGTCCAGACCGGCACCGGCCGCCAGGCTGACGCCGGGATGTTCGAGCAGTTGCAGCGTCATGCCCCGCCCTCCTCTAGCAGCAATCTCAGCACAAGTTGTGCAGCCTTTGTGCCGACTTGTGGCAAACGCCAGTCGCCCTTATGGTGGCCGGGTCTTCAGCAGGAGCCTGCATGCATGTGGTCTTTCAAGGCCTGGCGTCGCCGACGCACCCTCGAACATAACCCGGTCGATCCGGCCCATTGGGCCGAAGTCCGCAGGCACCTGCCCATTCTCGACGGCCTCGATGAACATGAAGAGCAGCAGTTGCGCGAGCGCGCGGTGCTGTTCCTGCATGACAAGCACCTGACGGCACTGTCCGGCCTGCAACTCGGCCCGGTCGAACAATTGCTGCTGGCCGTGCAGGCACAGCTGCCCGTGCTGCACCTGGGCGACCTGGACTGGTACGGCGGCTTTCACGAGATCGTGCTGTACCCGGACGACTTCCTCAGCCCGCAACGCCATCGCGACGCCAGCGGCATCGAGCACGAATGGGATGACGCCCGCAGCGGCGAGGCCTGGCAGCAGGGCCCAGTGATTCTCGCCTGGCCCGGCGTGCAGAGCAGCGGCGGCTGGGAAGGCTACAACCTGGTGATTCACGAGTTGGCGCACAAACTGGACATGCTCGACGGCAGCGCCAACGGCCTGCCACCGCTGCACGGCGACATGCGCGTGCAGGATTGGGCGAACGCCATGCAAAGCGCCTTTGACGCGCTGAACGCCGAGCTGGACGCCAACCCCGAAGCCGAGACCGCCATCGATCCCTACGCTGCCGAAGACCCGGCAGAGTTCTTCGCCGTCACCAGCGAATACTTCTTCACGGCTCCGGACCTGCTGGCAGCGGCCTTCCCCGAGGTCTACCGGCAATTGTCGCTGTTCTACCGTCAGGACACCCTGGCCCGCCTGCAGCGCTTGCAGGCGGAACACCCTGACTACCAGGCGGTCGAAACCGCGACCAATGGCTGAGTCGCACAGCGTAGTAACGCCTTGCGAATACGCCTATAATGCGCCCCACTTTTTTGGCCCTCCCTGGGAGTTCCCCCATGAGCTACAGCAAGATCCCGGCTGGCAAAGACCTGCCGAACGACATCTACGTTGCCATCGAAATCCCGGCTAATCACGCGCCGATCAAATACGAAATCGACCACGACACCGATTGCCTGATGGTCGATCGCTTCATGGCCACCCCGATGTTCTACCCGGCCAACTACGGTTTCATCCCGCACACCCTGGCTGACGACGGCGATCCCCTCGACGTGCTGGTCGTGACCCCTTACCCGGTCGCTCCGGGCTCGGTGATCCGCGCCCGTCCGGTCGGTGTCCTGCAGATGAGCGACGAAGCCGGCGGTGACGCCAAGCTGGTAGCCGTACCGCACGACAAGCTGACCGTTCTGTACAAGGACGTTCAGGAATACACCGACCTGCCTGCCCTGCTGATCGAGCAGATCAAGCACTTCTTCGAGAACTACAAGGATCTGGAGAAGGGCAAGTGGGTCAAGGTAGAAGGCTGGGGCGGCGCCGAAGAAGCCCGCAGCCTGATCAACAAGGCAGTCGCGGCTTACCAAAAATAAGCCCTGACCACCTCCGAAAAGCCGGCCACAAGCCGGCTTTTTTATTGCCTTTTCCCCGGCAACCGGTACACATTCGTTGCCACCGGGCAAAACGGCCATGCGCCGATATGCTGTAATCGAACACCAAACCTGACCAGCCAGGCCCAATGGACATGATGAACCTGACCGTACGCAACCGAATCATTGCCAGCTTCCTGCTGATCATCGCCATCCTGGCCCTGCTGGCGGGCGCCTCTTATATGCGCTCGCTGCAGATCGAGGACCGCACCGAAGCCATGCTTAATGACTCGGTGCCCGGCGCCTACTACATCAGCAAGGCGCAGGCGGACTGGGCACGGCACATGCTGGAGACCCGCCGGGCGCTGATCAACCTGGTCACCCACGCCGATGCCAGTGCCATCTCCGCTCACCTGGAAGAATTCGCCAAGATCGAAAGCAGCCTGCAAGCGCAGTTGAAGCAGTATCAGCAAACGGTGCACGACAGTGCTGACCAGGCCTTGCTCGATCAGTTCGCCGAACAAGCCGAACAGTACTCGCGCCAGCACACACAGTTGAAAACGATGTTGCAGCAGGCCTCGGCACAGCAGGCCAGCCAGTTCAGCCTGCAGAACGTGTTCCCGGTCTGGGATCAGGGCCAGAAGACGCTCGACGAGCTGGTCGAGAACAATCGTCTGCAGTCGGAGCAGGCGGCGCGCTCGATACGCGACGAGGTGCTCGGGCTGGAAATCGGTCTGCTGCTGGCCATTCTGTTGGCGGTCGCGGTCTCGGCCATCTGTGGCTGGCTGCTGCTGCGCGCGATCACCCGTCCGGTGAATCTGATCGTCAACGCGCTGAAGAAACTGGAAAGCGGCGACCTGTCGACGCAGCTGGACCTGCACCGACGCGACGAATTCAATGCCATCGAGCAGGGCTTCAACAGCATGGTCGGCGAGTTGAAGGGCTTGGTCGGCAATGCGCAGCGTTCGGCGGTGCAGATGACCACGTCGGTCACCGAGATCGCCGCCACCTCGCGCCAGCAGCAGGCGACCGCCACCGAGACGGCCGCCACCACCACCGAAATCGGTGCGACCTCGCGCGAAATCGCCGCCACCTCGCGCGATCTGGTGCGCACCATGGGCGAGGTCTCCGACAACGCCGAACAGACCTCGATTCTCGCCGGCACCGGCCAGTTGGGGCTGGCGCGCATGGAGGAAATCATGCACCAGGTGATGGGCGCCGCCGATGTGGTCAACGGCAAGCTGTCGATCCTCAACGAGAAGGCCGGCAACATCACCCAGGTGGTCACCACCATCGTCAAGGTGGCCGATCAGACCAACCTGCTGTCGCTCAACGCTGCCATCGAAGCGGAGAAAGCCGGCGAATACGGCAAGGGCTTCGCCGTGGTCGCCGTTGAGGTGCGCCGTCTGGCCGATCAGACGGCAGTGGCCACCTACGACATCGAGCAGATGGTGCGCGAAATCCAGTCAGCCGTGTCGGCCGGGGTCATGGGCATGGACAAGTTCTCCGAAGAAGTGCGCCGTGGCATCGGCGAAATGACTCAGATGGGCGACCAGCTGACTCAGATCATCCAGCAGGTGCAGGCCCTGGCTCCGCGCATCCAGATGGTCAACGAAGGCATGCAGGCGCAATCCACTGGCGCCGAACAGATCAACCAGGCGTTGGTGCAACTCAGCGAGGCCAGCAGCCAGACCGTTGACTCGCTGCGCCAGGCCGGCGCGGCCATCGACGAACTCAATCAGGTGGCCAACAACCTGCGTGTTGGCGTCAGTCGCTTCAAGGTCTGAATATGCCGGCCTCCAGCAAAGCCGCGGCCGGGGAACTGCATCTGCAGTTCCAGCTCGGCGACGACCGTTATGCGCTGCCGGCGCAGGAAGTCGTCGAGGTGCTGCCGCTGCGGCGACTGAAGCAAGTGCCCGAGGCCCCAGAGTGGGTCGCCGGGCTTTTTGACCATCGTGGCCAGGTCACCCCGGTGATCGACCTCAGCCGCCGGGTACTCGGTCGCCCCGCCCTGGCACGCAGCAGCACGCGACTGGTGCTGGTGCGCTTCGACAGGCATATGGGCGAGCAATCACCTGTGCTCGGGCTGATTCTCGAGCAAGCCACCGACACCCTGCGCCTGCCGGCAGAGGCATTCAAGCCGAGCGGGCTGGAGGCCAGCCAGCCGGACTATCTTGGCCCCCTGCAGCGTGACGCCCACGGCATGATCCAGCGCATCGACGTCGCCGGGCTGCTCGACGATGAGGTGCGCGCTCTGCTGTTCCGACCCAAGGCGCAGGGCTGAACATGATCGAGCAGATCGAACGCCTGCTGAAAAGCCGTATTGGCCTGGACGCCGAGTCAGTCGGGCGCAGCGTGATCGTGCGGGCGGTCAGCCAGCGCATGAGCAGCCTGGGTCAGGACAGCCTGGAAAGCTACTGGCTCACACTCGGCGGCTCACCGCGCGAACAGCAGGCGCTGGTCGAGGCGGTGGTCGTGCCGGAGACCTGGTTCTTTCGCTACCCGGAGTCGTTCAGCGCCCTGGCCAGCCTGGCCCTGGAGCGTCATGCGCAGTTACAGGGCGCGCGCCCCTTGCGGCTGATCAGCCTGCCCTGTTCCAGTGGCGAAGAGCCCTACTCCATCGCCATGACGCTGCTCGACAACGGCCTCACACCCCAGCAATTCCAGATCGACGCGCTGGACGTCAGCGACAAGGTACTGGAGTGGGCACGCATGGGCCTTTACGGACGCAACTCGTTCCGTGGCGATGCCCTGGCGTTCCGTGAGCGCTTCTTCCGGGAACAAGCCAGCGGCAGTTTTCTTCTCGATGAGCGCGTGCGCAACTGCGTGCGGCTGCGTACCGGCAACCTGCTGGATGTCAGCCTGTTTGCGGGCGAGCCGGCCTACGACTTCATCTTCTGCCGCAATCTGCTGATCTATTTCGACCGGCCTACACAGGTACGCGTACTGGAGCTGCTCAAGCGCCAGCTGCACAGCGATGGCACCTTGTTCATCGGCCCGGCCGAAGCCAGCCTGGCCAGCCAGAACGGTCTGCAGGCGCTGGGGCGTCAACAGACCTTCGCTTTCCGTCTGGCACCGCTCACCCCGATCAAGAAGCAGCCTGAGCGCGCACCAGTCAACCGTGCCAGAGCGCTGCCGGTGACACCGCCACGCCCGGCTCAGACAGTCAGGCCGCGCGTGCTCAGCAAGGCTCCCAGCGCACCGACGTTACCGGCCGCGACTGTGGATATCTGGGCGGAGGTGGCCAGCCTGGCCAACGCCGGGCGCACCGACGAAGCCCGCCAGCGCTGCGAACAGCACCTGCAACAGAACGGCCCCAGCGCCAGTGCCTATTACTGGCTGGGCCTGCTCAGCGATTCGGCCGGCAGCAGCGAGCAGGCCTGCGCTTACTACCGCAAGGCGATCTATCTCGAACCGCAACACCGCGAAGCCCTCACGCACCTGGCTGCTCACCTGGAGTCACAAGGCGATCTGGCCGGGGCACAACGCCTGTATCGACGCGCCCAGAACCCCGAGGTAGGCGACCGTGACTGACCGCGACCTGCTGCAGAGCCAACCGGCAGTGGACGACTGCTGGAACCGTATCGGCGTATTTGGCGACAAGCGCTGTGAGCGCCTGGAACGTCATATCCACTGCCGCAACTGCGAAGTCTATGGTGCTGCGGCCATCGCCCTGCTCGACCGCTACGGCAGTACGCTGGAACGGGACGATAACGAGCATGGCCAGGACGCAGCGCAGCAAACACAGGGCGAACAGCGCTCGCTGATGATCGTCCGCCTCGGCGAACAATGGCTGGCCATTGCCAGCCGCTGCCTGGCCGAGGTGATGCCGGTGTCGCCGATCCATAGCCTGCCGCACCGCAAGAACCGCGGTCTGCTGGGCGTGACCAACGTGCGCGGCACCCTGGTCGCCTGCCTGTCATTGAGTGAGCTGCTCGACCTCGAAGCGGCCGAAGGCGCAGGCGATGGACGCCGTGTCATCCCGCGCATGCTGATTCTGCAAAGCGGTAGCGGCCCACTGGTCGTACCGGTCGACGAAGTCCGCGGTATCCAGAAAATCCCGCAGGCGCGCGTCATTACTGCCAAGCAGGATGACAAGCGAACCATCAGCCGCTTCACCGCGGGTGTTTTGCAATGGCAAGGCCTGAGCATCACCCTGCTGGACGACGAGCAATTGCTCAAGAACATGATCGGGAGCCTCGCGTGACACCGGACGAGATGAGGGATGCATCGCTACTCGACCTGTTTCGGCTGGAGGCCGAGGCGCAGAAGCAGGTGCTCGATACCGGGCTCCTGGTTCTCGAACGCGACCCGGCCAATGCCGGTCAACTGGAAGCCTGCATGCGCGCAGCACATTCGCTCAAAGGCGCTGCGCGTATCGTCGGCCTCGATCATGGGGTGCAGGTCGCCCACGCCATGGAAGACCTGCTGGTCGCCGCCCAGGAAGGCATGCTGCGCCTGTTGCCCGATCATATCGATGCGCTGCTGCAGGGCTCCGATCTGCTGCTGCGCATTGGCCAGGCACAGCAGGATGGCGAACTGGAGGCCCGTGTCGAGAGCATCACGGCGCGCCTGCAGGTGCTGCTCAGCAATGCCGTACCGTCGATGCGCATAGCAACCAGCCCGCCGCTGACAGCGGAACCGTCAGTCGAAATCACCCACAGCGCCGAGCCTGCCAGCCCATCCCCCAACCCCACATCGGAGCCTGCCACTGCGGATGAACGCACCAACCGCGTACTGCGGGTCTCGGCCGAACGCTTCGATCACCTGATCGACCTGTCAGGCAAGTCGCTGGTGGAATTCCAGCGCACCAAGCCGCTCAGCGAGTCCCTGTATCGCCTCAAGCGCCAGCAGGAGTCGGCCCGCCGTACTCTGGAAACACTACGTGAACACCTGCTGGGCAGCGAGCTGGACGCCACCGCACAAGCGCTGTTCAACGAGAGTCGCAACCTGCTGATCGAGTGCCAACAGCAGCTACAGGGCCACCAGGAACTGTTCGAGGACTTCGTCTGGCATGGCGGTCAACGCACCCAGCAGCTGTATGACCTGGCCCTGGCCTCGCGCATGCGCCCCTTCGCCGATGTGCTGACAGGCCAGGCGCGCATGCTGCGCGATCTGGGCCGCACGCTGGGCAAGCAGGTACGTCTGGAAATCGAGGGCGAACATACGCAGGTCGACCGCGATGTGCTGGAGCGCCTGGAGGCGCCCCTGACCCATCTGCTGCGCAATGCCGTCGACCATGGTATCGAGCCGCCAGCACTGCGCGTACGCAAGGGCAAGCCGGAAGAAGGTGCAGTGCAGCTGCGCGCACGCCACCACGCCGGCATGCTGGTTGTCGAGGTCAGCGATGATGGCGCTGGTATCGACCTGCAGCGTGTCGCCCAGGCGGTGGTCAAGCGGCGCTTCGCCTCCACCGAGCAGGTGGAGCAGATGACCGAGGAAGAGCTGCTGGCCTTCCTGTTCCTGCCCGGTTTCAGCATGAGCCAGCAGGTCACCGAGGTATCTGGCAGAGGCGTCGGTCTCGACGTGGTGCAGCATGAGATCCGCCGTATGCGCGGCAACGTGCGCCTGCTGCAGACAGCGGATCAAGGCTGCCTGTTTCATCTGGAGCTGCCGCTGACCCTTTCCGTGGTGCGGGCGCTGGTGGTGAATATCGGCGGTGAGGCCTACGCCTTCCCGCTGGCGCAGATCGAACGCATGTTGCGCCTGCCACGCAGCGCCATCGTCCAGCTCGAGGGGCGCCAGCACTTCTGGCTGGAGGATGAGCATGTCGGCCTGATCTCGGCAGCCCAGTTGCTGCAGCGCCAGGAGCAACAGGAGGACGACGACAGCATCCCGATCGTGCTGATCCGCGAACGCGAGCAATATCATGGCCTGGCGGTGGAAGCCTTCCTCGGCGAATTCACCCTGGTGCAGATGCCCCTGGACGGACGCCTGGGCAAGGTCCGCGACGTTGCTGCCGGCGCCCTGCTGCACGACGGCACACCGGTGCTGATCCTCGATGTCGACGATCTGCTCAATTCCGTGGGCAAGTTGCTCGGTGCCGGCCATCTGGACCGCGTCGACCATGCCAGCCACGCACGCCAGGCCGTGAGCAAGCGGGTGCTGGTGGTGGACGACTCGCTGACAGTGCGCGAGCTGGAACGCAAGCTGCTGCTGAGCCGTGGCTACCAGGTTTCTGTGGCGGTGGATGGCATGGACGGCTGGAACGCCCTGCGCGCCGAGTCCTTCGACCTGTTGATCACCGACATCGACATGCCGCGCATGGACGGTATCGAACTGGTCACCCAGGTGCGCCAGGATCCACGCCTGCGCTCCCTGCCGGTGATGGTGGTGTCCTACAAGGATCGCGAAGAAGATCGCCGCCGGGGCCTCGAGGCCGGCGCCGATTACTACCTGGCCAAGGCGAGCTTCCATGACGAAGCCCTGCTGGACGCCGTGCAGACCCTGATCGGTGGAGCCCGAGAATGAGGATCGCCATTGCCAACGACATGCCCCTGGCTGTCGAAGCCCTGCGTCGAGCCCTGGCGACCGAGCCCGAATATCAGCTCGTCTGGGTCGCCAGCAACGGCGAGGAGGCTGTACGCCGTTGCCGCGAGGACCTGCCTGACCTGCTGCTGATGGACATGCTCATGCCCGGCATGGATGGCGTCGAGGCAACCCGGCGGATCATGCACGACACGCCCTGCGCCATTCTCATCGTCACCTCCGATGTCGAACGCAACATGACCCGGGTATTCGACGCCATGGGCGCCGGCGCCCTCGACGTGGTCGCCGCGCCCTCACTCGGCCCGCAACTGGTGCTTGATGCGGCCAGCGTACGGCGCAAGATTCACAACATCGCCTGGATGATCGGGCACAAGGCGTCGCGCACGGCCAAACCCGGCTCAGTTCGCAAGAGCGAGAGTCGCGGCAAGCGCCTGATCGCCATTGGCGCGTCGGCAGGCGGACCCGCCTCGCTGGTGGAGTTGCTGCAACAGATTCCAGCGGACTTCCCCGCCAGCATCGTGCTGGTGCAGCACGTTGACGAAGTGTTCGCCGCGGGCATGGCCCAGTGGCTGGGCAGCGAGTCGCATATGCCGGTACGCCTGGCCCAGGAAGGCGAAGTCCTGCAGCCTGGCGCAGTACTGCTGGCTGGGACCAACAACCACCTGTACCTGACCCCGGAAGGACATCTGGTCTACCGGCCTGAACCGCTTGATCAGGTTTACCGCCCCTCTATCGATGTATTCTTCGAAAGCGTGGCCACCTACTGGCGCGGCGAGGCAATCGGTGTGCTACTGACCGGCATGGGCCGTGACGGGGCCAGGGGCCTGAAACAGATGCGCGAACGTGGTTTCCACACCATCGCCCAGGACCAGGCCAGCAGCGCGGTCTACGGCATGCCCAAGGCCGCTGTGGCACTGGACGCCGCGACGGAAGTACTACCCCTGAACCGGATAGCGGCGCGCCTGGTCGAGCGCCTCGGCTGATGACGCCAACCTGCGGCGCTGTTTGCCGCACAACATACGAATACACTGGCGGAGACGCATTTATGCAAGGGCTTCAAGGCAACCCCACTCACCATCACGGTCTGCCCGACTATTCGATGATGGTCCTGCTGGTCGACGACCAGGCCATGATTGGTGAGGCCGTGCGCCGGGCGTTGAGCGAAGAGAGCGACATCGATTTCCACTTCTGCTCCGACCCGCAGCAAGCCTTGAGCGTGGCCCAGCAAATCAAACCGACCGTGATTCTGCAGGATCTGATCATGCCCGGCGTCGACGGCCTCGAACTGCTCGCCCAGTACCGTGCGGCGCCAGGCCTGCACGACGTGCCGATCATTGTCCTGTCGACCAAGGAAGACCCCAAGGTCAAGAGCGCGGCCTTCGCTGCAGGCGCCAACGACTACCTGGTCAAACTGCCCGATGTCATCGAGTTGCTGGCACGCATTCGCTACCACTCGCGCTCTTACCTGACGCTGTTGCAGCGTGACGAGGCCTATCGCGCCCTGCGCGAGAGCCAGCAGCAGTTGCTCGACACCAATCTGGTGCTGCAACGCCTGATCAAGTCCGACGGCCTGACCGGCCTGGCCAACCGCCGCTACTTCGACGAATACCTGGAGATCGAGTGGAGCCGGGCGCAGCGCGACCACAGTGAACTGTCCCTGCTGATGATCGACGTCGACTACTTCAAGGCCTACAACGATCAGCGTGGGCACGTCGCCGGTGACGAGGTGCTGCGCCGTGTTGGCGAGACCCTGCGCAGCAGCTGCACTCGCGCCACCGACCTGGCTGCGCGCTACGGCGGCGAGGAGTTCGCGGTGATCATGCCGGGCACAGCGGCAGGTGGCGCACGCCTGCAAGCCGAGAAAATCCGCCGCGCCGTCGAGGCCCTGGGCATTCCCCATGACCTGCCGAAACCTGGCTCGTCGATCAGCGTCAGCATCGGCGTCGCCACCATCCGCCCCTCAGCAGAACTGACACCGCTGAGCCTGGTGATCAAGGCTGACGAAGGCCTCTACCTGGCCAAGCACAGCGGGCGTAACCAGGTGGCGCACTCAGGGGAAGGCAACTGATCTGCGCCCCCAAAGGCCTGCCGGCCGATAACCGCCCACTTTCCACGCCCCTGCGTTCTTCCTCATAACCCCCTGCAGGCCGCAGCAGTGTTGACTCGGGCGGTGCCGCGAAGAACGCCGGCGCTACTATCGAGCTGTCGGCCGACGGCCGCTCAATTGACTGAATTAACCAGTTAGTACATTTTTCTGCAGCCGTCACAACAACAAGAGAAAACCTCATGACGCCCTGCATTCTTGTGCTCAATGGCCCCAACCTGAATCTGCTCGGAACACGTGAGCCTGCCACCTATGGCCACGAGACCCTCGCCGATATTTCACGCCTGTGCGCTGAAACTGCCGCCGAGCACGGCCTCAAGATCGAATTTCGCCAGACCAACCACGAAGGTGAACTGCTCGACTGGATCCACGCGGCCCGTGGTCGCTGCGCCGGCATTCTGATCAACCCGGCAGCCTGGACCCACACATCGGTCGCGATTCGCGACGCCCTGGTCGCCAGTGAGTTACCGGTGATCGAAGTGCACCTGTCCAACGTGCACAAGCGCGAGCCGTTCCGCCATCACTCCTTCGTCTCGTCTATCGCCGTGGGTGTCATCTGCGGCCTCGGCAGCCAGGGCTATCGCCTCGGCCTGCAGTACTTCAGCCAATTGCTCAAGGATTAAGCTCATGTCTGCGACTTCCCCCGGCATCCTTGCCGGCCTCATCGGCCAGGGCATTCAGGCCTCCCGCACCCCAGCGATGCACGAGCGCGAGGGCGATGCCCAGGGCCTGCGCTACCTCTACCGCCTGATCGATCTGGATCAGCTCGGCATGGATGTCAGCGACCTGCCCAAGTTGCTCGATTCCGCGCAGCACATGGGCTTCACCGGTCTCAACATCACCTTTCCCTGCAAGCAGGCGATCATCCCCCTGCTCGACGAGCTGTCGGACGAAGCGCGCGGTATCGGCGCCGTTAACACCGTCGTACTCAAGGATGGCAAGCGCATCGGCCACAACACCGATTGCCTGGGTTTTGCCGAGGGGTTCCGCCGCGGTCTTGGCGATGCTCCGCATCGTCATGTGGTGCAGATGGGGGCTGGCGGGGCTGGCGCAGCCGTGGCCCATGCTCTGCTCGCCGAGGGCGTGGAAAAACTGGTCATCTTCGAGGTCGAGCCGGGACGCGCGCAGGCCCTGGCCGACAATCTGAACACCCACTTCGGCAGCCAGCGCGCCGTGGCAGGTACGGACCTGGCTGCGGAAGTGGCCGCCGCCGATGGCCTGGTCAACACCACTCCGGTGGGCATGGCCAAACTGCCGGGCACGCCGCTGCCAGCGGAATACCTGCACGCCGGTCTGTGGGTTGCCGAGATCATCTATTTCCCGCTCGAGACCGAGCTGCTGCGCCACGCTCGCGCACTGGGCTGCCGCACGCTGGACGGCGGCAACATGGCAGTATTCCAGGCCGTCAAAGCCTTCGAACTGCTGAGCGGTCGACCGGCAGATGCCGAACGCATGCAGGCGCATTTCGCCAGTTTTCGTTAAGCAGAACCTGGGCAGGGTGCGCCATGCGCACCACTGCTCGCCCGCTCCTAGCCCAGCACTGGCTTGAGCAACGCCTGCGCTTCGTAAAGCGGTGTGAGATAGCGCTGGCGCATTTCGTTGATCTCCATGCGCGATGCATGAGTCGTCAGCGCCATCGCCGCCTTGAGCTCGCCGTTACGACTGCGTAGCGGCACTCCCAGCACACGCATCCCGACCTCATATTCACCATCGACCGTGCAGTAGCCCTGGCGATTTATCTTGTCCAGTTCTTCGCGAAACTGCTCGGGGTCGGTCTGGGTATAGGGTGTCAGGCTGCGCAGCTCCACACGCTGCAAGTACTGATCGAGCTCATCTGCCGGCAGGCTGGCCAGCCAGATGCGTCCACTGGCTGTGCAGTAAAGCGGCATACGCGCCCCCGGACGAATCGACAGTGACGAAATATGGCTGTAGCGGCTGCGCACGATATGCACGATATCGTCGCCATCGCGTACGCCAACCGAGATGTGCTCGCCGGTAATACGCGCGACCTGCTCGACGATCGGTCGCAGCATCAGCGGCAACTGCGCGGAATCCACGTACGCCTGACCGATACGCAGTGCCTTGGCCGTCAACCAGTAGTGACGCCCGTCCGTTTCCGCAAATCCCTCATGCACCAGCGTCAGCAGAAAGCGCCGCGCCGCACTGCTGGTCATGCCACATCGACGCGCAGCGTCCGGCACCGTCAGCCTTGGCGTCTCCACGCTGAACAGCTGCATCAATGCCAACCCCTTTTGCAGCCCCGCAATCAGGTCGCGTGGATGGATCACTGGCGTCTTCATATCGGCCCTAATTCTGGCAGGTAATGCGATTATCGCACTGCCAATGCGATAAACAATCTAAACCTCGATCTGCTGTGTTGTGAGTGCACCGGGCCAACCGCACCATTGCGCTCAACAACAACTCCAATAAGCAGGCAGATTGCATGGTCAACGGCACTACGGAACTGGTCGCGATCGTGGGTTCCCCCATCGCCCAGGTCAAATCTCCGGAAAACTTCAATCGCTGGTTCAGCGACAACGCACTCGACCGGGTGATGCTGCCGATCGATATCAGCGCAGAAAAACTGACCGTCTTCCTCGACACCCTGCGTGGCTGGCAGAACCTGCGCGGCTGCGTCGTCACCATCCCTTACAAGCAGCAGGTCGTCGAACACCTCGATGAGCTCAGCGAACGTGCCAGTGCTCTGCGCTCGGTCAACGTGATTCGCCGTGAAGCGGACGGACGCCTGATTGGCGATAACGTCGATGGCGAGGGATTTCTCAATGCTGCGCGCCAGCAAGGCTTCGACGCCAAGGGCAAACGAGCACTGGTGATCGGTGCCGGCGGCGTAGGCAGCGCGATCGCCTATTCGCTCTGCCAGGCGGGGGTCTCGGCCCTGAGCCTGTTCGATGTCAGCGCCGAGCGCACGGCGCAGCTGGCGCAGCTGTTGACCGGCGCCTTCCCCGACCTCCCGGTACAGACCCACCTCGACAGCCTGAGCGAGTTCGACCTGGTTGCCAACGCCTCGCCGGTGGGCATGGGCGACAGCGGCGAGCTGCCCTTGCCGCCGGTGCTGATGCACAGCCTGCCGGCCACGGCCCACGTCGCCGATGTCGTCACCGCCCCTGAAATCACGCCACTGCTGGCACTGGCCAAAGCGCGTGGCTGCAGCATCCAGACCGGTCCGCAAATGGCCCTGGCGCAGGCCGGCAACCTCGGACATTTCATGGGCGCAACCGCACTGGTTCTGTGAGGAATAGACGATGAACGCTGCCACGAAAACCGCTGCTCTAAGCTCCACTTCGGCCAATGCCCAGATCTATGACCTGATCGTACTGGGCAGCGGCGCTGCTGGCTTCGCGGCCGCTACCACCGCCGCCTGCCACGGACTCAAGGTACTGATGGTGGAAAAGGCCTCGACCTACGGTGGTACCTCGGCCATCTCGGGCGGAGCGATATGGCTCTACGGCACCGATCAGGCCAGGGCCGCGGGCGTGCAAGACAGCCCCGAAGCGATGCGCGAGTACCTGCGGCACGTGATCGGCGCCGGCTACGATGCCGAACTGATCGATACCTTCATCGAGCGTGGCCATGAGGCGCTGCGCTGGCTGCAAGCCAACACCGAGTTGAGCTACAGCCTGCGCCCCCACTCTCCTGACTACTACCCCGATGCCCCCGGTGGCACAGAGCGCGGCCGCGCACTGGAAATCGACGAGTACGACGGCAATCGCCTGGGCGAGCACTTCGCCAGGCTGCGCATGCCACCAGCCGGAATGCTGTTGTTCGGCGGCATGATGGTCAACCGCGTCGATATCCAGCACTTCCTCAGTTTCCGTCGCTCGCCGGCCTCGCTGTGGCACTGCGTCAAGCTGATGAGTCGCTATGCACGGGATCGCCTGCGTCATCCGCGAGGTACCCGGCTGACCACGGGCAATGCCCTGATCGCGCGCCTGGCCACCAGCGCATTCGCCAAGGGTGTCGAGCTCTGGCTGGACAGTCAGGCACAGGAGTTGATCGTCGAGGACGGCGCCGTGCGTGGCGCCAGGATCATCCGCGACGGGCACAGGCTCGAGGTTCGCTCACGCGGCGGCGTGCTCTGTGCCATGGGTGGCTTCGCAGCCGGTCAGATGGCTGCCGAGTTCCGCCCGCACAGCGAAGCAGCGCATCTGACCATGTCGCCACCCGGCAACATCGGCGACGGCCTGCGCCTGGGCGCAACGGTCAAGGCAGCTGCGGGCGAAGGCCTGGCCGCCAACTTCTTCTGGGCACCGGTTTCCGAGGCCGTGCATGCCAGCGGCGAACGTGAGCGCTTCCCGCACCTGGTCACCGATCGTGCCAAGCCCGGGGTGATCGCCGTGAACAAGGCCGCACAGCGCTTCGTCAATGAGTCCAACTCCTACCATCACTTCGTGCAAACCATGTTCGCCACGGGCAACACCAGTTGCTGGCTGATCTGCGACTCGACCGCGATGAGCCGCTATGGACTGGGCCTGGCCCGCCCCAGCCCGGTGGACAACAGCGCGTTGATTGCCTCCGGCTACCTCAAACAAGGCGCGACCATCGAACAACTGGCGAAGGATCTCGGCCTCGAGCCACTCGCGCTACGCCAGACCCTGGAGCGCTACAACAGCGACGCTCGCGAAGGGCTCGACCGCGCCTTCAACAAAGGTGGCAACAGTTACAACCGCTACATGGGCGACCCGGCTCATCGCCCCAACGCCTGTCTGGCACCGCTGGAGCGGGGCCCCTTCTACGCCATTGCCATCCACACCGGCGATCTGGGCTCGGCACGCGGCCTGCGCACTGACAGCCACGCCAATGTTCTGGACCAGCATGGCCGCCCCATCGAAGGCCTGTATGCCGGTGGCAACGACATGAATTCGATCATGGACGGTACCTACCCCGGCCCCGGCATCACCCTGGGCCCCGGCCTGACCTTCGGCTATATCGCCGCCACCCATGTCGCCGAGCGTCTTGCTTCGCTCACCAAGACCGCCAAGGAGTAATTCCATGTTCTATGAAATGCGCACCTACACCCTCAAACCCACCCGCATGGCCGACTGGCTGGCGCTGTACCAGAGCGATGCTCTGGCCGTGCAGACCGAGCACCTGGGTCAGTTGGTGGGTTTCTTCACCACCGAGTTCGGTGAAGCCAACCAGGTGGTGCACATCTGGGCCTATGACAGCCTCGACGAACGCACCCGACGTCGGGCGGCAATGGCTGCCGATCCGCGCTGGGGTGCCTTCAGCCGCAAGAACAAGGAGCTGGATGCGGTCGTCACCCTGGAATCACGCATGCTGCGCCCCACCGGTTTCTCGCCCATGCAGTGAGCGGTGCAACCCAAGCTGCTCCCAACAACGACGCCTTCTGAACCGAGCTCGCCCATGCATAACAACAACACAAGGCAGGCCATGCATACTCTCGACTGCGACGTACTGGTCATCGGCTCCGGCGCTGCCGGTCTGGCCACTGCGGTAACGGCGGCAGAACACGGCCTGCGCGTGGTGGTTGCGGAGAAGGCCGCGCAACTGGGCGGCACCAGCGCCTGGTCCGGCGGCTGGCTGTGGGTGCCACGCAACCCGCTGGCCAGGGCCGAAGGGCTGCTCGAGGAGGAGGACGCCCCCGAACGCTACCTGCGCGAACAGACGCAGCGCCAGCAACTCGATGAGCGCCAGCTGACCTACCTGCAGCGCGGCCCGGAAATGATCGAGTTCTTCCACACGCGCACCGCCACACAGTTCTATTGCGGCAGCCGCATGCCGGACATGCGCGACGGTAATGGCTCTGCTGTCGGTGGCCGCTCGTTGTGCGCCCTGCCCTTCGACGGCCGGCTGCTTGGCCAGACTCTGCAGCGCATGCGCACGCCGCTGGACATCGTCAGCCTGTTTGGCATGGGCATCGCCGGGGGCAACGACATGGCGGCCTTCTTCAATTCACGCCGCTCGCCACGGGCCGCCATTCACGTGGCCCGACGCCTGCTGCAGCACCTGCGCGACCGCCTGCTGCATGGTCGTGGTGTGCACCTGGTCAATGGCAACGCACTGGTGGCGCGTCTGCTGCACAGCGCACTGGACCGCCAGGTCGAGTTGATCACCAGCAGCCCGGCTCGCCGACTGCTAAGCGACCAGGGGCGAGTCTCTGGCGCCGTACTGCAACAACCAGAGGGAGACCTGCAGGTCAACGCCAGACTCGGCGTGGTCCTGGCCTGCGGCGGCTTTCCCCATGACCGTCAGCGCATCGCACAGTTGATCCCCCATGCACGCGATGGCAGCGCGCACCACAGCGCCGCCCCGGTCGAGAACAGCGGTGACGGTCTGCGCCTGGGCGAAGCTGCCGGTGCGGTGGTCGATACCCAGCTGCCCCATGCTGCGGCCTGGGCACCGGTGTCTCGGGTGCCACGGCGCGACGGCAGCATCGGCAACTTCCCGCACCTGATAGACCGGGCCAAGCCGGGGTTCATTGCCGTGCGCCGGGATGGCAAACGCTTTGCCAACGAAGCCAACTGCTATCACGACTTCATGAATGCACTGATCGAGGCGACGCCGGACGGCGAGCCCATCGAAGCCTGGCTGATCTGCGATGCCAGCGCCCGCTGGCGATACGGCATCGGCTGGGCCAAACCACTGCCGTTCAGCGATCGCTATTACCAGCGTTGCGGCTACCTGCAGAGCGCCGCCGATGCCACCGAACTGGCAGCTCGCTGCAACATTGATGCGGCAGCGCTACAGAGCACGCTCGAGCGCTTCAACCGCTTTGCCAGTCAGGGGCAGGACCCTGATTTCCAACGTGGCCACTCCACCTACAACCGCGCTCAAGGCGAGGTCCTGCAACGCCCTAACCCGTCCTTGCGGGCCCTGCATGGACGGCTCTACGCAGTGAAGCTGCACCCCGGCAGCCTGGGCACCTTCGCCGGCCTGCGGACCGACGCCGCGGCACGCGTGCTGAACAACCTTGGCCAACCAATTGCCGGACTGTTCGCCGCAGGCAACGACATGAGCAGCGTGATGGCCGGCCATTACCCCAGCGGCGGTATCACTCTCGGCCCCGCCATGACCTTCGGCTACCTCGCAGGTCTCGCCCTGGCCAACGCCTCACTGCCTGTCGAGACACCACCCCACTGATCAGGCGCAACGCCGAACTTCAATCGAATCGCGACAAAGGTCCGCCCCGACCTCGACAGGGGCTCACAACAACAACCGATGGAGAAGATCCACATGTTCAAGTCCCTAATGGCTGGCGCAGCTCTCGGAATCAGCGCCCTCACCACCGCACTCCCTACACACGCAGCCTACCCCGAGCGCAGCATTCAGGCTGTCGTCCCCTGGGGCGCAGGCGGAGCGACCGACAACGTGATGCGCAGCCTGAGCAGCCACGTGGAGAGAGAACTCGGCACCAAACTGGTGATCACCAACCGGCCCGGCGGCACTGCGCTGATCGGCGGCAACTACGTCAAGCAACAACGTGCCAATGGTTACACCCTGTTGCTGGGGGCGGAGAACCCGCAGCTGTATCAGGTGATGGGCCTGGCGGACTTCGATTACAGCGCCTTCTATCCCGTCAGCATCATTGCCCAGAACAGTGTCCTGATCGCTGTGAAGGCGGACAGCCCATGGCAGACCCTGGATGATCTGCTCAATGCCATTCGCCAGGGCGAGGGCAACATCCGTATGGGCAGCACCGGTGTCGGCGCCCTGCAGAACACCGTGTTCTCGATGTTCCGCGCCGTCGAGGATCTGAAGGTCCGTGAAGTCAACTTCCAGGGCGAAGGCCCGATCGTCAGCGCGCTGCTTGGCGGCCACATCGACTTTACCCCGCTGTCCTTCGCAGCCAGCAAGGAGATGGTCGCCTCCGGCAAGTTCCGCGCCCTGGCCGTTTTTGCCACCGAAGAAATGCCCGAACTACCAGGCGTAGAACCCGTCACCAAGACCATGCCTGCACTGGCCCAGTACCTGCCATGGGGCCCGTTCTATGGCGTTTTCGTGCACAAGGACACTCCGGACGAAATCAAGCAGGTGCTGGTCCAGGCCTATGCCAAGGCAGTGGCCAGCGATGACTACCAGGCCTTCCTGAGGAATTTTGGCGCCCAGACCCTGAACATTCATGGCGACGAGGCCGAAGCCTTCCTCAAGCGCTGGCAGTCGGTCACCACCTGGTCGATGTACAAGGCCAAGGCCGTTGCCATCTCGCCGGCCTCGGTCGGCATTGCCCAGCCGTAATACGGAAAAAGCCCCTGGCACTAAGGTGACAGGGGCTTGCCGCTATCGATTGCAATGCTGGGGTTAACGCTGAACGTAGCGCAGTACCGACTCGCAGATCATGTCCTTGTGCCGCTGCTTGAGCTCGTCGTCCTGGAAGTCGACGGCGAAGATGTGCCCGAAGGTGTGACGGTTCGAGACCCGATAGAAACAGAACGAGCTCATCAGCAGGTGCACATCCAGCACGTCGATGTCGGGGCGGAAGACGCCCTCCTCGACACCACGGCGCAGGGTCTTGCCCAGGGTGTCGAGTACCACGTTGCTCATCTGGCGAATGTCCGGAGACTGCTTCACGTACTCGCCGTAATGGATGTTCTCGATGCTGACGATACGCACGAAGTCGACGTTGCGGTCATGGTGGTCGAAGGTGAACTCCACCAGTCGGCGAATAGCCAGTACCGGTGGCAGCGATACCAGATCGAGGCGGCTCTCAGTGCCGCGAATGTCACCGTAGAGCTTTACCAGCACCTCGAGATAGAGCTGCTCCTTGCTGCCGAAGTAGTAGTAGATCATCCGCTTAGACGTCGCCGTGCGCTCGGCGATGGCATCCACGCGGGCACCGGAGAGCCCCTGCTGAACGAACTCCGTGATGGCGGCCTGAAGGATGCTTTCACGGGTTTTTTCCGGGTTGTTCTTGCGTGCCTTGCGTACCACCTCGGTAGGTGGCGCGCCCAGGCTGGCGGCGGCTTCGGTCATACGGCAATGGTCTTTTTTATAGGTATGGATGGAACGGATTATGGCAGGCCGCATGGACTCTGGGCAGCGGCCCCACAGCGGGGCCGCACCAGGCCACGATCAGAGCCGCGGCTTCTTCAGCGAGCCGCTGCGCGCCTTGGCCATCGCCGCCAGACGGACGGCGACGTTGGCCGCACCGTAGCCGACATAGCCATTCTTGCGCTGGATGATTTCGAAGAAGAAGCGCTCCTCGAACGGCTCGGTGTAAACGTGGAACAACTCACCGCCCTGGGCATCGCGGTCATACAACACGTTGTAGTAAGCCAGCTCACTGAGAAACTCGTCGTCGAAGTCGAAGCGCGCAGCCAGGTCGTCGTAATAGTTCAGCGGGATTTCCAGCAGCGGCACACCCGCCTCCTTGGCCCGCGCCACCTCGGCGAAGATGTCCTCGCAGGAGAACGCGATGTGATGCACCCCGGAACCACGGTAGCTGGACAGCGCATGAGCGATGGCCGTGTTGCGGTTCTCCGAGATGTTCAGCGGCAGGCGTATCGAACTGCAGCGACTGCGGATCGCCCGGCTTTTCACCAGACCATAGGGATCGGGCAGCACCACTTCGTCGTCCGCCTCGAAGTCCAGCAGGCTCTTGTAGAACAGCACCCAGCTGTCCATGGACTCGGCCGGCAACGCCAACGCCATATGGTCGATACGCTGCAAGCCACCGCTGGCCTGGGCCTTGGTATCCAGAGTGAAATCGGTGTCGTAGATGGTCTGTCCTTCTGCGCCCTGCTCGACCAAGTAGATCAGGCTGCCATCCGGCGCGCGTACCGACGGAATCTCGCGCTCGTTGGGCCCCACCAGGCCGCGATAGGGCTGGCCGCGATAATCGCAGGCGCGCTGCAAGGCATCGGCGCCATTCTTGACCCGCAGCGCCGTGGCGCACAGCGACGGGCCATGGGACTCGAAGAAGTTGTGGGCAAAGGAGTACGGCTCGGCATTGAGCACGATGTTGATATCGCCCTGACGCAGCAGGCTGACATCCTTGGAACGATGCTGCCCGGCATGGGCGAAACCCAGACGCTCCAGCCAACCGGCCAGGCGCGCGCCGACAGCCTCGTCGACGGCGAATTCGAGAAACTCCACACCATCGTAGCGATGCGCCGAAGGTGGGGTGAACAGCACGCCCTCTTCGATCTGATAGCCGTCCTTGTGCAGACGGTTGTGGGTTTTCTCCTCGAGATAGAGCAACGAGCGCAGGCCGTCCGCCGCATTCTGCCGGGGCGGCGCGGCGCGGAAACCATCATTGAAGATTTCCAGTGACAACGGGCCGCGATAGCCGCTACGCAGAATCGGCGCGAGGAACCCGGCCAGGTCGAACTCGCCCTGCCCCGGGAAGCAGCGGAAGTGGCGGCTCCACTCCAGCACGTCCATGGCCAGGATCGGCGCATCGGCCATCTGCACGAAGAAGATCTTGTCGCCGGGAATGTCGGCAATCGCTGCCGGGTCGCCCTTCAGCGACAGGGTGTGGAAGCTGTCGAGAATCATCCCGACGGCCGAGTGGTCGGCCTGGCGCACCAGATTCCACACCTGTTGATAGGTATTGACGTGACGCCCCCAGGCCAGGGCCTCGTAACCGATGCGCAGGCCGCGTGCACCGGCACGCTCGCCAAGCAGGCGCAGGTCGTCGATCAGAATTTCCTCGTCGCCCAGCGAGTCGGCGGCGACGTTGCTGCACACCAGCACCAGATCGGTACCCAGTTCCTGCATCAGATCGAACTTGCGCTCGGCGCGGTCGAGGTTGCGCTGCAAGCGGTCGCGGCGGCAGCCCTCGAAGTCACGGAACGGCTGGAACAGGGTGATAGCGATGCCGAGGTCGGCGCAGCGCTTGCGAATTTCGCTGGGGCTGCCGTCGTAGTAGAGCAGGTCGTTCTCGAAAATTTCCACACCATCGAAACCGGCGGCGGCGATGGCTTCGAGCTTTTCTGGCAGGGTACCGCTAAGGGAAACGGTGGCAATTGAACGCTGCATAGACGGCTCCGGGCAGGCGGCGCCGTGCAGGGTCGAGAGAGGACAAAAGCATACTCGTGGGCCCTCAATCGAACAATTGGTCGGCGCTCATGGATTGTTCGTAGCCTGGATTATTGGCAGGGCCCGGAAGATCGGCAACGCAAAATGAACGAACTGGTTAGTTTTCTGTTCGATAATCGAACAGCCATTATTTTCCTGATTGGTAGTGAGCGTCAGCCGGACTAATCGAGCGCCGCTGGAGCAGCTCTGTAGCCCGGATGAAATCCGGGGCGGTTTGGTATGCCACCGATCTTTCCCGGAGTTCATCCGGGCTACCCGTTTGGCTGAGCATCGTTGCTAATCAGGTTATTTTTTGGCCTGGCGCCTGCTTTGCCAGGCCGCAGCAAGACCGCTGACACAAATGATCAGGATGCCGATCAGCGCCGTGGTGTCTGGCATATGCTGGAACACCAGCAGTCCCAGCAGCCCGGCAAACACGATCTGCACGTAACCGAAGGGCGCCAGCAGTGCGGGGGCAGCATGCCGGAATGCATGGGTCAGCAGCAGGTGCGCAGCCATGCCGCAACCACCCAGCGCCAGCATCATCAGGCCATGGGTCAGGCTCGGCACCTGCCAGACGAAGGGCACCAACAGGCTCATCACCAATGTGTTGACCAGGCCGGCGAAGAAGTTGCTGGTCGTCGCACTGTCCACTTCACTGAGGCGCCGGGTCAGGATCTGGTAGCAGCTGAAGCACAGGGCTGCGCTCAACGGCAGCAGCACGGCGGGCGTGAACAGGCTGCCGCCCGGATGCACGATGACCAGCACGCCGACGAAGCCGACGATGACCGCAGCCCACTGCCCGGCAGTGACTCGCTCGCCGAGCAGCGGCACCGACAACGCCGTTACCAGCAAGGGCGCGAGAAAGATCACCGACGTGGCCTCAGCCAGTGGAATAAACATCAGGCCAGTGGTGAACAGCAGGCTGACGCCCAACAGACACAAGGCCCGCACCACCTGCAGCCCCGGACGCTTAGTACGCAGCACGCGCAAGCCCGACTGCGGCAGAAAGATCCCGGCCATCAGCAAGGTGTGCACCAGGTAGCGCGCCCAGACGATAAGGATGATCGGATAGAAGCCCGACAGGTACTTGGACATGGCGTCATGGCTGGCGAACAGGAAGGTCGCCAGTACCATCAGGCCAATCCCCTTGAGCGGGTGATTGGCACCGGATAGCGGTGTGGAGCTCATTGAGTACTCGGAGTGCGGGCCAGCCGCTGGAAGCATAGGTAGGTAACTAACTATACAGCCGTCGCTCGGTTGCCGCCTATGCCCCGGATGACACTGCTTGACCGGCGCAGACAGGCGGCAGCCATCGGTTACAGCAGGCTCAGCAGCTTGAGGGTCTTGTCCATGGCCATTTGCGCACGTTGCTGGGCGCTGACGCCCTGCTCGAGCAACTGCCGGGTCGGAATTTCCAGGCTCAGGGCAATGGTCGGTGGCAGCGCGCGCAACAGACCGAGCAGGTCACTATCGCCATCGCCCGGGAAGCGCCGCTCATTGCGCGCCTGGCGCAGAATTTCGTCCATGTCGTCCGGGCGCGGACCATTGACATCACACAGCTGCGCATAACGCATGCGCGCTGCCGGGACCTGCGCCAGATCTGCCAGGCTCGACCCGGAGCGATCGAAGTGAAAGGCGTCGACCAGAATGCACCCGTTGGGACCACCGGCAGCCTCGACGATCCGCCTGGCCTGGGTCAGGTCACGAGCATTGGTCCAGGGCATGAATTCCAGGTGCGGGAACAGGCCAAACGGCGCCGCCAGATCGCACACCGCCGCGAAATTTTCGGTCAGTCGGGCCTCATCGGGATCATTGCCGGCGATTAGTACGTCGCTGGCACCGAACTCTGCGCCTACTTCGAAAATCGCCTTGAAGTCGCTGATCTGGGTTTCGGGCTTCAGACGCAGAATCTCGATATCCGCCACCTTGATCCCCGTATCACGCAGGCGCTGGAGAGTCTGTCCTCGCAGGCCGGCGTCGGCCATCAGCGGGAAATGGTGCTCCTCCGCAGTGGCCGGCACCAGGCGCAACCCAACGTGGCTGTAACCGGTACGCGCAGCGACTTCGACCATCTCCGGCGGGGAGACCTCGAGCACGGTCAGGGCGGCCAGGGAAAGAATACGTTCGCTCATGATGATCCTCTGAATCAGATGGTTTCGGGGATACAGGCGCGGCCGCTCTCGGCTGCCTGACGAATGGCTTCGACCAGCGCCAGCGTGCGTCCGGCATCCACGGCACTGATCAACGGATGGGCCAGCCCGCGGGCGACTTCGACGAAGTGGCGCAACTGGCACAGCAGTGCCTCTTCGGCCACGACCGCCTCCTGCGCCTGCAGCAGAGGCTGATGCCAGCCACCGCCGTCTTGTGCGTAGTGCCAGCGCCTCAGTTGCGGAATGCTCAGCGAGCCACGGGTACCGGCCAGCAGGTAGCAGGGCTGATCGGCCTGGCGCGGATAGACCGGGTTCTCCCCGGAGTCCAGCTCCCAGCTCCAGGGTGCGGCAACCGCGTCGGAGCCAGTCAGGCTGCCCAGCGCGCCGCTCTCGAACTGCAGCACTATGGCTGCGCAGTCTTCGTTGGCGAAGCCACGTACCCCGTTGCTGGTGATGGCCTGCACTTGACGGACCTCACCACACAGGTGACGCAACAGGTCGAGGTCATGAATCAGGTTGGTCAGCAGCATTCCGGCCCCCGCTTCACGGCGCCAGGGAATGTCGTAATAGCTGTCGGGCTTCTGCAACTGCCACAAGGCGGTCACGGTGGTCAGTCGCCCCAGCGCGCCCTGCTCGATCAACTCGCGCGCACGGACGATCAGTGGGTTGTGCCGCCGATGATGACCGACCAGCACAGGCACGCCCGCACTCTCGCTGGCGGCGACCAGCTCGCGGACTTCGTCCAGATGCACGCCAACCGGTTTTTCCAGCAGCACCGGTACACCGGCGGCGATGCAATCGAGCGCCGTGCCGACATGCAGGGCATTGGGGTTGGCGACGATGACGGCCTGCGGCTTGGCCTGCTCCAGCATCTGCCGATGATCGCTGAAGCAAGGTACTGCGCATTCAGCGGCGAACGCTGCGGCCTGCGGACCGGGATCGGCGATGGCGCACAGCTGCGCGTCGCTCAGGTTGCGCAGGTGCTGGTAATGCTGGCGGCCCATGACGCCGGCACCAATCAAGGCAATACGCAAGGGGCTGGTCACGCGGTGGTCCTCTTGTTGTCGTTCTCGCGCGGCTACGCTGGCTGGATAGGCCAGGCGCAGATCTTTTAATATTTAGAACTTAGTTCCATAATTTACGCAAGACGAAAATGCAGCTGATGCTGCGCAAGCAGAAACCGACGCGAGACTCGTGGGGTGCGCCATGCGCACCGCGCCTTGATCGCAATCGAATTGCTGATCCGCAATGAGCTTCAGCCGGACTGATCGAGCGCCGCTGGTGCAGCCCCGTAGCCCGGATGAAATCCGGGGCGCTTTGCTATGCCGCCCGATCTTTCCCGGGTTTCATCCGGGCTATCCGCTTGGCTGGGCGTCGTTGCTAATCAGCATCGGATCTGGGATCAGGCACGCAGACGGTGCCGCGAAGGACGCCGATGCGCGGCTGAAGCCGCTCCTACGATGGGCTGGGCGTGTCGCTTACTACCTGCTCAGGCGAACAGTTCGGAGGCCGGGCTGGCGGCAGACAGTTCGGCGGCGGCAGCCAGCAGGTCTTGCGCCAGCTGTTCGATACGCGCCAGCGACAGGCGCGCGCTGGGCCCGGCAATGCTGAGCACACCGATGACCCGCCCTTCGACAGGGTGGCGCACCACAGCAGCCAGCGCCGCCGTGCCCAGCGAGGAACTCTCCATCACCCAGGCGTAACCCTGCTGACGCGCGAGCGCCAGGCGCTGCAGCAACGCTTGCTCACTGCGCGGCGCGTTGGGCCCCAGCTCGTCCATGTCGACGACACCCTGGCGTCGCACCAGCTGCAATGCCTCGGCATCACTCATGCTGGCCAGCCAGGCATGCCCTGAGGCGGTGTAGAACAGCGGCGCATCACGGCCCATATCCGGGTCATAGCGCAGGCCGGAACGGGCGCCCTGGCTCTTGGCGATCCAGGTCTGCCGCTCGCCCTCGGTCACGCCCAGGCGCACCAGCTCACCGCTGCTCTGGGCCAGGCCATCGAGGATCGGCTGCACCACGTCAGCGCCGCTATTGCCCAGATAACGGAAGCCCAGCGCTACCAGCTTGGTGGATAGCCGATAGCGACTGGTGGTCGCGTCCTGCCGTACATAGCCCAGGCGAATCAGCTCCGCGAGCATGCGATGCGTGGCGCTTTTGGGGATATCCAGCTCATCGGCCAGGGCTTGCATCTGCATGCCACGGGCATCGCCAGTGAGGCTTTCGAGAAGGCTTAGCGCGCGTTCGATCTGACTACCGGCCATGAGAGGTTCCTGAAAAATTTGCGCCGATTCTAAGAGACAAGGCCTTGGCGATGCGAGCCGGAGCGCGGCCTGCCTCTGGATGCATGGCCACGGACGCGCGATACTGCCGGCCCAGCATAATGTACTAACTGGTTCGTTCTTGTTCGATTATCGAACGGAACCCCGTTTAACGAATTGAAATGGCCCGCCTGGTCGGCCCACTATTCCGACCACGCCTGAAAGCGAAGTGATCTTCTGCCCGGTGCATCACGCTTCGCCTGTTTCAGTAGCCAATAAATATAAGAAGGTCGATTGCCATGTCACAGCCTATGCACCTGCGTGCTCGCCCTACCCCCAGCTCGTTGCTCGACGACTGGTCGTCCCTCTCCACGCTAGCCATGCCCGTACTCGCGCCTGTCACCCCCGACACGCCGGGGCACTGCCGGCCGCGCCTGATCAGCACGCTGATAGCCAAACTGCGGCCTGCAGCTGCGGCCTGAAGACGCCCCACCCACCCCATTTCTGTCGGAGCAATGGCATGAACAAGACAGACAAGATGCTGGTCGGCGAGCGCACGTTCTGCGTACTGCTGCTGGTCGCGAGCCTGGTGATTTTCTATCTGGCCTACCAGATATCCGGACTCACCTCGGTCAATTCTCCCGGCGCCTTTCCTATCGGCGTCTCGCTGGTAATGATCCTCTCAGCCGTGAAGATCACCCTCGAGATGTTCGGCAAGGCCAAACCTGATTGCAACGGCTGGCTGGATGCCTTCCAGCAGTTTCGCAATGCCCACTTCCCCAGGCGCACCCTGGTCTTCGGCCTGCTGGCCGTGGCGTACCTGGCGGCCATTCAATGGGCCAGTTTCTACGTCAGTACCTTCTTCTTCCTGGTGCTGTCGATCGTCTACCTGCGCAGCGGCCGTGTACTCAACGCGATTGTGATCGCAGGCCTTCTGCTGGTTCTGATCTATCTGCTGTTCAGCCTGGCGTTCAGCGTTTACCTGCCATAACGAGGCACCCGAGATGAGCGATACCCTTTCCTATCTGCTGATGGCCTGGAGTGACCCGCAGTTGCTGATGCTGACTGCGCTGGGCACCTTTGCCGGTATTTACATCGGCGCCATTCCGGGTCTTTCGGTGACCATGGCAGTGTCCATCCTGGTGTCCTTCACCTTTTCCTGGGATGTGAACGACGCTCTGGCCCTGATCGTCGGTATCTTCATCGGCGGCGTGTACGGTGGTTCGCGCAGCGCAATCCTGCTGAACATCCCCGGCGCGCCCTCCTCGGTAGCCACGGCATTCGACGGTTACCCATTGGCGCAACAGGGTGAAGCCGGACGCGCCATCGGCCTGAGCACCGTGATGTCGGTAGTCGGCGGTATTGTCGGCACCCTCATGCTGGCCAGTGCAGCCCCGCTGATCGGCGACCTGGCACTGCGCTTCGCGCCGCGTGACTACTTCCTGGTCGCGACTATCGGCCTGCTGCTGGTTGGCAGCCTGGCCGAAGGCTCGCTGGCCAAGGGCATCTTCGCTGCGGCACTGGGTGCGGTGATCGGCCTGGTAGGCATGGACCCGGTTACCGCCGAAGGCCGCTTCACCCTCGGCCAGGTGGAACTGATGGGCGGCATCCACTACGTGGTGCTGATGATCGGCCTGTTCGGTGTCGCCGAAGCCTTCTATCAACTGCACAACCTGGACAATCCGGTGATCCGCCAGAAGGTGGACAAGATTCTCCCTTCCTTCGCCATGGTGCTGAAATTCCTGCCGCTGTCGATTCGCACCTCGGTCATCGGCGTAGTCGTCGGCGTACTACCGGGGGTCGGTGGCGATATCGCCGCGCTGATGGCCTACGACCATGCCAAGCGGACGGTGAAGAACCCGACCAAACCTTTCGGCAAGGGCGCCTACGAAGGCCTGGTGGCCCCGGAAACCGCCAACAGCGCCGCAGTCGGCGGCGCCTATGTACCGATGCTGACCCTGGGCATGCCCGGTGACGCAGTGACTGCCGTGATCATCGGCGCCCTGGTGGTGCACGGCCTCAATCCCGGCCCGATGCTGATGGTGGAAAACCCGCACATCTTCTACTTCACCGTGGGCAACCTGCTGCTGGCCAACGTGTTTCTGATGATCTTCGGCCTGATGGGCATCAAGCTCTTCGCCAAGTTCGTGGAAATGCCCAAGGCCGTGCTCATCCCCCTGATCCTGGTGCTCTGCGTGGTCGGCACCTACTCGATCAACAGCAGCATGACCGAGGTGTACTGGATGCTCGGCTTTGGCTTGCTGGGCTACCTGTTGAAGATCTTCGGCATGCAGATGGGGCCGATCATCCTGGGTGCCATTCTCGGCCCGCTGATGGATACCTCCTATCGCCAGGCCATGTCTTCGGCGGGCGACAACCCGGCAGAACTGCTGCAGGGTCTGGTCAGCAGCCCGCTGTCGCTGATTCTCACCGCTGCGGTGCTGCTGATCCTGCTGGGCAACACCTCGCTGCTGAAGAAACTCAAACGCAAGCTCAGCCCTGCCTCGGCACGCGGCTGACCTCTGGTTCTACAAGGCACGCCCCGGCCTACAGGGGCTCACAACAACAACCGATGGAGAGTCTCCACATGTTCAAATCGCTACTGACTGGCGCCGCTCTCGGACTCAGCGCCCTCACCATGGCTCTGCCAGCCCATGCCGAGTACCCCGAGCGCAACATCCAGGCGGTCATTCCATGGGGCGCAGGCGGCGCCACCGACAACGTCATGCGCAGCCTGACCCCTTATGTGGAGAAGGAGCTTGGCGGCAAGTTCGTCCTCAACAACCGTCCGGGCGGCACTGCCGTGATCGGCAGTACCTTCGTCAAGACTCAGCGCCCTGATGGCTACACCGTACTGCTCGGCGCGGAAAACCCGCAGCTGTACAAGGTGCTGAAACTGGCCGACTTCGACTATGCCGACTTCTACCCGGTCAGCATCATCGGCCAGAACGTGGTGGTGATCGCCGCCAACGCCGACGCCCCGTTCAACAACATGGCCGAGCTGCTGGCCGCTGCCAAGGCCAACCCGGACACCCTGCGCATGGGTTCCACTGGCGCCGGCGGCCTGCCGAGCACCGTCAGCGCAATGATCAACGCAGTCGACGAGCTGAAAGTGCGCGAAGTGACCTTCGGTGGCGACGGCCCCGGCATCACTGCCCTGATGGGCAACCACATCGACTTCATGCCGCTGAGCCTGGCTGCCGCACGCGAACTGGTGCGCAGCGGCAAGCTCAAGGCCCTGGCCGTGTTCGCCACCGAGGAAACCCCGGAGCTGCCGGGCGTTGAGCCTATCACCAAGGCGCTGCCGGCCATCGCCGAGTACCTGCCGTGGGGCCCGTTCTGGGGTGCCTTCGTACGCAAGGACACGCCGGATGACGTCAAGCAGAAGCTGGTCGATGCCTACGCCAAGGCCGTGGCCAACCCCGAGTTCCAGGGCTTCCTGAAGAACTTCGGCGCACAAAGCCTGAACCTCAATGGTGCAGAGGCCGAGGAATTCCTCAAGCGCTGGCAGTCGGTCACCACCTGGTCGATGTACAAGGCCAACGCCATCGAGATCGCCCCGGATTCGGTCGGCATTCCCAAGCCCTGATCCCCTCCTGCGGGTGCCGTCCGGCACCCGCATCCTCGCTCAGCGATGCTGACGAAAATCCTTGGGCGCCATGCCCGTGCCGCGCTTGAAAAAACGCGAGAAGTAACCCGGCTCGGAAAACCCCAGGCTGTCTGAAACGGCACTCACCGTCATCGTGGTGTACACCAGACAACGCTTGGCCTCGAGCAACAGGCGCTGATTGATCAGTTGCAACGCAGACTGCCCGGCCAGACGCCGGCATAACGCATTGAGGTGAGCCGCGCTGATGCCCAGACGCGAAGCGTAATGCTCGATGGGCAGATGCTCGCGAAAGTGCGTTTCGAGCAATTGCACGAATGCCTGTACATGCTCACGCCCTCGCCCATCCGTTGGCTCCTGAGTCTCGCTTCGCGCCAGCTGGCGCCGTGCCACAGCAACCAGCAGAACGCTTATCAGCGACTGCAGCATCAGTTCTCGTGCAGGCTGCAGGCTGCCGTACTCCTGACTGATCGACTCGAACAGCGCATCCAGATAACGCCGTTGCTCGTCCACCTCATAACACACCGGCGCCTGCAACCATTGCAGCCCCAGAGGCTGCGCCAGTTGCTCGACCAGCGGCTGCGCCAGGCTCAGCACGTAGCCCTGAACATCGTGGGAAAAGCGAAAACCGTGGACGCACAGCGCCGGCACGATCTGCAACGAAGCACGCTGTACCTGGCGCACTTGTCCCTCGATTTCCAGCTGCGCTTCACCCGCCTGCACATAGAGCAGCTGCAGCAGATCACCATGGCGATGCGGCTTGATCTCCCAACCGTGCAGTTGGCTGCGCTCGGGGATCGACTCGCAGTGGATGAGATCAGGCGTGGGCCATGCAGACGTCTCACCATAGAGTTTGAACACCGGCACCAGAGGCGTTTTCGAAGCGGGCATGGCCAGGCTCTCAAATCATCGAAAAGTCCAAGAATCCTTTTCGATATTGCCTTCTAACCGGTCATCCATCCACAAAAAATACAGGCCTGAGCGAGTGAATCGGCACACAGCCGAACACCTACTGGAGAACAATAATGAACACTCAGGTCGCCATCATCGGCGCAGGTCCGTCCGGCCTGCTGCTCGGTCAACTGCTGCATAACGCCGGCATCGACAACATCATCCTCGAACGCCAGAGCCCGGATTACGTACTCGGCCGCATCCGTGCCGGTGTGCTCGAACAGGGCATGGTCGATCTTCTGCGCGAGGCCGGCGTTGCCGCACGCATGGATCGCGAAGGCCTGCCGCACGACGGTTTCCAGCTGGCCTTCGACGGCCGCTGCGAACGCATCGATCTCAAGGGCCTGACCGGCGGCAAGAGCGTCATGGTCTATGGCCAGACCGAGGTCACCCGCGATCTCATGGAGGCTCGTCAGGCCAGTGGCGCTATCACCCTGTACAACGCCAGCCAGGTGCAGCTGCACGAACTCAAGGGCGAACGACCCTATCTGACGTTCGAACATGAAGGTCGCAGCCAGCGCCTGGAATGCGATTACATCGCCGGTTGCGACGGTTTCCACGGCGTATCGCGGCAGTCCATACCGGCAGGAGTGCTCAAGGAGTTCGAACGGGTCTACCCGTTTGGCTGGCTGGGCATTCTCGCGGACACCCCACCGGTGCATGACGAACTGATCTACGCCAACCATGAGCGCGGCTTTGCCCTGTGCAGCATGCGCTCGCCGACGCGCACCCGCTATTACGTGCAGGTCGCCGCCGAAGAAAAGGTCGAAGACTGGTCCGACGAGCGCTTCTGGGACGAACTCAAACGCCGCCTGCCAGAGCAGGTGTCCAGCCAACTGGTCACCGGGCCATCGATCGAGAAGAGCATCGCGCCGCTGCGCAGCTTCGTCGTCGAGCCGATGCAGTACGGGCGCCTGTTCCTGCTCGGTGACGCCGCGCATATCGTTCCGCCGACCGGCGCCAAAGGCCTCAACCTCGCGGCCAGCGACGTCAGCACGCTCTATCGCATTCTGCTCAAGGTCTATCGCGAGGGCCGGGGCGAACTGCTCGAGCGTTACTCGGCCATCTGCCTGCGGCGTATCTGGAAAGCCGAACGTTTCTCCTGGTGGATGACCTCGATGCTGCATCGTTTTCCGGACACAGATGCCTTCAGCCGCCGCATGCAGGAAACCGAGCTGGACTACTTCGTCAGCTCCGAAGCCGGACGCAGAACCATCGCCGAGAACTATGTCGGCCTGCCCTACGAAGCCATCGAAGAGGCCTGATACACAGTATTCGCCCGGCACCTTCGCGCAAGGTCCGGGCCTACGCAATTCGTTCGTTTATCGCACACTAAGTCGTTAATCGAATTGAATAGCCCTTCGCTAACTCGCACCATGCGAACAGCGAATCCTAGCGGCGGCAGTATTGCAGCCGAACCTGGCTGTAGCCGAGTCGCCTACTAACAATGAATAAGAAAGGACATTTGCGATGCACAAGCTTTCCAAAGCTTTGCTGACGCTGCTTGCCACCAGCGTCATGACCTGGGCCCAGGCCGACGAGGCCGAGGTCACCCTCAAGGTTCATCACTTCCTGCCAGCTCACTCCGTCACTCAGGCCGACTTTCTCAAGCCCTGGGCAGAGAAGATCACTGCCGAGTCCAACGGCCGGATCCAGTTCCAGTTCTACCCCTCGATGCAACTGGGCGGCACCCCGCCTCAGCTGATCGACCAGGCGCGTGACGGCGTAGCCGATATCGTCTGGACCCTGCCCGGTTACACCAGCGGCCGCTTCCCGCTGACCTCGGCGTTTGAAATGCCGTTCATGAGCCGCTCCTCGGAAGCCAGCAGCCAGGCCATGTGGGATTTCCTCGAAGCGCACGGCCAGAAAGAGTTCGCCGACGTTCACCTGCTCGCCACCCACCTGACCGATGGTGCACTGCTGCACACGGCCAAGAAGCCGGTGCGCAGCCTGGCCGACTTCCGCGGTCTGAAGCTGCGTTCAGCCAACCGTATCTCGACCAAGCTTATCGCCATGCTCGGCGCAACCCCGGTGGCCATGCCGGTTCCCCAGGTCCCCGAGGCGCTGTCCAAGGGCGTGGTCGATGGTGCCGTACTGCCATGGGACGTGGTCCCTGCGCTGAAACTGCAGGAGCTGGTCAAGTACCACACCGAAATGGCGCCGGGCCAGCCAGCGTTGATGCATACCGCGCTGGTGCTGGCGATGAACCCGGCGAAGTACGCCAGCCTGCCCGATGACCTGCGCAAGATCATCGACGACAACAGCGGCCGGGAACTCTCCCGCCAGGCGGGCCACATCTGGGACACCAACGTGATCGAGACCGGACACAAGCTGGCCGAATCACGCGGCAACGAGATCTATGTGCTGCCTGCCGACGAGCAGGCCAAATGGATGGCCATCGGCCGCAAGCTGGACAACGACTGGATCAAGGAAGTCGAGAGCAAGGGCAACGAGAACGGCGCCGCGCTGCTGCAAGAAGTGCGCGACCTGATCGAAGGCTACAACGCCAAGCTGCCTGACTGACTGATCGTCAATCCTCGTTGTCCTGGCCGGCACTGGCGGTGTCGGCCCTGCGGAGTTCTCTCATGATCGAAAAACCTGCCGTTGTCGGGCAGTCTCAACGCACGCGCCCGCTCGGCCAGCTGCTCGATGCCCTGGCACGCTGGCTGGCGCTGGCCGGTGGTCTGGTGCTGGTCGCCATCACACTGCTGTCGGCCTACAGCATCACCATGCGCAGCCTCTTCGACGCGCCACTGCTGGGCGATGTCGAGCTGGTGCAGATGGGCTGTGGCGTGGCCGTGGTGAGTTTCCTGCCACTGTGCCAGCTGCGTCGCAATAACGTCATCGTCGATGCGTTCACCCTGCGCGCTTCGGTCAGGCTGCGCAGCTATCTGGATACGTTCGGCTGTCTGCTGATGGCCACCTGTGCCGCCCTGCTGGCCTGGCGCTCGGCAATCGGCACACTCGACACTTACCGCAACGGCGAAGAGTCGATCATCATGGGTATTCCCATGTGGTGGTCGATGACGCTGTTCGCCCCCGCGTTCGCCTTGCTCTGCGTCGTCTCGCTGTACACCGCCTGGCTCGACCTGCGTGGTGAAGGGGGTCAGCCATGAGCAGTGTTGCCCTCGGCGGTCTGTTCCTCGCCGTACTTCTGGTGCTGCTGGCCATCCGCATTCCGATTGCCATCGCCATGCTGTTGACCGGCATTGGCGGCTACGTCTCGATCAGCGGCTGGGACCCGCTGCTCAACTACCTGAAGACGGTGGCCTACGCCCGCTACACGGTGTATGACCTGTCAGTGATTCCGCTGTTTCTGCTGATGGGGCAGTTCGCCTCACGCGGCGGGCTGGCGACCGGTCTGTTTCGCGCGGCGGCGGCCATGGTCGGACACTGGCGTGGCGGCCTGGCGATCTCGGCTATCGGCTCCTGCGCGGCCTTCGGCGCGGTCTGCGGTTCCTCCGTGGCCACCGCTGCGACCATGGGTCAGGTAGCCCTGCCGGAGCTGCGTCGCTACAAGTACTCCAACTCGCTGGCAGTGGGCTGCCTGGCGGCCGGCGGCACACTGGGCATTCTGATTCCGCCCTCGGTGGTGCTGGTGATCTACGCCATCCTCGCCCAGCAGAACATCTCCACGCTGTTCATGGCCGCCTTCGTGCCCGGCATTCTCGCCGTCATCGGCTACATGATCGCCGTGGCCATCTACGTGCGCCTGTTCCCCGACTCCGGGCCGGCGCAGGAGCGCGCGAGCTGGAAGCAGCGCCTGCAGGCGCAACAGGGCGTGTGGCCGGTGCTGCTGATCTTCCTGGTGGTACTGGGCGGTATCTACGGCGGCTGGTTCACTCCGACCGAAGCGGCGGCCATCGGTACCGTGGGCACGGGGCTGTTCGCCTTCACCCTGGGCAAGATGCGCCTCGCCGAGTTCAAGGAAGTGTTGCTGGGTACCGGCGTGACCACGGCGATGATCTTCATGATCCTGCTCGGCGCCGATGTGATGAACGCCTTCCTGGCCATCTCGCAGTTGCCCAACTTCATCGCCGAGGCGATCAGCGGCGCAGGCCTGCCGCCCTTCCTGGTACTGGCCGGAATCCTGATTCTGTATCTGTTCCTCGGCTGCGTGATGGACACCATGTCGATGATCCTGCTAACCATCCCGATCTTCTTCCCGGTGATCATGGGGCTGGATTTCTACGGCCTGGATCAAACGGAAAAGGCCATCTGGTTCGGCATCCTGGCGCTGATGGTCGTGGAAATCGGCATGGTCACCCCGCCACTGGGCATGAACGTCTACGTGATTGCCGGCATGGCGCGCGACATCCCCATGCGTGACGCCTTCAGAGGCATCGTGCCGTTCCTCGTCTCGGACATCGTGCGCGTGGTCATCCTCGTGCTCTTCCCATCGATCACCCTGTGCCTGGTGCGCTGGCTGACCTGACAGAGGACTCGCGATGCATTCAGGCAAACGCCGCTGAACCCCGAATAACTGCCACCACTCTCCCCGATGTAAAAGCGTATCCGCCATGCGGAGGGGAGCTTTCAACCTTGAGAAAAGGAAACGATAACAATGAAAAGAGTTCTCTACCTCGCTCCCAGCGCGATCGCCATTGCCGTCATGGCTTCCAGCGTCTCGGTCGGTGCTCAGGCCGCCGGCTTCGTCGAAGATGCCAAGGTCACCCTCGGCCTGCGCAACTACTACTTCAACCGCAACTACCTGAACGGCACCGACCCGATGATCGGCCCGGCGGGTAATCGTGAGCGCCAGGGCCAGGCCGAAGGCTGGACCCAGAGCTTCATCCTCGACGCCCGCTCCGGGTTCACCGAAGGCACCGTCGGCTTCGGCCTGGACGTGCTGGGCCTGTACAGCATCAAGCTCGATGGCAACCGTGGCGCGGCCAATACCAACCTGATGCCGATCCATGACGATGGCCAAGCCGCCGACCAGTTCGGCCGCACGGCTGTCGCCGCCAAGGCGAAGATCTCCAAGACCGAGCTGAAGGTGGGTGAGTGGTTCGCCGTGCTGCCGATCCTGCGTGCCGACGACGGCCGCTCGCTGCCGCAAACCTTCCAGGGCGCCCAGCTGACCTCGAATGAAATCGACGGCCTGACCCTGTACGGCGGCCAGTTCTGGAAGAACAGCCAACGCCATGACGCCAGCCGTGAAGAGATGTCGTTCAGCGGCGTGGAAGGCGACGACTTCAACTTCGCCGGTGGTGAATATCGCTTCAACGGCAACAACACCATGGTCGGCGTCTGGCACGCGCGCCTGGAAGACGTCTACAAGCAGAGCTACGTGCAGCTGACCCACAGCCAGCCAGTCGGCGACTGGGTGCTGGGCGCCAACCTCGGCTACGTCTACGGCAAGGAAGAAGGCGCGGCGAAAGCCGGCAACCTGGACAACAAGGTGTATCAGGGTGCCTTCACCGCCAAGACCGGCAACAACAGCTTCATGCTCGCCTACCAGCACCTCAGCGGCGATACCAAGTTCATGCGTATCGACGGCGCCAGCGGCGGCACCCTGGTCAACGACGGGTTCACCAACAGCTACGACAACCCGGAAGAGCGCTCCTGGCAGATCCGTCATGACTACAACTTCGCCGGCCTCGGTATCCCGGGCCTGACCCTGATGAACCGCTATGTCAGCGGCTCCAACATCCACACCGGCGGCCGTACCGATGCCGAAGAGTGGGGTCGTGAGTCCGAGCTGGCCTACACCATCCAGGAAGGCACGCTGAAGAACCTCAGCGTACGCTGGCGCAACTCCAACGTGCGCCGCGACGTGGGCCAGGACATCCATGAGAACCGCCTGATCGTCAACTATCCGCTGTCGATTCTGTAAGCACCGCGCAACATCGCTGCACAAGTGACTCCTAGTGTTACGGCACGTTCAGCCCGTCCTCGTGACGGGCTTTTTTTTCATGTGCACCTGTTCGAGGAAGTACCACCATGCGCTGGATTATCGAACGCAGCGCCGACCTCAAGGTCGGACACAAGCTTCTGCTGGGTTTCTCACTAGTCATGCTACTGACGCTGGCCGTGGCATTGGGCGGTTGGCGTACCGCCGAGAACATCCTGCGCCAGGCTGCCCAGGCGCTTCAGGTTGCAGACCTCAAGCAAGAGATTCTGCAGCTTCGCCTGCTGGAAAAGGATTACCTGCTGGCACCATCGGCCAGCCATGAGACGAGCATTGCCGAGCAACATGCGCACATTGCTGCGCAGCTGACGGCTCTTCCCTCCTCCGGCGAACAAGCGCAGCTGGTGCAGGGCAATGACGCCTATCAGCAGCAGTTCGCTCAACTGCGCGCGGCGCAGTCACAGGCAGGCACCGCACAGACCGGAATGGCGATACGCGCCGACGAGGCGCTGATCCAGTTCGAGATGGTGACCCAGGACCAGTTCGGTCTGATCCGCAATCAGTTGTTCGATGGCCTGACGCCCACGCAGAACAGCATCGAGCAGACCGAAGCAGCAGCACGCCTGAGCCAGGAGCTGCTGCAACTGCGCCTGGCGGAAAGTCAGTTCATCCGCAGCGGCGATAGCGGCGACGTCGATCAGTGGCAAACGCGCTTCAGCGCCATGACCGAAGCGGCCCAACAGTTGCGGGCACAACTCGAGGCTCTGCAACAGGCCTCGCTGGACGAAGCGCTGCGAGCGCTCGACAGCTACCGCGAATCCTTCGAGCACTATCGCCACAGCCTGGAAAACGAACAGCAGAGCCGCGAGCGGCTGGCGGATCTGGCGCAGGCCATGCTGCAGAACGGCAGCGAACTGCAACAGCATCAGCAGTCCGCCATGCGCGAGGGCAATCGCACGGCTCTGCAAACCCTAGCCCTGCTGACGACGGCAGCACTGCTACTGGCGCTACTCGCCAGCTGGCTGATCCGCCGCCTGATCGTAGGCCCACTGCAACACTGCCTGCAGTTGGCACAACAGGTCGCAGCCGGCGATCTGGGTGGTGTCCGCAGCAACGTACACCGTGATGAGGTTGGTCAGTTGCTGGGCGCCCTGCACACCATGCGCGACCACCTGCGCCAACTGATCGAGCGGATCGGCAGCAGCGCGACACAGATTGCCGCAGCGGCCGAGCAACTCTCGGCGGTCAGCGAGCAGACGCGCGCCGGGGTTCGCGAACAGAGCGAGGAATCCAGCCAGACGGCCTGCGCCATGCAGCAGATGGTCACCAGCGTGCAGCAGGTGGCGGGCGATGCCGAGCAGGCATCGCAAGCTGCGCAGCAGGCGGAGCAACAGGTTCGCGACGGCGACCGCCAGGTGCGTCAGGTGGTCGAGCAGATCGAACGTCTGGCGGCCGAAGTCGTGCACACCGGCCAGACTGTCAGTCAGGTGCAGAACGAGAGCCAGCGCATCGGCAGCATGCTGGACGTGATCAAGTCGGTCGCCGAGCAAACCAACCTGCTGGCACTCAACGCCGCCATCGAGGCCGCTCGCGCCGGCGAGCAAGGCCGCGGCTTTGCTGTGGTCGCCGATGAAGTCCGTGCGCTGGCACGCCGCACCCAGGACTCCACCCGCGAGATCGAAGCGCTGATCGCCAGCCTGCAGCAGCGCGTGCAACAGGCCGTCGCCCAGACGCAGTCCAGCCAGCACCTGAGCCAGGATGCCGTAAGCAGCGTCGAGCAGGCAGGGCAGAGCCTGGCGCGCATCAATCAGGCCGCAACGCTGATCGAGCAGATGAACCAGCAGATCGCCAGCGCCGCAGAGCAGCAGAGCGCGGTCGCCCTGGAAATCAACCGCAGCCTGGACAACGTGCGCGCCATTGGCGAACAGAGCGCCAGCGCTACCGAACAGACCGCACTGTCCAGCGCCGAACTGGCCAGGCTCGGTAGCGAACTGCAGGTACAGATCGGCCATTTCCGCACCTGATGGCGGCCTTCTGTGGGGCACTCTAGCCGCAGTCGCGGCTGAAAGCCGCTCTGTCACGGGCGTGCAGGATTGCCTCCGTGATTGCCCCCTGACCCATCAGCTGACCGCTAATCGCACGACATCCCGCGATTCTGCACAGGCGCGGCCTTGGCGGGCTGTGCAGCCGCATATAAAATATGGAACCAAGTTCCAATAAATAACAAAGCGGGAGATCTACCATGTCCGATGCCTCACTAGACTGCGACCTGCTGGTGGTCGGCTCCGGCGCCGCCGGGCTGGCGGCTGCCGTCAGCGCCGCGCACCTGGGCAAACGGGTGATTCTGGTAGAAAAAGCACCAGTGCTCGGCGGTGCCACAGCCTGGTCCGGCGGCTGGTTATGGGCGCCGCGCAATCCCCTGGCCCAACGCGCGGGGATCAATGAGGACATCGAGCAACCACGCACCTACCTGCGCAACGAGCTGGGCGCGCACTACAGCCCTGAGCTGGTGGATGCCTTTCTGGAAAACTGCGCAGAGATGGTGGCTTTCTTCGAACAGCACACGGCCCTGCAATTCGTCGACGGTAACGGTATTCCCGACATGCACGGCGATACTCCCGGCGCCGCTACCGGCGGCCATCAGGTGATCGCCGCGCCCTACGCCGGCCGTGAGGTGCTCGATCTGCTGCCACGCTTGCGCAAGACCATGCGCGAGACATCCTTCATGGGTATGCCGATCATGGCCGGTGCCGACCTGGCTGCCTTCCTCAACATGACGCGCTCCCCCAAGGCATTGCTGCACGTGACCCGGCGCTTCGTCACGCACCTCTACCACCTGGCTCGCTATGGCCGCGCCATGCACCTGGTCAACGGCGTGGCGCTGATCGCCCGCCTCGCTCGTTCGGCGCAGGACCTCGGCGTGCAGATGCTGGAGTCCACCCCGGCGCAGCAACTGATCATCGAAGACGGCGCCGTGTGCGGCGCCGTGGTGCAGCGTGAAGGCAAGCTGCTGAGCATTCGCACCCGCGCCGTGGTACTGGCTGCCGGCGGCTTTCCCAACGATCCGCTGCGCCGCCAGGCGTTGTTCCCGCGCGATGTCAGCGGCCATGACAACCTCGCCCTGCCGCCCAGCAGTTGCTCCGGCGATGGCCTGCGCCTGGGCGAGTCGGCCGGCGGCCGGGTCGCCGACGACCTGCGTTCGCCAGTGGCCTGGGCACCAGTGTCCAAAGTGCCCTACGCCGACGGTAGCCACGGTCACTTCCCGCACATCATTGATCGCGGCAAGCCCGGCATCATCGGCGTGCTGCAAAACGGCCAGCGCTTCGTCAACGAAGCTGGCGGCTACTACGACTACGTCGACGCCATGCTCAAGGCCATTGCCGAGGATCAGGAAGCCTGCTCCTGGCTAATCTGCGACCACCGCTTTCAACGCCGCTATGGCCTCGGCTTCGCGCGCCCGGCCCCGCTGCCTGTGGGGCCGCATATCCGTAACGGCTACCTCAAGCGCGGCAGAACACTCGAAGAGCTGGCCACCGTCTGCGGCATCGACCCGGCCGGCCTGGTCGCCACCGTGGGCGAGTTCAACCGCCATGCCCGTAACGGCGAAGACCCGCAGTTCGGTCGTGGCAGCACGCCGTTCAACCGCCGCAGCGGCGATGCCCAACACGACGGCGCCAACCCCTGCGTGGCGCCCATCGAACATGGCCCTTTCTACGCGGTAAAAGTTCAGCCGGGCTGCTTCGGCACCTTCGCCGGATTGCGCACCGACGGTCACGCGCGCGTGCTGAATGCAGAGGGGCAAGCGATACCCGGGCTCTATGCCGCAGGCACGGACATGGCCAGCGTCATGGGCGGGCACTATCCATCAGGCGGGATCAACATCGGTCCGGCGCTGACCTTCGGCTACGTTGCGGGGCGTCACGCAGCGACGCTCTGAGCGCTATCTGCCAGGGATGGCAGGCATAAAAAAGCGCCGCCCGGATGCGTGGTCCGGGCAGCGCCTACGTTGCTCGGGTGAATCAGTCCTGCAGCGACTCCACGCCCAACTCGTCCCACACGGCCTCGGCCAGGTGGAAAGTGGCGTTGGCCGCCGGAATGCCGCAGTAGATCGCGCTCTGCATGATCACTTCCTTGATCTCGTCGCGGCTCACGCCGTTGTTCTTCGCCGCGCGCAGGTGCAGTTTCAGCTCGCCCTCGCGGTTCATGCCGATCAGCATGGCGATGGTGATCAGGCTACGAGTGTGACGCGGCAGGCCGGGGCGGGTCCAGATATCGCCCCAGGCATGCCGGGTGATCATTTCCTGGAACTCCTCGTTGAACGGCGTCAGGCTCTGCAGGCTGCGGTCAACGTGGGCATCGCCCAGCACCGCGCGGCGTACCTGCATGCCGGCTTCGTAGCGTTGTTTTTCGTCCATAGCATCACTCCGAAAAAGAATCGGTGCGCGCAGCGCACCCTACCGTAGGGTGCGCTGCGCGCACCGATGGTTTTACTGGTTCAGGAAATCCAGCACACGCTGGCTGAAGACATCACCGGCCTGCACGTTGGACAGGTGCGCGGCATAGAACTCCAGCAGCTTGGAGCCCTCGATCCGCGCCTGCATGAACTGGCCATCGGCGGTGGTGGTCACCGGGTCGGCGCTGCCACAGACGATCAGCGTCGGCGCGGCAATGCTGCCGAGCTGCTCGCGGAAATCGGCATCGCGCACTGCCGCGCAGTTGGCCGCATAACCCTCGGGCGAAGTCTGCGCCAGCATGCCGACGATGGGCTCGACCTGGCCCGGATTGGCCTCGGCGAAATCGGCGGTGAACCAGCGCGAGATCGACGCATCACGCAGGCCGCGCATGGCTTGTTCGCCGTCGGCCAGCACCATCTCGATGCGTGGGTTCCACACCTCGGGCGTGCCGATCTTGGCAGCGGTGTTGCACAGCACCAGGCGGGTGATGCGCTCAGGGGCGTTGATGCCCAGCCACTGGCCGATCAGACCGCCCATCGACAGGCCGCAGAAGCTGGCCTGCTGGATGCCCAGCGCATCGAGCAGGGCCAGCACGTCGCCGCCCAGTTGCTCGATGCTGTATGGGCCGGGGCTGACCAGCGACTGGCCGTGGCCACGGGTGTCGTAACGCAGCACGCGAAAGTGCTGGGTCAGCGCGGCAATCTGCGCATCCCACATGTGCAGGTCGGTGCCGAGGGAGTTGGACAGCACCAGCACCGGCGCAGCATCCGGGCCTTCGAGCAGGTAGTTCAGATCGCCATCGGCGAGACGTACGGCAGGCATGAATCAGTCCTCACGCGAAAATTTCTGATGTTCGGCAACGGCCCGCTCGACCCAGCGGCGGGCCTGGCCCAGGTATTGTGCGGCGTCGAGCAGGCGGTCCAGCTCGGCGGCGGAAAACTGCGCGCTGATCTCGGCGTTGGCACCCAGCACGGCGCGCAGGTGCGCGCCCTGCTGCACCGCCTGGCGGCAGCACTGCTCGACCAGATGATGAGCGGCGTCGCGGCCGATTTTCTGCGCCAGGGCGATGCTCACCGCCTCGGCCAGCACCAGGCCCTGAGTCAGCTCCAGGTTGCAGCGCATGCGCGCGGCATCCACTTCCAGCCCCGGCACCAGCAGCAGCGCCTGCTGCAGCGCGCCGGACACCAGGCAGCACAGCTCCGGCAGGGTTTCCCACTCGGCATGCCACAGGCCCAGGCTGCGCTCGTGCTCCTGCGGCATGGCCGCCAGCATCGTTGCTACCAGGCCCGGCGCCCGGGTGGCGGCGCCGATCAGCACGGCGGCGCCGACCGGGTTGCGTTTGTGCGGCATGGTCGAGGAACCGCCCTTGCCCGGCGCGGAGGGCTCGAACACTTCGCCAGCCTCGGTCTGCATCAGCAGGCTGAGGTCGCGGCCGAGCTTGCCCAGGCTGCCGGCAATCAGCCCGAGCAGGCTGGCGAACTCCACCAGGCGGTCGCGCTGGGTGTGCCAGGGCTGCTCGGGCAGTGTCAGTTGCAGTTCATCCGCCAGCGCCTCGGCCACCGGCCAGGCCTGTTCGCCCAGCGCCGCCAGGCTGCCGGAGGCGCCGCCGAACTGCAGGCTGAGCAGGCGCGGCTTGAGTTCCTGCAGGCGCTGGCGATGACGACTCACGGCGCCGAGCAAGCCGGCCAACTTCATGCCGAGGGTCACCGGCGTGGCCTGTTGCAGCCAGGTGCGCCCGGCCAGCGGGGTGTCGGCATGGCGTTCAGCCTGGACAGCCAGAGCATCGCCCAGGACAGCGAGATCGCGCTCGATCAGCGCGATGGCAGCGCGCAGTTGCAGCACCAGGCCGCTGTCCATCGCATCCTGGCTGGTTGCACCGAGGTGCACGTAGCGCTCGGCCTCGGGGCTGGCGGCGGCGATGCGCTTGCCGAGCGCCTTGACCAGCGGAATGGCGGAGTTGCCCGCCGTAGCGATGGCCTGCGCCAGCGCGGCGAAGTCATAGTGTTCGGCCACGCAGGCAGCTTCGATCGGCGCCACCACAGCGGCAGGGATCAGCCCGGCACGCGCCTCGGCACGCGCCAGCGCGGCTTCGAAATCGAGCATGCCCTGCACCCGCCCGGCGTCGCAGAAAATCGCGCGCATGGCCGGCGCGGTGAAATAGGCATCGAAGAGTTGGTTGCTCACGAGCGAAACGCTCCTGGGAAATTGAACGGCTAGTGTGGCATCAACCAGCGACGGTGCGCACGGAGGTGCACCAGCCAAAGCACTGTGGGAGGGGCTTTAGCCGCGACGGATCAAAAGCCTCGCCGCTGAAGCGCCTCCCACAAGGTCTAGTCGAGGGTCAGACCCGCTCGATGGCCAACGCCAGGCCCTGGCCGACGCCTACACACATGGTCGCCAGACCACGCTTGCCGCCGGTTTTCTCCAACTGGTGCAGTGCGGTCTGGATCAGCCGCGCGCCACTGGCGCCCAGCGGGTGACCAAGGGCGATGGCGCCGCCGTTGGGGTTGACCTGCTCGCTGTCGTCGGCGATGCCCAGCTCGCGCATCACCGCCAGGCCCTGAGCGGCGAAGGCTTCGTTGAGCTCGATGACATCGAAGTCGCTGACCGCCAGGCCGAGGCGCTCGATCAGCTTGCGCACCGCCGGCACCGGGCCGATGCCCATGACCCGCGGGGCGACGCCGGCGCTGGCCATGCCGAGCACCTTGGCCCGTGGCGTCAGGCCATGCTTCTGCACCGCTTCGGCACTGGCCAGGATCAGCGCCACGGCGCCGTCGTTGACGCCCGAGGCGTTGCCGGCGGTGACGGTCTTGCCTTCACCGTTGACCGGCTTGAGTTTGCTCAGCGCTTCCAGCGTGGTGTCCGGGCGCAGGTGCTCGTCGGCCTCGACCAGGGTGTCGGCCTTCTTGCCCTTGATCACCACCGGCACGATTTCCTCGGCGAAGAAACCTGCGGCATGGGCACGACCGGCGCGCTGCTGGCTGCGCAGGGCGAACAGATCCTGATCGGCGCGCGACACCTGGTAGTCGTCGGCGACGTTGTCGGCGGTCTGCGGCATGGCATCGACGCCGTACTGCGCCTTCATCAGCGGGTTGATGAAGCGCCAGCCGATGGTGGTGTCCTCGATCTTCTGGCCACGGCCGAAGGCGCTGTCGGCCTTGCCCATGACGTACGGCGCACGCGACATCGACTCGACGCCGCCGGCAATCACCAGCTCCATTTCACCGGCTGCGATGGCGCGGAAGGCCGTACCCACCGCGTCCATGCCGGAGGCGCAGAGGCGGTTGAGGGTCACCCCCGGAATACTTTCCGGCAGGCCTGCCAAGAGCAGCGCCATGCGCGCCACGTTGCGGTTGTCCTCGCCAGCCTGATTGGCGCAGCCCAGGAACACTTCGTCGATGGCGGTCAGATCGAGCTGCGGATTGCGCTCGACCAGGGCCTTGATCGGCGCTGCCGCCAGATCATCGGCACGCACGGCCGCCAGCGCACCGCCGAAACGACCGAACGGCGTGCGGATGGCGTCGCAGATGTAAACCTCGCGGCTCATTCGTCACCCCCAGCCTGGCCGTGGGCGGCAGCGGTGCGGGCTTCCAGTGCGCGCAGGGCGCTGAGCTCGGTGTCGTTCGGCGCTTCGGTCACCTTGAGGTCGTCGGCGAAACGAATCGCCCAGCCGGTGTTCTCGATCACCTGCTCGCGGGTCACGCCCGGGTGCAGCGAGGTGACGACGAATTCATTGCTGCCGGCTTCCGGCTCCATGATGCACAGGTCGGTGATGATGCCGACCGGGCCCTTGCCGGGCAGGCCGAGCTGTTTGCGGTGGTCACCACCTTCGCCATGGCCGACCGAGGTGATGAAGGCCAGCTTGTCGACGAAGGTGCGGTGCGACTGCTTGAGGATGATCAGCACTTCCTTGGCGGAGCCGGCGATTTCCGGCGCGCCACCGGCGCCCGGCAGGCGCACTTTCGGGTTGTGGTAGTCACCGATCACGGTGGTGTTGATGTTGCCGAACTTGTCCACCTGAGCCGCGCCGAGGAAGCCCACGTCGATGCGCCCGCCCTGCAGCCAGTAACGGAAGATCTCGCCGGTCGGCACCACGGTGTCGGCGGTTTCGGCCAGCTCGCCGTCACCGATCGACAGCGGCAGCACGCTCGGTTTGGCGCCGATCGGGCCGGATTCATAAATCAGTACCACGTCCGGCGAAGAGGTCAGGCGCGCCAGGTTGGCGGCCTTGGACGGCAGGCCGATGCCGACGAAGCAGACGGCGCCATTGTGCAGACGGCGCGCGGCCGCCACGGTCATCATTTCGTTGGTGTTGTAGCCGCTCATTATTTGGCCTCCGCAATCTTGGTCTGGAACTCGGCGAAATCTTCGGTGCCACGGATGTAGGTATCGATCCAGGCGGTGAAGGTTTCACGGTCACGGGCAATCGGGTCCCAGGCCTGATAGAAGCGGTTGTCGCGCTCGTAGTAACCGTGCGCGTAGGACGGATGCGCGCCGCCCGGAACATGGCAGACGGCGGTCAGCGCCCAGGTCGGCAGCACGCAGGCGTTCATCGGTGCATTGAGCTCGTCGACGATTTCTTCGACGGTAACGATGCAACGCTTGGCCGCCAGCGCGGCTTCCTTCTGCACGCCGAGAATGCCCCACAGCAGCACGTTGCCCTTGCGGTCGGCCTTCTGCGCGTGGATCACGGTGACGTCCGGACGCACTGCCGGGGTAGCCGCCAGCTTCTCGCCGGTGAACGGGCACTCGAGGAACTTGATGTTCGGGTTGACCTTGGGCAGGTCGGAACCGGCGTAGGCGCGCAGCAGCGCGAACGGCAGGCCGGAGGCACCGGCCACGTAGGAGTTGGCCAGGTCGGCGTGGCTGTGCTCGTCGAGCTCCAGGGCATTGGGCCACTGCTTCTCCACCGCATCGCGCAGGCGGTGCAGCGAGCCGACGCCCGGGTTGCCGCCCCAGGAGAAGGTCAGCTTGCGCGCGCAACCGGCGCCGATCAGCAGGTCGTAAACCAGATCCGGAGTCATGCGTACCAGGTGCAGGTCTTTCTTGCCCTGGCGGATCAGTTCATGCGAGGCGGCAGTGGGAATCAGGTGGGTGAAGCCTTCGAGTGCGACGCAGTCGCCGTCGTTGACGTAGCGCTTGACCGCTTCGCCCAGGGAAATGATGTCGGCCATCGTATTGTTCTCGTGAAGGTTGCAGGCGCCACCGAGTCGAGCGTGGCGGATGACTGCAACCTTAAAAAGCGGCCAGACCGAGAACAATCCGATAATCGCCATAGCGGGCGATTATCGAACACCTTCGCGCATTCAGACCGCGCGAAACAGCTGCCCACTCAGCTCGCGACTGGCCGCCAGCATCAGCGGCAGGTAGCGCTTCTCCAGCTCACCAGCTGGCACACGGGACGCGTGGGTGCTGATGTTCATCGCCGCCAACACGTGACCGGCCGAGTCGTACACCGGCACCGCCAGCGAGCGCAAGCCCTGCTCCAGCTCCTGGTCGACGATGCACCAGCCCTGGTGACGCACGCGTTGCATGCACTCCCACAGCGCCTCGGGGGTATGCAGGGTACGGCTGGTCTTGGGCTGCAGCTCGGCGTGAGCCAGGTAGTCCTGCAACTGATCGTCATCCAGGGCGGCAAGGAGGATGCGGCCCATCGACGTGCAGTAGGCCGGCAGGCGGCTGCCGACGCTCAGATCGACCGAGATGAGCCGCTGTGGAATGGCCGAACGGGCGATGTAGAGCACCTGCTCGCCCTCCAATGTGGCCAGGTTGCAGGCCTCGTGCAGTTGCTCGCTGAGACGGTCGAGAAACGGCTGCGCGGACACCGCCAGCGGCGTCGATGACAGGTAGGCATGCCCCAGGGTCAGCACCTTGGGCAACAGCGAGTAAGTGCGCCCATCGGTGGTGACGTAACCGAGCTTCATCAGGCTGTACAGGCAGCGGCGCACGGCGGCGCGGGGGATCTCGGTGCGATGGCTGATCTGCGCAATGGTCAGGTGACGCTTGCGCTCCTGAAAGGCGTTGATCACCGCCAGGCCACGGGCCAGCGAAGTCATGAAGTTGGGGTCGCCGGCGAACTCTTCGATACGTTTGGCCGGCGACACGTAGGGCGGCGGCGCCAGGCTGGCAAGCGGCGGACGGGTTTCGCTCATGATGCCTCCGAGACAGGATGAACAGCGCCTGGCGATTATCGAACTGTCGTGCGGTAATCGCAAATAGCGCCAAGCAATGAGCGCTCACCTGCGGGAGGGCCTCAGCCGCGACCGCTGTCGATGATTATCGCCGCTGAAGCGCCCCCACAGTTCGCAGCCTGCTTCAGCCCGGCAGCAACCCCTGCCAGCGCAGCAACGCCAGCAGCGCACTGACCGTGAAGAACGCCATCACGGTGCAGGCCACCAGTGAAGCGGCGCAGCGTTCCTCCAGACCGAAGCGCTGACCGAGGATGGGAAACACACTCATCATCGGCGCACTGGCGAACAGCAGGCCGGCGACCATCAACACCGGGTCGACGCCGGGCACCAGAGTCAGCGCGACGAACATCAGCAGCGGGTGCAGGACCAGCTTGCCGATGGAGGTTTGTGCCAGATCGGCGGCCATACCGCCGATCTTCATACCGTTGAGGGTGGCACCGATCACGAACAGTGCGACCGGGGCCGATGCACCTGCCAGCATGTCGATCACCCGCGCTGGCACCGTGGGCAGGCGCAAGTTCAGCAGCGACATCAGCAGGCCGAGCAGAATGGCGATGATCAACGGGTTACGCAGCAGACGCAGTGCCGTCTCGCGCACCACCATCCAGCCGCGGCCACCTTGCTGGCCGACCTCGGCAAGGGCCAGGGCCAGCGGGACCATCAGCAGGTTCTCCACCAGCATGCCCAGCGCCATCGCCAGGGCGGCCGTGGGCCCGATCACCATCACCGCGATGGGATAGCCGACAAAACCGCTGTTGGACACCGACATGCCCATGGCCAGAATGGCGCTGCTCGACAGGGGCAGCCCTCGCCAACGGCGAGCCAGCAGCAGACCGCCGACGAACAGGCTCGATGAGGCCAGCGCGTAGGCTGCCAGGTAAGGCCAGTTGAGCACTTCATTCAGGCTGCGCTCGGCCAGTGCCTTGAACACCAGTGACGGCAGCGCGAAGTAGATGACGAAGGTGCCCATGCCACGGACCTGCTCACGATTGACCAGGCCGACACGTGCCGAGATAAAGCCCAGACCGATCAGAATGAAGATCGGCGCGGTGATACTCAGAACCGCTAGCACTTCAGGCCCTCCACCTGTTCCTGACGCAACTGCGCCAGACGACTGCGCGTACGGGAAAAGTCGACATGCGCAACGTCTGCACAGAGTGCCGCGAGACTGCTCTCACCCTGCAGCCAGAGCTCACAGCCACTGTCGTATGCGATGTCGATGAAATTGACCAGGCGCTGCAGCACATCCGGCGAACAGCGCGCCAGCAGCGGTAACTCACCAATGACGATATGAGCGAAGCGCTGGCAAAGATGCAGATAGTCGCTGCTGGCCAACGGCTGCCGGCAGAGTGCAGCGAAATCCAGCCAGATCGTTTGCTCGTCCATGCCGCGCAGTGTCAGAGCACGGCGCTGCAGAAGCAACTGCGGGCTGGCCGGCAGATGGATCAGGCGTGCATCCAGTGCTGCGCTGGAAGCCTGCAGGTACAGCCCCCAGTGCCGCGTGCCTTGCGCACGATAGTCCGGACCGGCATCCATCTCCAGGACCAGGCAGCGCTTTTCCAGGAGCTCGGCAAAAGGCTTGAAACGGCTGTGGTAAAGGGGATTGGGGCAGAGTTGCCGCGGCGCGTAATTGGAGCTGAACAGCAGGATGCAGTCCCGCTCGAGCAACGGCTGCAGCAGGCGGCCCAGCAAGATCGCATCACCGATATCGTGCACATGGAACTCGTCGAGGTAGAGCAACCGAGCCTCGTCGGCCAGTTCATCGGCCACCCGCTGCAGCGGGTCGCTCTGCCCGGCATGCGCCAGCATGCGCTGCTGCACTTCCTGCAACAGTGCATGAACATGCACCCGGCGCTTGCTGTCGACCGGCGCCACCTGAAACAGCGCCTCCAGCAACAGACTCTTGCCACGCCCGACGCCGCCCCAAAGGTAGGCGCCAGCCGCTGGCCGGCGGCGCCACACAGGCGGCCGAATGCGCGCCTGCAGCCAATCGGCCAGACGGGCAAGCATCCGCTGCTGGGCGTCATCCAGATGCAGGCCGCGCGCTTCGATGAAACGCACGGCCTGCGCGCGCAACTCAGAAGTCAAAGAAGACGGTCTCGCCCTCACCCTGGATACGGATATCGAAGCGGTAGGCCGGCTTGCCATCGACTTCGCAGCGCTTGGCGATCAGCGTCTCACGGCGCTGTGGCTGCTCGATCAGGTTGAGCACCGGGTCCTTGGCGTTGGCTTCGGCTTCATCCTCGAAATACAGGCGGGTATTGAGGTGAATGTTGATGCCACGGGCGAACAGCGCCACGTTGATGTGCGGCGCCATCGGCACACCGGCGGCATTGCTCACCACACCCGGTTTGACGGTGTAGGCGAACCACTCACTGCCCGCATCGAAGGTGGTGGCAGTGCGGCCAAAGCCGTTGAAGGCCTTGCTCTGGTCGTAATCCTCGTCGTAGTGCCCCTGGGCGTCGGCCTGCCACAGTTCGAGGAAGGCATCGCGTACCAAGTGGCCATTGCCGTCGTAGACGTGGCCGAGCAAGACGATGTGTTCGCCTGGCGCTTCAGGCCTGGCCATCTGATTCCAGATTTCCTGCTCACGGGTCGGGTTGCCAGCCGCAGCCAGCGCCAGGCCGATATGCACGTAGGGGCCGGCGGTTTGCGAGGGAGTTTCCGGCAGTAGTTCAACAGGCATGGTCTTCCTCCTCACTTATTCTCAAAATGGGTTTTGCGCTGGCCGCGCAGCACGATGTCGAAGCGGTAGGCCAGGCAATCCATGGAATTGGCCGTGCCCATGTCCAGCTTGGCGATCAACGTCTGCACCGCGTCCGGATTGGCGATCGACTTGACGATCGGGCACAGCGGGATCAGCGGGTCGCCCTCGAAATACAGCTGGGTGATCAAGCGCGTGGAAATCGACGGGCCATTGAGCGAGAAGTGAATGTGCGCCGGACGCCAGTCGTTGGGGTTGTTGCGCCACGGGTAGGGGCCGGGCTTGATGGTGCGGAAGATGTAGCGCCCTTCACTGTCGGTCAGCGCGCGGCCGACACCACCGAAATTGGGGTCGAGCGGCGCCAGGTAACGGTCGTTCTTGTGGCGATAGCGACCACCGGCGTTGGCTTGCCACATTTCCACCAGCGTATGCGGAATCGGCTTGCCGTACTGATCCATCACCCGCCCCGAGACGATGATGCGCTCACCGATAGGCAGGCCACCGTTGTTGAAGTTGAGCAGCAGGTCATTGTCATGCTCGGCGAACTTCAGGTGCGAGAAGTCCGGGCCGGTGGTTTCGGAAATCGACTGCGGGATGCTCACCAGCGCCTGGCGCGGCGAACGGGTGACGGATGTCTTGTAGTCGGGGGTGAAGGCCTTCGGATGCCAGTTGCGATCGCGAATGGCAAAACGACGATTGTCCTCGGCAGGCATGGTGCACTCCTGTTGTGAGTATTGTGGAGTTATCCCGAGGTGCATGTTCCCCGGAAGCTGGCGCAGTCTCGGCCAAAGCAACCTGGGTGAAAATTGAAAAGACGCCGCCCAAACATAACCATTTGGTTATGGGAAAGCACCTTCACGGTAGGCGTGCGCCACTTCGCGCAGCACATCGCAGAAACGCTCGGCAGCCAGCGGCAAACGGTGTGCACCGTTGCGACAGATGCCAACCGATCCACCCGGCTCGCGTACATGCAGTTGCAACTCGGCCAACTCACCACGCTGTACGTCCAGGCAAACCGAATCCTGCGGCGCTACCCACAACGCATCACTGGACAACACATAGCGTCGACTCAGGGCTGGTGACAGGGTTTCCAGGCGCTGCCGCGAGGGTACGACACCGCATTGCACGAAGAGGCTGTCGGCATGCTTGCGAATGGTGGTGCCTGCCGTCGGCACCACCAGCGGGTAATCGCCAAGTCGCCCCAGTGCTTCGCGGCCGGCACCGAGCAATGGATGGCCCGGACGCACCACCAACGTCATCGACTCGCTGTACAGATGCTCGAAGGTCAGCCCCTGGATATCCGGGCTGTCGGCCATGCGACCGATCACCAGATCCAGCTCGCCGACCCGCAATTGCCCCAGCAGATAGGCTCCTGGGCCCGTCGCGATACTGGCGACCAATGCCGAGTGACGCTGGTGCAGACGCCGCACCACTTCGGGAATCAGCAGGCTTTCCACCGTCGACAACACGCCGACGCGAACTTGCCCAGCCTCATGCTCGCCCTCGCGCAGGCTGTTTACCCCGTCGCGCAGCGCCTGGACACAAGGGCCGGCATAACGCATGAAGGCCACCCCAGCCGAGGTCAGGGTCACACCCTGCTTGCCGCGCTCGAACAGGCTCGCGCCCAGAATGGCCTCCAGCTCCTTGAGCGTCTTGGAGATCGCCGGCTGACTGACCGCCAGGACATCGGCAGCCTTGGCGAAGCTGCCCTGACGGGCGATTTCGATAAAGCACAGCAGGTGACGGAATTTGATTCGGGTGTCGATGTTCATCGGCAAGCACCATGAGCGGATGCCCGTGATGATGCCGCAAAGCGCCATTGCAGCACAGGCGCGCGCCAGACTATGAGGGCGGCATGGCTCCTGCATAAATTGCTAGCAATATTCAATGATTAGCTAGCCAGGAGAGTCTCATGTTGGCCGAATCCACCCGTGGCGTGATCTGTACCCCTCACCCGGCTGCCACCCGCAGCGGCATGGCCATGCTTGAGGCTGGCGGTACGGCGATCGACGCCATGCTCGCGGCCAGTGCCACTCTCGCAGCTGTTTACCCGCACATGACCGGCATCGGCGGCGATGCGCTGTGGATGCTCCACGACAGTGAAGTGCGCACCATTGTGGGGATCGGTCAGGCCGGGCAGCGCCTGCCAGCAGGCGGCAAGATCGGGCTGCGCGGGCCGAGTGCACTGGCCACCACCGCCGGCTCCATCGCCAGCTGGCAACTGGCCGCCGACATCAGCCGCCAGCAATGGGGCTCGCGCCTGGGCTGGGCGGATCTGTTCGAAGACGCCATCCACCACGCCGAGCACGGCCATCCGGTGTCCGACTCGCAACTGTTCTGGCAGGGCTATCGCCGCGAGCTGATCGAGCAACTGCCGGACCTGCACCCGCTGTGCAAGAACGCCGACGACCAATGGCTGGCCCCCGGCGATACGTTGCGCCAGCCGCGCCTGGCCGACAGCCTGCGCCAGCTGGCGCGCAAGGGCCTCGACGATTTCTATCACGGCGAACTGGCGCAGGCCTTCGGCGAAGCCTTCCGCGCTCATGACTGCGGCCTTAGCCTTGAAGACCTGGCCGCCACCCGCGCCGAACTGGCGGCGCCCATCAGCATTCGCTATCGCCAGGGCACACTCTACAACGTCGCCCCGCCCTGCCAGGGCCTTTACACCCTGCAGGCCATGCTGGCCCTGCGTGGCCGTGCACTGGGCGATTGCAGCAATGGCAGCGCACTTTATTACCACTGGCTGGTGGAGGCGATCAAACAGGGGCTGCTGCGACGTAATGCCGAGCTGTGCGACCCGCGCAGCAGCGCCTGGCCGTGGGCCGACACCCTCAGCGATGCCATGGCCGAGCGTTACGCCGCCGCCATCGACGATCAGCGCGCGCAGCCCTGGGCCGAACCTGGTCGTCCGGCCGATACCATCTGGATGGCCGCCTGCGATGCCGAAGGACGTAGCGCCTGCCTGATCCAGAGCTTGTTCCACGATTTCGGCTCGGGCTGCGTGCTGGGCGACACCGGCATTCTCTGGCAGAACCGCGCTGCCGGTTTCAACGCCAACCCGCAACACGCCAACGCCTGGGCGCCGGGTAAGCGCCCCGCGCACACCCTCAACCCGTCCTGCTACCTGGCCGACGATGGCCGACGCTGGTTCTTCGGCACCCAGGGCGGGGACGGCCAACCGCAGACGCAGATGGTTCTGGCCAGCCAGCTGATCGACTTCCAGCAGCCCATCGACCTGGCTCTGCACATGCCGCGCTTCCTGCTCGGGCGCAGCTTCTTCGACAGCACCGACAACCTCAAGCTGGAGGCGCCCGTGGGTGACGCCGTGATGGCCGAGCTGGAAGCGATGGGGCATCAGGTCGAACGCATTGCCGCACTCAGCCCCTACACCGGCCAGGCCGGAATCATCGCCATCGACCGCGACGGCAAGCGCCAGGCCATGCATGACCCGCGCGGCCAGGGCAATGCCCTGGGTCAGCATGCTTGAGCGATTGCAGGTGATCGTGTGGATTTACCTGATGCGGGTGCACTGGCGATAATGGCGGCTGTTGCCCGCAAGAGCGCCCATTCAATGGCCGAAAAGACCGTCACTGCCAAACAGCAAGAGGTGCAGCGCATCGTCGATGCGTTGTCCAAGGCCATTGCTCAACATCGCCTGCCACCCGGCATGCGCCTGATCGAAGCACAGATCGTCGAATCGCTGCAGGCCAACCGCAATCATGTGCAGGTAGCCCTGCAACGTCTGGCGATGCAGAAGATCGTCACCATCGAGCCCAATCGTGGAGCGCTGGTCGCGCAACCCAGCGCCCAGGAAGCACGCGACATCTTCGCCGCTCGCCGCGCGCTGGAACGCGCCATCGTCGAAGCCATCACCCCGGCGATCATACAGCGGCATGCCGAGCGCATCGCCACGCAGATGGCCAAGGAACGCGCCGCCACCAGCAGCAGCGACCGCCGCGCCATCGTCCGTGAACTGAGTGAGTTTCACCGTATGCTCGGCGAGATCTGCGGCAACGCGGTGCTGCGCGACATGCTCGATAATCTGATGGTACGCAGCTCGCTGATCGTCGCGCTGTACCAGCGCAACGATGTGCCTTCCTGTGCCTCGGACGAACACCAGCAGGTACTCGACGCCCTGGCAGCGGGTCAGCGCGAACTGGCCGTGAAGCTGATGATCGAACATCTGGACGAACTGGAAAGCCAGTTGGCGCTACACGAGGAACAAAGCACCGAGGTCAGCCTGCGCGATGCCCTCGTCGACCTTTAAACGCCTGGTTGCAACAGCCGCGGACGCTCGCGAACGAAGGTCTGCCGACCGTTCTTGAAGCCCATCAATGGCGGGCTCAACTGGCCGATCACCGCAGCCGGATGAGGCGCGTCCAGCACGATGAAATCCGCCCGGCAGCCAGGTTCCAGACCGTAATCACGCAGGCGCAGCAGGCGCGCCGACTCGGTGGAGATCCAACCCAGGCAGTTGCGCAGATCGGCGTCGGTGCCTAGTTGAGCGATGTTGGCGTAGAGGTTGGCCTGACGGATCAGTGAAGCATCGCCGAATGGAGTGAAGGGGTTGCCCAGGTTGTTGGTCGACAGCGAACAGGTCACCCCGCCCGCCTGCAGACGCTCCAGCGGCGCCACGCCACGCGGCTTGGCGTGCGTGCAGTGACGGCCACCGAGGTACAGATCGGTACTCGGCAAGCAGGTAACCTGCACCCCGGCGGCCGCCAGTTGTGCGGTGATCGCCTGCAGCGCCTCGTTGTCGAGCATCGACAGCTTGGTCGCATGGCCGACCGTCACCCGCCCGCCCCAGCCATGCAGCTCGGTGCAACGCAGCACCTCGGGCAGGGTCATGCCGGTTGGGTCGAGGTCGAAGTCCAGGTGGAAATCCAGGTCGCAGTCATGGGCCACCGCCAGCTCGAACAGGCGGCGAATCTGCCCATGCGGGTCGCTGTCGGTATAGGGGCAGCCGCCGAGCACGTCGGCGCCCTGCGCCAGAGCCTCGCAGAGCAGCGCCTCGGTGCCCGGGTTGTTGAGCATGCCCTCCTGCGGGAAGACGCAGATTTGCACGTCCACCGCCCAGGCGTAATCCGCTTGCAGGCGGCGCACCGCGTTGAAACCGGTCAGGCCGATCTGCGGGTCGATCTCGACATGCGTGCGCATGTGCATGGTGCCCTGAGCGATGGCCATCTCCAGCACCCGCGTGCCGCGCTGGTAGACATCCGCTTCGGTGAAGCCGGCCTTGGCCGCCGAGGTTTCGGCGATGGCTTCGGCCAGCGTACCGGCGCTCAGCGTGCAGCGCTCGAGGATGCACGCCTTGTCCAGGTGAATGTGGGTTTCGATCAAGCCTGGCAGCACCAGGGCGCCGTTCAGATCCAGCGCCTGCGGGCGCACGCCGTTGCTGAACGCGGCGACGAAACGCCCCTGTTCCACGCGCAGCTCGGTGAGTTCGCTGGGCGCACCCGGCAGGCGCAAGTTGTGTAGATACAAGGCACTCATGCAGCACTGTCTCCCAGGTAGGCAGCTTCCAGTTCAGGGTCGTTACGCAGTTCGGCGGCGCTGCCGGACTTGACCACCCGGCCGGTGTCCAGCACGTAGGCGCGGTCGGCCACCTGCAGGGCGAGGTTGGCCATCTGGTCCACCAGCAGCAGGGTCACGCCCTCGTCGCGCAGGCTCGCCAGGGCGTCGTAGAGCTCGGCGATCATCGCCGGGGCCAGACCCAAGGACGGCTCGTCGAGCAGCAGGATGCGCGGCTTGGCCATCAGACCGCGGCCCACCGCGACCATCTGCTGCTCGCCGCCGGAGAGCAGGCCGGCCGGGCTGTCCAGGCGCTCGCGCAGGCGTGGGAAGCGGCGCAGGATGGCCTCGATTTCGGCCTCGGCATCGACCTTGTCGGTGCGGGTGTGGGCGCCGAGCAGCAGGTTGTCGCGCACGCTGAGTTGCCCGAACAATTGCCGCCCTTCCGGCACCAGGGCCAGGCCGCGCGCCGCGATGGCGCTGGCGTCGGCCTTCTCGATATTGACGTCGTCCAGCACCACGCTGCCGGCCGAGGCGCGCTTGAGGCCGGCCAGGCACTGCAGAATACTCGATTTACCAGCGCCGTTGGCGCCGAGGATGGCCACCAATTCGCCCGGATTGACCAGCAGGTTGACCTGCTGCACCACCGGCGCGGCACCGTAGTCGACCACCAGGTCCTTGACGAACAGGATGGCGTCGCGGCTGCCGTCCCAGGCTGCGCCGCGCGCCTGCGCCTGGTAGTCGGTGCTGCCCAGGTAGGCGGCGACCACGCGCGGATCCTGACGCACCTCGTCGGGGTTGCCCCAGGCAATCGGGCGGCCGGCATCGAGCACCAGAATGCGCTGCGACACGGCCATCACCAGCGGCATGTCGTGCTCCACCAGAATCACCGCGATGCCAAAGTCGGCCAGGGTCTTGAACAGCCCGACCAGGCGGTCGGTGTCGCTGCGACTGAGGCCGGCAGCCGGCTCGTCGAGCAACAGCACGCGCGGCCGGGTGGCCAGGGCGCGGGCGATCTCCACCAGGCGCCGGTCGACGTGCGGCAGGTCGTCCGCCGCGCAAGTGACCGAGCCGCGATAGCCGACCAACGCCAGCAGGTTGAGCGCCAGCTCTTCCTGTTCAACCGGCGGACGCGCCAGCGGCAGACCGAGCTGGCCCTGCTGCATGGCCGCCAGCAGGTTCTCCAGCACGCTCATTTCGCCGAACAGCTGAGTGGTCTGGTAGGTGCGGGCAATGCCGGCACGGGCAATCTTCCAGGCCGGCAGACCAGCCAATTGCTGGCCCAGCTCGATCTGCCCGCTGTCCGGCGCATAGAAACCGCTGATCATATTGAGCAGGGTGGTCTTGCCGGCGCCATTGGGGCCGATCACCGAGGTCACGCTGCCCTGTACGGCGCTGAAACTGATACCGCTGGCCGCCTGCACGCCGCCAAAGCGGATGCCGACATCGCGCACCTGCAGCCCTTGCCCGTCACCGCCATTGCGCTCGAACCAGCGCGCCAGCAGATGACGATTGACGCTTTTCGGCGCATAGGCTGGCGGCACCTTCCACCAACGCTGCTGCAGGGCGCCAAGCACACCGCGCGGCGCCAGCCAGAGCACGCCGAGCAGCAACATGGAAAATATCAGCAGGCGGTATTCGGCCAGGCCCGAGAGCATCTCCGGCAGCAACACGATCAACAAGGCGCCGAGCACCGGGCCGAACAGCGTGCCGGCGCCGCCGACGATCACCGCCAAAACGAACAGGATCGACTGCGAGAAGGGAAAGGAGTCCGGGCTGATGAACATCATCAGCGGCGCCACCAGGCCACCGGCCAGACCGGTCAGCGCGGCCGACAGGGCAAAGGCCAGCGTCTTGGTCTGCATCGGGTTGAAGCCCAGCGAACGCGCGGCGATCTCGGTCGATTTCACCGCACGCATCGCCCGCCCCCAGCCACTGCGCTGCAAGCGTTGATAGAAGGCCAATGCCGCCACCATCAGCGCCGTGGCCAGCAGGGCCAGACCGATGCTGCCATCCAGGCCGGCGAATTCGGGCATGGAAATGCCGATCAGGCCGTTGGCGCCACCGGTCAGCGACTGCCACTCGATCAGCCCGTGGTGCACCATGAAGGCGAAGGCAATGGTCACCATCGCCAAGTACGGGCCGGTGACGCGCAGGGCCGGCAGCGCCAGCAAAGCGCCAACCAGGCCACTGCCCAGGCCAGCGATGATCAGCGCCAGGCCCAGCGGCAGACCAGCCATCAGCAACAGGGCCGAGATGTAGGCGCCGATGGCGTAGAAGGCGATATGGCCGAAGGAAATCTGCCCGGACATGCCGATCAGGATATTCAGGCCGACGCCGACCACCACCGCCAGCGCACAGAAGGTGAAGACCAGCAGCGAATAGCTGTCCAGCACGAAAGCCAGGCTGCTGCCCAGCAGCGCCAGCGCGGCCAGGCCGAGCGGCGCCAGGTAGCGGTTGCTCAGGTTCATACTTTCACCAGTGTCTGTTTGCCGAACAGACCGTTGGGACGCAGCGCCAGGGCGACGATGACCAGGCCGAAGGTGAAGATCTGGGTGAAGGCCGAGCCGAAATGCAGGGTGATCAGCGCCTCGGCCAGGCCAAACAGCAGGCCCGCGACGAACACCCCGTTGGCACTGGCGATACCGCCCAGGATGGCCACGGCGAAGGCTTTGAGGCCGAACAGCGTGCCCATGTCGGCATGCACGTTATAAAGCGGCGCAATCAACAGGCCGGCGATACCGGCGAACACCGTCGACACGGCGAAGGCACAAGCCACCACACGGTTCACGCGAATGCCCATCAGCTGCGCCGCGCGCGGGTTCTGCACAGTGGCTTCGAGCACCTTGCCCAGGCGCGTGTAGCGGCGCACCAGGTACAGCACCAGGGCGATGCCGGCCCCGGCCAGGGGAATCAGCAACTGCAGGGCCTGGACATTGCTGCCCAGCACCTGCATCTGCACGTGCAGCAGGTCCACGTCGAACTGGCGCGGCTCCTTGCCGAAGCTGAACAGCACCAGGTTATCCACCAGAATGCCGCCGGCCACCGTGGCCATCAGCCAGGCTTCCGAGCCACGGCTATGGAACGGCCGCACCAGAAACAACTCGATGATCAGGCCGTACAACGCGCACAGCGCCAGGCTCAACAGCGCCGCCAGCCACCAGGGCAGACCGGCGGTGACGCACAGGCTGTAACCCAGCACCGCGCCGACCATCATGGCACTGCCCTGGGCGAAGTTGACGGTTCGCGAGACCACGTAGGTGATGTGAAAACCCAGCGCGAGCAGCGCATACATGCTGCCCAGGCCAAGCCCGCTGATGATTGCGGCGGTAAGCATGGCAATTCCTCCGCCGGCCGCACAGCGGCCGGCCTAGCTGGGATCAGTGGTCGATCGGTACGATTTCGTCACCCTCGAAGCGGGTGAACACGTAGTCGTCCGCGCCCAGGGCGTCGTGCTGCTCGGCGCTGAAGGGTTTCTCGTAGGTCTTGATCAGGCCTTCGTAGCGCTCGATGCCGTAGTAACCGTCGCGAATCGCCGGCCCGGCGGTGCTGCCAGCGGCGGCGATGGCCTGCGCGGTCAGGTGCAGGGCGTCGTAGGCATTGGCGATACCCACTGCCGGGGTGACGTCGGCCAGAGTCTTGATCTCCGGGTAGTGCTTCTGCAGCGCCGCGTAGATCGCCTCGCCCTTGCTGTCGCCCTCGCGACTGAAGGTGTAGGTCTGGATGAAATGCACGCGACCGGCGTTAGGGCCCGCCAATTCACCGAAGCGGCCACCGGCGGGGCCCCAGTGCGACACCACCGGCACATCCCAGCCCATGCGGTCGAGCGACTTGACCACCTGCGCCGACGGCGCCACGTTGGCCACCAGCAGCAGCGTATCGGCACCGGCCTGCTTGAGTCGGCTCAGCTGCGGCACCACGTCGAGGTCGCTGCCCTCGATGCGCTCCACCCCGGCGACCGGTACACCGCGTGCTTCCAGCGCCTTGCGGAAGCCATGCTCGTTGGATTCGCCCCAGGGGTTGTTGATCAGAATCATCCCCGGTTTCTGCGTGCCGAAGTTCTTCTGCGCGTAGCTGACCAGCGCCTCGTCGACCAGCTCATCCACCGCCGAAACACGGAATACATAGTTGTCGGCCGCGCCGTTGCGGGTGATCGGCGTACCCGCCGCCCAGACGCCCATGAACGGCATCTTCATCTGATTGGCCAGCGGCACGATGGCCAGCGACACTGGGGTATCCAGGCCGCCGAACAGCACCGCAACCTTCTCCCGCTGGATCAGCTCGCGTGCAGCGAGCAAGCCTTTGGAGGGGTTGCTCTCGTCGTCCCGGCGTACCAATTGCAGCGGACGCCCGAGCACACCGCCCTGGGCATTGACCTCATCGATGGCGATGTTCAGGCCGCGGGTCAGCGCCTCGCCCGACTTGGCCGACTGCCCGGACAGCGCCGCCACCAGACCAATCTTGATCGGCTCGGCCGCCTGCGCGGACAGGGAAAACCAACAACTCAGCGCGAACGCCGCAGCCAGGCGCGGCTTCAGGCGACGCGGAAACGACAATAACGTGGACATGGCATCCTCCTAATTGCTAGCTTTTGCACAAACATTGCTAGCAAAACAGGTGCCACCCCGGCGAAGCCCGTAAATACGGGCCTCAGCCTCGGCGCCACTTCTGAAACTGCCCCATCGTCTGGCACCACGCACCAGCAGGATGCAGCCAGCCCCAAGGAGAATCACATGCCTACCGAACACCCCGCCGTCGCCCTGGTCCGTCAGTTTCTCGAGCTGTCGATGATTCCCGATCCAGAGGGCGCGGCCCGATACATGTCTGCCGATGCACGCATCACCTTCACCGGTGGCCGGGCCATGGCCAACGCCCAGGCCATCACCGCCTTCAATGCCGGTCGTTACACCTGGGTGAAGAAAGCCATGGGCCAGTTCGACTGGACCGAGCACGCCGACCACTGCGTGGTGTATTCCAATGGCACGCTCTACGGCGAATGGCCAGATGGCCGCAGCTTCTCCGGCAACCGCTACCTCGACCGCTTCGAAGTACGCGACGGCCTGATTACCCGCATGGATGTCTGGAACGACAGCGCCGAGTGGATTCTGCAGCCGCAGATCAATAGGGACTGAACCGGCGAACCCGCACTTTGGTAGCACTTGGCTGACCGAGCGGTCAGCCCTATGCTGCACTCTTTTTGTGCGAGAGACGCTCCATGTCAGTGCCAGACATCCTGCTGTTGGTCCTTGCCGGCTTCGCCGCCGGCGGCATGAATGCCCTCGCGGGCGGCGGCACTTTCTTCTCCTTCCCAGCCCTGCTCGCCGCAGGCCTGCCTCCGGTTACCGCCAACGCGACCAACGCCGTGGCGCTGTGGCCGGCCAGCCTCGCTGGTGCCTGGGCCGCACGCGCCTCACTGCGCCCACTCGGCCGTTACCTGCTGCCGTTGCTGTGCGCTGGCCTGGCGGGCGGGCTGCTTGGCGGCCTGTTGCTGCTGGCCGGCGGCGACGATGTATTTCGCATACTGATTCCCTGGCTGCTGCTGGCTGCCACCGCGCTGTTCGCGGCCAGCCCCCAGCTGGGACGCTGGTTGGCGGCACGACGCCAGGAGGCCGAGCATCCGCCACACACACCGCTGTCACTGGGGGCGCATATCGGTGTGTCGATCTACGGCGGCTACTTCGGCGCCGGCATGGGCATCCTGCAATTGGCGGCCTTCGCCATCGAGGGGCATCCGCTGGCTCGTGCCAACGCGCTGAAGAATCTAATCTCGGCGGTGATCTACAGTGTCGCGACCCTGACCTTCATCATCGCCGGCCGGGTCAGTTGGTATGAGTTGGCCATTCTGCTGACGGGCGCCACCCTCGGTGGTTACGCTGGCGGTGCACTGGGCGAGAAACTGCCGCCTGCATTGCTTCGCAGCTTCGTGATCATCGTTGGCAGTTCAATGACGCTCTATTACTTCTGGAGCACCTACTTCTCTGCGTCATAAAGCGACTCCTTTGTAGGAGCGGCTTCAGCCGCGATTGCCGGCGAGTGCCTGGACAGCATCGCGGATAAATCCGCCTACAAGCGCCTATCGATCAGCCCCCTGATTTGCCCGTGTGGCGCGGCTCTGCTAGTGTCGCGCCCGTTCCAGAATCAGCGAGAACCCGCACCATGGCCCGCAAGAAAGCCACCCCCGACTTCGAACACTCCCTCGCCGAACTGCAGACGCTGGTCGAGCGCCTGGAGAGCGGTGAGCTATCGCTGGAGGATTCGCTGACCGCGTTCGAGCAGGGCATCGGCCTGACCCGTGAATGCCAGGCCTCGCTGGCTCAGGCCGAGCAAAAGGTGCAGATCCTCCTCGAGCGTGACGGCGAATTGCAGGCCGCGCCGTTCGACACGGACGAACAGGCATGATCGCGGCCTACCAGCAGCGCTGTCAGACCCGCGTAGACGCCGCGCTGGACGAGCTGTTCCAGGCCCCGCGCGACGAACTCAAGCGTCTGTACCAGGCCATGCGCTACAGCGTCATGAATGGCGGCAAGCGCGTACGCCCACTGCTGGTGTACGCCGCCTGCGAAGCGCTGGAGGGTGAGATCGAGCGCGCCGATGGCGCCGCCTGTGCGGTCGAACTGATCCACGCCTACTCGCTAGTGCACGACGACCTGCCGGCGATGGACGACGACGATCTGCGTCGCGGCCAGCCGACCACCCACAAGGCCTTCGACGAAGCGACGGCCATCCTCGCCGGCGATGGCTTGCAAAGCCTGGCCTTCGAGGTCCTCGCCGACCGCCGCCGCAACCCACAGGACGCCGAAGTACGCCTGCAGATGCTCAGTGCCCTGGGCACGGCCGCCGGGCCGGCCGGCATGGTCGGTGGCCAGGCCATCGACCTCGGCTCGGTTGGTCTGCAACTCGATCAACAGGCGCTGGAAGTGATGCACCGGCACAAGACCGGCGCGCTGATCGAAGCCAGCGTGCTGCTGGGCGCCCTGGCCAGCGGCAAGGCCGACGATCTCAGCCTCAAGGCCCTGCTGCAATATGCCCGCGCCATCGGCCTGGCCTTCCAGGTGCAGGACGACATCCTCGACGTGGAAAGCGACACCGCCACCCTGGGCAAGACCCAGGGCAAGGACGAAGCCCACGACAAGCCCACCTACCCGGCCCTGCTCGGCCTCGACGCCGCCAAGGACTACGCCCTGGAGCTGCGCGACCAGGCCCTGCACGTGCTGCGATCCTTCGGCAACAGCGCCGAGCCGTTGCGCGAGCTGGCGCGCTATATCGTCGAACGACGCAGCTAGCAGGCTGTTGAAAAACTACCTGCTAGGCTGCTCTTGTGGGAGCGACTTCAGCCGCGATAGCCGTCCCGCTCCATCATTGTCATCTATGACCGCATGATCGCCATATAAGGCTTGCTTTACCCCCATCCCCGACCGCCTAAGATGGCTCCATAACGACAAGACGTCTGGAGCCGCCATGCCCTTCCCCGCCCTGCTGATCGCCAACCGTGGCGAGATCGCCATCCGCATTGCCCAGGCCTGTGCCGATCTCGGCATTCGCTCGGTGGCGGTGTTCGCCGAGGACGACAGCACCTGCCTGCACACGCGCAAGGCGGATCTTGCCTTGCCGCTCAGCGGACGCGGCGTGGCCGCCTATCTGGATATGGATCAGCTGATCGCCATTGCTTGTGAGCAGAGCTGCACGGCCATCCACCCCGGCTACGGTTTTCTCGCCGAGAATGCCGAGTTTGCCCGCCGTTGCCAGGCGGCAGGCCTGACCTTCGTCGGCCCGACGCCCGAGACCCTGCAGCTGTTTGGCGACAAGGCGGCGGCCCGCGCGCTCGCCGAGCGCTGCGACGTCCCTCTGGTGCCCGGTATCAACCAGGCGGTAACCCTGGAACAAGCTGCAACCTTCCTAGCCGAACACGGCAGCGTGATGCTCAAGGCCCTGGCCGGTGGCGGCGGACGCGGCATGCGCGCGGTGGATGATCCGGCGCAACTGGCCGATGCCTTCGCCCGCTGCGAATCGGAAGCCCTGGGCGCCTTCGGCAGCGGCGCGCTTTACGTGGAAAAACGCGTGCGCCGCGCCCGGCATATCGAGGTGCAGGTACTCGGGGATGGCAGTGGCGCGGTCAGCCACCTGTGGGAGCGCGACTGCAGCCTGCAGCGGCGCCACCAGAAGCTGGTGGAGATCGCCCCCAGCCCGGACCTGGCCCCCGCCACCCGCGACGCCATCATCGCCAGCGCCCTGCGCCTGGCTGCCGAAGCGCGCTACCTGGGCATCGGCACCTTCGAATTCCTCCTCGACCTCGACCAGCCTGGGCACTTCTACTTCATGGAGGCCAACCCGCGTGTGCAGGTGGAACACACCGTCACCGAGCAGGTCACCGGCATCGATCTGCTGCACACGCAACTGCACCTGGCCGCCGGCAAAAGCCTGGCCGAGCTGGGCCTGCTCACATCGCCAGCAACCAAGGGCTATGCCGTGCAGGTGCGCCTGAATCTGGAATCACTGCTTGCCGATGGCAGCGCGCGCCCGGCTGCCGGCGTGCTCAGCGCCTATCAGCCGCCGTCCGGCCCCGGCCTGCGCATCGACGGCTGCGGCTACGCCGGTTACACCGTGAGCCCGGCCTACGACTCGCTGGTGGCCAAGCTGATCGCCAGCGCCAGCGACTACCCAGGCGCCCTGCGCCGCGCCTATCGCGGGCTCTGCGAATTCCGCCTGGAAGGCGTGGCGAGCAACCTGCACCTGCTGCAGAACCTGCTGCAATGCGACGAGGTACGCGCCAACCAGGTCGACACCACCTATGTCGAACGTCATCTGGAGACGCTGCTGGCACCCCGCGAGCAGGCGCATCCACATCGCTACTTCGCCGGTGTCCAGGTCGCCAGCGATGCGCAACCGGACGTCGATGCCCCACCCGGCACCCTGGCGCTGCATGCGGCCAGTGCCGGCGTGCTGGTCAGCCTGTCGGTACGTGCAGGCGATGCCATCGCAGTGGGCCAGCGCATCGCTGTGTTGGAGGCGATGAAGATGGAATTCGAGGTCAAGGCCGAACACAGCGGCATCGTCCGCGCATTGACCGTGACGGAGGGCAGCGCCGTGAGCGAGGGCCAGGCGTTGCTGTTCGTCGAACCGGCCGAGGTCGATGGCGGCGCGTTGCACGGCGAGCAGGCCATCGACCTGTCCTACGTCCGCGCCGACCTGGCCGAAGTGCTCGAACGCCACGCCCGCCTGACCGACGCCCGCCGCCCCGAGGCCGTGGCCAAGCGTCGCAAGACCGGCCAGCGCACCGTGCGCGAGAACCTGGCGGACCTGCTCGATGACGACAGCTTCATCGAGTACGGCGCCATGGCCCTGGCCGCCCAGCGGCGCCGGCGTTCGCCCGAAGAGCTGCAGGAACTGAGCCCGGCCGACGGCCTGGTCGCCGGCATCGGCACCGTGGGCGCAGAGCGCTTCGGCAGTGAGGCGGCGCGCTGCATGGCCATCGCCTACGACTACACCGTATTCGCCGGCACCCAGGGTGTGATGAACCACAAGAAGACCGACCGCATGCTGGCGCTTGCCGAACAATGGCGCCTGCCGGTGGTGCTGTTCGCCGAGGGCGGCGGCGGCCGACCGGGCGATACCGATTTCGTCGGCGTAGCCGGGCTGGACTGCCACACATTCGTTGCCATGGCCAAGCTCTCCGGCCTGGTGCCGACGGTGGGCGTGGTCTCCGGGCGCTGCTTCGCCGGCAACGCCGCACTGCTCGGCTGCTGCGATGTGATCATCGCCACGCGCAATGCCAGCATCGGCATGGCCGGGCCGGCGATGATCGAAGGTGGCGGCCTGGGCAGTTTCAAACCCGAGCAGGTCGGCCCCAGCAGCGTGCAGGGCCCCAACGGCGTGATCGATGTGCTGGTGGAAGACGAAGCCGAGGCGGTCGTCGTGGCCAGGCAGTACCTGGGCTACTTCCAGGGAGCGCTGAGCGACTGGCACGCCAGCGACAACCGTGAACTGCGCCACGTGATCCCGGAGAATCGCCTGCGCGTGTACGACATGCGCAAGGTCATCGAACTGCTCGCGGACCAAGGCAGCGTGCTGGAACTGCGCCGCCAGTTCGCTCCGGGGCTGATCACCGCGCTGATCCGCATCGAGGGCAAGCCCTTCGGCCTGATCGCCAACAACCCCGCGCACCTGGGCGGCGCCATCGACGCCGTGGCCGGTGACAAGGCCGCGCGCTTCCTGCAGCTGTGCGAGGCGCATGACCTGCCCGTGATATCGCTGTGCGACACCCCCGGTTTCATGGTCGGTCCGGAGGCGGAGAAGCAGGCCACGGTACGCCATGTCTCGCGCCTGTTCGTCAGCGCAGCCAGCCTCACGGTGCCCTTCTTCACCCTGGTGCTGCGCAAGGGCTATGGCCTTGGCGCCCAGGCCATGGCGGCCGGCAGCTTCCACTCGCCGCTGTTCACCGCCGCCTGGCCCAGTGCCGAGTTCGGTGCCATGGGCCTGGAAGGCGCGGTGCGCCTGGGGTTCGCCAAGGAGCTGGCAGCCCAACCGGACGAGGACGCGCGCCAGGCCCTGTTCGACAAGCTGGTTGCCAAGGCCTACGACAACGGCAAGGCGCTGAACATGGCCAGCTATCTGGAGATCGATGCCGTGATCGATCCGGCCGACAGCCGCGCCTGGCTGCTGCGTGGCCTCAATGCGGCGCCGCGCCCGCCCCGACGCGACAGCAAGAAACGTCCCTTCATCGACACGTGGTAACCGCCCATGCACATCGAACACCGCCTGCTCGCCGTCAACGGCATCGAACTGAGCCTGTACAGCGCCGGCCCCGAGCACGGCAGGCCGGTGTGGTTGCTGCATGGCTTTCCCGAATGCTGGTACGCCTGGCACCCGCAGATCGAGGCGCTGGCCGCCGCCGGCTATCGCGTGTTCGCCCCAGAGATGCGCGGCTATGGCGCCAGCAGCGCGCCGAGCGATCCCGCAGCCTACGACCTGCTTACCCTGTGCGGCGATATCCAGGCGGCGATGGACCTGCTCGGCCAGCGCCAGGTGGCGGTGGTCGGCCATGACTGGGGCGCGCCGGTGGCCTGGCACCTGGCGCTGCTGGAGCCGCAGCGGGTCAACGCGCTCGGCGCACTGTCGGTGCCCTTCGGCGGCCGGCCGAAACGCCCGGCCATCGAGATGATGCGCGTGGCCTACGCCGGACGCTTCCACTACATCCTCTACTTCCAGCAGCCGGGGCTGGCCGAGGCCGAACTGGACGCGGATATCGGCCGCAGCCTGCGCCTGCTGCTCGGCGGCCTGGGCGATGCCCTGCTGGCCACGGACAAACCGGCCGATGCGCGGCTGTTCGACGGCATGCCGGCCGACATCCCGCTGCCACCCTGGTGCAGCGAGGCGACGTTCGCCCACTACCTGCGCACCTTCGAACGCCACGGCTTTCGCGGCGCGCTGAACTGGTACCGCAACTTCGAGCGCAACTGGCAACGCACCGAGCATCTAGCCGCACTTCAGGTGATGCAACCAACGCTGTTCCTGCTCGGCGAGCACGACCCGGTCGGCCGTTTCGAGGCACCGACGCTCAAGCGCATGGGCGACAAGGTGCCGCACCTGGAACGCCACGACCTGCCGGGCGCCGGCCACTGGCTGCAGGCCGAGTGCGGCGATCAGGTCAGCGCTCTGTTGCTGGATTTCCTCGCGCGCAACTACCGTTAACGCCGATCTGGTCAGCAGATTGGGCTGTTTTCCTGGCATCAGGTAAACTGCCGCATCTTTTACACCTATAACGATTCGCCTGATGCCGACCACTTTCCACGAGATCCCCCGCGAGCGCCCGCTGACGCCCTTGCTGGACAGCGCCAATACGCCGGACGAACTGCGTCGCCTGGCCGAAGCGGACCTGGAAACCCTCGCCGACGAGCTGCGCCAGTACCTGCTCTACAGCGTCGGCCAGAGTGGCGGCCACTTCGGTGCCGGCCTCGGCGTGATCGAACTGACCATCGCCCTGCACTACGTCTTCGACACCCCCGACGACCGCCTGGTGTGGGACGTCGGTCATCAGGCCTATCCGCACAAAATCCTCACCGGTCGCCGTGAGCGCATGGGCACACTGCGCCAGCGCGACGGCCTGGCCGCCTTCCCGCGCCGCAGCGAGAGCGAGTACGACACCTTTGGCGTCGGCCACTCCAGCACCAGCATCAGTGCGGCGCTGGGCATGGCTATCGCCGCCCGCCTGAAAGGCGAGAAGCGCAAGAGCGTGGCGGTAATCGGCGATGGCGCCCTGACCGCCGGCATGGCCTTCGAGGCGCTCAACCATGCCACCGACGTCGGCGCCAACATGCTGGTGATCCTCAACGACAACGACATGTCGATCTCCAAGAACGTCGGCGGCCTGTCCAACTACCTGGCCAAGATCATCTCCAGCCGCACCTACGCCAGCATGCGCGAAGGCAGCAAGAAGATGCTCTCGCGCCTGCCCGGCGCCTGGGAAATCGCGCGCAAGGTCGAGGAGCACGCCAAGGGCATGCTGGTGCCCGGCACCCTGTTCGAGGAGTTGGGCTGGAACTATGTCGGCCCCATCGACGGCCACGACCTGCCGACCCTGCTGGCCACCCTGCGCAACATGCGCGACCTGGACGGCCCGCAGTTCCTCCATGTGGTGACCAAGAAGGGCAAGGGCTTCGCCCCGGCCGAGGCCGACCCGATCGGCTATCACGCCATCACCAAGCTGGAGCCGGTGACGCCTGTCGCCGCACCGAAGAAGCCCAGCGGCCCGAAATACTCCAACGTGTTCGGCCAGTGGCTGTGCGACATGGCCGCGACCGATAACCGCCTGGTCGGCATTACCCCGGCGATGAAGGAAGGCTCCGACCTGGTGGCCTTCAGCGAGCGTTTCCCCGAGCGCTATTTCGACGTGGCGATCGCCGAGCAGCATGCCGTGACCCTGGCGGCCGGCATGGCCTGCGAGGGCGCCAAGCCGGTGGTGGCGATCTACTCCACCTTCCTCCAGCGCGCCTACGACCAGCTGATCCATGACGTGGCCGTGCAGCACCTCGACGTGCTGTTCGCCATCGACCGCGCCGGCCTGGTCGGCGAGGACGGTCCGACCCACGCCGGCAGCTTCGACCTGTCCTACCTGCGCTGCATCCCCGGCATGCTGGTGATGACACCGAGCGACGAGAACGAGATGCGCCGCATGCTCACCACCGGCCATCTGTTCGACGGCCCGGCAGCCGTGCGCTACCCGCGCGGTACCGGCCCCAACGCGCCGCTCGACGCGGGCCTGGAACCGCTGGAAATCGGCAAGGCGCTGGTTCGCCGCCAAGGCAAGCACGTTGCCCTGCTGGCCTTCGGCGTACAGCTGGCCGAAGCCCTGCGGGTTGGCGAGACGCTGGACGCCACCGTGGTCGACATGCGCTTCGTCAAACCCCTGGACGAAGCCCTGCTACGTGAACTGGCGAGCAGCCACGAGCTGCTGGTGAGCATTGAAGAAAACAGCATCATGGGTGGCGCCGGCAGCGCGGTCAGCGAATTCTTCGCCGTCGAGAACCGCCTGGTGCCGATGCTGCACCTCGGCCTGCCGGACTACTACGTCGAACATGCCAAGCCCAGCCAGATGCTCGCCGAGTGCGGCCTGGACGAAGCCGGCATCGAACGCGCGGTACGCGAGCGCCTGAACTCGCTCTGAGCATGAGCCCCGCTCATCGCCGAATGAGCCGGGCTTGCTTGTCATGCACCTGCGCGCGCACTAAGGTGCGCGCACTTCATGTTCCGCCAGGGTGCGCTGCGCAAGCGGCGTCAGCAAGCCGTTGAAAACGTAGGCGAGGCAGGCAAGACAAGGCAAGAACGGCCGAAAAAGCGGAGTTTACGAGTTGTAAATGAGCATTTTGAGGGCGTTCTTAACGCAGTATTGCCAACGCAGGTAGTTTTCAACGGTCTGCTGAACGGGAAGTCGGTGCGCACTCCATGAGCAACCCCGACGCTGCCCCCGCAACGGTAATCGACTGCACGCACTGAGCGTGTACCGCGTCCAACAGCCACTGGGTCATGCCTGGGAAGGCGGATGCGGGTCGAGAGCCCGGAGACCGGCCAAGGCGGTGCGACTGGTGTTGCGGAGGGCAGCACGGTCAAGCGCTGCCCTGTCTGCGCTTGCGCCTGCCCTCCTCGAAAGTCTGCCGACCTTTGAGGAAAGATAATGAAACTGTCTCGTCTGGCTCTGGCCATCGCCCTGACACCAAGCCTGGCTCTGGCCGAAACACCGTCTCGCGACGACGCCCTGAAACTCGACGATACGTTGATAACCGTCAACCGCGATGTCCAGAAACGAAGCGAAAGCAGCGCAGCGGTCAGCGTCTTTACCCGTGCCGATATCGAGCGCCTGCGCCCAGCCAGCGTCAATGAATTGCTCGCCCGGGTTCCCGGGGTACAGGTGATACAAAACGGCGGCCGTGGCAGCAATACCAGCCTGTTCATTCGCGGAACCAACAATGCGCAGAGCTTGGTGCTGATCGATGGTCAACGTACAGGCTCTGTCTCCTCCGGCGGCGCCAGCCTGCAGTATCTGAACGTCGAGCAGATTGAACGTATAGAAGTGCTGCGCGGCTCCCGCTCCGCACTCTATGGCGCCGATGCCATCGGTGGCGTGGTGCAGATATTCACTCGTCGAGATCAGGGTGAAGGCATTCATCCCTACCTGCGCATCGCCGGCGGCAGCCAGGGAACCTGGGAACGCAGCCTCGGCGTATCCGGTGGCGACCAGCAGACACGCTACAGCCTCAACACCAGCCTGGAAGAAACCGCCGGCATCGATCGCACCGGCCCCTCCTGGGCATCCGATGCCGATCACGACGCCTATCGCAATCGCGCCTTCAGCCTCAACTTCAGCCACCGCTTCAATGACGATCTGCAGATTGGCCTCAGCGCACTCGACCAGAGGGGTAAGAGTGAGTACGACAACCCCTATGGCCGCTGGGATGACAGCACCTTTACCAGCTTCCCGGCCAAGCCCTACAGCGATTACAGCCTCAACAGCCTATCGGCCTTCGTCGATGCCCGGCTCAACGAAATCTGGAACAGCCGCCTGGAAATCGGCCACGGCGAGGACAAACTGGAAGATCGCGACAAGCTGTTCGCCGGCACCGATGCATTCAACAGCTACCGCAACTCGGTCGCCTGGCTGAACAACCTCGACCTAGGGAATGGCCACGGCCTGCTGCTCGGCGCCGATTACCAGAAGGACAAGCTGCACAGCAGCACTGCCTACGACGAGGAAAGCCGCTGGAACCAGGCCGGCTTCATTCAGCACAGCTATCGCGGCGAGCACTTCAGTACCGAACTGGGCCTACGCCACGACAAGAACCAGCAATTTGGTAGCGAGAATACCTGGAACGCCGCTCTGAGCGCGCCGCTCGACACAACCAACGACGTGGTCCTGTCTTACGCCGAAGGCTTCCGCGTGCCCACTTTCAACGACCTCTACGGCCCTGCTTCCTGGGGCGCCAACCCGGATCTCGCCCCGGAAAAATCGAAGAGCTACGAGTTGCAATGGCGCAGCCAACTGGCCGAAAAGACGCGCCTCGAAGCCTCGATCTACCGCACCGATGTCCGCGACCTGATCGCCTACGTGTGGAACACGAGCACCTTCGTCGGTCGCAACTACAACGTCGACACGGCCCGCATCAATGGTTTCGAAGCCTCGTTGCAACATGAACTGCTTGGCTGGCAAGCCGCGCTGGGGCTGAGCCTGATCGATCCACGTGATCGCGACAGCGGCCATACCCTGCAACGTCGCGCCAAACGCACGCTGAACCTGGATATCGACCGTAAAATCGGTACTTTCGGCATTGGCGCCAGTTGGCAGTTGGTCAGCCGCAGCTTCGACGACCCCGCCAACAATCGTGAAATCGCCGGCTACGGCGTACTCGATCTGCGCGGCAGTTGGCAGGCCAATCAGGAGCTGGGCTTCGATATCAAACTCAACAATCTGCTGGACAAGGGCTACAGCCGCGTCCTCTATCAGAACGCCGAGGACTCCCGATACCATGGCTACCGTGAGCAGCCTCTCAGCCTCCTGCTCGGCATGACCTGGACGCCCAACCTCTAATTGGATACAAACGTGTAGGGTTGATCCCGGTGCGCACGGCGCACCCTACGCGGTGTAGCCGATAGGGTGCGCCGCGCGCAGCGCCGTCAGGCTATCGCGCAGTCTTCAGCCGCTCGCACAGCTGCTCTATCGCCCCGAGCATCTGCCGGCTCGGTCGCTCCAGGCCCTTGTCCGGCACTGCCCATACCTGGCCCTGGCGTACGGCATGCAATTGCGGCCAGGCCTGCCAGGCGCTCAGTTCGGCATTGCTGCCCCCGAGGATGACATCCGGATCGCGCGCCAGCACGGCCTCCACGCTGACCTGCGGCGCGGGCTGTGGCAGCTCGGCGAAAAGGTTCTGCGCGCCACACACCTGCAGCGCGTCACCGATCAACTGTTCGCCACCGATGGTGTACAGCGGCTGATGCCAGATCTGATAGAACACCGCCAGCGGCCGCTCACGCCGATAGCGCTGACGCAGCGTCGCCAATTCGTCGCGAAACTCGGCCGCCAGGTGCTCGCCCTGCTCGGTGCGGTTCACCCGCCGACCAATTTGCACGAAGGCATCACTCAACTGGTCGAGGCGGGCCGGCTCGACCAGCAGCAACGGAATGTCGAAACGCTGCAACTGCGCCTGTTGTGCCGGCGGCACGCTGCCTGGGGCGATCAGGATCAGGTCGGGAGCCAGTTGCAGCAGACGCTCGAACTCGAGCTGGCCATAGCGGCCGACAGTCGGCAGATGAGCGAGTTCGGCCGGCTGCTGCTCACCTTCGAGCACACCGACCAGCAGGTCACCTGCCCCCAGGTCGAGCATGATTTCGCTGAGCGAAGGTGCCAAGCTGATCACCCGCTCGGCAGCAGGCAGTGGTAGCGCCAGTGCACACAGAGCCAGCAGCAGCGCGCGCATCAGCCCAGTTGGCGGGGAATACGGTAAAGCAGGTGGATGACGATGCTGGACAGCGTCAGCAGCATAAGGGGTACCGCTTCGAGCCCGGCGAACACGGCCAGGGCGGCGATCCAGGCCGGCGCGGCAGCACCGAGTAGCGCACGCAGGCGCACCCGGTCGAGTTCGAGCCAAGCCGCCGGCTCGTCGCCGGTATCCAGCGCCTTGCCGGTGGCGATCAGCGCATGCTTGTAGGCATGGAACAGCGGCAGGCTGACAAACATCGAGGCCAGGCCGGCAATGAACAGCGGCATCGCCAGTACCGACGGGCTGGCGCTGCCGAACAGCATGTTGAAGAAGAACACCGGGGCTACCGCCACACCCAGTTGACGCCACCAGGCCAGCGCCAGACGGCGCTTCACCTGACCTCGGGTCACAGGCTCTCCTCGGTCTCGCCCTGGTGCTGGTTGCCCAGCATATGGCCGAGCTTGCCGGCCTTGGTGGCGAGGTAACGCTTGTTGTAGGGGTTGTGCGCGATCTGCAGCGGCACACGATGATCCACGGTGATGCCCATGTCTCCCAGCGCTTTGACCTTGCGCGGGTTGTTGGTCATCAGCTTGAGACTGTTGATGCCCAGATGCTCGAGCATCGGCAGGCAGATCGCGTAGTCACGCTGGTCAGCACCGAATCCCAGGCGCTCGTTGGCCTCGACGGTATCGGCGCCGCCATCCTGCAGTTCATAAGCGCGGATCTTGTTCAGCAGGCCAATGCCACGGCCTTCCTGACGCAGGTAGAGCAGCACGCCGCGCCCTTCATTGGCGATGGCCTGCAGCGCTGCCTGCAGCTGAGCGCCACAATCGCAACGCAGGCTGAACAGAGCATCACCGGTCAGGCATTCGGAATGCAGGCGCCCCAGTACCGGCGCACCGTCGGCCACTTCGCCGAAAGTCAGGGCAACGTGCTCCTTGCCGGTTGCCTCATCGAGGAAGCCGTGCATGGTGAACACACCGAAGGGGGTGGGCAGTTGGGAGGCGGCGACGAACACGACGGACACCGGATACTCCTAGCAATGAGTACGAAACAGGGCCGGCATTGTATCAGCAGCCCCCGCTGGCGGGTCAGTCAGAATTGCCGATCATCAGTATCGAAATGATCGAGGATCATCCCGGCAGGTTCAGTGCTTGGACTCCAGCACCAGCATGCCCTGCTCCTCGCGCCAGCCAACCCGCCCGAGAAAGCTCATGCCCAGCAATGCATCGCTTGGCGCGCTACCTTCGAGCACCACAGCGTCGACGCCGAGCACTTCCAGATCGCCGACCTTGACCCGGTCGAGCGACACTCGCCAGCCACGCGTAACGCCACTGGCGGTACTGACCTGCAGCGGCCGCCCCGTGACCCGGTAATCTATGCCCAGGCGCCGGGCATGCGCATCGTTGAGGGCGACGCTGGTTGCACCGGTATCGACCAGAAACTGGATGGTCTGACCATTGACCGAGCCAGCCACCCAGTAATGACCACCAATGCCCTTGGCAATGCTCAGACGCTTGCGCACCGGCTCGGCGAACCCGGCACTGTATTCTCGACTGAGAGGGTATGCGCGCTCGACGCCCTCGACACGCAGGACTGCGCCCTGTTTGTCGACGCTGACGACCTGGACGCCGCCGGGCCCGGTTTGTCCCACGCGCACCATCTTGCGCTGACCGTCGACATTGATCACTGCCGCTCCGGGAAACAGGCCAACTACCTGAACTTGCGAGGCGGCCCAGCAAGCTCCGGAAACCAGCAGCGCCAGAACGGCAACACAGTGGCGAAGCAGCATAGAGAGCGATCTCCCGGTTCAGTCAAAAGGATAAGGTTGATGCCAGCGCACAAAGATCGGTCGCAGTTCGCCGCTGGCGATCAGCGTGGCCATACGCCTATCGTAAAGCTCGGCCAGGGCATGACCGCGCGGCGTATCGGCGAAACCGAGAAATAACGGCAGCTGCATCAGATCAGTCAGACGATAACGCTCCGGCCTGGCGCTGCCTTTGAGCACGTAGTCGACCTCGGGACGCGCGTCGATATAAAAATCGGCGTGGCCCAGATCGAGCATGCCGAGAATACCGCCACGGCGCTGGACTTCCCGGTAATCGCGCACATTCGGCAGATATTCCTGATATTCATAGCCACGCACCCAGACCAGTCGATACTGACCGAGGTTCTCCAGCGTTGGCAGCGATTTGTCCTTCAGGCCAAGCGCAACGATGTGGTCGGTGTCGTAATGATGCTCAGGGTAGAACACGCCACCCTCGACCTCATCACGGTAGGAGCCGACCCAGGCATCGGCCTCGTTGCGCTGCACCAGTCCCACCGAGCGAGTGTAGGGCACGCTGTGGATGGCCAGGCTCACGCCTTCCGGTTCGAAGACCTTGCGCATGATGTCCCAGGCCAGACCGCGGCCATCGGTCTCGGTGTAGTCTTCCCAGACCTCGCTGGCCAGGCGTATTTCTTTGGGCAGACGCTCGTGAGCCTGGGCGCCAGCCATGGCACCCAGCATCACCAGCACGCCCAGCCAGCCGCGTCCAATTCGCATACCTGCTCCTTAAAACCCCAGCAGTGCCTTATAGCTGTCCCACCCCCAGACCAGCCCCTGCATGGCCAGCCAGGCGAACACCCCGGCGATGATGTCATCGAGCATGATGCCGACACCGCCATGCACATGGCGATCGATCCAGCGAATCGGCCAGGGTTTGACGATGTCGAACAGACGGAACATGAGGAAGCCTAGCAGCAACCAGAGCCAACCCTCGGGCACCAGCCAGAGGGTGATCCACATACCGACCATTTCGTCCCAGACGATGCCTTCGTGGTCGTGCACGCGAAGGTCATCGGCGACCTTGCCGCAAAGCCAGAAGCCGAACAGCATGGTCACCCCAAGCATCAGCCAGTAGCCCCAGTCGGGCAGCATCTGCCACAACGGCACGAACGGCAGCGCCACCAGCGAGCCCCAGGTGCCGGGCGCCTTGGGCAGGGTTCCGGAGCCAAAGCCGAAGGCGATGAAATGCCAAGGGTTACGCCATACCGAGGGCGGTACGTATTCGGCGGGAACCTGGTTGGGGTGATCGGTCACGCGCACTCCGTCCTGTCAGAAATGTTGGTAGCCGCCGCGGGGCGACTCGATGGGCTGGCCGTCGGCATCCAGTACCTGAACACCGCTGCCGGCCACCACGCGGCCGACGACCCGCACCTCGGGCCAGTCGGCCTGAAGCTCAGTAAGCAGCGTAGGGGGTAGGGTAAAGGCCAGCCGGTAGTCATCGCCACCACTGAGCGCGCAGATTCGCGCCTGCTCGTCTCCGGCAAAGGCGCGTAGCGGCGCAGAGAGCGGTAGACGCTCCTGCTCGATCTGCAGGGCGACCTGTGATGCTCTGGCGATGTGACCGCAGTCCGCCAGCAGCCCGTCGGAGATATCCAGCGCCGCCGTGGCGCGTCCACGCAGGGCCTGCCCCAGCGCCAGCTGAGGCTGCGGCGACCAGTAGCGGGCCAACAGCGCCTCGGCGATCTCGGCACGAGCCTCACACCGCCCAAGCACCAGCGGCAGAGCACCAGCGGCGTCTCCCAGCTCACCACCCACGCAGAGCAGATCGCCAACCTGCGCACCGCTGCGCAACAACGCCTGACCAGCCGGCACACGACCAAACACGGTCAGGGTCAGGCTCAGCGGGCCACGGGTGGTATCGCCGCCGACCAGCGCCAGCGAGCAGCCTTGGGCCATGTGTTGCAGGCCACGGGCAAAGCCGGCCAGCCAGGTTTCGTCGGCATCCGGCAGCGTCATCGCAAGCGTGAAAGCCAGGGGCGTAGCGCCCATGGCGGCCAGGTCACTGGCAGACACGGCCAGCGCACGCTGACCGAGCAGAAAGGGGTCGCCATCGACCGGAAAGTGCACTCCGGCCACCAGCGTGTCGGTGGAGATCGCCAGCTGCTCGCCGGTAGGCACCGACAGCAGCGCACAGTCATCGCCGATGCCGCGGACAACGCCGTCACCACCGTGAGCACAGGGGGCAGCGGCGAAGTAATGGCGAATCAGCTCGAACTCACCCATGGGAAGGCAACGATCTGCTGCGCGTCGGCCCTACTGCTTTTGCCTTGCAGGACTCTAGCTCGCGAGATCGTAAATCAGCTTCCGTGAGCATCCGCCAGGGCCTCAACGCTTGTTGGCGTTGACTTCGGCAGCACGCAGCTTCGGCGCCAGCTTGTCGAGGATGCCATTGACGAACTTGTGCCCGTCGGTAGCACCGAACACCTTGGCCAGTTCGATACCTTCGTTGATCACCACCTTGTAGGGCACGTCAACGCGGTTCTTCAGCTCGTAGGTAGACAGACGCAGGATGGCCAGCTCGACCGGGTCGATGTCTTCCAACGGGCGGTCGAGCAGCGGCGCGAACGCTTCGTCCAGTTCGGTCTTCTGCCGCGGAACGCCGTGGAGAATCTCGTGAAAGTAGGCGCCATCGACCTTGCTGAAGTCGTTATCGACACGGAACTGCGCTTCGATCTCGTTCAGCGGCTGCCCGGCGATATGCCAGGAATACAGCGCCTGCATGGCCAGAGTACGGGCCTCGCGACGAGCGAGAATCTTGCCGCTGGGACCCTTCTTGGCCGGCTGGCCGTTACCGGAGTTGCTCACTTGGCCTCCAACTGCGCCAGCAGGCTGACCATTTCCAGGGCAGACAGCGCAGCTTCGGCACCCTTGTTACCCGCCTTGGTGCCGGAACGTTCGATGGCTTGTTCGATGGAGTCGACGGTCAGTACGCCGAAGGCGACCGGTACACCGTATTCCATGGAGACCTGAGCCAGGCCCTTGGTGCACTCACCGGCGACGTATTCGAAGTGCGGCGTACCGCCACGGATCACAGCGCCCAGGGCGATGATGGCCGCGTATTCGCCACGCTGGGCGACTTTCTGGGTGACCAGCGGGATTTCGAAGGCACCCGGTGCGCGAATGATGGTGATGTCGCTTTCACTGACGCCGTGACGGACCAGGGCATCGATGGCGCCGCTGACCAGGCTCTCGACGACGAAGCTGTTGAAACGGCCTACCACCAGGGCGTATTTGCCCTTGGGGGCGATGAAGGTACCTTCGATGGTCTTCAGGGTCATGACGGGTCTCACATGGGTTAAAGAGCCAGGGCATCGTTGCCCTGAAAAATAAAATTCGGTTGTCAGCGTAGCCCGGCTGCAATCCGGGGCCATTATGCCGACGTCCCCGGATTGCAGCCGGGCTACCTGCATTAGCTCCCCCTCTCCCACTTGTGGGAGAGGGTCATCAGCTTTGGCCCTTCGGGCCGCTGTTAATCTGCCGGCAGGTATTCTACAACTTCGAGGTCGAAGCCGGATATCGCGTTGAACTTCATCGGCGAGCTCATCAGGCGCATCTTGCGCACACCGAGGTCACGCAGGATCTGCGAACCGGCACCAACGGTGCTGTAGGTCGCCGGGTTGGCAGGCTGCTGACGGCTGATCAGTGCCAGCAGCTCCGGTCCGGTCATCGGGTTGCCCAGCAGCAGCACCACACCGCTACCGGCCTTGGCCACCTCGGCCATAGCCGCACGCATGCTCCAGCGCCCCGGTTGGTTGACCATGAACAGGTCGCGCAGCGGGTCCATGTTATGCACCCGCACCAGGGTCGCTTCCTCGGCGCAGATGGTGCCCAGGGTCAGAGCCATGTGCGCGGTGTTCTCCACGCCATCGCGGTAGGTCACCAGGTTGAACTGGCCCAGTTCGGTGTCCAGCGGCTGCTCGCTGATGCGCTCGACGGTACGCTCGTGGATCAGGCGATAGTGGATCAGGTCGGCGATGGTGCCGATCTTGATGTCATGCTCCTCGGCGAACTTCTCCAGCTCCGGACGACGAGCCATGGTGCCGTCTTCGTTCATGATTTCGCAGATCACGCCGCTCGGCTCGAAACCGCCCATGCGTGCCAGATCGCAGGCCGCTTCGGTGTGACCGGCACGCGCCAGCACGCCGCCGGGCTGCGCCATCAGCGGGAAGATGTGGCCGGGGCTGACGATATCGTCCGCCACCGCATTGCGCGCGACGGCCGCCTGCACGGTACGCGCACGGTCGGCGGCGGAAATGCCGGTGGTGACACCTTCGGCGGCCTCGATGGAAACGGTGAACTTGGTGCCGAAACCGGAGCCGTTGCGCGGCGCCATCAACGGCAGGTTGAGCAACTCGCAGCGTTCGCGGGTCATCGGCATGCAGATCAGGCCACGGGCGAAGCGGGCCATGAAGTTGATGTGCTCAGCGGTGCAGCATTCGGAAGCGATGATGATGTCGCCTTCGTTCTCGCGGTCCTCGTCATCCATGAGGATGACCATCTTGCCGGCGCGGATGTCTTCGATCAGTTCTTCAGCGGTATTCAGAGCCATGGTGGCGCATCTCACTTGTTCAGGTAGCCGTGTTCGGCCAGGAAGCTTTCGGTCAGGCCCGAGGCCGTGGATTCAGCGGCCTTGTCGCCGAGCAGCAGGCGCTCCAGATAACGCGCCAGCAGGTCCACCTCGAGGTTGATCTTACGTCCGGGCTGGTAGTCGACCATGATGGTCTCGGCCAGGGTGTGCGGCACGATGGTCAGCTCGAACTCGGCGCCGTCGACGGCGTTGACGGTCAGGCTGGTGCCATCGACGGTGATCGAGCCCTTGTGCGCGATGTACTTGGCCAGCTCACGCGGCGCGCGCACCTTGAACTGCACGGCGCGGGCGTTATCGGCACGGGCGACGATTTCACCGACGCCGTCGACGTGGCCGCTGACCAGGTGCCCGCCGAGGCGGCTGGTCGGCGTCAGGGCCTTTTCCAGATTGACGGCGCTGCCAGGCTTGAGGTCGACGAAGGCGGTACGCGCCAGGGTCTCGCGGCTGACGTCGGCCCAGAAGCCGTCGCCGGGCAGCTCCACGGCGGTCAGGCAAACGCCGTTGACTGCGATGCTGTCGCCGAGCTTGACGTCGCCAAGGTCGAGCTTGCCGGTGGCCACGTAGACGCGCACGTCGCCGCCCTTGGGTGCCATGGCGCGGATGCTGCCGATGGCTTCGATTATGCCGGTGAACATGCGCCCTCCGGTTTCACGTTGAAGATGATGCTGAACAGCATGGACGAACTCCTGTTTTGGTCAAAAACAGGGCAATGCCGATCGATAGGGATTTCACGGACACGCACGAGGCGCCCGAGGAGGGAATCCCGCTCTCTCTTTATCCGGACTATACCGTCGGCCCCGGAATCGCACCGGGTCTGCTGGACCTCGCGCGGCAGGAGCCGTGGCGAGCGCTCGCGGGCTAGGTTCTGCGAACCATTACCGCCGGTGGGGAATCGCACCCCGCCCTGAGAACGTTGCGGCCAAGCGAATGGCCGCGAGGCGTTTTACCACATTTATTGCCGTTTAGCATGGTGCAGGCAGCGGTCAGACGCGAATCACCCGCCCTTCTGTCGCGTAACTCACTCGCCCACCAGGCGGCCGCTTGCGCAGATAAATCCGCTCCCACCCAAAGCAATACTGCAACGCTCAACCTGTAGGAGCGGCTTCAGCCGCGATGCAGTCGAATCCCCTGGATTGCATCCCGGCTACGGATTTCCAGCCCTGACCACCGGAAAGCTCGCCGCTGAAGCGCCTCCTACAACAACCGCGACCAGCGCGTAACCCGGATGCAATCCGGGGAAAACTCACGAACCTTGGCGTTGGTTGGCCTTTGCCTGAAGCAGATACCTCATCGCGGCTAAAGCCGCTCCTACGAAGTCGCTGGGTATCTGGCGCGGCCTAGCTGTGCGCCTTCGGCCGCGCGGTGATCTGCCAGTCGTCACCCACCGCGCGCATATCGACGATCTGCAACTCCGGCGCCTCGGCCATGCGGTTCAGCGGCAGTTCGAGTAGCGGACGCGCACTGGAGCCCAGCAGTTTGGGCGCCATGAAGATGCGGTACTCATCCACCAGCCCGGCACGCGCGAAGGCACCGGCCAGGCGCGGGCCGGCCTCGACCAGCACTTCGTTGACTCCGCGCCCGGCCAGCTCCAGAAGCAGTTTGCGCAAGTCGACATGACCATTGCTGCCAGGCACGGCCAGCAACTCATGCCCTTCGGCCAGGTAGCGGTCACGTGCGGTAGCGGCAGCGCAGGTCGCGACCAGCGCCGGGCCAACCTGAAAGAACGCCTTGCTCAGCGGCACCCGCAAACGCCCGTCGACCAGCACGCGTAGCGGCGGACGACGCTGCGCCAGCGCGGTCAGCTCCGCGCCCAGGCCCAGCTCATCGGGGCGCACGGTCAGCCGGGCATCGTCGGCCAGCACCGTGTCGGCACCACTCAGCACCACGCTGGCCTGCGCGCGCAGACGCTGCACCTCGGCGCGTGCCGACGGCCCGGTGATCCACTGGCTCTCGCCACTGGCCATGGCCGTGCGCCCGTCCAGGCTCATCGCCAGCTTGACCCGAACGAACGGCAGCCCCTGTTCCATGCGTTTGATGAATCCGGCATTGAGGGCCCGCGCCTCACTCTCCAGCACACCACAACGGACCTCGATCCCCGCATCGGCGAGGCGGCGCAGGCCATTGCCGGCCACCTGCGGGTTGGGGTCCTGCATGGCGGCCACCACCCGGCCGATCCCCGCGGCGATCAGACCGTCAGCGCATGGCGGGGTACGCCCATGATGGCTGCAGGGCTCCAGAGTGACGAAGGCCGTAGCGCCGCGTGCCTTGTCGCCCGCCTGACGCAGCGCATGCACCTCGGCGTGCGGCTCACCTGCGCGGGCATGCCAGCCCTCGCCGACAATCCGCCCGTCCTGCACGATCACGCAGCCGACACGCGGATTGGGATGGGTGGAGTAGAGACCTTTACGCGCCAGCTTGAGCGCTCGCGCCATGAATAAATGATCGAGGTCGCTCATCGGCTTTTCGAGGGCTCGCGAGCCAGGCGCTCGATTTCTTCGCGGAATTCGTTGAGGTCCTGGAAACGCCGGTAGACCGAAGCGAAGCGGATATAGGCCACCTCGTCGAGCTTGCTCAGCTCGCTCATCACCAACTCACCGAGCACCAGCGACTTCACTTCGCGCTCGCCGGTAGCGCGCAGTTGCTGCTTGATGCGGGCAATCGCCTCTTCCAGACGCTCGACGCTGACCGGGCGCTTCTCCAGCGCACGCTGCATGCCGGCGCGCAGCTTCTCCTCATCGAAGGGCTGGCGGCTGCCATCCTGCTTGATCAGTCGCGGCATCACCAACTCGGCGGTTTCGAAGGTGGTGAAGCGCTCACCGCAGGCCACGCATTCGCGACGGCGGCGAACCTGATCGCCCTCGGCGACCAGACGGGAATCGATGACCTTGGTGTCGTTGGCATCACAGAACGGACAGTGCATGGCAGGCGCAGGCTGATGGCGGCAAAGGCGCCATGGTAGCGCATAGAGGCGGCAAGACAAATTAAGCTATTGGGCGCCCGTACCAGAATCGAGGATGTGATGAGCCGCTACCGGAACCCCTTTCTTTTGGCCCTGGCCGGCCTGTTGGCCGCTTGCGTCAGCGAGCAGCCGGCAGTACCAGCACCTGCACCCAAAACGGACGCGCCGCCAGTCACGCCTGCCACGGCAGCGCCGAGCCTGCGCGGACAACTACTGGGCGTCGCACCGGGTGCCGACGTAGAGTTGGCGTTGCTCGCCATCGACCTCAGTGGGCGGCCGACCGCCCTGCTCGGCCAGGCTCACCTGCGTGGCGACGGCCAGCCGTTGCGGTTCCAACTGCCGCTGGACGCCGTGCCGCCCAGCCAGACGCAGCGCGTGGAGCTGCGTGGCCGCGTCAGCCAGGCCGGGCGCCTGGTGCAGCGCCTGCCGGCACGCACCATCAGCAACCTGCAGGATCAGGATCTCGGCACACTGAGCCTGGTGCCCGCCCCATGAATGCCCCAGAGCCGCTGCAACAGGCGCTGAGCGAACTGCTCGGCGATGCCCGCCTGACCGCCGAAAAGCTGCCCGACACCGATATCGCCCTGTGGCTGATCGACGCCAGCAACATGGACCGCGCCTTCAATCCCGAGGAAACCCGGCACATTCTCGAAGAGCCGCCCTACTGGTGCTTCTGCTGGGCCAGCGGCCTGGTGCTGGCGCGCTGGCTGGCCGAGCGCCCCGAGTGGGTGCGTGACAAGCGCGTATTGGACTTCGGCGCAGGCAGTGGCGTGGCCGCCATCGCCGCGGCCAAGGCTGGTGCGGCCGAGGTGGTCGCCTGTGACCTCGACCCACTGGCCCTGGCCGCCTGCCGCGCCAATGCCGAGCTCAATGGGGTGACGCTCAGCTATTCGCCAGACTTCTTCGCCGAGGCGGATCGTTTCGACCTGATCCTGGTGGCTGACGTACTCTACGATCGTGCCAACCTGCCGCTGCTCGATCACTTCCTCAGCCGCGGACAGCAGGCCCTGGTGGCCGACTCACGAGTCAAGGACTTCCAGCATGCGCTGTACCGGCGCCTGGCCCTGCTCGACGGCTGCACCTGGCCGGATCTGGCCGAGCCGGCGGAGTTTCGCCAGGTCAGCCTGTATCATGCACGACGACCGACGTAGCCCGGATGCCAGCCGGGCAACAGGCAACATCGGCGCCCCCCCTTGTTTCGTGAGCCGCGCGCCCGCATTAATAGACCATTGCCTTGCCTTCGAGACCGATCATGAGCGACTCCCCCTATATCTTCGACGTTGCCGGCGCTGCCAGCTTCGAGCAACTCGTCATCGAGAACTCCTTCCACAAGCCGGTGCTGGTGGACTTCTGGGCCGAGTGGTGCGCGCCGTGCAAGGCGCTGATGCCAATGCTGGCGAAGATCACCGAGGAATACGCCGGTGAGCTGCTGCTGGCCAAGGTCAACTGCGATATCGAGCAGGACATCGTCATGCGCTTCGGCATTCGCAGCCTGCCGACCGTAGTGCTGTTCAAGGACGGCCAGCCGGTGGACGGTTTCGCCGGTGCCCAACCGGAAGCGGCAATTCGCGAGATGCTCAAACCGCACGTGGCCGAACCGGCACCCGCCGCCGCCGATCCCATGGAAGCGGCCCAGGCGCTGTTCAGCGAGGGGCGTTTCGCCGAGACCGAGGCCCTGCTCAAGCAGGTGCTGAGCGAGGACAACGAGAACGCCGCGGCACTGATCCTCTATGCCCGTTGCCTGGCCGAGCGCGGTGAACTGGGCGAAGCCGAGACCGTGCTCAATGCCGTGAAAGGCGACGAACACAAGCAGGCGCTGGCCGGCGCCAAGGCGCAGCTGACCTTCCTGCGTCAGGCTGCCGACCTGCCGGAGGTCGCCACGCTAAAAAGCCGTCTGGCGCAAAATGCCGAAGACGACGAAGCGGTCTATCAGCTCGCCGTGCAACAACTGGCGCGCCAGCAGTACGAAGCTGCACTGGATGCACTGCTGAAGCTGTTCGTACGCAACCGCAGTTATCAGGACGGCTTGCCGCACAAGACCCTGCTCCAGGTGTTCGATCTGCTCGGCGGCGATCACCCGCTGGTTACCGCCTATCGCCGCAAGCTGTATCAGGCGATCTACTGATCCCTCTACTCCGTCACCCAGTGGTAGATCGGCGCATCCGCGCCGGTCTCCATGCGAATCTGTTCGCAGTGGCGCAAGCGCACCAACAGGCGCTTGCCCGCCGCCTCGCCTCCCGCCAAGGCCGCCAGTTGCGCCAGCAAGCGCGGCCCTTCGACCTGCCCCGCATCACGCACCAGTTGCAACGCGGTCTGCCACAGGGCATCTCCCGCATCAACCACGGGCGCTGACGTCGCCTCACTGACAGCGGGCGCAATGACCACTCGTTGCGCCAGTTGCGCCCAGTCCTCGGCATCCAGCTCCAGCGTCAGATCCACCGGCCAATCGCCGATGCGCCCACGGATACGCACCATACTCACCTCCAATTCGAAGTGAACATGCTCCCATGACAACGACAGACTGGCCAGATGACCGATAAATCCGTTATAACGTAACACAATATTTTCCCAACGTCGGAGACTTCCATGCGCCACCTGTTGCTAGCCCTGCCCTTTGCCCTTCTGCCCCTGGTCGCAGCCCAGGCCCATGATCACGAGCATGACGGTGAACATGGCAGCCTCGGCAAGCACGAACATGGCGTCGCCACACTGAACGTGGCGCTCGATGGCCAGACCCTGGAAATCGAACTGCAGAGCCCGGCCATGAACATCGTCGGTTTCGAGCACGCCGCCAACAGTGACGCAGACAAGAAGGCCGTGGCAGCAGCACGTGCCCAACTGGAGAAAGCTGCCGAACTGTTCAGCCTGCCTACCGCGGCCGACTGCAGCCTGACCTCGCAGGAAGTGCACAGCCCACTGTTCGGAGATGCCGAACATGAGCATGAACATGAACATGCCGATGAACACGAACATGAGCACGAGCACGAGCACGAGCATGCTCATACGGATATCGACGCCGACTACAGCTTTACCTGCAAACAGCCCGAGCAGCTCAAGGCTTTCGATCTGACTGCGTTCTACAAGCAATTCCCGGCCACTCAGAAAATCAACGTGCAGTTGATCGGTCCGAACGGCCAGCAAGGCGCTGAGTCCACGGCAGCCAACCCGCGCCTGAGCTTCTGAACACCAGGCGGGCTACCCACAAGGCTGGCAGCCTGAACGCAAGCTCCGGTTCAGCCTGCCAGCCTTGCGTGCTTGTATGATGTGCAACAGAGGCCCCGCTCGGGGCCAGCACATCCCGACTCCCCATCGCCAGCCGTACCCATGACCTCAGCACTGATCGAACTCAGCGAACTCGGCTTTGCCTGGCCCGGCCAGGATGAGCTTCTGGACATTCCCAGTTTCCACCTGCAACGCGGTGAAACCCTCTTTCTCAAAGGCCCCAGCGGCAGCGGCAAAACGACGCTGCTGGGCCTGCTCGGCGGCGTGCAGAAACCTGGGCGCGGCCACATCCATCTGCTCGGCGAGGATCTGGCGCAGCTTTCGGCAGCGCGTAGAGATCGTTTTCGCGTGGATCACACCGGTTACATCTTCCAGCAATTCAACCTGCTGCCCTTTCTCAGCGTGCGCGAGAACGTCGAGCTGCCTTGCCGTTTCTCCACGCTACGTGCCGAGCGTGCAAGCCAGCGTTACGGCAGCGTCGGTCAGGCGGCCAGCAAGTTGCTCGAGCATCTCGGCCTGCGCCCGGAGCTGCTCGAGCGGCGTGCCGATGCGCTCTCCATCGGCCAACAGCAACGGGTGGCTGCCGCTCGCGCGCTGATAGGCCAACCGGAGCTGGTGATTGCCGACGAGCCCACCTCAGCACTGGATGCCGATGCCCGCCAGGCGTTTCTCGAACTGCTGTTCGGCGAATGCCGCGATGTCGGCGCCAGCCTGCTGTTCGTCAGCCATGACCAGAGCCTGGCACCGCTGTTCGATCACAGCGTTTCGCTGAGCGAACTCAACCGCGCTGCCAAGCCTGCCGAGGTCTGAGATGCACCTGATCCGTATTGCCCTGGCCAGCCTGGCCAACCGTCGCTTCACCGCCCTGCTCACGGTCTTCGCCATCGCCCTCTCGGTTTGCCTGCTACTGGCAGTGGAGCGGGTGCGCACCGAGGCGCGTGCCAGTTTCGCCAGCACCATCAGCGGCACCGACCTGATCGTCGGCGCCCGTTCGGGCAGCGTCAATCTGCTGCTCTATTCGGTATTCCGCATCGGCAATGCCACCAACAACATCCGCTGGGACAGCTTCGAGATGCTGGCCTCCCATCCGCAAGTGGCCTGGGCCATCCCCATCTCTCTGGGGGACTCGCACCGCGGCTACCGGGTCATGGGCACCAACCAAAGCTATTTCGAGCACTATCAGTACGGCCGCAGCCAGGCCCTCAAACTGGCCCAGGGCGAACCGTTCAAGGACGTGTTCGACGTGGTGCTCGGCGCCGAAGTCGCGCAGGCACTCAACTACAAGCTGGGTGACAGCCTGGTGCTCGCACACGGCGTAGCCACCATCAGCCTGCAGCAGCACGACGACAAACCGTTCAGGGTAGTGGGTATTCTCGAGCGCACCGGCACGCCGGTGGATCGCACCCTGCACATATCCCTGGAGGGCATGGAAGCACTACACGTCGATTGGCAGAACGGCGTGCCGGCACGCGGCGATGCACGCGTCGACGCCGATCAGGCACGGCACATGAACCTGCAACCCAAGGCCATCACCGCTATGATGCTGGGCCTGAAAAGCAAGATTGCGACCTTCGCCATCCAGCGCCAGGTCAATGACTACCGCGGCGAGCCGCTGCTGGCGATCCTTCCTGGCGTTGCCCTACAGGAGCTATGGAGCCTGATGGGCACCGCGGAGAAAGCGCTGTTCGTGGTGTCGCTGTTCGTGGTGCTGACCGGGCTGATCGGCATGCTCACGGCCATTCTCACCAGCCTCAACGAGCGCCGCCGGGAGATGGCCATTCTGCGCTCGGTCGGTGCTCGACCCTGGCATATCGCCAGCCTGCTGATTCTCGAAGCCTTCGCCCTGGCCGTGGCCGGCGTCGCGGCCGGCACCGCCCTGCTGTATGGCGCGATCGCCGGTGCGCAGGGCTACGTACAGGCCAATTACGGCTTGTACCTGCCGCTGAGCGCACCGACGACCTATGAGTGGACGTTGCTCGGCGCCATCCTGGCGGCCGCCGTGCTGATGGGTTGCGTACCGGCCTGGCGCGCCTACCGGCAATCACTGGCTGACGGTCTGTCGATTCGGCTGTGAACGTTCACGCAAAGCGGTTCGCCTGTGCCAGCACTCCACGTAAACTGCACAGCGAACCGTTGTCATCGAGGTAGTCCATGTTCCGCTCCCTGCTCGCCACTCTGTTGCTGGCCCTGGCACTGCCGCTGGCCGCGGCCGAAGTGCGCGACCTCACCTGGTCCGAACTGATTCCACCGAACGCACCGCCGCAGAATGTCGACCCCAGCCCCATCCATGACCTGTCGAAGCTGGCCGATGCTCTGGTCGAGTCGGGTCCGGCAGCCATGCAGCAGTCGCCCGCAGCGCCAGTGGTGAAGGAGCTGAACGGTCAGATGGTGAAGTTGCCAGGCTATATCGTGCCGCTGGACGTGACTGACGAAGGCCGGGTTGTGGAGTTTCTCCTGGTGCCCTACTTCGGCGCCTGCATCCATGTACCGCCACCGCCGTCCAATCAGATCGTCCACGTCACCAGCGAACTGGGCGTGCTGCTCGATGCTCTGTACCAGCCATTCTGGGTCGAGGGCCCGATGAAGGTCGAACACGTCAGCAGTGAACTGGCCGAAGTCGGTTACCAGATGCAGGCGAACAAGATCTACGCCTACGAAATCCCCGACAGCTGATCTTCGTAGGAGCGGCTTCAGCCGCGAAAAGATTCGCGGATAAATCCGCGCTTACAAAGACCTCTCCAAAGAAAAAGCCAGACATCGAGTCTGGCTTTTTCATATCCGTATTCGCTGTGCCTATGAGCGGCTGGCGACGCGGTTCTCACGCTCGAAACGCAGCTCGCTTTCCGCCCACTGCCGCCAGGAACGGACCTTGGCCCGCTCGGCGCCGTTGCGCTCGGCACGCGCCAATGCATCCAGACCGGCTTGCCAACGTGCCTGCTCGAGTTCCAGCTGGGCCACGTACAGCCAATGCTTGCCGCTGCCGCTACGCTCCGCCAACGGCCGTAACACGCGTACGGCGGCGCCGCGATCACGGGCTTGCCACCAGAACAGGCCCAGGCGCTCCTGGCGAGCAGTCGTCTTGGCCAGCAGACCGCTGTCGAGCATCCCCGCCAACAGCTTGGCGCCTTGCCAGGGCTGATCCGCAGCCCCGGCGAGCAACACCAGATTGTCCAGCTCCGACTCGCTGAAACGCAGGCCCTTGCTATGTGCGGCGCGCAGGGTCGCCAAGGCCTTGTCATTGCTGCCCGCCATCTGCTGCAAACCGGCCAGTTGGCGCCAGCCTTTGGCATCGTTGGGCTTGCGCGCCAGCAGTTGACGCTGCCAGCGCTCGGCCTGGGCGTAACGCTTCAGGTCGGCGTTGGCGCCCACCAGAAACTGCAGCCAGATGTCCGCCGCATTCGGGTTAGCCTGCACGTAGCGCTCGGCCAGTGGCAACGCCTTGGCCGGCTGGTTCATGCCCTGGTAGGCCTGAACCAGCATCTGCAGCACCTCTTCGCTGGCACCGGCCTGATTCGGCGCCAACAGCTCGACCACCTTGGCATAACGGCGCTCGCCGAGATTGAGCTTGGCCAGGTTGAGGCGCTCGACTACGAGCATCTCTTCCTCCAGCGTGCCGCTGCGTACAGCCTTGTCCAGCCAGTCGATAGCCTGCGTGTTGTTGCCGGCGGACCAGGCCACGTAGGCCTTGCTGCGCCAGACCAGCGCCTCTTCGAGGCTGCCACTGGAGACCGTGACCGCATCGAGCGCCTTGCGCGCAGCGGCGTAGTCACCTTTCTGCTGCGCAGTCTGCGCCGCGTTCAGGGCGCGAAACACGGCGGGATCGACGGTTTGCTGGGCCATGCCGGGCACGGCAGCAGCGCTGAGCATCACGAGCAACAACCAACGGTACATGGTCAGCTCCTTTCCAGACGGAAGTAGAGGGTTTTCACAGCTTCGCGGTCCACCGCCAGACCGCCCTCGGTCCGTGGTACGAAGCGCCAGCGGGCAGCCGCTCGGCGGGCCTCGCGCTCGAACACGTTGCGCGGGCTGGCTTCCAGCACACGGATGTTCTCCACATTGCCGGAGCGGTTGATGGTGAAGGCCAGTTTGACGAAGCCTTCGATGCCGCGTTGCAGCGCATAACGCGGATATTCGGGACGCACATCATTGAGCGGCATGACCTCGCTCTCCATGCCCCCCATCTGCCCACCCGACTCGCTGGCATCGCTTGGCGGTGTCGGTGCCGGCGCGCCCGGTGCCAGACCGGACAGGCTGGGCGCCGGCGCGCTGTTGACGGCAATGCCACTGGCCAGGCTGGGCAACTGGATGTCCAGCGCCGGCAGGTTGGCATTCGGCGTGGCCGTTTGCGGAGTCGGTGGTGTCGGCGGCTGCGGTGTCTGCGGCTGTGGCGGTTGCGGAGCCTGCTGGCGGGTACGGCTGGCCGTTTCACTGGCATTACCGTCCATGCGCACGAAGTTGGCCACGCTGACCGGATCCTGACTCACCTTGGCACTGGGCGGCGCAACCATGTAGAGCATCAGGGCGAACAGCCCCAAGGCCATCAGGCAGGCACCGAGGAAAGACAGTGGCAAGCGCATCAGTTGACTCCAGAGCCAGCAGCCAGGGCGACATCCTGCACACCGGCCAGACGCGCCTGATCCATGACCTGCACCACCAGCCCGGTACGCGCATCCTGATCCGCCTGCACGACCACCGCACCATCCGGCTGGTCGACCCGCATGCGTTCGACATGGGCGCGCACGCTGCGCACGTCGACGGGCTGCTTGTCCATCCAGATCTGCCCGTCGGCAGTGACGGCGATGAGGATATTGCCTTTGTCCTGCGGGCTGGCAGTTTCCGCCTGCGGGCGTTGAACCTCGACCCCGGACTCGCGAATGAACGAGCTGGTGACGATGAAGAAGATCAGCATGATGAAGACCACGTCGAGCATCGGCGTGAGGTCGATACCGGTGTCTTCGTCCTGCTGGTGGTGACGACGCATTCTCATGTTGGGCGATCTCAGTCGTGACGCAGCTGGTCGGCCAGCCGCTCGATGGCCTGGCTGGCCTCGCGCTCGAGGCGTGCCAGGCTGAACAATCCGGGAATGGCCAGGACCATGCCGGCCATGGTCGGCAGGGTTGCCTGCCAGACGCCTGCGGCCATGCCGCGCGGGTTACCGGTGCCGTTGAGGGCGAGTACGTCGAACACGGCGATCATGCCGAGCACGGTACCGAGCAGCCCCAGCAGCGGATACAGCGCCACCAGGGTCTTGCCCAGACGCAGCGGCGCTGACAGCTGCTGACGGGCCTGGGCTAGCCAGGCCAGACGCACCTGACGCTGCCAGTTGCCGTTGTCGTCGGCCAGTACCTGTTGCCAGGCCTCGCGACGCTCCTGCACCCAGCGCGGAAAGATCCGCCGCATGAACCAGAAACGCTCGAACACCAGCGTCCAGAACACCACGCACAGGCCGCCCAGCGCCCACATCACCACGCCGCCGGCGCTCATGAAGTCGAGCAGCGCATAAGCACTGTCGACCGCACGCAGCCAGAAGGCGAACAGATCAGTCACGGCGCGGCGCTCCCGACAGGTGCAGAGCGACCAGCCCCGCGCTCTGCTGCTCCAGCACCTGGATCAGGCCCTTGCTGCGGCTTGCCAGCAGGCTGTGCAGGAACAGCAGCGGAATGGCCACGACCAGCCCCAGCACGGTGGTCACCAGCGCCTGGGAAATACCATCGGCCATCAGGCGCGAGTCACCGCCACCGCTCTGGGTGATGGCCTGGAAGGTGACGATCATGCCAGTCACGGTACCCAGCAGGCCGAGCAGCGGCGCCACGGCGGCCAGCAGCTTGAGCAGACCCTGACCTTTCTCCAGCGGCGGCGTCTCCTGCAGGATGGCTTCGTCCAGCTTCAGTTCCAGGGTTTCCAGATCGGCCAGCTGCGGCTTGGCGCCCAGCACACCGACGACCCGGCCCAGCGGATTGTCGTCACGCGGCGCACTAAGGTCATGCATCTGCGCCTTGACGCCGCGGCCGACGCGACCGAGGTAGATCATCCGCCACAGCGCCAGCAACAGGCCGACACCACCCAGGGCGACGATCACCCAACCGACCAGACCGCCTTGCTGCAAGCGATCCCACAGCGTCGGCTGCTGTTGCAGTTGTGCCAGCAGACTGCCGCGGCTCGGATCGATGGGCAGCGTTGCCAGTGCGTCGCTGCTGCTCAGATAGTCCTCGACCTGCCCCAGACCGGAAGGCTGACGCGGCGGCGCGACCAGTTGCCCGGCGTCGGCGTCGTAACGCAGGAAGGCATCCTCACCATAGGCGGCAAAGGTGCCAACACGTAGCACCTGCTGCTCCTGGCGCGAGCCGTCGGCATTGACCACCGGCAACTGCACCCGCTCGATACGACCGCTGGCGGCCAGGTCTTCGAGCAGCAGCATCCAGTAGCCATCGAGATCTTCGGCGGACGGCAGCGAGCGGCTCTCGGCCAGCGCCTTGAGGCGCTTCAAGCGCTCCGGATACTGGGCATTGAGCAGGCTGTCCTGCCACTGCCCGGCGACATCACCAGCACTCTGGCGCACGACACCGAACAGTTCGCCCAGGTGGCCTACACGCTGCGCCAGCAGTTTTTCCTGCTCAGCCAGTTCGGCCTCCTGACGGTCGAACTCGGCTTTCAGGCGCTCGCTCTCGGCTTTCTGGGCATTCAGCGCGGAACGTGCCGTGGACAGCAACTGCGCCTGCTCACCGCGCTTGGCGAGAAACGCTTGCTCGCGCTCCTGCATGGCAGTGACTTCCGCAGCACGCTCACTACGAATGCGCTGCAGCAATTGATCGGGGTTCAGGGTTTCGGCTACGGCGGTCAGTGCCGGCAACAGGCCGAGCGCCAGCACAGCTACAACACGACGACTCATTGTGCGGCCTCCTCGGCCAAGGTCTTGATCGGCAGGGACAGCACGGCCGGGGCCTGCTGCTGACGGGCGATGGCGATAGCCTGGGTCAACGGACGTCGAGCACTGCCATCGAGCACCTGCCAGGCCTTGGCCTGCGGATTCCACCAGCCGCTCTCGTGGGCATCCAGGGTCTGGTAATAGAGCATGCTGCGGCCCAGACGCAGGAACTCGACGCTGCGCGAACCACCATCGCTCTGACTCAGCTCACCACGCCAGGCTTCCAGCGTGCGACCGTAGTCGCTCTCGATCTGATAGGCTTCGAGGATGCGCCGGTATTTGTCGGCCAGGCTGACATCCGCACGCGGCAGCAGATCCTGCAACTGGGCCAGACGGTCTTCACGCTCCTCTGGCAGGAATGGCAGGTCGGCAGCGATGAACTCGCCCAGTACCTCGACCATCTTGACCATCTGCGGGCTCACCGCCTCCTGGGTCCGCTCGATGCCGTCCAGCTGCTTCTGATAACTGGCCAGTTCCTGACGCTGGGCTTCGACCAGGTCACGAAGCTGACTGTTATAACCTTTCAATGCTTCAGCCTGCTGCAAAGCATTGCGGTACTCATTAAGCATTTCACGACTGGCGTCATCCAGTTGCTCGACACGGCCCTGGGAGGCCTTGGCTTCGGCGGCCAGGCGCTGACTTTCGTCCAGCGCTGCGTCCAGCGGCGCTGCAGCCAGCGAGCCGCTCGTCAACATCAAGGCGACAGCCAGGGAACGGAGGGGGAAGCGATTCATGCGCAGAGGGTCCTCAACAGACGGGCTTGCTTCAAAAAGAGAAACATTATCATCTAGAGATGCATTTGAAGCAATGGACAAAACAGCGCAATAGAGCGCGCCGATCTATTGAGCCAGGTCAAAAAGCGAATTGTTGCTTGGCTTAGCATTGATTCCAGCCAAAGACACACCACGACTCGAACTGGAGCTCGCTATGTACAAGTCACTGTTTACTGCCTCCCTGCTGGCCCTCGCCATCGCTGCCCCTGTTGCCCAAGCCCACCAGGCTGGCGACATCATCGTTCGCGCTGGCGCAATCACCGTCGACCCGCACGAAGACAGCGGCAATATCGACCATGCCACCCTGGGCAAGGTCGCTGGTAGCGGGGCCACTCTGGACAGCGACACCCAGCTCGGCTTGAACTTCGCTTACATGGTCACCGACAACTTCGGCATCGAACTGCTCGCCGCCACCCCCTTCAGCCACGACGTTGGCGTAAAAGGCATGCCAGGCGCCTTCTCCGGCCTCAACGGCAAGCTGGGTAGCCTCAAGCATCTGCCGCCGACCATCAGCGCCATCTACTACCCGCTGGACAAGAGCTCGGCCTTCCAGCCTTACGTTGGCGTCGGCATCAACTACACCTGGTTCTTCGATACCGAACTGAGCAGCGAGGCCGAAGGCAAGGGTTTCAGCGGCCTGGACATGAAGGACTCCTGGGGTCTGGCCGGGCAGATCGGCATGGACTACATGCTGACTGACAACCTGCTGGTCAACGCCCAGGTGCGCTATATCGACATCGAGACCACCGGCACCACCTACCTGGCCGGCGACAAGGTCAAGGTCGATGTAGACGTCGATCCTTTCGTCTACATGGTTGGCCTGGGCTACAAGTTCTGACAGCCGAACCGCAGACACGAAAAAGCCGGCAAATGCCGGCTTTTTCTTTGCCTCCTCTCAGAGGCCGAGCAATTGTCGCAGCCCTTCACGCAGTGGCGTTTGCTGCGGCATCGCGTAATGCGTCTGCAGACGCGTGTTGTCTGCTCGCGAATGACGGATATCACCCGCACGTGCCGGCATGTGCGTCACCTGCGGCAGACCACCATACAGCGCGCCAATTTCCGCCAACAGTTGATTGAGGCTGACCGCCTGACTCCAGCCCACGTTGACCGGCTCGACCACCACCTGCTCATTGAGCAAGCCCTGCATGAGCAGAACGACCAGGTCCCCGACGTAGAAGAAATCACGCGTCTGCTCACCATCACCGAATACGCTGATCGGCAGCTCCTGCTGCGCACGCTGAGTGAAGATACTGATCACCCCGGAATACGGCGACGATGGGTCCTGGCGCGGCCCGAAGATATTGAAGAAACGAAAGACAGCAGGCTCCAGGCCATGCTGACGACGGTAGAAATCCAGATAGTGCTCGCCAGACAGCTTGTCCGATGCATAGGGCGTCAGCGGCGCCTTGGCAGTTTCCTCGGTGATCGCCACACCTTCTCCGTTGTTGCCATAGATGGCTGCGCTGGAGGCATAGACGACACGGCGCACGCCATGTTGACGCATGGCCTCGCAGACATTCAGGGTGCCGATGAAATTGCTCTGATGAGTGGCGACAGGGTCGTCCACCGACGCCTGTACCGAAGCCACCGCAGCCAGGTGCGCAACACCCGCACATCCCGCCACCGCCTCCGATACGACAGCGGCGTCGGCGACATCGCCCTCGATGAAGCGCAGACGAGGGTTGTCCAGCGGCAAGTTGCTGCGCTTGCCCATGGACAGATTGTCCAGCACACGCACGTCATGGCCGGCGGCCAGCAATGCGTCGACCAGATTCGAGCCGATGAAACCGGCACCACCAGTTACAAGAAATTCAGCCATGGCGATAGTAACGATCCAGTAGGTTCGGCAAACCTGCACGCCAGGCGCGCGGCTTGATACCGAAGGTGTGAAGAATCTTCTTGCAGGCCAATACCGCATGCTGCGGCTCATCGGCTGCATCAGGCCGCGCAGCGTGAGCTTGCGCTGCAACGTCCTCGACCAGGTTACTGCGATAGTTGCGGGCCTCGCTCAACACCGCCTGACCAAGGCTAAGCGAAGTGCTTGTCTCGTGCCCACCGTAGTGATACGTCCCCCACAACGGTGATTCACAGTCGAGCTGTTTCAATACGGCCAGAATGACCCGTGCAGCATCGTCCACCGGCGTCGGATTGCCGCGTCGGTCATCCGCCAGAAACAGCGCATCATCACGCTCGGCGCGCAATAGAAAGCGTCCCAGCAGGCCATCGCGACTGTCGTCCAGCAGCCAGCCAAAGCGCAGCAGCACATGGCGTGGACAGGTCGCGCGCACGCTCTGCTCCAGACGCCACAACGCCTGACCTCGAAGCCCAAGCGGAACCGGCTCTTCCTTCTCACTGTACGCCGTCACCCTCGAGCCATCGAATACCCGATAACTGGAGGGCTGCAACAGCACGATCGAGTGATGCTGACAAAGCTCGGCCAGACGCTCGACTGCACGCTCTTGAGTCGCAAGGCGCGACGGCGCGACCGACTCGGCCTGGAACCAGTCGAAGTAGTAAGCCAGGTTGATCAGCGCATCGGGACGAGTATCGTCAAGCAGTTCGGTCAGGCTAGCGGCATCCCAGCCATTCTCCGGCGGCCTGGGCGCGAGAAAGCCAATGTCCTCCTCGGCGCCAAGACGAATCAGCGCTTGCCCCAAGGCACTACCGCCGCCCAGCAGCATCAGGCGCATACGCATGGTGGTTCGGGTGACTCCAGAATTGTTCTGCCGACCGATATGGCGGCCATGATGGCCGGTATTCTGCTGGTTTTACCCCGTGCCGTCACCCTGCAATCGCGCGCTGCTCGGGATCGCTGGCCAGGTCGAAGGCCAACTGCGCCTGGACGATCTCACCGACGTTGCGCTCTACCCAATGATCGATGGCGCGGATCGGCTCACTGAGCGAATGCCCCAGCGGCGTCAGCGAGTACTCGACCCGTGGCGGCACCTCGGCGTAGGCACGCCTTGCGACCAGACCAAAGCGCTCAAGGCGACGAATCGTCTGAATCAGCATTTTCTCCGAAATACCCTCTACACGACGCCGTAATTCGGCTGTACGTAATGTGCCGCCATGTGCCAGCGCGTGAATCAGCAACAGCGACCACTTGTCGGCGATCACCGCCAGTACATGGCGCGCCGGACATACGCCGCTGAATACATTGCCGGAGCGAATGTCATCAGTCATCGAGACCTCATACTTACCATCAGGTGTGTACTTGCCCAAAGGAAGGCAAAGAGTAAGCTCTTTCGTGCAATCACTCCACCGCACAAGGAACCTTGCATGAAGCTGTACTACAAAGCGGGCGCCTGCTCACTGGCGCCGCACATCGCCCTGCGCGAGGCCGGCCTGGCATTCGAACTGGAGGCGGTCGACCTACAGACCAAACTCACTGCATCGGGCGCCGACTACACCCGGATCAACGGCAAGGGCTATATCCCAGCTCTGATGCTGGACAGCGGCAAAGTGCTGAGCGAAGGCGCCGCTATCCTTCAGTACATTGCCGACCTCAAACCCGAGAGCGGTCTGGCGCCGGCCAATGGCAGCGAGGCACGCTACGAGCTGCAAAGCTGGCTGAGCTTCATCTCCAGTGAACTGCACAAGCCAATGGGCAGCATGTTCAACCCAGCGCAGAGCGAAGACTGGAAGAACGCGGCCAAGGCCCTGCTGAGCAAACGTCTCGATTGGCTGGTTGCGGAACTCGGCGAAGACTCCTTCCTGCTCGGTGACAACTTCACCGTCGCCGACGGCTACCTGTTCACCGTCCTGAACTGGTCCGCCTTGGTAGGTTTCTCTCTCGACCCATGGCCGACACTGCAAACCTATCGCTCGCGCATCGGCTCACGCCCGAAGGTAATCGAAGCGCTCAAGGCCGAAGGCCTGCTCTGACGCCCAAAAGAAAAACCCCGAGGCATGCTCGGGGTTTTCGTTTCAGCTCGATATCGCGTTCATCAGAACGGGATGTCGTCATCGAAGCTGTCGTAGTCAGGCGCCGGCTGGGCCTGTTGCGGCGCCGGGCGCTCCTGACGCGGCGCTTGCTGCGGTTCGCGCTGCGGCGCCGGGCGCGACTGGCGCGGGGCACCGCTGTCGTCACCGCTCGGACGACCGCCGAGCAGCTGCATGGTGCCCTGCATGTCGACGATGATCTCGGTGGTGTAACGCTTGATACCGTCCTTCTCCCACTCGCGGGTCTGCAGCTTGCCTTCGATGTACACCTGCGAACCTTTGCGCAGGTATTCGCCGGCAATCTCGGCCACCTTGCCGAACAGGGCCACGCGGTGCCATTCGGTCTTCTCGACCTTCTGCCCGGTCTGCTTGTCAGTCCACTGCTCGCTGGTGGCCAGACTCAGGTTGGTCACCGCATTGCCGCTGGGCAGGTAGCGTGTTTCAGGGTCCTGGCCGCAGGTACCGACCAGAATGACTTTGTTAACCCCACGGGCCATAACGTTCTCCTAAACTCGTCACGCCACTGGTGCCGATACGATCAGGCGTTCCAGAGACGAGCGATCCACTTGTTGGGTATCGACTTTGATATAGATAGCCGCTTCATCGACCACCACCACGGCGTCCGCCACTCCCGGCGTCGCCTTGAGGCGTTCGACCAGTTCGACATCGGCCAGTGCCGCGGCATCGAGCGGCAGGCGCAAACTGGTCACGTACGGCGGTTCGCGCATAGTAACAGCAATGGCCAGCCAAATTGCACAGAGCACGGCACAGCCGATGAACACACCATTGAGACCGATGTGCTGGTAGAGCCAACCACCGAGAATGCCACCCAGCGCGGCGCCGAGAAACTGACTGGTGGAGTACACCCCCATCGCCGTGCCCTTGCCACCGGCCGGCGCCACCTTGCTGACCAGTGACGGCAACGAAGCCTCCAGCAGGTTGAACGCGGTGAAGAACACCACGATACCCAGCACCAGCGCACGCAGGCCGTGACCGAACACGGCGAAGTAGACCTCACAGATCAACAGCACACTGACGGCCCCAAGCAGCACGCGCTTCATCTGACGCTTTTTCTCGCCGTAGATGATGAACGGCACCATGCCGAAGAACCCCACCAGCAGCGCAGTGAGGTAGACCCACCAGTGCTCCTCCTTGACCAACCCGCCCTGCTCCACCAGCGCCAGCGGCAGAGCAACGAAACTGGCCATGAGCACCGCATGCAGGGCCAGGATGGCGAAGTCCAGACGCAGCAAGTCGCCATGCTTCAGCGTCGGCCATAGCGCCTGGGCAGCCACGCCGGACTCTCGATGCTGCAGCGGTCCGGCATCCTTGGGCACGACGCCCGCCACGATCAGGATGCCCAGCAAGGCCATCCCGGCAGTCGTCCAGAACAGACCGGACAGACCGAACGCGCGGGTCAGCAACGGGCCCACCACCATCGCGACCGCGAACGACAGCCCGATGCTCATACCGATCATGGCCATAGCCTTGGTGCGGTGCTGCTCACGGGTCAGGTCCGACAAAAGCGCCATCACCGCGGCGGAGATGGCGCCGGCACCCTGCAGCACGCGACCGGCGATCACCCCCCAGATCGAATCGGCATTGGCGGCCAGCACACTGCCGGCGACGAAGATCAACAGCCCGACATAAATCACCGGGCGGCGGCCAATGCGGTCACTGATGATGCCGAAGGGAATCTGCAATACCGCCTGGGTCAGGCCGTAGGCACCGATGGCCAGGCCGATGAGCGCCGGCGTGCTGCCCGCCAGATCCATGCCGTAAGTAGCCAAAACCGGCAGCACCATGAACATGCCCAGCATACGAAACGCGAAGACCATGGCCAGGCCACCGGCCGCGCGGGTCTCGCTACTGCTCATGCGCTCGCTGTGCGGATCGTGCATCGAATAAACCCTGAGGAAATCAGCCGGCGATTCTAGCAGCCGCCGCCGTTTCGGCACAGGCGCACACTTTGCCGCAGGGTAGCCGCAAGCCCTATACTCGACCGTTTTCCGCCCGCCCAGCGAGGCCGTTGTAAGTGGACAAGATCCTGATCCGTGGGGCCCGCACCCACAACCTGAAGAACATCGACCTGACCCTGCCACGCGACAAGCTGATCGTGATTACCGGCCTGTCCGGCTCCGGCAAATCTTCCCTGGCCTTCGACACGCTGTATGCCGAGGGCCAGCGCCGTTACGTCGAATCGCTGTCGGCCTACGCCAGGCAGTTCCTGTCGATGATGGAAAAGCCCGATGTCGACACCATCGAGGGGCTGTCGCCGGCGATTTCCATCGAACAGAAATCCACCTCGCACAACCCGCGCTCGACCGTCGGCACCATCACCGAAATCTACGACTACCTGCGCCTGCTCTACGCCCGCGTCGGCACGCCACGCTGCCCGGACCACGACGTACCGCTGGAGGCGCAGACCGTCAGCCAGATGGTCGACCAGGTACTGGCCCTGCCGGAAGGGCGCAAGCTGATGCTGCTGGCGCCGGTGGTGCGCGAGCGCAAGGGCGAGCACCTGTCGGTATTCGAGGAGCTGCGCGCGCAGGGCTTCGTCCGTGCCCGGATCAACGGCAAACTGCATGAGCTGGACGAGCTGCCCAAGCTGGATAAACAGAAGAAGCACTCGATCGACGTGGTGGTCGACCGCTTCAAGGTGCGCGAAGACCTGCAGCAGCGCCTGGCCGAGTCCTTCGAAACCGCCCTCGGTCTGGCCGACGGCATCGCCCTGGTGGCGCCCCTCCCAGCCGAAGGCGACAAAGAGCAGGGCGAGGAAGGTGACGAGATCATCTTCTCCGCGCGCTTCGCCTGCCCGCACTGCGGCCACTCGATCAGCGAGCTGGAACCCAAGCTGTTCTCCTTCAATAACCCGGCCGGCGCCTGCCCCACCTGCGACGGTCTCGGCGTGAAGCAGTTCTTCGATGCCAAGCGCCTGGTCAACGGCGAGCTGACCCTGGCCGAAGGCGCCATTCGTGGCTGGGACCGGCGCAACGTCTACTACTTCCAGATGCTCGGCTCGCTCTCAAGCCACTATGGCTTCAGCCTGGAAGAGCCGTTCGACGAGCTGGCCGCCGAACACCAAAAGGTGATCCTGTTCGGCAGCGGTACGCAAAGCGTCGACTTCAAGTACCTCAATGACCGTGGCGATATCGTCAAACGCTCGCATCCCTTCGAGGGCATCATCCCCAACCTCGAACGCCGTTATCGCGAGACCGAGTCGAACAGCGTGCGCGAGGAGCTGGCCAAGTTCCTCAGCACCCAGCCCTGCCCCGATTGCCGCGGCACCCGCCTGCGCCGCGAAGCACGCCACGTCTGGGTCGGTGAAAAAACCTTGCCTGCGGTAACCGGTCTGCCCGTGGGCGATGCCTGCGACTACTTCGGCGAGCTGCATCTGACCGGCCGCCGTGGCGAGATCGCCGAGAAGATCCTCAAGGAAATCCGCGAGCGCCTGCAGTTCTTGGTCAACGTCGGCCTCGACTACCTGACCCTCGACCGCAGCGCCGACACCCTCTCCGGCGGCGAAGCGCAGCGCATCCGCCTGGCCAGCCAGATCGGCGCCGGCCTGGTCGGCGTCATGTACATCCTCGACGAGCCTTCCATCGGCCTGCACCAGCGCGACAACGAGCGCCTGCTGGCTACCCTCACCCACCTGCGCAACCTGGGCAATACGGTGATCGTGGTCGAGCACGACGAGGACGCCATTCGCCTGGCCGACTACGTAGTGGACATCGGCCCCGGCGCCGGCGTGCACGGCGGGCAGATCGTCTCCCAGGGCACGCCGGACGAGGTGATGGCTGACCCGCAGTCACTGACCGGCAGCTACCTGTCCGGGCGCAAGAAGATCCAGTACCCGGCCACGCGCACTCCGCGCGACAAGAAGAAGTCGCTCAAGCTCAAGGGCGCGCGCGGCAACAACCTGCGCAAGGTCGACCTGGAGATTCCGGTCGGCCTGCTCACCTGCGTCACCGGCGTGTCTGGCTCGGGCAAATCGACGCTGATCAACAACACCCTGTTCCCCATCACCGCCACTGCGCTGAACGGCGCCACCACCCTGGAAGCCGCGCCGCACGACTCGTTCGACGGCCTGCAGCACCTCGACAAGGTGGTCGATATCGACCAGAGCCCGATCGGCCGCACGCCGCGCTCCAACCCGGCTACCTACACCGGCCTGTTCACGCCGATCCGCGAGCTGTTCGCCGGCGTGCCGGAGTCGCGCTCGCGCGGCTATGGCCCAGGCCGCTTCTCCTTCAACGTCAAGGGCGGGCGCTGCGAGGCCTGCCAGGGCGACGGCGTGATCAAGGTGGAGATGCACTTCTTGCCGGACATCTACGTGCCGTGCGACGTGTGCAAGGGCAAGCGCTACAACCGCGAAACCCTGGAAGTGAAGTACAAGGGCAAGAGCATCACCGAAGTGCTGGACATGACCATCGAGGACGCCCGCGCCTTCTTCGACGCCGTGCCAGCCATCGCACGCAAGCTGCAGACGCTGATGGACGTGGGTCTGTCGTACATCAAGCTGGGCCAGAGCGCGACCACCCTGTCCGGCGGCGAGGCGCAGCGGGTCAAGCTGAGCCGCGAGCTGTCCAAACGCGATACCGGCAAGACCCTGTACATCCTCGACGAGCCGACCACGGGTCTGCACTTCGCCGATATCCAGCAACTGCTCGACGTGCTCCATCGTCTACGCGACCACGGCAATACTGTAGTGGTGATCGAGCACAACCTGGACGTGATCAAGACCGCCGACTGGCTTGTGGATCTCGGCCCGGAAGGCGGCTCCAAGGGCGGCATGATCATCGCCACCGGTACACCAGAGGATGTAGCAGCCAACCCGGCATCACATACCGGGCACTTCCTCAAGCCGCTGCTGGAACGCGACCGCGCCTGAAACGAAAGAGCCCCGCATTAGCGGGGCTCTTTCATGATGGACAACCCACCGTAGGGTGCGCCGCGCGCACCGCAACCTAGGCATCGGTGCGCACGGCGCACCCTACATTACATCTGGCTTTGCAGGTACTTCTCCAGCCCCAGCTTGTCGATCAACTGCAGCTGGATTTCCAGCCAGTAGGCATGATCTTCCTCGGTGTCCTTGAGCTGAGCCAGGAGGATATCCCGGCTCTGGTAATCCTGATGTTTCTCACACAATTCGATGCCCTTGCTCAGGGCCGCGCGCACTTCGTATTCAAGGGCCAGATCCAGCTTCAGCGCCTCGGGCACTGTCTGCCCGTACTTGAAAGCGTTAGGCGCCATGTCCGGCACACCTTCGAGAAAGATGATGCGCTTGAGCAGCGCATCGGCGTGCTGCGTTTCTTCTTCCATCTCGTGGTTGATGCGCTCGTAGAGCTTGGCGAAGCCCCAGTCCTCATACAGCCGCGAATGGATGAAGTACTGGTCGCGCGCGGCCAGCTCACCCTTGAGCAGGTGCTTGAGGTAATCGATGACTTCGGTATGGCCTTTCATGCCGGGCAATCCTTGTAGCGTTCGTTGGCAGAGTGCAATGCTCCTGCCTCACACCTGATTCGGTCAAGCAAAAGCACAACGCCTCCACGAGGGAGGCGTTGCGGCTTACTGACGCAGCGTGTGCGCCACTGAGGCTCAGGCCAGGTCGAAACGATCCAGATTCATCACCTTGGTCCACGCGGCGACAAAGTCATTCACCAGCTTCTCCTTACCATCGGAGCTGGCGTAGACCTCGGCATAAGCACGCAGGATCGAGTTGGAGCCGAACACCAGATCATTACGAGTAGCCGTGTACTTCACCTGTGCGTCCGCGCGGGCACGACCTTCGAAGACCTCATTGCTGTCATCGGTAGCCTTCCATACGGTGCCCATGTCCAGCAGGTTGACGAAGAAGTCGTTGGACAACACGCCGACCTTGTCGGTGAACACGCCATGCTGGCTACCGTCATGGTTGGCGCCCAGTACGCGCAGACCGCCGACCAGCGCGGTCAGCTCCGGCGCCGTAAGGGTCAGCATCTGCGCCTTGTCGATCAGCATCGTCTCGGTCGGCACGCCCAGGTTGCCCTTGCTGTAGTTACGGAAGCCATCGGCTACCGGTTCCAACACATCGAAGGATTCGACGTCCGTCTGATCCTGACGTGCATCGACACGGCCCGCGGCGAACGGTACGTCCACCGTGACACCGGCAGCCTTGGCCGCCAGCTCGACACCGACATTGCCAGCCAGGACGATGACATCGGCAAGAGATGCCTTGCCGGATGCCTGCTGGACTTCCACCAATTTCGGCAACACCTTAAGCGCACGCTGGTTGACCGCCCAATCCTTCTGCGGTGCCAATGCCAGACGCGCGCCGTTCGCGCCGCCGCGTTTGTCTCCACCGCGGAAGGTCGAGGCCGACGCCCAGGCCACGGACACCAGATCACCCACCGACAGACCGGAGGCTGCGATCTTCGCCTTCAGATCGGCGATATCGGCAGCAGTCGGGTTGTGGGTGGCAGCAGGAAGCGGGTCTTGCCAGATCAGGTCTTCTTTCGGCACTTCCGGGCCGAGGTAACGCGCTTTCGGCCCCATGTCACGGTGGGTCAGCTTGTACCAGGCGCGAGCAAAGGCATCGGCGAACGCCTGTGGATCTTCGTAGAAGCGCTTGGAAATCTTGCCGAACTCCGGGTCGAAACGCAGGCTGAGGTCGGTGGTCAGCATGGTCGGCTTGTGAAACTTACCGGCTACATGCGCATCCGGAATAATCTCCGGCGCGTCCTTGGCCACCCACTGCTTGGCACCTGCCGGCGACTTGGTCAGCTCCCATTCGAACTTGAACAGGTTCTCGAAGAAGTTGTTGCTCCACAGCGCCGGGGTTTTCGTCCAGGTGACTTCAAGGCCGCTGGAGACAGTGTCCTTGCCGAAACCGCTGCCGAAGTTGCTGGTCCAGCCCAGCCCCTGGGCTTCGATTGGCGAACCCTCAGGCTCCGGACCTTTGTGCGACTCAGGGGCAGCGCCATGACACTTACCAAAGGTGTGGCCGCCCGCAATCAAGGCGACGATCTCTTCGTCATCCATGGCCATGCGGTAGAAGGTGGCACGAATATCCTTGGCGGCCTCCAGATAATCTCCGCTGGCGTTGGGACCTTCCGGGTTCACATAGATCAGCCCCATATGGGTCGCACCGAAAGGCGCCGTAAGCTCACGCTCATCGTTGACCCGCTTGGGATCTACACCAAGCCAGGCGACTTCGGCGCCCCAGTTGACGTCCTGATCCGGTTCCCAAACATCCTCACGACCACCAGCGAAACCGAAGGTACGGAACCCCATGGACTCAAGCGCGACGTTGCCAGCCAGGATGTAAAGGTCGGCCCAGGAAATCGACTGACCGTACTTCTGCTTGATCGGCCACAGCAAGCGGCGCGATTTGTCGATATTGACGTTGTCCGGCCAGGAGTTGAGCGGAGCGAAGCGCTGCTGGCCACGACCACCACCGCCACGGCCATCGGTGGTGCGATAGGTGCCGGCCGAGTGCCAGGCCATGCGGATAAACTGCGGACCATAGTGACCGAAGTCGGCAGGCCACCAATCCTGGCTGTCGGTCATCAGCTTGACCAGATCAGCCTTCAGCGCTCTGTAGTCGAGCTTCTTGAATGCTTCGGCGTAGTTGAACTTCTCGCCCAGGGGATTGGACCGGTCGGAATGCTGATTGAGCAGGTCCACACGCAGCTGGTTCGGCCACCAATCTTTGTTGGTCGTGCCACCACCAGCAACGTGGTTGAACGGACATTTACCTTGGTTAGACATGGTTCTCTCCTTCTCCTCATCGAGTCAGCCACAACCTGTGCGACTAACGATGGGACAAGCCTAGACCCGCTTTGACGGGCGAACCAATGCATCAAGCGTAACGGCTCGATAGTTAATTTCTTTCGTAAGAAAAGGAACTCGTCTACCGCCGAGAAACAGTGATGGCGATCGTTCACGAGCGCGCAGAACAATAAATTCCAGCAACAAAAAACCGGGCCTAAGCCCGGTTCTTTGTACAGCAAACAACTTACTCGGCAGCTTCTACCGAGCCAGCGACCGGACGGTCAACCAGCTCAACATAAGCCATCGGAGCGTTGTCGCCAGCGCGGAAACCGCACTTGAGGATACGCAGGTAGCCGCCGTTACGGGTGGCGTAGCGCTTGCCCAGGTCGTTGAACAGCTTGCCGACGATGGCTTTCGAACGGGTACGGTCGAAGGCCAGACGACGGTTGGCAACGCTGTCTTCCTTGGCCAGGGTGATCAGCGGCTCGGCAACGCGACGCAGTTCCTTGGCTTTCGGCAGGGTAGTTTTGATCAGCTCATGCTCGAACAGCGAGACCGCCATGTTCTGGAACATGGCCTTGCGGTGTGCGCTGGTGCGGCTGAGGTGACGGCCACTTTTACGATGACGCATGGTTCAATTCCTTACCAAACTGTTTCGTTCGGTGATGATGACGATCAGGCAGTGGCCTTATCGTCTTTCTTCAGACTTGCCGGCGGCCAGTTGTCGAGGCGCATACCGAGGGACAGACCGCGAGAAGCCAGAACATCCTTGATTTCGGTCAGGGATTTCTTGCCCAGGTTCGGGGTTTTGAGCAGCTCTACTTCGGTACGCTGAATCAGGTCACCGATGTAGTAGATGTTCTCTGCCTTGAGGCAGTTGGCCGAACGTACGGTCAATTCCAGGTCATCGACAGGACGCAGCAGGATCGGATCGATCTCGTCTTCCTGCTCGACCACAACAGGCTCGCTGTCACCTTTGAGGTCGACGAACGCGGCCAGCTGCTGTTGCAGAATGGTCGCGGCACGACGGATAGCCTCTTCAGGGTCCAGGGTACCGTTGGTTTCCAGGTCGATAACCAGTTTGTCCAGGTTGGTGCGCTGCTCGACACGAGCGTTTTCCACCACGTAGGCAACACGACGTACCGGGCTGAACGAAGCATCCAGCTGCAAGCGACCAATGCTGCGGCTTTCGTCTTCGTCGCTCTGGCGAGCGTCGGCTGGCTCATAGCCGCGACCACGAGCTACGGTGAGCTTCATGTTCAGCGAGCCATTGGAGGCCAGGTTGGCGATTACGTGGTCGCCGTTGACGATTTCGACATCGTGATCCAGCTGAATATCGGCAGCGGTAACAACGCCCGGGCCCTTCTTGGACAGAGTCAGGGTCACTTCGTCACGGCCGTGCAGCTTGATAGCCAGACCTTTCAGGTTGAGCAGGATCTCAATGACGTCTTCCTGCACACCTTCGATCGCGGAGTACTCATGGAGTACGCCGTCGATCTCGGCCTCGACTACTGCACAGCCAGGCATGGAGGACAACAGGATGCGACGCAGCGCGTTGCCCAGGGTATGGCCGAAACCACGCTCGAGAGGCTCGAGGGTGATCTTGGCGCGGGTCGGACTGACCTCCTGCACATCGATGTGACGGGGGGTCAGGAACTCATTTACCGAAATCTGCATGGATGCACCTATTTTCTAGCCCTTACTTGGAGTAGAGCTCGACAATCAGGCTCTCGTTGATGTCAGCGGACAGATCGCCACGAGCCGGTACGTTCTTGAACACACCAGACTTCTTCTCGGCGTCTACTTCTACCCACTCAACGCGGCCGCGCTGGGCGCAGAGCTCAAGAGCCTGAGCGATGCGCAGTTGGTTCTTCGATTTCTCGCGAACAGCAACTACGTCGCCAGCTTTAACCTGGTAGGACGGTACGTTTACGGTCTGACCGTTGACGCTGATTGCTTTGTGCGAAACCAGCTGACGGGATTCGGCGCGGGTAGCACCATAGCCCATACGGTAAACCACGTTATCCAGACGGCACTCCAGCAGTTGCAGCAGGTTTTCGCCGGTGGCGCCCTTCTGGCTGGCAGCTTGCTTGTAGTAACCGCTGAACTGACGCTCCAGAACGCCGTAGATACGACGAACTTTCTGCTTCTCACGCAGCTGAGTACCGTAGTCGGATTGACGACCGCGGCGCTGACCGTGAATACCGGGAGCTGCTTCGATGTTGCACTTAGATTCAAGCGCGCGAACACCGCTCTTCAGGAAGAGGTCGGTGCCTTCACGGCGAGACAGTTTGCACTTGGGACCAATGTAACGAGCCATTTCTCACTGTCTCCTGTTTACACGCGACGCTTCTTCGGCGGACGGCACCCGTTGTGCGGGATAGGCGTCACGTCGGTGATGCTGGCGATTTTGTAGCCGCAGGCGTTCAGAGCACGCACAGCGGATTCGCGACCTGGGCCTGGACCTTTGACGTTGACGTCGAGGTTCTTCAGGCCGTACTCCAGAGCAGCCTGACCAGCGCGCTCGGCGGCGATCTGAGCAGCAAACGGAGTGGACTTACGCGAGCCGCGGAAGCCCGAACCACCGGAGGTAGCCCAGGACAGAGCGTTACCTTGACGGTCGGTAATGGTCACGATGGTGTTGTTGAAAGACGCGTGGATGTGGGCGATGCCATCAACCACCGTCTTTTTGACTTTTTTACGAGTACGAGCAGCAGGTTTTGCCATGACTAAATTCCTGTCGATTCGCGAATGCGATTACTTGCGGATCGGCTTACGCGGGCCCTTACGGGTGCGAGCGTTGGTCTTGGTGCGCTGACCGCGAACCGGCAGACCTTTACGATGACGCAGGCCGCGGTAGCAACCCAGATCCATCAAGCGCTTGATCTTCATATTCACTTCACGACGCAGGTCGCCTTCGGTATTCACCTTGGCTACTTCGCCACGCAGCTGTTCGATCTGCTCGTCCGTCAGATCCTTGATTTTCGCAGCCGGATTTACACCGGTAGCGGCACAGATTTTCTGTGCAGTGGTGCGACCAACACCAAAGATGTAGGTCAGCGAGATAACAGTGTGCTTGTTATCCGGAATGTTAACGCCTGCAATACGGGCCATTCAGTGGAACTCCAATTGACAGCTACCTACGCCCCGGAAGCCAAGAAATAGGGCGCGAGATATTAACGCTGTAAAAACAAATAATCAACCCGGCAGCGCACTAGCTGCCGGGCTTATCACGCGTGGTTCACACTCAGCCTTGGCGCTGCTTGTGACGCGGCTCTGCGCTGCAGATCACCCGCACGACACCTTCGCGACGGATAATTTTGCAGTTACGGCACAGCTTTTTCACCGATGCACGAACTTTCATTACCAACTCCTCGAACCTTACGGGTGGATCAGCGGAGCATGCCGCTGCCATAACCCTTCAGGTTGGCTTTCTTCATCAGGGAATCGTACTGGTGAGACACGAGGTGAGATTGCACTTGGGACATGAAGTCCATGACAACCACAACCACGATCAGCAACGAGGTCCCGCCAAGGTAGAACGGAACGTTAGCCGCAACCACCAGGAACTGGGGCAGCAGGCACACGGCCGTCATGTACAGAGCACCGAACATGGTCAAGCGGGTCAGAACGCCATCGATATAGCGCGCCGACTGCTCGCCCGGACGGATGCCCGGAATAAAGGCACCGGACTTCTTCAGGTTTTCCGCTACGTCTTTCGGGTTGAACATCAGCGCTGTGTAGAAGAAGCAGAAGAAGATGATCCCTGCACTAAACAGCAAAATGTTCAACGGCTGACCAGGAGCGATAGCCTGCGAAATGTCCTGCAGCCAGCCCAGACCTTCGGACTGACCGAACCAAGACCCCAGCGAGGCCGGGAACAGCAGAAGGCTGCTGGCGAAAATGGCCGGAATCACACCCGCCATGTTCACCTTCAACGGCAGGTGGCTGGTCTGCGCGGCGAAGACCTTGCGGCCCTGCTGACGCTTGGCGTAGTGCACCGCAATGCGACGCTGGCCACGCTCAATGAACACCACGAAACCGATGATCGCTACTGCAAGCAGGCCGATGGCAATCAGAGCGAAGATATTGATATCGCCCTGACGAGCAGACTCGAAAGACTGCCCGATTGCCGCCGGCAGACCGGCCACGATGCCAGCAAAAATCAGCATCGAGATACCGTTGCCGACACCACGCTCAGTGATCTGTTCGCCCAGCCACATCATGAACATCGCGCCCGCCACAAAAGTGGTGACCGCCACGAAATGGAAGCCGAAATCGATCGAGAACGCTACGCCCTGACTAGCCAGACCGACGGACATGCCGGTGGCCTGAACCAACGCCAGGACGAGTGTGCCGTAGCGGGTGTACTGGCTGATCTTGCGACGGCCAGCTTCACCTTCCTTCTTCAACTGCTCCAGCTGCGGGCTGACGGCGGTCATCAGCTGCATGATGATCGATGCCGAAATGTACGGCATGATCCCCAGTGCAAAAATGCTCATCCGCTCCAGCGCGCCGCCGGAAAACATGTTGAACAAGCTAAGAATGGTCCCCTCATTCTGCCGGAACAGATCCGCCAGTCGGTCTGGGTTGATGCCAGGAACCGGGATGTGCGCACCTATCCGGTAGACGATGATCGCCAGGAACAGGAAGCGCAGTCGAGCCCAGAGTTCGGACAACCCGCCACCTGCCAGCGCTGAGAGAGCACCTTGCTTAGCCATTTAGTCCTCGAACTTACCGCCAGCTGCTTCGATAGCCGCACGCGCACCTTTGGTGGCGGCGATACCTTTCAGGGTGACCGCACGGGTAACCTCACCGGACAGCATGACTTTAACGCGCTGTACGTGTTGGCCTACCAGGTTGGCATCCTTCAGAGCCTGCAGAGTAACGACGTCGCCTTCAACCTTGTTCAGCTCGGAGGTACGCAGTTCAGCGCGATCCATAGCCTTCAGGGAAACGAAGCCGAACTTCGGCAGACGGCGGTGCAGCGGCTGCTGACCACCCTCGAAGCCCGGAGCGATGGAGCCACCGGAGCGGGAGGTTTGACCTTTGTGACCACGGCCACCAGTCTTACCCAGACCGCTACCGATACCACGGCCCGGACGGTGCTTTTCGCGACGGGCACCCGGCGCGGAACGCAGATCGTTCAGTTGCATGATTAACCCTCCACCTTCAGCAGGTAGTAAGCCTTGTTGATCATGCCGCGGTTTTCCGGAGTATCCAGAACCTCTACGGTGTGACCGATGCGACGCAGGCCCAGGCCCTTGACGCAAGCTTTGTGATTGGCCAGACGGCCATTGGTGCTCTTGATCAGAGTCACTTTGACGGTATTAGCCATGGTTAGAGAATCTCCTCGACGCTCTTGCCACGCTTGGCCGCAACGGATTCCGGAGACTGCATGGTCTTCAGACCTTCGAAAGTGGCATGAACCACGTTCACCGGGTTAGTCGAGCCGTAGCACTTGGCCAGAACGTTCTGCACACCAGCCACTTCCAGAACGGCACGCATGGCGCCGCCGGCGATGATACCGGTACCTTCCGAAGCCGGCTGCATGTACACCTTCGAGGCGCCATGAGCGGACTTGATCGGGTACTGCAGAGTGGTGCCGTTCAGATCCACCTGGATCATGTTGCGACGCGCAGCTTCCATCGCCTTCTGGATGGCAGCCGGTACTTCACGGGACTTGCCACGGCCGAAGCCAACGCGGCCCTTGCCATCACCTACCACGGTCAGCGCGGTGAAGGTGAAGATACGGCCACCCTTGACGGTCTTGGCAACGCGGTTAACCTGAACCAGCTTCTCGATGTAGCCTTCGTCGCGCTTTTGGTCGTTATTTGCCATAACTTAGAACTCCAGCCCGCCTTCACGAGCAGCATCAGCCAGCGCCTTGACGCGGCCGTGGTACTTGAAGCCAGAACGGTCGAATGCAACCTGAGTCACACCAGCGGCTTTCGCGCGCTCAGCAACCAGCTGACCTACTTTCTTGGCGGCGTCGACGTTGCCAGTGGCGCCATCACGCAGTGCTTTGTCCAAGGTAGAGGCGCTGGCCAGAACCTTGCTGCCGTCGGCCGAGATGACCTGGGCATAGATGTGCTGCGAAGAGCGATACACGCACAGACGCACGGCTTCGAGCTCGTGCATTTTCAGGCGTGCTTTGCGAGCGCGACGCAGACGAGTAACTTTTTTGTCGGTCATTTCTCAGCCCCTTACTTCTTCTTGGCTTCTTTACGACGGACAACTTCATCCGCGTAACGAACGCCTTTGCCCTTGTACGGCTCAGGACGACGGAAGTCACGGATCTCCGCAGCCACCTGACCCACCAGTTGTTTGTCGATACCCTTGATCAGGATTTCGGTCTGGTTCGGGGTTTCGGCCACGACGCCTTCCGGCAGTTCGTAGTCGATCGGGTGGGAGAAGCCCAGAGCGAGGTTCAGCACCTGGCCTTTGGCTTGAGCTTTGTAGCCCACACCAACCAGTTGCAGCTTACGCTCGAAGCCTTGGCTGACACCGATGACCATGTTGTTCACCAGAGCGCGAGTAGTACCGGCCATGGCACGGTTCTGCTGGTCGCCGTTACGAGCAGCGAAGCGCAGTTCGCTACCTTCCTGGATCACTTCCACGGACGAGTGAACATTCAGTTCCAGAGTACCCTTGGCACCCTTCACCGAGAGCTGCTGACCGGCGAGTTTGATCTCGACACCAGCTGGCAGCGCGACGGGGTTCTTAGCAACGCGAGACATGCTTATCCCCCCCTTAGAACACGGTGCAGAGCACTTCGCCGCCGACACCGGCAGCGCGCGCAGCGCGATCCGTCATCACACCTTTGTTGGTGGAGACGATGGAAACACCGAGACCGCCACGAACCTTCGGCAGGTCATCGACGGATTTGTATTGACGAAGGCCAGGACGGCTCACGCGCTTGACTTCTTCGATGACCGGACGGCCTTCGAAGTACTTCAGCTCGATGGACAGTTGTGGCTTGGCTTCGCCATTTACTTCGTAACCCGCAATGTAACCTTCGTCTTTGAGAACTTTGGCTACAGCCACCTTCAGAGTGGAAGACGGCATGCTTACGACGGACTTTTCAGCCATCTGGGCATTACGGATACGAGTTAGCATGTCCGCTAACGGGTCCTGCATACTCATGGGCTAGACGCTCCTGATACAAATAGAACAGCCCGAAGGCTGTGGGATCATCCAAAAGCTCGGCATGGAAATACCAGGCTCAGGAGAGCCGGACATTCTAGAGACCGATCAAAAATGAAGCAAGCCCCCAAAGGGGCTTGTTCAATAAAAGGCAAAGCCGGCACAAGGCCGGCTCTGCTGACAGCTACTGCTGATTACCAGCTGGCTTTCACCAGGCCCGGTACGTCGCCACGCATGGCGGCTTCGCGCAGCTTGTTACGCGACAGACCGAACTTACGGTAAACGCCGTGCGGACGGCCGGTGATGCGGCAACGGTTACGCAGGCGCGAGGCGCTGGCGTCACGCGGCTGCTTCTGCAGGGCGACCTGCGCTTCCCAACGAGCTTCCGGAGTGGAGTTCGGGTTAACGATGATCGCTTTCAGCTCGGCACGCTTCTTGGCGTACTTGGCAACCGTTTGCTGACGCTTCAGCTCACGGTTCTTCATGCTCATTTTGGCCATGTTCCAGACTCCGATCAGTTGCGGAACGGGAAGTTGAAAGCACGCAGCAGAGCGCGGCCTTCATCATCGTTACGGGCAGTGGTAGTCAGGGTGATGTCCAGACCACGCAGCGCATCGATTTTGTCGTAATCGATTTCCGGGAAGATGATCTGCTCTTTCACGCCCATGCTGTAGTTGCCACGACCATCGAAGGACTTGGCATTCAGGCCGCGGAAGTCACGCACGCGCGGCAGGGAGATGGACAGCAGACGATCCAGGAACTCGTACATACGCTCGCGACGCAGAGTGACCTTGACGCCAATCGGCCAACCTTCACGAACCTTGAAACCTGCGATCGACTTACGGGCATGAGTCACTACGACTTTCTGACCGGTGATCTTCTCGAGGTCGGCAACCGCGTTCTCGATGACTTTCTTGTCACCGATCGCTTCGCCCAGGCCCATGTTCAGGGTGATTTTGGTGATGCGCGGAACTTCCATCACGTTCGCCAGCTTCAGTTCTTCCTTCAGCTTGGGCGCGATTTCCTTCCGGTAAATCTCTTTCAGTCGTGCCATGGTGTTCTACCTATGATTCTCAAGCGCCAACCGGCTTTTGGGTGGACTTGAAGACACGAATTTTTTTGCCGTCTTCGATCTTGAAGCCAACGCGATCAGCCTTGTTGGTTTCAGAGTTGAAGATGGCAACGTTGGAAGCGTGCAGCGGCGCTTCTTTCTCGACGATACCGCCTTGAACGCCCGACATCGGGTTCGGCTTGGTGTGGCGCTTCACCAGGTTGATGCCGCCAACGACCAGACGGTCGTCAGCGAGAACCTTGAGCACCTTACCGCGCTTACCTTTGTCTTTGCCGGCGATCACGATGATCTCGTCGTCACGACGAATCTTTTGCATGTCGGATCTCCTTAAAGCACTTCAGGGGCGAGCGAGACGATCTTCATGAACTTCTCGGAACGCAGTTCACGGGTCACTGGCCCGAAGATACGGGTACCGATCGGCTCTTGCTTGTTGTTCAGCAGAACAGCAGCGTTGCCGTCGAAGCGGATGATCGAACCGTCGGCACGGCGAACGCCGTGACGGGTACGAACGACCACTGCGGTCATGACCTGACCTTTCTTCACTTTGCCGCGCGGAATTGCTTCCTTGACGGTGACCTTGATGATGTCGCCGATGCCGGCGTAGCGACGATGCGAGCCGCCCAGCACCTTGATGCACATGACACGACGTGCGCCACTGTTGTCAGCCACATCGAGCATGGATTGAGTCTGAATCATAAAATTTCTCCGACCCTTAGCTCTTAGACTTCTACGGCGCGTTCAACGACTTCAACCAGAGCCCAGGACTTGGTCTTGGACTGCGGGCGGGTTTCACGGATGGAAACCTTGTCGCCGATCTTGCACTGGTTGGATTCGTCGTGAGCGTGCAGCTTGGTCGAACGCTTGACGTATTTACCGTAGATCGGGTGCTTAACGCGACGCTCGATCAGAACGGTGATGGTCTTGTCCATCTTGTCGCTGACAACACGGCCGGTCAGCGTACGGACTGCTTTTTCAACTTCGGCCATGATTACTTACCTGCCTGCTGGCTGAGGACAGTCTTAACGCGAGCGATGTCGCGCTTCACTTGCGAGAGCAGGTGCGACTGCCCCAGCTGGCCAGTTGCCTTCTGCATACGCAGATTGAACTGGTCGCGCAGCAGCTCGAGCAGTTGCTCGTTCAGCTGCTGTGCGCTTTTTTCACGAAGTTCGGTCGCTTTCATCACATCACCGTCCGCTTAACAAAGGTGGTGGCGAGCGGCAGCTTTGCAGCAGCCAGGGCGAAAGCCTCGCGCGCCAGCTCTTCGGATACGCCTTCGATCTCGTACAGGACTTTGCCTGGCTGGATCTGGGCTACCCAGTATTCAACGCCACCCTTACCTTTACCCATCCGCACTTCGAGAGGCTTCTTGGTAACCGGCTTGTCCGGGAAGACGCGGATCCAGATCTTGCCGCCACGTTTTACGTGACGAGTCAGAGCACGACGAGCGGACTCGATCTGACGAGCGGTGAGACGACCGCGGGCGACAGACTTCAGCGCGAACTCGCCGAAGCTGACTTTGCTACCGCGCTGAGCCAGACCACGGTTGTGGCCGGTCATCTGCTTGCGGAACTTCGTACGCTTTGGTTGCAACATGATGCGTACTCCTTATTTCTTAGCAGCTTTACGAGGCGCAGGCGCTTGCGGCTTCAGCTCTTCAGTGCGGCCACCAATGACCTCACCCTTGAAGATCCAAACCTTGACGCCGATCACACCGTAAGTGGTGTGCGCTTCGTAGGTGGCGTAATCGATATCGGCACGCAGGGTGTGCAGAGGCACACGACCTTCGCGATACCACTCGGTACGGGCAATTTCAGCGCCGCCAAGACGACCACTCACCTGGATCTTGATGCCCTTGGCACCAATACGCATGGCGTTCTGTACAGCGCGCTTCATGGCGCGACGGAACATAACGCGACGCTCCAGCTGCTGAGCTACGCTCTGCGCAACCAGCATACCGTCGAGCTCCGGCTTGCGGATCTCTTCGATGTTGATGTGCACCGGCACACCCATTTGCTTGGTCAGGTCCTGACGCAGCTTCTCAACATCTTCACCTTTCTTGCCGATCACGATGCCGGGACGAGCGGTGTGGATGGTGATGCGTGCGGTTTGAGCCGGACGAGCGATGTCGATACGGCTAACGGACGCGCTTTTTAGTTTGTCTTGCAGGTATGCACGAACCTTCAGGTCGGCATTCAGATAGTCGGCGTAATTGCGACCGTCTGCGTACCAGACCGAGGTGTGATCCTTGACGATTCCCAGGCGGATGCCAACGGGATGTACTTTCTGACCCATCTGATCGACTCCGTTACTTGTCCGCAACCTTGACAGTGATATGGCAAGACCGCTTGACGATGCGATCAGCACGGCCTTTGGCACGCGGCATGATGCGCTTAAGCGAACGCCCTTCGTTGACGAAAACGGTGCTGACCTTCAGGTCATCAACGTCTGCGCCTTCGTTGTGCTCGGCGTTGGCAACGGCCGACTCCAGCACTTTCTTCATGATCTCGGCGGCTTTCTTGCTGCTGAAAGCCAGCAGGTTGAGCGCTTCGCCCACCTTCTTCCCGCGGATCTGGTCGGCGACCAGGCGAGCTTTCTGGGCGGAGATGCGAGCGCCCGACAACTTAGCGGCTACTTCCATTTCCAAACCCCTTAACGCTTGCCTTTCTTGTCGGCAACGTGACCACGATAGGTACGAGTACCGGCAAATTCGCCCAGTTTATGGCCGACCATGTCTTCGTTCACGAGAACAGGGACATGCTGACGACCGTTATGCACGGCGATGGTCAAACCGACCATCTGCGGCAGGATCATGGAACGACGCGACCAGGTTTTAACCGGCTTGCGATCGTTCTTTTCCACCGCCGCTTCGACCTTCTTCAGTAGGTGAAGATCGATAAAAGGACCTTTTTTCAGAGAACGTGGCACTGTCGTATCCCTCTATTTACTTGCGACGACGGACGATCATGTTGTCGGTGCGCTTGTTAGCACGGGTCTTCGCGCCCTTGGTCGGGAAGCCCCATGGCGACACCGGATGACGACCACCGGAGGTACGACCTTCACCACCACCGTGCGGGTGATCAACCGGGTTCATGGCAACACCACGAACGGTCGGACGAACACCACGCCAGCGCTTGGCACCAGCCTTACCCAGCGAACGCAGGCTGTGCTCGGAGTTCGAGACTTCGCCCAGGGTCGCACGGCATTCAGCCAGGACTTTGCGCATTTCGCCGGAGCGCAGACGCAGAGTCACATAAGCACCTTCACGCGCGATCAGCTGAGCGGAAGCACCAGCGGAACGAGCGATCTGCGCACCTTTACCCGGCTTCAGCTCGATACCGTGAACGGTCGAACCCACCGGAATGTTGCGCAGCTGCAGGCTGTTACCGGCCTTGATCGGAGCCATGATGCCCGCGACCAGTTGATCGCCAGCTACAACGCCTTTCGGGGCGATGATGTAGCGACGCTCACCGTCGGCATACTTCAGCAGAGCGATGTGAGCAGTACGGTTCGGATCGTATTCCACGCGCTCGACAGTGGCAGGAATGCCATCTTTGTCGTTGCGACGGAAGTCGACCAGACGATAGTGCTGCTTGTGACCACCACCAACGTGACGAGTGGTGATACGGCCGTTGTTGTTACGACCACCGGACTTCGACTTCTTCTCGAGCAGCGGAGCGTGCGGAGCGCCTTTGTGCAGCCCCTGATTGACCACCTTGACCACAAAACGGCGGCCAGCGGAAGTCGGTTTGCATTTAACGATTGCCATGATGCACCCCTTCCTTACTCAGCACTGCTGGTGAAATCGAGATCTTGGCCCGGCTGAAGGGAGATAACTGCCTTCTTCCAGTCGTTACGCTTGCCCAGACCGCGAGCGGTGCGCTTGCTCTTGCCCAGAACGTTCTGGGTAGTAACGCGCTCAACCTTCACGTTGAACAGGCTTTCGACGGCCCTCTTGATTTCCAGCTTGGTCGCATCGGTAGCGACTTTGAAAACGAACTGACCTTGCTTGTCAGCCAGAACCGTGGCCTTCTCGGAGATGTGCGGGCCAAGCAGCACTTTGAATACGCGTTCCTGGTTCATCCCAGCAGCTCCTCGAATTTCTTCACGGCCGAAACAGTGACCAGCACTTTTTCGTACGCGATCAGGCTGACCGGATCGGAACCCTGAACGTCACGTACATCAACGTGCGGCAGGTTGCGAGCAGCCAGGTACAGATTCTGATCGACCGCGTCGGATACGATCAGCACGTCGTTCAGACCCAGGCCATTCAGCTTGCTCAGCAGAGCCTTGGTTTTCGGAGCTTCGACAGCGAAGTCTTCAACCACTACCAGACGGTCAGTACGAACCAGCTCAGCAAGGATGGAGCGCAGAGCAGCGCGGTACATCTTCTTGTTCAGCTTCTGATCATGGTTACGGGTGGACGCTGCGAAGGTCACACCACCGCCACGCCAGATCGGACCACGAGTGGTACCCGCACGAGCACGACCGGTGCCCTTCTGACGCCACGGGCGCTTGCCGCCACCGGACACGTCGGAACGGGACTTCTGGCCTTTGGTGCCCTGACGGCCGCCGGCCATGTAGGCCACGACTGCTTGGTGAACCAGGGTCTCGTTGAACTCGCCACCGAAGGTCGCTTCGGACACTTCGATCGCCTGAGCGCCATTTACATTCAATTGCATCTCAGATTCTCCCCTTACGCCTTGGCAGCCGGACGAACGATAACGTCGCCGCCAGTAGCGCCCGGAACGGCACCCTTGACCAGCAGCAGGTTACGCTCGGCGTCTACGCGAACAACTTCGAGGGACTGCACGGTCACGCGCTCTGCGCCCATATGACCGGACATCTTCTTGCCCTTGAATACACGACCCGGGGTCTGGCACTGACCGATGGAACCCGGCACACGGTGAGAAACGGAGTTACCGTGGGTGTTGTCCTGGCCGCGGAAGTTCCAACGCTTGATGGTACCGGCGAAGCCTTTACCTTTGGACTGACCGGTCACATCGACCAGTTGACCAGCTTGGAAAATTTCAGCGTTGATCAGATCGCCAGCCTGGTAGTCGCCTTCTTCAAGACGGAACTCCAGAACGGTACGACCTGCCGCGACGTTCGCCTTGGCGAAGTGGCCAGCCTGAGCCTTGCTAACACGCGAAGCACGACGCTCACCGACAGTGACTTGCACTGCACGATAGCCATCAGACTCCTCGCTTTTGAACTGGGTGACGCGATTCGGCTCGATCTCAATGACCGTGACCGGAATGGAGACACCTTCTTCGGTGAAAATACGGGTCATGCCCGCTTTTCGACCGACTACACCAATAGTCATGTTTAAAACCTCATGAGTGTACGGGGCTTTCACCCGCTATGGCCGCCCATTTCAGAGCGTTACACGACTAAAACCGCCAGGTTTTAGCCGAGGCTGATCTGCACTTCCACGCCTGCCGCAAGGTCGAGCTTCATCAGCGCATCAACGGTTTTATCCGTCGGCTGGACGATGTCCAGAACACGCTTATGAGTGCGGATTTCGTACTGATCACGCGCGTCTTTGTTGACGTGCGGGGAGATCAGAACGGTATACCGCTCCTTACGAGTAGGCAGAGGAATCGGACCACGCACCTGAGCACCAGTACGTTTCGCGGTTTCCACGATTTCCTGGGTAGATTGATCGATCAGGCGATGGTCAAAAGCCTTCAACCGAATACGGATTTGTTGGTTTTGCATTTTGACCTCAGATTCCAAGCTGCTAATCCCCACAGACGGACTACGCCCGCTCGAGGGAGGCGCAATTGTACGGATGCCCCCTGAGGGTGTCAACTTTTAACCAATTCCCAAAAAATCACCGGGAGTTATTTTTGACGTCGCCCCACGACGGCCCGAAGGGTCGCCCGCCACGGATGGCGGCGACAAAAGAAAAGGGCCCCGAAGGGCCCTTTCTCTGCAGCGGATCTT